>JAXGNR010000001.1:0-2777 GCA_040767965.1 Atribacterota bacterium
AGTTCCGGATGAAAGGTACATCCTTGTGCAAGAGGTATTGGGAAAATCGTACGATATCCATGTATAATATCTGCCATAAATAAAAGCGGAATATTATTTCTATCTTTAGTCAAATACTCTTTTTGTATATTAATTAACTTCTTAGCTCCGATGCTTCCTAATATGGATCCTATATTATTAATATAATTATTTGAATAATCTGTATGACCCATATTTCCTGTAATAACAGCATCCTCTTCAAAAAAACTTCCTACCACCTGATACAATTGAGCAACCTTTTCTTCTATTGTCATATTGCTGATTAATTGGTTTAAATATTCTTTTCTCATAGTTCTCCCATCTATATTGTCTATATTAGCCATGAGCAAAACACTGAAACTCTAGTAATTATGCGGTTTTGCGAGGTATGGCTGACCTTGTTATCATCATTTTTAATAGAAACAATCAGCTCTTTTTGGTATATTTAAGTTATCAGAAATAATAAAATATCAAAGGAGCTGATTATTATCTACCGTCAGGAAATCATCCAAGATATACGTCTTTCGGTGAATTCTTTATTCCTCTTAATGTCAGACACACAAAGAATACTAAACTGCTTCTAATCGGTCGTCCTGTCTGTGATGCAGGTCTGGCAATGTACAACAATGGAAAATGCCATGATAGAAACCGGACTAGGCAAAAATTCTGTTGTCCTTTAAAACAATCTAAAACTGCTAGATGCCCTTGTAATCACAAGAATTTCAATAACGGAAAGAAGAATCGCGGTTGTATCAAATGGATTACCATACCTGATGATTATCGTCTGTCTATCAATCGTGAGATTAAATATTTCAAAAAATATATGCTCTCAGGACAGAATGTGAGTGATATACTTCCCGTTTTAAATATACTGGTCAGGAACGAGCATGGTTGAGAAGCCAAAAATCAGTAGCTAACATGAATACCATTGCTCACATTTCGCTTCTCGCAATCGCAGTAGCTGCTTATATCGCCCAGCAGAAAAACTTGTATATAAACGAATAGCTTAAGCATTACAGCTAATACATATCAGAACTTTTCATATGTAACTACCTTACGTATGGTTAAGATTCTCAAAAACTCTATTTAAATAGATTTTATTCTAAAAATGATTTTTACAAAGGCAAAAATCATGAGTTTTGCTCATCCCTATGTCTATATTTTAATATTCTTCTAATAATATTGACTGTTTTTATAAACTATAATAATATGATTATATCATTTTCAAATAAAATATCTAGTATTATTTCATTATTAATTTGAACAATACTATCATTACTAGTAAAATCATGCATTTATATTTATAATATGTTTTTGAAGGAGACATCAAATGAACTTAAATAGTTACACATTTTTCAAAGAAAAAAATCTACATGGTGACAGTGCTTATCCATTTACAATATATAATGCAGTAATTCCGGAATCGTTTTATTCTTTTCCTATGCATTGCCATGATGAAGTTGAAATTATATATGTAAGCGATGGGAAAGGTATTATTACAATTAATTTGGAACCTCATCTTGCAACAAAAGGCAACATTATATTTATATCTCCTGGAATATTGCACTCGATGGAACAATTTGAAAATGAAACATTCTGTTATAAAAATATAATCTTTGATTTAAAGATGATACTTACCTATTCCTCAGATGAAAGTACCTTAAATACAGTGCTGCCGCTTATGTCAAATAAAAAGTTTTTTCCAATGATTATAGACATGGATCACTCTCTTAATTCCTGTATTTCGCAGTATATTGTTAATTTACAGGAGGTTCATGATAAAAAGATTCCTGGATATGAATTAGCAATAAAAGCAAATATAATGTTACTTTTATATCAATTATCCTCAAAGAATTTATTACTGACTGATCTTAATTTTTTAAAATCCAATACTTTAAAACTGAAAAATCTGTTTACTTTTATTAATGAACATTATGCAGACCCTATAACAATTAAGGATGCCTCTAAAATATATGGGTGCAGTCCATCAAATTTTATGCGTTTTTTTAAAAATACTACTGGGAATTCTTTCATTAATTATCTAAATGATTATCGTCTGAATTTAGCTGAAAAACAGCTCTTAACTACCTCTTCTTCTATACTGGATATTGCAATTAACGTAGGTTTTAATAATCTTTCTTATTTTAACAGAATGTTTAAAACAAAATATCATGAATCACCCTCCAGTTATCGTAAAAAACATTCTATTAGTAATTAACTATTATATTCAAATAAAATTAACCTGGAAGAACTGAATATTCCGGAGATTGTTACACCTATCCGGGTTTAGGAAACCGCATTTACGAATATACTTTCTGCTTGATTTAAGCTACCTTGTTATCAGGCAAGTTATCAAGGCTGCTATGCATTGCAGTAGCGGCAAGGCCTTGACAATCTTCCCGATAACAGGTGCATGGTAATTTAGCAGCAGTAAGTTGGTTTCCGTCTACCGGAAGACCGGTTTCCATTTTGCAGGAATCATGGTTTCTTGGAATAAGAATATTCAAGAACAAAGTGTCTTCGATACTCTCAACTCCCTCCGTCATTCATGAGGGGGAGGGTTTCTTGTATCGCAAAGTACCAATAATGTGCCTGGCGCTGCAGCTGATTTAATCAGTGTGGCATCCATGCTAGAATCCATACGTGATATTAAACTTAAAAATAACCTTACCAATGATATGTATTTTCTCTTTACGGATGCGGAAGAATTAGATTTATACGGAGCCGAAGCTTTTGTCAATTCATATCCTGATATGGTG
>JAXGNR010000002.1:0-1765 GCA_040767965.1 Atribacterota bacterium
AGTTAGCATGAATCGTACTATGGTAAAAGTTACCCCCATAAATTTTATCTCTACCAGGAGTTGTGGTATCTTTAGAGCAGCCCAGGAACCCAAAAATATTACAGTATTGGTAATACTTGCCCCTTTCTGCAATAGGGAAGCAGCTAAGGGGAAGGCAACATACAAAGGACCTGTAGGAAGGGTTCCCATTAAAAAAGATATAAAGATACCTTTTATGCCTGAGCTTGCTCCCAACCATTTTTGTATTTTATCACCCGGAATCCATATTTCTATCAATCCCATTAAAAGAAAGACTGCCGGCATAATTATAGCCATTTCTTTCGCGTAAGAAACAGTAACTGCAATCGTTTTCTGTGCTGTACCTGGAAGCCAAATCATCAAAATGAGGTAAATAATTCCCAGCAAAATGGGTGTTCTGAATTGTTTTAAAGTGTTCATTTTAAAATCACCCCCATCAATATAGCAATAATTAAAGCCCCTATTAAACTTAAAGAATTGCGTAAAAATGTAAATTTTTTACCTAATGATTTTACTTCCATTGGAACGGTTACCAATCCAACCATGACCAGTGTAGTAATAAAAGCTGATATAGTCATAATGGTTGCCCCTGAACGTAGTAAAGAACCCGCCAGGGGAAAGGCAACCAGAGATGGAATAAAGGTAACAGCTCCTATTATTGCTGCAAGAAAAGGTGCCCAGTAGCCTGCTTCAGATCCAATCAGCCTGGAGATAGTCTCGGGGGTCAAGGTCCCCAAAATTAAGCCAACAATTCCCAATATCGTTAAAAGGCTGGGCGCCGTTTTTAGAAAGGCCTTCCCTGCGATATGAAAAGATCTTTTTGTCTTCTCGCGACTGTTCCATAAAGATAGAACTAAACAGACTATCAATATGCTGTAAATAACAATAATTGTAGTCATGCTGTATTATAATTTCTCCTTTTTGTATTTATATAAATATCCATTAATATAGTATTTCAAGTATTCTTTATTGATATGAGTCAATCCCATTATTCTTAATTCTTTAGATTTATTTTTTTAAATCAAACATTTAATACTTACTTTTCTTTTTATTTTCATAAATAATTGCCTTCTGGGGACATATTGTCTGGCAATTAAAACATTGATGGCATAAGATAGGATTTATATCAGCCCTTTTTGTATTTTTTGAAACTTTTACTGCTTCAGATGGACAAACAATTTCGCATAATTTACAGCCAATACATTTTTCATGGTTTACCTGTTCGGAAAATTGGGCAAACCTTCCACTAAAACTTTGTAAAAGTCCAAAGGGACAGATATAGTTATGAAATATTTCAGGTTTGTATCTTAAGGTAACAATTACTGATAAAATTAATAGATAAAATAGTATTGGTATTTGGACATGAAATATTCTCTTTGTGAATACTATAACAGGTATCATCGATATTAAAATTATCCAAGCAGTTGCCTTAGATTTAAGCCAATTTGGAGCTATTTTTGCTTGTAGATTAAGTTTCTTGGACAACCATGCTGTTGGTACCATCAAAGTATTCATTGGACACATCCATCCACAATACACCCTACCCAATAGTAAAGCTAAGAGTAAAGTGGTACCAAATATCCCTAACCATACTATCATGGCACCTCTTGAAACCAGTAAAATAAAAATTCCTAGAAATAAAATTCTTGTGGTGTAAATAAAATATTTTATCATTTTACCCTTCCTTCCTATTTGGTTTGAGCCAGTTTATTTTTAAAGAATCGTAGTCATCTATTAATTTCTCAAT
>JAXGNR010000003.1:0-8223 GCA_040767965.1 Atribacterota bacterium
AGGTGAGTGCTTCTTATAGTCACATATCCCGAAAGATATTAAACGAACTCCCGGGAGTCTTGAATGATGTGTCCAGGGAATTGGGACAGAAGAAGGACCAGTTCAGGTTGTCCATTGAAAGCAAGGTGGAGCATCCGGAAACAACCATTAATAGTTTCAATAATCAGTTTCAGTTAACCAAAGAGGAAAAGGAAGCTGTGGAGTGGGCACTACCACTTGAATTTGGATATACCATGTTTCATGTGGTGAATGTCTACACGAAAGCGGCTCAGTTTAAGGAATTGTCAGCGGATAGCGGGTATAAACTTCAGAGAGTTGGTGGAACGATATTAGAGATGGTGAAGTAAATATTTAGGGTCAATTCAAGTAATTCACGTGTATTAGGGATTTATTCTGAATTGACCCTTTATTAATAATATTCATAACATATTGATATTATATCCTTATCTTCATTTTTATACATTATTCCTTATAAAATCTTGATTTTCGGAGAATCAAGATTTCCGTCTGTATCTTTTTTTTTCCATGGTTAATATTGGGATAGACATAACCCATTATTTATGATATGTCACATATCAAAATTCAGTAAGTGAAAAAAGTGCATGAATAGAAATATACTTCTTGTTGAACCAAATTATCAAACAAAATTTCCTCCTCTGGGACTGATGAAAATATCATCCTATCATAAACAGTTAGGAGATAACGTTCAATTTATAAAAGGCTTTAATCAAGATGTTTTATATACGTTTTGGGACAAAATATACATTGCTACACTCTTTACCTATAATTGGAAAGTCACTATAGAAACAATCAAATGGTACAAGTGGTTGGTTAAGGATGATGTATCAAGAATTGTTGTAGGTGGCATCTTGGCTACATTAATGGGTGAAGAAATATGGAAAGAAACTGGTATCATACCCCATAGAGGTCTTTTAAGAAGCTCAAAAGAAATAGGAGAAGATAATGACCTAATAATTGAGGACATGATTCCTGACTACAATTTATTTAATAAATCACAACAAAAATATACCTTAATTGCTGATAGTTATTTTGGATACTCAACACGGGGATGTGTCAGAAAGTGTCCGTTTTGCGGTGTTCATCGACTGGAACCCGATTTTATTGATTACATAAATATTAAGCCATATGTAAATTCAATAGAGCAGCTGTATGGGACAAAATACAACCTGGT
This sequence comes from Atribacterota bacterium, assembly GCA_040767965.1. Classification (GTDB taxonomy): domain Bacteria; phylum Atribacterota; class Phoenicimicrobiia; order Phoenicimicrobiales; family Stramentimicrobiaceae; genus JAXGNR01. The sequence goes on from JAXGNR010000003.1 coordinate 1,193, forward strand.
ACTATTTGATAACAATATATTAGCTTCAGAGAGATTAGGTGATATAATTTATGATATTTGTGACCTTGGGTTTGAAAAGGGAGCAAAATATAACAAGAGGCAGCGTCATGTTGATTTTAATCAGGGCGTAGATGCTAGATTTATTACAGAAGAAAAATTCAAATTATTATCAAAGGTAGCAATAAATCCTCTCAGAATTGCTTTCGATGATATCAAACTTCAAAATACCTACGTAAAAAGTGTAAAGTTAGCGGCTAAACACAACATACACAACCTCTCCAATTATATATTATATAATTACAACGATACCCCAGAAGATTTTTGGGAGAGATTGAACATCAATATTAAGTTGAACAAGGAACTTGACCTTCAAATATATTCATTCCCGATGAAATACATTCCTCTTAATGCGAAGGATAGAACACATATTGGCAAGAACTGGAATTGGCAATTCATTAGAGGTGTTCAAAGAATAGGTAACGTAATGAAAGGTGCTATTATGGGTAAAGAAGATTTCTTTTATCGAGCTTTTGGTGAAACCAAGGATGAATTTATAACAATCCTTCATATGCCTGAACATATTGTATTGAACAGGGGACGTGAACCCAAACAGTTAGAGCGTGAATGGCTCTCAAAGTTTAATTCTCTTTCAAAAAATGACAGAACAGAATTATTAGAAATTCTTTGTGCAGGTAAACACAAAAGTAAACTGACTGATTCAATTTCTAAAACAAAAAATAAAAAGATCAAAGATATTTTAAATTATTATATAAAAGAAGAATCTGAAGAAACAACTTTGCCGCTAATTGGAAATGTTTTTAACGAGGAAACCTTACAATGATTGGAGCTAAGAAAAAAAGAAAATCATCATTTAAAGCTGGTATGTACTTGTTAGAAAATCTGACATCCGGCATGTATAATGATCCACTATCTATTTATCGCGAGTATATACAAAATGCGGTTGATTCAATTGATATTGGTTTGATTAAGGGGAATCATAGTCGCCCAGCGGTAGTCCATATAAACCTCAATCCGTTCACAAGGCAAATAATCATTAAGGACAACGGTATTGGATTATCTTCAGAAATAGCGGAAGAAGTACTCAGTAGTATCGGTAGCAGCAATAAAGATAATCAATCTCTAAGAGGTTTTCGTGGGATTGGGAGACTTGGTGGTATCGCTTTTTGTGATAAAGCTATATTTAGGACAAAAGCACCAGGTGAGGTTATTGAGTCAATACAAGTGTGGGATTGTCTTAAATTGAGGCAGCTAATTGATACAAAGAAAAATTCTCTATCATTCAAAGATTTTTTTGACACCGTTACAGATTTTTCTCAACAAAATGGGAAAAGACGCGATGAAAGTTATTTTGAGGTCACATTAGAAGGTGTGTCAAGTTTTAGGAATCATGTCTTTGATATAGAAACAATTAGTAGCTATTTAAGTCAAGTGGCTCCCGTTTCCTTTAATAATATCAATTTTCCATATGGTCATATTATTGATAAATATCTTCGAAATCATCTCAGTTCTTATAAATCTTATGATATTTTCCTAAACGGGAATAAAATATTAAAACCGTATCAAAAGGATATTAAAACTTCGGAAAAAAGAGGTGGGAATGATTCGATTGATGATATTCGTCTTTTTGAAATTAAAGGAAGGAATGAAGAGTCTCTTGCATATGGATGGTATGGATGTCGAAAACATTTATTGGGATCAATAAAGAGAGGGGAGAGATATTCGGGAGTCCGTGTTAGAGTTGGAAATATTCTTATAGGTGATGCACATCTATTGGACAGATGTTTTAGAGAGGAAAGGTTTAATAGTTATATGATTGGTGAAATCCATGTGGATTCGTCAAATTTAATTCCTAATAGTAGACGAGATGATTTTGTTGATAATGAGACAAAGACTTTATTTTATAACACCGTAGAAAAAGAGATAGGCTTGCCAATTTCAAAAGAAATTAGATTAATGTCTAGAATTAATACTAATAAGCCAAATATTGAGAGGGTTTTAACTCTACAAGGAAATATTAATCACAATAAAAATTCTGAAAATACTAAAACACAAGTATGTCAGCCTAATGTTTTGCGACAGCAGGATGTTTTAACTAAAATTAAAACCATTTGTGGTGACTGTCCTCAGTGTCATAGTATCTCAAATATAATTACAAGTATTAAATCTGTATAAACAAATATTTGAAATCAAAATAATTAATCTAATGTTTTGATCAGTCTGTCAACGCGAGACTTTATTTTTTCAAGCTCATATTTACATTTATTGCGTTGATTCTCAGGCATTATTTTTATTTCAGTTTTTAAATCAGGTTCATAAATTTGTGTACGAAAAGCATTCAACCTTTTATAAATGACATTATCCGCTCCTCGGGATATAGCTCTATCCATACAGGTATCTAAAGAATCTGGTGTTGTTAAAAATTTTTTTAATGTTTTTCCTCCTATTTCTGCTATTTTTTTCACTTTGTCACGAACATCAACCGCCTTGGGTATTTCTCCTTTTTTTATTTTTTTAACGATAACTTCGTCAAATTCAGGATATTCCTGTCTACGTTTTGCAATTTTATTTGACTTCAGATATTCATCATAATAGCTCCATCTCTGAACATCAGTATCGTTATTATCAATCATAAATTGGTAGACATGAATTAGATGTCTTATCATTTTTGCCGAAACACCCATTTCTTTTGCAATCTTATCAGGATCAATATTATGTTTTTTTACCCTTCGCCAAACATAGCCAGCCTGTTCATAAGGAGACCAGTCCTTTCTTCCGATAATATGATATTCACCCAGAAGCGCAAAAATCAAATCTTCACCCATATCATATGGAAGCAATCGACATTTTATCTTTCCCCATTTTATTGGATCTGTTTTAGATAGAACTCTATATGCAGCAAGTCTACTATTACCCTCTAGAACCAAAAAATCTCTATCACGAACTAGAAGTGGATCTGTAAGACCTCCGTTAGCCTTGATGGATTGAATAAGTTGTTTAACATGGTCCATGGAAGATAGGCGCGCTTCGATCTCATCTTGAGAGGGATCTCCATCTCCAGTGCATACAATAGAATATATTCTTGGATTTTCGGGATAATATCGTAAATCAGTGTTTGATAGAATGCGGTCTTCATATGGTATTTCTTTACCTTTCAATGTTATGCTATCAACACGATCTTCCATTGTTGTCTCCTTTGCATCATATTATTTTATGTTAAGAATATTTTTTATTATTGTTCCAAAATCATAGGATATTTTGGTTTTATAATAATTTAATGAGATATCCCCTTGTGCGAGCTGTGCTGCCAAATGTTTTCCTTCTAGGAGCGTGTCCACCCATTCGTCAATTGAATCCGTCATAATCAAATTGTATATAATACATTTTCTCTTTTGAGATATTCGATGAATCCTATCTTGTGCTTGAAGATAATCATCAAGACTAAATGACCTATCATAAAAAATAACATGGTTGGCTGATGTGAGGGTCAATCCTTCTTTAGCTGCACCTGGTGTTGCAATAAGAATGCGAATATTATCTTTTGTCAGAAAAGATTCTACGGATTTATTCCTTTGTTCAATATTGAGCTTTCCATGTATTTTACATGTACCATATTTTTTAAACTCTTCCGCCAACCAATTAACATTTTCAGTAAAGGCTGACCAAACAATACACTTTTCATTTCTTGAGATAATGTCATAAATAATATTTCCAAGAGACTCTAGCTTACCAGGTTCATTCTTATATCCTTCATCAATTAAGGCGGGATTAGATGCTACTTGTACAAGTCTCAAGAGTCGTTTTAGTAATTGTTCAGCGTTATCCTCTGAGGGTATTCCTTCTCGTATGACTATAGCTTTGGTTTCTTCACTAATCTGGCGGTACAAATCATATTGACATGGTTCCCAGTCAGTTTTTATTTTTCTTATCTCTTTTTCTGGTAAGTCTATAATTCCACTTTGTTTTGTTTCCCGGACAGTAAAATGCGAAATACGATTATAAATACTCTCAACGTTGTTTTCAAAATTCTGTTGTAACCCAATGTCTTCACTTAAATCATTTGATAAATCAGTGTTTCGTTTAAATGAATTAAAATCACATCCAAGACTATTCCCTTGGTCTAGAAAATAGATTTGAGCCCATATATCGTATGGCCTATTAGCCACCGGTGTTCCTGTCATGATAAGTCTTTTATTAAATAATGGTGCTAATTCAAAAAATGCTTTTGTTATACCTGAACTAGGATTTTTTATTTTTGCGGATTCATCAAGAATAGCAGCAACATTTCGTGACCTTAAAAATAATTTAAATCTCTCATATTCACTGAGAATCATTTCATAGTGACAAAGCATTAATCGGGAAGGACTATTAAATACATAATAATTTGATCTTTTGTTTTGAGTAAGAATTTTCGGTTTCATGAAGGTATGAGTCAAGAATTCATTTTCCCAATTATATATAAGTGATTTTTTAGCAACAAATAAAACAGTGTCTATCAATTTTTTTTCAAGCCAATACAGCATTACATCAATTGCTATTTTTGATTTACCCAATCCTTGTTCGTGAAATATGGCTGCGTACTCAAGCTCACATATTGCTTGTACCGCTTCGCTCTGGTAAGGAAATGCTTCCAGTTTTGGGTTTAGTTTCGGCTCTTTTTTTAATACTATTTGTTGCATATAATTTTATCCATAAAGTCTTTCCAGCACTATAATATTAACATCGTGTGCTCCGGTTTCTATTTTCAATTTTCTCAATAATAATCTCGCAGAGCGCACTAAATCCCACGGAACAGCCATGATTAAAATGGCGTTATTCGTCAATGCACATCTACGCAAAAAAGTTTCAATTTGACTTCTTGTATGTCTGTTTTCAAGGTCTCGCGCTGTTTTTGCCTCTCCAATAATAAGTGCAACCCCTGATGATTCCGGCACAAAAACATCAGGTATAAAATTATTAATTACTGGCGGTTTTTTGCTAGGTGGATTGTCTGGAAGGTCTGCAAAGATAAAACCTGGATCTCCATGTAGGTGGTTGCTGCATATCCATGTGACAATTTCTTTTACAAGTTTAGTATGTGATTCAGATTCACCCATTAATTATTCAACCTATTCAACAATTATTTCATCACATAAATCCTGAAGATTTTCTTTTGCATCAATAATTATATCTCTTTCTTCATTTGTATCCTTGTCTCTCAATTTTTTTATTTCATCAAGAGATATCTGCCCAATTCGTCTAGAGATTTCTTTTGCAAGTTGTATCAATGTTGCATCCTGTAATGTTGACCCAGGAGAAGGTGTATCTAAAACTTTTATTGCCTCCTCAATATCATCTTTTAAAAATATTTTTTTTGCTTGTTCATTTTTAAGAACACGAGGCAATTTTCGGACTGAAAGTAATGGAGATATTTTTTTTTCATGGATCCAACGTGCAAAATCTGTTTTTGTAAATTTCTCCTCAAGTAGTGCTGTTAGAATACTTTGTTTCTGTAATTCGACAAACGCACTAAAACGAGTATGATCAAAATCTTGGTCACTATCTAAAATTGGTCGATAATATTTCTCCATATCTTGATAAGCCTGAATATAGTTTTCTACTTCATGTTTATTGCCCCCACAAAAATCAATAATTTGAGCAAATGTAAGATTTTCACTATTTCTAAGAAAATCAAGATATTTTGCTTTTGAATAAGGATCCCATGCTCGAGTTCCAACAAGATGCGCTTGTAGTCTAATGGCATCTATCATTTCTGTACTCATATTATCATAAACCATTGCTGGTATCATACTCCAGTCACCTGCAATTTTCTTCTCCATAAATTCTTTATATATAAGCGTTCTTGTGTTTCCTTCAATTACGACATATTTATTTCCCTCTTCTTTATTAACAAGTATTGGATGAATAATACCTCGATTAGTCTGTATTGACTGTTTAAGACTATTAAAACTCACTCCAACTTCCCCGTCAAAACTACTTCCAGCACCTAACGCGAGTGCCATTTGATCCGGGGTAATTTTGTCTCCATACATTTCTACCCATTGTGCAATGCGAGGATTCTTTAGATCCAATTCGATATTATCGACAGGTAACATTTTAAAATATGCAGGCATAATAATTCCCCTTCTATTATTTTAATTTGCTTATGAAAAAACGATTTCTAATTAATATTATTGACATAATATTAATTAGAAATCAATAATGATGTGTCAAAGTATCGAAACGATTATTATGAAGACATGAATGGTGACATTCTTTTGACAATACATATTGTTTCTTGTATTGAAGAGAAACAGAAAATTCCGGATGAAAAAGGAACCCGATCGAAGCTTACCGAGGGATAATTAAAGAAAATATTGACGAGGTGTTGAGAAAAAAAGAATTCGTTTTTATGATGTAAATTTGAGAGCATTACTTTACAGGTGAGGAATTATCATGGTCAAAATAGGTGATCTGATTTCCCAGGAAATACGTGAAAAAATTGCACGCAAATCTAAAATTGAAAAGAAAATAATTACTGTAAAGAAATATTCGATTCCTGATGATAAACCGATTACACTTAGCGTTTCTGAAAAAGAACTATTAAAAAAAAATTACCTTAACGCTACAGCACTCGAGTCTGGCACCAGAACTCCTAGAAATCATGCGCAAAAACATTTTATATTAGTATGTAAGGGTCAAGCTGCACCTGTAACGGAATATGAAAGGGTGTATCTAAAATATATCAAAATACGAGAACTTGAAAAAGAAGCTTTGTATAGTAAGCGCCAAAGTTTCCCAAAACAAGCAGATCAAAAAGAATCCATCATAGCACTGCAGGAAAGTGATCAAGAAAGACAAAAAAGAAAAGAAAATGCATACGCTGCGTTAAGACTAGCAGAAAGACAACAAAAAGGACCAAATATATCGGAATATGAAGACGGATACCCTAGATCCGAATTTGGTTCGCGTGCAGATCACAAAAAAATGAGAGCTCGTGATTGGGGTGACATGAAAAAACGGAATAATGAATT
>JAXGNR010000004.1:0-849334 GCA_040767965.1 Atribacterota bacterium
AGTTTTTGCCTACCAAGTTGTTTTTGAGACATTGGATAATATACCTCTTTATTCATAGTGACATTTTATCAAGATAATTAATAAGGTGACATTATCACAAAATAATCACACAAATTCTATATAATATCTTGACAAGAAAAAAATTTTTTGTAAAATATATTGTTAGGAGAAAATGTGCTAATAGCACATAAAAATTGCATCTAAAGAATCAGAAAGAAATTCGAAAACAAAAAAAATATAAAAGCCTTAATTTTAGATTATAGAAAAAAATATAAAATTTGGAGGTAACATTTATGAATCAAAAAATTAAAGGTTTTGTATGTTTTATTCTAATTATTACCGCTTTATTTTTATTGAACTCCTTTTCCTGTTTAGCACAGGTAAACCAAATTACTACAAAAGAGAGGGATTTTCTTATCTACAGTGAATTTTCAGATTTAGTTCTTGAAGAGGGTGCCAGTACTGACCTGGAAGTAAAAATTATTAATACTGGTAACCAACAAGAAGATATTCGCCTTAGTTTAATTCCTGATCCGGATGCCAGAGATTGGGATATTATTTTGCGTAATAAGAGTTATAAAGGGTATAAAGTAAGACAGGTAAATCTTCTTACCAGGGAACCAGATGATGTTAAGACTCTAAATCTGCATATAGAGGTTCCTGAAAAAATTGAACAAATAAAAGAGGAATATATTTTCACTATTGAAGCAGAAACTGTTGATGGTCAAATAAAACGAGCCCTTGACATTATGCTTAGTATTACTGAGAAGACAGAAAAAGACATTGAAGAGGAAACTAATGAAATTCTTTTAAGTACTAAATACCCATCTGTTGAAAGCCATTCCGGGAAAGCAATGAAATATGAAATAGAGGTAAAGAATGAGACTGAGGAAGATCAAATAATGAATTTTGCAGTTGATATTCCCCAGGGATGGAAAGCTTCTATTAGTCCAAGGTGGAGAGAAGAAGAGAAAATATCTGCAATAAAAATTAATAAAGGTGTCAGTGAAACTATTCTATTAACAGTTACCCCGCCGTTTTCTGCTGAGAAGGACGAATATTCATTAAAATTTATTGCTCAAGCAGGAGAGCTGCAAAAATCTCTTGACTTGGATGCAGTAGTTACTGGAACCTATACTTTAAACCTGGGAACAGAAACAGGAAATCTTAAGCTTTCGGCAATTGCCGGTGAAGAAAAAGAATATTATTTCTATATTTGGAATGAAGGTTCAGCATCTATAGATAATGTTAGCTTTATAAGCAGTGCTCCCGAAGGATGGGAAGTAAGATTTAATCCGGATAAAATTGAAGAATTGCCATCTTTAGCACAATCCCAAAAACCAGAAAAAGTAACCATGACAATTAATGTTCCTCAAAACACGGTACCAGGTGATTACATGCTGGCCGTTAATGCCAGTGGAACTCAGGATATGAAGAAAATTGACTTTAGAACCAGCGTAAATGTTCCAACAAAATGGGGATGGATTGGTATTGCCATCATAGTTATAATACTTGCCATCCTGATTGGTATATTTGTTAAATTGAGACGCAGATAATCATTAGAAAAAAATTATAAGGGGCGCAGAAATGAATAATATTCAAACTGTTTTGGAAACAAAACAACTAACCAAAAAGTATAATGGAACGCCGGTGGTAAATAATTTAAATTTGAAAATTAACCAGGGTGAAATATTTGGGTTTCTGGGGCCTAATGGTGCTGGAAAGACAACTACTATATTGATGATATTGGGCTTGACTGAGCCAAACACTGGAGAAATAAGTGTCTTTGGTTATAATTCAACAAAAGAACCTTTACAGGTTAAGAGGATTACCAGTTATCTTCCGGAAAATGTAGGATTTTATGAAGATATGACTGCTTTTGAAAATTTATCATATATTGCCCGATTAAATCATATTCCTGAAAAAGAAGCAAAAAATAATATAGATGAAGTACTAAGTTTAGTAGGGTTAAAAGATGTAACAAATGTTGAAGTTAGCAAATTTTCCAAGGGTATGAAACAAAGGCTGGGGATTGGGACGGTATTTATAAAAAAGCCCAAACTGGTAATTTTGGATGAACCTACGACAGGAATTGATCCCAAAGGTGTAGAGGAAATTTTGAACCTTATAACTAAAATAAATAAAGAAGAGAATATTACCATATTTCTTTGCTCTCATTTGCTTTACCAGGTTCAGAAAATATGTAGCAAGATTGGTATTTTTTCCAAAGGGAAAATGGTTGCAAATGGTTCACTGGAAGAAATAAGCAAAGAAATATTACCTGAAAAGAGTAATAGATTGGAAATTAGCTACCAGGAAGGCAAAGACGTTCCCAGATTAATTCAGGATATTCAAAAAATCGATGGTGTTTTAAAGGTCGAAAAAAAGGCAAAAGAACTCTCGTTGGAGCAAATTTATACAAAATATTTTAGGGAGGAATCTTAATCATGTCTGGTTTAAGTATTATTTATTGGAAAGAGCTGGCTGATTACCTGGGAAGTAAAAAGTTCATAATAATATTTTTGATTGTTGCCTTGACAGCTGGTTCGATTATTTATATTTTAGGTCAAAATATCAGTAATGATGTGACTCAATTTACTGGTGAGAATCTTTTTCTGAAATTATTTACATTTTCAGGCGGAACACTTCCTTCCTTTATTTTCTTTGTAAGTTTTTTTGGACCATTAATTGGAATCATATTTGGATTTGATGCCATTAATAGCGAGAGAACAAGCGGAACAATGAGCACTGTGCTATCACAGCCAGTATACCGTGATGCCTTGATTAATGGAAAATTTCTTGCTGGTTTAACTACTATTGCGGTTATGCTTATGAGTATAATAGCAATAATCTTTGGATTAGAATTGATTGTATTTGGAATAATTCCTAGTGTACACGAATTAGTCAGGATTGGATTATTCTTTTTGATGAGTATTGTTTATATTGGTTTTTGGATGGGGCTGGGAATCTTATTCTCGATTATTTTTAAACAAACAGCTACTTCAGCACTGATTTCGATTATGGTATGGATATTTTTCACATTTTTTATTCTAATGGTAGCAAATGTTATTGCTGATCAGGTTGCTCCAATCGGACAGGATGCATCACTGGTGGTAATTGCGAAAAACGAAGATGTGAAAAGTATGATTTTGCGAATTTCGCCTTTAATATTATTTCAGGAGAGCACTACTGCTATTTTGAATCCATCAGTGCGATTTTTTGGAATAGCATCGGCTTTAAGAAGTTCGGAGGTAATACCAAGCCCACTTAGTATCGGGCAGAGCTTATTAGTAGTATGGCCGCAATTTGTTGCATTGATAGCCCTAACGTTGATTTGTTTTGCAATTTCTTATGTGGTATTCATGCGTCAGGAGATCCGCTCTACTTAAGGATAATTAATTATAATATTTGCCTTTTTTTGATAAGAATTGAAGAGGTTTAGTTTTGAATAGATTGTTAGTCTCTTTAATTCTTATTTTTTATTTAACCATGAGGAAAATTGGGGTCAGCCTGTCAATATTTGACATTCAAACTAGAGGAATAAAAAACATAGTGGCGCGGATCCTTTTTATTGATATTATCATTCAATATCCACTATTTTTGGTAGGATTAATACTATACCGAAAAGAGCAAGAAAGAAAAGTAAAACAGATGAGTAATCATATTTATCTGCTCATAAAAGAGGGAAATGAAGCAATGGGGAATACTTTCCGCAGAATTGGTGTCAGCCCCAAGAAGTATTATAATTAATTCAACAAGGTAACAAATTAACTAAGCCATCAATCCTCCGATCCGCGTAAAAAGAGATTTTGACAAAGTATGATCATTATCATATTATTATCATAACAATATAAATAGCCTAGCACAGGAGGTCTTATTTTATGAAAAATGTACGATTTACAATCACCCTGGATGAAGACAATTTTAAAAAATTAGAGGATGAAAAGAAAAAAAGAAGAAGTAATAGAAGTAAGTTATTACAGGAAATGATTCAATATTTTTTTGAGAAAAAAACTGAAGAAGAAAAAATTCAGAAATATATTGAAGGCTACCAAAAAAATCCTGAAAAGACTGATAAAGTTGCAGAATTGGAAAAAGAACAATATAAGGTGTTAGATAATGAATTTTAATACAATGGAAAAAGGTGATATATGGTGGGCAAATCTACCTGAACCTATTGGGAGAAGGCCTGTTGCTTTATTATCTAGAAATGAGGCTTACAAGGTTCGTAATTCTATTACGGTGGCAGAAGTTACTTCAACAATCAGAGATATCCCGGTAGAAGTAAGATTGGGTAAAAGAGAAAATATGCCCAAAGAATGCGTTGTTAATCTGGATACCATCATTACGATCAGGAAAGAATTGCTGGATGAAAAGATTATCCACTTAAATCCAACAAAGATAGCTGAAATTAATAAAGCGATTAAATTTGCTCTGGATTTGTAGAAAGAGAGTATCTGACCCCAGACTTACTGATGCTTGACAATACTAAACATTTACGTTAGTATTAATTTATGATCCTAAGATTTGCTTCAAAAGAAACTGAAAAAATTTGGAATGGTTTCAAATCGTTAAAACTTCCTCATGATATCCAAATTACAGCAAGAAGGAAGTTAAGGATGTTGAATAATGCCAGAGATTTGAACGATTTGCGAATACCACCAAATAATAGGTTAGAAGCTTTAAAAGGAAAAAGAGAGGGCTTGTATAGCATAAGAATTAATTCGCAATGGAGAATATGTTTTCAGTTGGAAAATGGAAACACAACCAAAGTTGAGATAATTGATTACCATTGATAAGAGGTGAAGAAAATGGAAAGATTACCTAATATACATCCAGGAGAAATATTGAAAGAAGAATTTTTAGATCCTTTCGGGATAAGTGCTTATAGATTATCTAAGGAGATAAGAATACCTCAAACACGGATATCACAGATAATTAAAGGGAAAAGAAGAATAACAGCAGATACAGCATTGAGATTGTCAGAGTTTTTCGGCAATTCTCCACAGTTCTGGATGGGTATCCAAAACGATTATGATTTAGAGGAAGAAAGAATAAATATAGAAGAGGAATTGAAGGATATAACCAGAGTAAAAGCATCATAATGATAAAGGGGACGGTTGTTCATATCAGAAAAATAATAGGGGTCTATAATTGAAAAATAACATTCAACTATACGATGGTATCTAATTCCCATACTTCCTCTTGTTAGAAATGACTTTTTCAGGGTGGAATTTGGGTTTTGGCAAGGGGAAAACTAGTACCTTTTTAGAGTAATTTTGTTAATATTTTAGTATAATTAAATATATCCTTATTAACAAGATGGGGTAAAATAAAATGCTCGAAATACCTGAAAGTAACACTATTGCCAGGCAGTTAAATGATACAGTTTGTTGTAAAATTATCTGTAATGTTGTTACTAACAATTCTCCCCATAAATTTGCTTTCTATCATGGCGATTTGGCATATTATAAGACACTCCTTTCCGGGCAGATTATCGGAGAAAGTGTAGGCATGGGGGCAATGGTAGAGATTTCTATTGGTGACCGGCGTATTGTTTTTGGCGATGGCGCTAACCTTCGTTATTTAGAGGACACTGATCAGGTGCCATCAAAGCACCAGCTTTTACTTGAATTTACTGATGGAAGCCTATTAGTCTGTTCGATTCAGATGTATGGTACTATTCTGGCCTTCATTGAGGGAACTCTTGATAATAAATACTATCTTATTGCCAGAGAAAAGCCTTTCCCTCTTTCTTATAGTTTTGATATGGCATATTTTGATATGTTAAGGACCAGAGAATCGGACAAACTTTCAGCTAAAGCCTTCCTTGCAACACAGCAACGAATTCCTGGACTGGGTAATGGCGTACTTCAGGATATACTTTTTCATGCCGGTATTCATCCAAAACGCAAAATGGCCACAATTTCTGAAAAGGAATATGCCAGCATGTTTCATTCAGTAAAAGATACACTTATAGAAATGACCAGGCTTGCAGGACGTGATACCGAAAAGGATTTATTTGGCAGAGTAGGTGGATATAAGACACTGCTCAGTAAAAATACGTGTGGCAAGCCCTGCCCAAAATGCGGTACATAGATTCAAAAAGCTCCTTATTTAGGTGGTGCAATTTACTGGTGTCCTTCCTGCCAGATATAGGGTAATTTATGAAATACATTTGTCCGTTAATTGTAGTAGAAAATGTAAATCGCTCAAGATTTTTATATGAAAAAATATTAAAACAAAAGGTGAAGGCAGACTATGGAGAAAATGTAGTCTTTGAAGGAGATTTTGCTATTCACCAAAAGGCGCATTTTCAATCATTAATTAATCATTATCCCATCAAAAGATATTCTCATAATTTTGAGCTCTATTTTGAAGAAGAAAATCTGGAAGAGATAGAAAAAATCTTAAAAGAGAATGATTTGGAATTTATCCATCAAATCAAAGAACAGCCCTGGAAGCAAAAAGTTTTAAGATTTTATGATTATGATAAGAATATCGTAGAAATTGGTGAGCCGATTAAACTGATTACAAAATAAGGCTGTAAGTTTGACTCAATATTTTTTTGATTAAAGATAAGGAGTCTTGTGAGAGTTAGTGGCCAGATACAGTCTTCAAAATCAACCCAAAACTCTCCTTTAAACAAAATTCATTTTATTATATTAACTATTTAATGATACAAGGTACGTTCTCTGTATCATTAATAAATACTGGTTGTGGCTTGAATTACCAGTTTCCCTATTTCAACACATCTTGTCATTCCTCAGCTGTTTTTTTATCTGTATCAATTTGCAGTGCTTCCATCTTGGACAGGTCATTATTCTATGATTTCAACAATGACTTTATGATTAATTTATAAATTATATTGGTAATTGTTCTCTGTTTAATGTTAAAAGGGTAATTATTTTCTATTAATTTCTATTACAATTATTTATAATGAAAATAAAAATATAGGAGATGATGTAGAAGTAAAATTACTTTCCCCTGGGGAGTTCTGAGCATTATAGAAGATAATGGAAGATATCCCAGATATAATTGAGAAGTTTCCCAAAGATGGAGTAATAAGAAAAAAGAAAAAAGTAAGTAATCCTTTTTATTTCAGTTTAATTTTTAACGGAAATAAAGAAAGGGGAAATATGTTTGGAAATATCAAGGAAGGCAATATTCTGATTGGTGATAGTGAAATGCAATATGTTGTCTTTGGAAAAGGTGATAGATCTCTTGTCATTATACCCGGACTTTCAGATGGAATCAGGACGGTGAAAGGTACAAAGCTGATTTTATGGCAGCAATTTCGAAAGTTTGCCATAGGTTATAAAGTCTGGGTTTTTAGTCGTAAAAATAAATTAAAACCACAGATGACAACCAGAGAAATGGCTGAGGAACAAGCCCTGGCAATGGACAAACTTGGGATAAACAAAGCTTGTATTATGGGAATATCACAGGGAGGCATGATTGCACAATGGATGGCTATTGACTATTCTCAAAAAGTTGACAAAATGATTCTTGTTGTGACGATTTCCAGAGCAAACAATACAATACAAAGCGTTATTGGTCATTGGATTTATTTAGCAGAAAAGGAAGAGTATGATAAATTAGCCATTGATAACCTGGAAAAAAACTATAGCGAAAAAAATATAAAAAAAATACGCCCTTTTTTCCTATTTGCAAAGAAATCAATTAAACCGGTTTCCAAAGAGCGTTTTATTATTCAGGCAATCTCCTGTCTTACTCATAATGCCTACCGGGAATTAAAGGGGATAAAATGTCCCACCTTAGTCATTGGCGGGGGTGCAGATAAAATTATCGGAGGAGTCGAGTCACAACAGGAAATGGCTGATGCTATATCCGGGAGCAAAATAATTATATATCCCGAACTTGGACACGATGCTTATACAAAAAAAGATTTTCACCAGATTGTGCTGGATTTTTTAAGATAAAATTATTTTTATTCGCCATATATCAATTTGAAAGTTTTGTATTTATGAAAAGAATAAAGGGCAATCTTTGTTGTTCTATATAAAATCTTTCAGGAGTGACAAATGTAAATTTTTTGCTAATTAATAAAGTAGAATAGAATCAAGAAATAGAGAGGAAGGTATGTTATGAAAAAAATATTAACCTTGTTGTTTTTATTATTTTGCTCGATGAATATTTTTGCCGAACCTTTGAATGTAACAATAGAGATTAGTGAAGTACTACCTAATAAGGGACAACTAATTATTGCTATTTATAATTCCCAAAAAAATTATAAAGATAACATACCATTTAAAGAATTGAAAGCTGATTCCTCTTCTGATGTGGTATTTATCAATGAAACTCTGCCAAGTGGTGATTATGTGGTTTCAATTTTTCAGGATAAAAATGGAAATGGAAAGCTGGATACCCGTTTTAGTATACCCAAGGAACCGATAGGGTTAACCAATTATTACAGAAAATCAATCCCAGGAGGATGGAAAAAACTAAAGGTAGAAATTAATAAAGATAATAATTATATTAAGATAAAAATGATCCATTTTGGCGGCAAATAATAAAACAGAGGACTGTTGTTCGTATCATGAAAAATAAATAGGTCTATGATTGAAAAATCATTTTTACCATCTATTCACAGCTCATTTTCCCATCATCTAGTTGTTTCTTAATTCTCCGTGCTACTTTAGTGATTTCCGCCCGGGTTGGGTACTTACCCAAATTATTGTATAGTATTTGGCCATTAGTATTTGTAATTTAGTGAGAAATAGAATGGAAGCTTGCAATGACATGGCTGAGCTGGAGATAGATAAGAATATTTTTAAACTGCAAAAGAATTATTTTAATAAAAATCATCTGTTCTCTTTTGTATTTTTTTATTATAATAAATTAGTTATTTTATTTAAGGAACAGGAGTTTTATCATGAATCAAAAAAGCTTTTATCTTTCTATCTTTTTGATATTTGTTTTGCTTTTATCCGGTTGTGATTCTATTATTGTTGGTAATACTGAGATAGATATAGAGTTAGAAACCAGGAGAGTTGAAGATGTAGTAAAGGGTTTTTGGAAGGCAATTGATGAGCAAGACGGGTGGAGAGCATATTGGTATTGCAGTGAAAATGGTTATAAACAATTTGTCGAACCATATTTTGATAATCTAATTGTGCTTAAACAAATATGTCCAAATCTAATTGTTGATGTATATTCGGTTATTAATGATATATCTTTTGAATGGGATAAGTTAGGTAATCCCAGGGCAATAGTAGATGTTCAAGTTAATAGAATTGTTATGGGCTGTGGTGAAAATAACAGCACGAAAGCTGAATTTGGGACCATGGAATTATCATATTATGGCGGAGCTGCTGATGTGTGGTGGATAGTGGATAAAGTAGATATAGATCTTTAAATAGAAACCAAAAAATTACTTAATTACTGAGCATGAATAACCGTCCCCTATAATAAAATTAAAAAAGGTTAATTTTTAAGAAACAAATGAAAGAAGGTATGCTTATGGACATGTGGAAGTTTTTTAATATCACCCATCGAGATCATATTATCTGCAATCCGATGAGTCTTGAGAAAATTGGACAGCTTATCACACTTCTACCTTTAAAACCCGGGGCACGTGTGCTTGATATCGCAACGGGAAAGGGTGAGTTTCTTATCAGACTTGCAGAGCAGTACCGACAGATCATAGGGACAGGAATTGATTTTTCTCCTTACTGCATTAATGATGCCCAAAAGAAGCATCAGGAGCGTGTTCCGGAGGCTCAACTGCATTTCCTGGAGATGGACGGGGCGAAGTATGTCCCAAAAAAATTAGAGAGCTTTGATCTGGTTTCCTGTATCGGTGCGAGTTGGATTTTTGACGGATATCGGGGGACGTTAAACGCTCTGCAGAAGATGGCAGATCCGGGAAGCTGGATTGTAGTAGGAGAGCCGTATTGGCGGAATGACCCGGGAAAAGAGTATTTAGAAGCGATTGGAGTGAAGAGAGACAACTTCGGAAAACATTATCAGAATATAGAGGTAGGGCAAGAACAGGGATTGGAAGTGGTTTATACGCTCGTAAGCAGCCAGGATGACTGGGATAGATATGAAGGATTACAATGGTATGCTGCAGAAACCTGGGCGATTGATCATCGGGATGATCCGGATGTGGAGACCGTGCTAAAACAAGTTCGTGATAGTAAGGCAGCATATTTGAAGTGGGGACGAGAAACGCTGGGATGGGCTATTTATGTTTTCAAGAAAGGTGGAATGGACACATTATAAGTTGACCAAAGTTCATAATTGGCCATGCCCATGATGAATCTACGGATAGAATAAGATTTATCATTAAATAATGAAATTCTATCTATGCAATAATCTGATAACCAGCAGTCCTTCATACTGATATATTGCTGATTGCTTTCTATTTTTTCAAGCTTTATATCTTAAGATCTCAAAAGCCATAAAATTCGGTCATATGAAAGGATGTAGTGGACAAGTGTGATGATCGCAAAAATCCAGCCAGGTTTTCTCAAGCCAAGGGAAAAAAAGCAATAGGTAGCAAAAGAGAAAAAACCAATCTCCAATAACAATCTTAACCAGCCCTGCACTGCAACAACTGCTGCACCATTTGCACTGGCATCATTAGGTGTGCGGAAAATACCCCATAAAGAGGCTGCAATCAATGGCAAACCGATCATTAACAAATAGCGCAAAAAGTCTGTGCGCTGGCTCCATCCCCAACGTCCGAATGCATACAATGCTGTTAATTCCAATAAAAAACGTACTGCAAGGTTGATTGAGTTCTGACTCATTATTTGCCCTCCAAATACAATCTATTACTTAAGGGAAAACTCAATATTTCTCCTGAATCAAGGATACATTAATTAATATCTTTATCTGTAAATCCTTTAACCTGGAAAAGATATTTTTATTATATTGCACGGGATATTTATTATCAATATCTTAAAGGTATGGAATCCGAGGGATCCAAGAGAAATAAAAGACACAGTCTTTTGACAGCTCATCTTCCCATCTTTTAACTGCTACTTTATCCTATGGATCCGCTTTAAGGATTCATATCAGGGCAACATCTCTTTTGACATATTTATTTTAGTTTGGAACATTTGTTATTATTTCTTTATTGTTAATAGCAATTTCAGGATTTTTGGTAATCAATATTTAAAGTAATGGCAAATATTCTTATTTGCATGAAACGCTTTTAAGATTATATTATTTTGCTTTTTTATCCATTTAGGTTGTAATATTAATCAAATAATAATAACTTTAGTTTAGGAATAAATATTGAATCTATCTATGAATAATCCAAAAAAAGGTACAAAATACGACTTAATTAAAATTCTTTTTGTTCTTTTTATTCCATATGTTGCTTTAAGTATTGGGCAAAATGGGTTTCTAGGTTTGCTTCCCTTCATCCGGGAAGAATTTGCTTTAAACAGAGTACAGATTGGTTATTATTCGACTAGCTTTTTTATTGGTGCTGCGCTAATCTCTGTTTTCACCGGCATAATTGTTGACAGGATTGGACCAAAAAAGGCATGCTTCTTGGTATCGGGCTTTGGGCACTTTTTTATTAGCTCATGGGCTATCACCTAATTATAATTTTTATTACTGATGGGTTTTCTGGCAGGTTTTGGGTTTAGCCTTATTACACCATCAGTAGCAAAAGCAGTTATATCTACAACTATCAGAGAAAAACGTGCCGTATCAATGGGTTTTACACAAACAGGATTTGGTATTGGAGGAGTATTAGGAGCCAGTTTCCTTCCTTTTCTTGGGAATATCCTGGGATGGCGCATAACAATTATGTTGACTGCAGTTTTTATTTTATTGATAGGACCATTAATTTTTAAACTCTATCAGGAAAAAAATTATATTAAAAATATTATTGATACCCCAGAAAATCAGGGAGAAGCGCAACTATCTCTTAGATACCATATTTTATCTTTTTTTAAGAATAAATCCTTATTTCGATTATGTGTTTTAGGCATAATTTTTGGTATTTCAGAAAGCTCCGCCTTATCACATTTTGTTATTTTTCTTTCTGAAGATTTGGATATACCTAAAGTAATGGCTGGTGTAGGATTTGCCACTCTTCATCTGGGTGGAATGATAGGACTGATTATCTGTGGGCTTTTTTCTGATAGATTTTATCAAACTGATCGAAGGAAGAGTCTTTTTATTATAGAATTCTCAACGGGGATAGCCTTTCTTTTTATTGGATTTATGCTAATTCATCCGTCAAAGGGTTTAGCTGTAGTGTTTATCTCATCATTTATATTAGGTTTTTTTGTTCTTGGTTGGCCGGGGGTTTATCTGACATTTGTGGGAGAATCTGCTGGTACTAACAAAGCAGGTTTGGCCACTGGATTTGCCCTGCTTATGATAAGAATTGGAATGTTGATAGCTCCGACAATATTTGGATATATTGCAGACATACAAGGGCATTACCAGTATAGTTGGTTATTGTTTGGATTATTTATTGCCATTTCATCAATTTTTTTATTGAGATAGTACAACCTTCTCCTGTATCATGTTCTGATCTTTTCAATTTCAAGGATTAATTTTAAAATAGATACATTATTTGGTTCTTTGGTTTCCAGAATCTCTTTACTTGTAATTTCTATTCCATAGAAATCTTTATTGGCATCATAATCTTCCTGGATAATAGAACCCTCTAGGGTAAACCCAGCATAAAGGCCTTCCCGATAAGAATATGTATATATGGAATTACTCAACTGAGCATCTTTATGCAAACTTTCGTTTGTAGGTCCTGGTGAAATACTGATGTTGGCTCCAATATCAAAATTGGTTTCCTTTAATCTATCCATAGTGTTTTCATCCATGATAATTAGTAATAAGGAAACATCTTGAATCCCAATTTGTGGACCGAATGAAGCAGTTTTTATTTCAATAAAAGATGGACCATACCATTGTTTTGTTTCATAATCTTTACGTAAAGAAACTCCTTTGCCAAATTGAAATCCTATACCGAGGCCAATTTTGGTTAATTTCGGAAAAATAACAACACCATGTGCATTTTGCAATAATTCTCCCATGGCTGTTTTTTGTTCTTCTATGGCTATCATTTTATGTAAAACATCTATAGAGTTAATGATTCTTTCTTCTTCCTGAGAGAGTTCCTGGGAATATATAGTGCTTCCAGTAAATAAAATAAGGAGTGAAATAAAGAAAGTAAGGATTTTCTTCCAATTAATCATAATCTGTACCTCCTCTATATTAGCTTAGAGATATTTTTAGATTATTATCTTACTTCTCTGGTCTTTTGGTTAAATTTAAAAGCTGAGAAGTTTTATCTTTTACTTATCTTGATCTATTTTAGTAAATTCATTATATAATATTCTGTTTAATAAATAAATGCATAGTATAAACAAAAAACTTTTGTTTATACGAGTCAATCCCAATTTTTCTGTAAAATTAAGTAGCCACCAATTCCTCCTGAGCCTTGACTCCTTCTTTCATTTGTTTTATTTCTTCTAAGAGAGGATCATCTTCTTGTAGGAATTGATCCTCTTTATTTATCTTCAGATACCTTCTACCGGTCTGCCATTCCTCATCAATCTCCATGAGTCTCAGGGAGGCATATCTTAGGCAGGATTCCTGGTTCGGGAAAATGCCAACTACCCTGGAGCGTTGTTTTAGGTCTTTATTGATTACCCCTTCAATTAAATTGGTGGTTCTAATCTTGCGACGGTGATGTTTGGAGTAGTTAAGGTAAGTCAGAGTAAATTCCAATTCCTCTTGTAACATTTCACTTACTTTATGATAACTGGTCTGGTATTTTCTGGCAATCATCTTAGCTACAGTAACAGCCATCTGTCTGGTGGGAGAATTAAAGATCTGCTTGAGATAATCGGCCAGTTTTGCTTTTTCCTTATAGGGAACACAAGATAGGACATTACGCATAAAATGACAGATACAGCGCTGATGGGGTGTATTGGGGAATACTTCCTGCTGAGCTTTGATGAGTCCCTTATGGTCATCGGAGATCGTTAAATCTACGTATTTTAATCCCCTGTCTTTGATTTGGTTAAAGTGATTCAGATAGCTTTGGTAGCTTTCCTCAAAGGCGATATCAATACCCAGAACCTTCCGGTATCCGTTCTTGTCTACACCTATGGTAATTAATAACGGGCAGGAGATGACCTGGTGGTTTACCCGGATAAAAAAGTAGAGGGCATCGGTAAATAGATAGAGGTAATAATCTTGTAATTGTGCTTGTTGCCATTTTTTTATCTGAGGATCCAGTTCCTGGGTGATTCTGCTGACTGTAGATTTGGAATAGATGAGATCCGGTGATAGTTTAGCGACAATCTTTTTGACCCGGTTGGTGGAGACTCCATCGGTAACCATCTGGCAGATACTGGCAAGTAGGGCCTTTTCGCTTCTTTGGTAGTTTTCAAATAATTGAGTCTGAAAGGCAAATTCTCTGATCTGGGGTTTGGCCAAAAGTAGATTACCGACTCTGGTATTTAAAGAGCGGGGCTTATAGCCGTTACGATTGGCCTTTCTTCTGGCATTGTCTCTTTTATGAGACAATACTCCCACCTGAGCATCTCTTTCTTCTTCCATTAGCTGTTGCATAATACTTTTTACCATTTCCTTTAGGAAATCTCCGTCCTTATTTAATTCCGCTTGCAAAATAGACATGATTGAATTAGTATTTAATTGGGTCATCTTGAATTTATCCTCCTTAATTTTTTAGAGTTTCGTCTATATTATTATGGAGGTTCTTGATGGCCCATTTCAAGTTATTATTTTAATTAACTTATTCTACTTTTACAGAAAATATAGCACACACTCTTTATTTGCTTTATTATTATCAGGTTTGTTTTTAATATAAATTGTTTTATTCTCACAAAAACATTAGCTATTAAATAAGTACAGTGATCTGGAAATATTTTTAAAAATTATAAAAAAAATGAAAGAAAATCATATCCTTTTACGTATTAATAGACAGAAAGAAAAATACAAATAATGGAGGATAATAAAATGACTTATCTAAGTAGCTATAAAAAAATAGGTGTGATCTTTCTGGTATTCTTATTAATTGCAGGGATATTAACTTTTAATAGCTTTGCACAAAATAACGGATACGCAGGAGGCAAGAATGGTTTTTCAAAAGGAAATACTAATGGAAATGCTAATGCCGGACCTGGAAGTGGTAATGGCGGTTATCGACAAGATGCTCCAGATGCTGATGGGGATGGCATTCCTAATGGGCTAGATGATGATTATGTTTCAGATTGTGACTGTGAATGCTGTTTAGCTGATGATGATGGAGATGGTATTCCTAATTGTCAGGACGAAGATTATCAGGGAACATGTACTTGTGAAGGAGAACCGCAAGGAAACCAATGGGGTAAACAATAATTCCATTCAGACAAGTTAGAAGGAATTATTTTTTCTAAACTATAAGTAAAATAAAAAGATATCCTCTCTATTTACTTACATAACAAAATAATATGGGAGGGTATCTTTTTATTTTAGACTTCCACGCAAATACTAATCAGAGCGTATTTTATTTATTTTTAAAGCAATTAGCAAGCTGCTATTATAAAGTCATTCTTATTTGGCTGATCAAAGTTAAGAATGTTTGAAATCAATACCTGTAGTATAATTAGACATAATGGAATATATAGATTAAAGTAATATAGAAGGCAAATATTAAAACTGTGAATTATGGATAAAAAGTTTAATTGATTATGAAAGATTATATTAGTCAAATAATTATTTTCTTCTGATTGGGGAAAAATCAATTTTTATAATTTCCTATAATTAATTAAAATAAACAGGATTTTTATTGAAAGATGAAAGATAATACTCACCAACAGAATATCTGATTATTCAAAGCAGGAGATTAATATTTCAACCCATTTTTACATTTTTTGACTGTGGAAAATTTTGTATTTATTTTTAAGACATAATAATCTGAATAATGGCTTTTTAATAAAGGCAATAAAAATCTTCTTGTGTTTTGAGAAGCGAAATCATTTATAAAATAAAACTGAAAATAACGTCTGTCCTCAAAAAATATTCCTGATTTGAAAGAAAAATAATAGTAAAATTAAATACAAAGAAAGGAAATGATATGAAAGATATAGATGTTATTGAAAAAATTCAGTCTTCATTTAGGAAACAGGTTCAAAAGGATAATAAAGTAAAAAATGCTTATCTTTTATTGCATTCAGATAAGCTTAAGCTTGGCCTTAATATTGCCGAAGGGGAAACAGACAGTATAAAAGCTAATATAAATCAACCGAATCATTTAGCCAGTGTTGGAAAGTTATTTACAGCAACTATTATCAGCATGCTCTATGAAAGTGGACAACTGGATTTTAATGATAATATAACCCAATATCTTGATTTGGAGTTAATGCATCGTTTGCATTTTTTTAAAGGAAAAGATTATTCTGATCAAATCACCATTAGACATCTGTTAATGCAAACATCAGGATTAAATGATGTTTTTTTCCTTTTATTAAAAAAAATGATAGATAACCCGGAATTCAGCATAACTCCCAGAGAGGCTATTATTTGGGGTAAAGAAAATATAAAACCCGTTGCGGTCCCAGGCAGAAGACATTTCTATACTGATACAAACTATTACCTTTTAGGGTTAATTATTGAGAAAGTTACCAGTAAAGCATTCCATGAAGTTGTGCATGAGTTTATTTTTGAACCTTTAAACATGGAAAATGCCTATGTGCATGGTTTTACAACACCCAAGATAAAGTCAGCATATCCCACTGCCAAGCCCTATATGAAAGGACATGATCTTCTTTCAATAAAAGGGGTTCATCAGATAGATTATGCCGGGGGCAGTATGATTGCACCACTTGCTGAATACTTGATTTTTATGAAAGCTTTAGTTGAAGGTAAGATTATAAAAAAAGAAACTCTGGACAGGATGATAAGCGACGATATTTACATGGGATTTCCTACAGTTGGATTTAGATATGGTTATTCTATATGGAAGCCTATAACAATTCCTATAATTGCACCATTACAATACAGGTGTTGGGGATGTGTCGGTGTAACTGGTGCTTTTATGTTTTATCATCCCTTAACAGAATCTTATATTATTGGATCATTTAATGATTTCTCTTACAGGGGAAAAGCTTTGGAATTTATGGTTAGAAAAGTAATAAAAGAACTATTGAATTATCAAAAAGTAAATGCTTTATAAAATATAAATGAGCAGGCTTTCCAGATTAGTGTTAGAGAATCTAAAGAAACTTTTTCAAGCAATTACAACCATCTTATTTTGTAATAAAGAAAAACCTTCCAGGATAAAGCAATGTAATGAAAATTAAGTTTCAATATATTAGTTTCATCTATAAAAGAAAGGCGGTAAATTAGCTATGAATCATAGTAAAAGCCATCAAAGTAATAACAGCTCTGCAGAACACCATAAACAGATTCCTCATGGACATGAACATATTAATCACCATCAAAAAATGGCGCAGGATTTCCAAAAAAAATTTTTTATATCATCCTTAGTCACTATTCCAATTCTTAGCCTTTCTCCAATGATACAGCAACTGTTTGGTTATAGGTTTGACATCCCTGGAGAAAAATATATTCTTTTTATTCTTTCCAGTTTTATTTTCTTCTACGGTGGTTACCCGTTTTTAAGTGGATTCCGGGATGAGATCAAGAAAAAACAACCAGGAATGATGACTCTTATTGCTTTAGCCACTTCAGTAGCATATTTTTATAGTTCCGCAGTTGTTTTCGGCTTCGAGGGAAAGTTTTTTTTCTGGGAACTTGCTACTTTGATTGATGTCATGCTATTTGGTCACTGGGTGGAAATGAAGTCGGTTTTAGGGGCCTCCAGATCACTGGAAAAACTAGCTCAATTAATGCCGGACACTGCTCATCTGATCAAAGCAGGAAAAGTTGAAGAGGTTAAGATTTCTGTATTGAAAAAAGGTGAACATGTGCTAATAAAAGCAGGAGAGAAAATTCCTGCTGATGGTTCCATTATCAAAGGCCATAGTTATATTGATGAGTCCATGCTAACTGGAGAGTCAAAACCTGTACAAAAAAAAGAAGGTGACAAGGTTGTAGCTGGTTCAATCAATGGTGATTCAGTTTTAGAAGTAAATATTGAAGGAACAGGAGAGGAATCTTATTTAAATAAGGTCATCAATCTGGTAAAACAGGCTCAGTCTTCTAAATCCAAAACACAAAGGCTAGCTGATAAAGCAGCAATCTGGCTTACTATCACTGCACTAGCTGCCGGGACAATAACATTTATTTACTGGTTTGTTTTTGGTTCAGAGCTGTCCTTTGCCATAGAAAGAATGGCAACTGTCATGGTCATTACCTGTCCTCATGCTTTAGGTTTGGCGATACCATTAGTAACGGCAGTTTCCACTTCATTATCAGCAAAAAATGGACTTTTAATAAGAAATAGGACTGCATTCGAAAATGCAAGAAAAATTACAACTCTTATTTTTGATAAGACCGGGACACTTACCGAAGGCAAATTTGGTGTAACAATGGTAAAACCTATAAATAATAATTATGATGAAAAAGAAATTATTCAGCTGGCAGCCTCCCTGGAAAAAAGATCTGAACACCCTATTGCTAAAGGAATTATAAATAAAGCTGAAGAATTCGGAGTTAAAGCTAAAAAGGTTTCAGGTTTTACAGTTATTAAAGGGCAAGGTGTAAATGGTAGAGTGGAGGGAGATATTGTTTATCTGGTTAGCCAAAATTATATTGAGAAAAACAATTTTAAAATACCTGAAGATGTTAAGATTGATGAAAGCGGTACTCAGGTTTATGTATTAGTTGAAAATAAGCTAGTTGGCATTATAATTCTCTCAGATAAAATTAGGGATGAATCTTATGAGTCGATTCTACTGTTAAAAAAAATGGGTATAAAATGTTGGATGCTTACAGGGGACAATCAGAGAATTGCCCAGGAGGTTTCAAATAAGTTAAATCTTGATGGTTATTTTGCAGAAGTGCTTCCTCATGAAAAGATGGAAAAAATAAAAGAGCTGCAGAACAAAGGTGAATTTGTTGCAATGACGGGAGATGGAATTAATGATGCTCCTGCCCTTGCCCAGGCAAACATTGGAATTGCTATTGGGTCTGGCACAGATGTCGCTGCCGAAACTGCTGATATTATTCTGGTAAATAGCAATCCTTTAGATGTTACATCATTAGTCTCGTTTGGAAAAGCAACATACAGAAAAATGATTCAGAATTTGTATTGGGCAACTGGATATAATATTATTGCTATTCCTCTTGCTGCTGGGATATTCTATAATCAAGGCATATTGATTTCTCCTGCCATAGGCGCAGCCTTGATGTCTTTAAGCACTATAATTGTGGCAATAAACGCTCAATTTTTATCAATAAATAAACCAAAATAAGCTTTCTTTTTTCATTTAAAATCAATCTATTGGATTTTGTTAATGTCTCACGATTAAATAAAATTATTTCTAACTAGTCAAGGCTGAATATCAAATTTAATAATTTCTCCTTGGTAAAGTTTTTATAGATATTATTTTGGATAATATCTATAAAAATAATATACAAAATAATGGTATTCCTGTAATTTTAAACTTATAATATTGATAATGATAAAATGTGAATAAAATATAATTAAATATAAAGGGATCTAGATGTCAACAAAAGAAAATAATGGTATCTATAAAACAACAACCAGATTGATTATTCAAATAGCTGTCATTCTTTTGATAGTTTTAAATTTTAATAGCTTTATTAACCTGATAAAATTTATTTGGGGTATAATATCGCCTTTGTTTCTTGGTGCAGGAATTGCTTTTGTGTTAAATATAATTGTTAACAGATATGAGAGAATATATTTTCCCAATAGTAACAATGGATTTATATTAAAAACCCGCAGGACTGTGTGTATTTTTTTATCTTTGCTAACTGTTGTGTTGGTATTATTTTTGTTTTTATACATTTTAATTCCACAGATAAGCAATTTTGTCCATTTATTGTCAACTCAATTGCCAACACTGTATGAAAAAAGTGTCGAATGGATTATGGGACATTCAGAGAAATACCCTATTATAAGACAGAGAATTAAAGAATTGGATATAAGCGGGGAAGCTGCAATAAATAAAAGTCTGGAAATCATGAACAGCTGGGCTTTTGGGTCTGTTTCTTTTATTGGAATCGTTTTTGGTAAAATTATTGAATTAGTACTTGCATTAGTATTTAGTATTTATATATTGTTTGATAAAAATACTGTGAAAAAAAATTATCAGAAATTAAGCAAAACTTATCTGAGCAGTAAAAAAAGAGAGCAATTAACTAAAATTATTAAAATAACAGATAATACTTTTTCAAGTTTTTTTCTTGGACAATTCAAAGAGGCTGTCATATTAGGGATTTTATGCACTATTGGTATGATAATATTGAGACTGCCATATCCAACTACGATTGGATCTGTAGTTGGCTTATCTTCTATTATCCCAATGGTGGGAGCTTATATAGGAGCAGCATTTGGAATTTTATTAATAATAGTAGTTGATTGGTTTAGTGCAGTTCTTTTCCTGGCATTTATCATCATTTTACAACAAATTGAAAGTAATTTTATTTATCCAAAAATTGTAGGTGATACAATTGGCTTACCTGGAATATGGGTATTTGCTGCAATTATTGTGGGAACAGGATTAATGGGTTTTTTAGGAATTTTACTGGGAGTTCCTATTGTAGCAACATTATATAAATTACTTAATCAATCTTGAAAATCAATCATTCTGAAAATTGCCATCAAAAAATTCTCCATCATTTTTATCAGAAAATAAAGCAGATCGCAAAGATCAAAAGTAAAAATAATTACATAAAACCAAATATATTTCTTTGCATCTTTTAAAAAACATTAATTTAGATTGACTTTTTTAAAGTAGTAAATAGGGATATTATGTTATTAATAAATATTTTAATAAAATTTTTGTCTAAAAAGGCTATTTTTAGGGAATATAATTAACAGTGGGTTTTTTAAATTAATAGAAAAATAAAATAAATTGAAAAAGGCAAACTGCCTGAAAAAGCAGGACGCAAAGTCATGGGCCTAAAGTAAAATTTACTATGGCTGCCAGACCACCGATTTATTTTTTCTTTTCTAAAATTAGTAAGAAAACTATTAAACCAAGACAACCTATAAAACAATGTTTAAGGTTTTTTAATAGATAAAATTAAAAAGGAATGATTTTAACTAACGATAAATATCAGTAAGACATATAAAAAGAAACCTTATTTTTCTATCAAAAAAAACAATTCTTAACTAAATCAGAATCTTAACGGTTGGATTAATGTACACACTTTATAATAAAATAATGAAGGAGAGTATGGAAATGTTTAATAGGCGGTACATTAGAAACAAATTGGCTGGAACTATAAAAGTATTTAAGTTTAATAAACAACATACAATAAATATTTTTTTATTAGTTATCATTACTTTGATATTTTTAACCGCATACTGCATGGGAAACAACCAAACTCAAGGTAAAGAACTTTATCAGCAGGCCCTTAAACTGGAAGAACAGAACAATTTCAGTCAGGCAGTAAGTCTCTATGAGCAGGCATACTCTAACCTATTAGAAGAAGAGAATTTGGAACTGGCTACTAAGTGCAGTGAATCTTTGCAAAGGCTGATGATTTTCCAGGCTGTCTATCCTTACACCATAGACCAACTTGAGGAGGTTATCCGGCATACATTCCCCCAGGCTACTGCTGAACAAATAGAAAACTGGGTTAACAGCAAAGAGATAGAACATTATATTTGGGATGGTGAAGAGTACTATTTTTCAGATGGAATACAAAATCTCAAGTTCCGATACATAGAACTGATACAGTCAGATGAAGCAGCAGAGCAGGAATATCATAATCTGGTACTCAAAGTAAACAAGATTGCCCAGGAACAGCCGATTCATCCCTGGCAACAGTATCAAAAACCCGCTGCTTATCGAGGCATTCATGCTATTACAATTCCCAGAGACAAGTTACCCGAAACAGGTACTTACCGTCTATGGCTACCAATACCCATCAATACCGGTCCGCAGAATCAGGTTATAATTGAATCTATAACACCAGATAAATGGGTTAAACAACCACCCAGTATCGATCAGGAAATTGGTTTATTGTATATGGAAATTCCCATGGAAGAACTTTCCGAAGATTTTACAATTCAAGCTAGTTTTACCTTTAATCACTATGAACAAAGATTCTCAGTCAATCCTGCTAATATCGGTGAATATGACAAAGATTCTGCTCTCTATCAAAAATACACCAGATCATATGGTAACACAGAGATAACTCCAGATATTAAAAAAATGGCTGAGACTATTGTTGGTGATGAAACAAATCCTTATTTTGCTGCCCGCAAGATATATGACTATATTGTTACCCAGGTGGATTATGCTTTCATGCCACATCTGATATTCTTGCCCAGGTCATCGCTGACCGAAACAGATTATGTCCATATAAACCAGCGGGGTGATTGTGGTGCCCAGTCTATGTACTTTTCTGCCATGTGCCGCTCACTGGGAATCCCTGCCAGAACCACTGGTGGCTGGCAGCTTTTCAAAGATGAGTTTAGCGGTCACTTTTGGGCAGAATTCTATTTACCCAACTATGGCTGGATACCGGTAGATACCTCTGCTGCCCAGCTTGCTTATTACCCAAAAGACTTAACCGATCAACAGAGGCAAATTTTTATTGATTATTACTTCGGTAACCAGGACTCTATGCGCTGTGTAGTCCAAAATGATACGGATGTACCTTTGATTCCGGCAGCCCATGGAATGATATTGCTTCCAATGGCTATCCAGGTGCCTGCTGTTGAATACTCCATCTCAACCCATGAGATGCCGGATGAGATATTTTTGGAAAATTGGATATTTCAATGTGAAAAGATAAACCAATAATTCTTAGCCTTAGTTGTATGCTGTAAGTTTTGCATAGCAAAAAAATCTGTTGCTTATCTATAATAAGGGAACAAACAATAAAAATTCTCTGTATTATATCAGGTAGCTCAATATTAATAATATAAGTCAATATTAATAATATGAGATAGATAAAGTTTATTATTCATTTGCTGGTTACTGGCTTTAGAAATGAAAAGTAATTACTTGATGAAAGAATAAGAATTAAAGGTTTTTTAGAAAAAAAATTGATAAAGGCAAACTGTCCGAAAGGGCAGGACGCAAAGTCATGGGCCTAAAGTTGTTTAATAACCACGGCGGTCAGCCTGTCGGTTTTTTGCTATTTTATAGACACATAAATTTTACAGAAAAACTATATTGAACATAAACGGTCATTATTTTAAAATAAAGACTATAAAAGATTTAGAGAATAAAAAAATATGTATTTAAATATTCCAGATGATAAAATTAAGGAATATATTGTCAGGGGTTTTTAAGGTCTCATGAGAAAAGACAAACTAAAGAGTATAGATATCAGGTATTTTCTGATACCTTTTATTATCCTGGTATTGTTATTTTTTGGAATAACTCAATATACGATAAATAAATATGTCAATAACAGTTATGAAAACTTTGAAGAATCATCAATAGATATTGCAAATAGCTATTCCCGTACCCTGCTCACTTCCCAAGGAAGCCCATAATATAGTAACTGAACTGTTAGATGAAAAGCGATGATAGCCAATAAGGCTTGCCAAGCTAATTCAGGGATTTGAAACTACTGAAGAACTGGCAGAATTGGCCGAAAGGTTTTTTATCGATGAGATATATCTTTATAACTTGGTGAAATTATACACAGCAATACGAACAAATATATTGGTTGGAAGGCATATCCTGGCCATCCGGTTCATGATTTCATGATCAGTGATGAACCGATTTTAGTGGAGGATATCCGAAGGGATACCGAAAGCGATACTTATTACAAATATGCCTATTATCAGGTTGCTGACGGTTCATTTGTCCAGATAGGGGTATTGGCTGAGGAAGTTCAGGAGTTCCTGGGGAAATTTGAGCTTAAAAAATTAATAGACAGAATATCAAACAGAGAAGATATTATGTATATCTCCTTTGTAGACGATAACAATGAAATGATTGTCAGCAACAATTCTCAGTATACCGAGGAAATAACAGAAGAAATCACTATCCGCAATAAACTTCAGGTCTGAACGTATTCAGTAAAGAACTGTCGCAGGTAATGCATGATGCTTTTCAGGTCTGTATGCCGGTTCTCAGCGAAGATAAAAGCCTTGGCACACTAACGGTTGCCTGGAGAACCGATGAGATTGATGGAGAGATAAAGGATATTATCTTTAATAACTTTCTTCAGTTGGCTTTGGTTTCTGCCATCGTTGGAGCTATCATGTATTATGCACTACCGGAAGAACAAATCCAACATCAGGATCACTTATTATGATAAGCTTACCGGCCTTCCAAACAGCGAATACCTGAATGAGTATCTCGAGAGCGGAGTTAAGAATGCAGATAAACATAAAAAGGCCATAATGCTTTTAAACTGCACAATTTTAATATCTTGAATATGACCCATGGCTATCTTTACGGAGAAAAAGATACATGTCAAAATTGCAAGAAAAGATTAAAAACATATTAGAACCTGATGAGGAATTATTCAGGCCTAGCGCAGACCGCTTTATTATTATTATCGGCAATTACAAAAGAAAAGAAGATTTACAAGCATTGGCTCAAAAAAAAATTATAAATATTTTTGATAAGCCATTTTTGGTCAATGGCGGCCCCCAGTTTGTCAGTGCCGAAATCAGTATTGTTGAGATTAAAAACAGGATGCTGCCTATTGATAACCTTTTAAAGGATGCCACTTTGGCCCTTTCACATATGTCTACTAGCAGTAATAATGCCATCTATTTTTATGAGGATAAAATGGAAGTGATTGTCAGGCAGGCTGATAAAATAGAAAAGGTATTAGAGCTATCCGATTGTGAACCTGAAGATTTTATCTCCATTACCAGCCCAAGTTGGATCTTAAACAGAACAAATTATGGGCTTTGAAGCCCTGGCAGAGATTAAATATTCCAGGAATGGGTATTATTTCTCCTATGGAGTTTGTAGATATAGCGGAAGAGAATGCTGATCTATGGTTTGGGAAAACAAATTCTGCAAAAGGAGCCTGTAAATTCTCAAAAGTCTTCATGACAGCGGTTATGAGGATATCAATCTGTCGGTAAATATCTCAGGCCTACAGTTGCTTAGAAGGATTTATAAAAAAGATATAGAACAATACATACAATCATTATGTGCTAATATTAAATCTTTGGAGTTTAAATTGCGAATCAATCTTGCTTTCCAATTATGAGCTGATAAATGAAAAATTAAAGGATATCAGGGAAATAGGGATTGCTATTTCCACATGGATGATCTGGTACCGGCTTTTCACTCCTGACAAGAGCTAGAACTGAATATTAATATAGTAAAGCTGGACAAGGTTTTTTATCAGCAAAATAAAAAACGAAGATGAAGAAAATCTAATAACATCAGATATTATTTCCATAGTGCATAAGCCTTAGGATTAACAGTAGTTGCCGAGGGAGTAGAGGAGGAAGAATTAAAAAAGATATCTGCAAAAACATGATTGTATTATTATCCGGTTACACTTGGTCAGCAAGCCTCTTGTGGAGGCAGATGCACTGAATTCTTGAAAAATAGTCAATAAAATGGTTAGTTTGAAATTTATACTGGTCTTGAGAAATAATCACGAATAGAGGTGTTTGTTATTATTCAAAATAGTCTATATATGTACTATTCTGTTCATAAGAGAAAGGACTGAAATTCTAATAAATGATTAATATCTTGCCATTCCTACATTTTTTCGCTTTTTTGGTATATTTTTATCTTATAGCTTATCTGTTAAGTAAAAAATTCCAAGTCTTTACTAAACAGGGTCTGTGCTGCTTTTCTGGGCTGTTTTGCCTTATGGAGCTTAATGTTGACTTTTCTATTCATTCCCAAGGACTTTAAAGAAACTGCAATATTCTTTGATAATATTCTTCTATTGAATGGATTAGTTTGGCCAGTTTCTTTTTATGGTTTGCCTTATCTTTGCTAAAAACAAAAATTCTTACAAATGAAAATATTTTATCTTTGTATTTTTGCTTTACCAGTATTGTTTATCTACGTAATGGACTGGTTTAATAACAGTTGATTATATCAAGAAATCCTTAGGGATGGAGCAGAATATGGTCATGTTCTATCTGGGCTTATCTATTTTTGCTTATTTTATAACTTCATAACTATAGGCTTATATTTAATATATGCCTATAAAAGCAAAAATAAAGGAACAGCACTATGAGCAGAAACAAGCAAAAATAATTCTCATTACTGCTCTGATTGCATATTGTTAGTACCATTATTGGAAGTTATATTGCCTGAATTTTTAGTTATTAAACTACCTTCTTTGGGTAACGTAGTTACCCACTCATCTAAAACCTAGTGTACATAGTTTATAATATAGCTAAATACGATTTTATGACTATTACTCCCGGTTTTGTTGCTGAAAAGATATTATCTACTATGGCTGATTCTCTGCTTTTAATGGATAAGGACGGGAAGATATTTACTGTAAATGAATCTTTGGAACAGCTTACAGGATATAAAGAAAGTGAACTGAAAGGAAAAACGATGGATTTATTCTTTCCAGGGGAAAAGTTCTGTCAGTCTCTTCTGAATCAATCCAATAACAATGATGTTATCAAAAACCTTGAGCAAAACCTCAAGACAAAGAGCAATACCAATATCCCTGTTATTATCTCCAGCTCTCTTATTACTGGTAATACAGGTATGACCCTGGGAATTGTCTGTATTATCAAAGATATGACCCAATACAGACAAGCAATGGATGCCCTCCGAGAAAGTGAAAAGAGATTCCAGGATGTTACCGAGAATGCCCAGGAGTGGGTTTGGGAAGTCGATGCTACCGGTAAATATGTTTACAGTAACCATGTTTGCCAGAAAATCTTAGGCTATATGCCGGAAGAGATGCTTGATAAATATTTCTATGACTTCTTTTATCCTGAACAAAAGGAACAAATAAAGAAAAAATCGGTTGCCATGTTTGCTGATAAAAAACCTTTTCGGGAATTCTTCAATTTGAATATCAGTAAAGACGGAAAGCCGGTTTGGCTTTCAACTAGCGGGGTACCAGTCCTGGATAAGGATGACAGCCTTCTTGGCTATCGTGGTACAGATATGGATATCAGCGAACGAATTCAAACAGAGAAACAACTTAAAGAGCTGGCAAGGATTGATTCCCTAACCGGCTGCTATAATCGTAGATACGGCCTGGAATTGGCACAGAGGCATATTAGCTTATCAAAGCGTCATCAATCACCTTTACTATTAGCCTTTCTTGATATTGATAATTTCAAAGATATAAATGATAATCACGGTCATTTAGAGGGGGATAAGGTTCTAAAACAGGTAGCCAGTTTATTTAAGAAAAATCTTAGAGAAATTGACATTATCTCTCGGTTAGGGGGAGATGAGTTTTTATTGGTATTCCCTGATAGCTCATTAAAAGATATGGATTCTATAAAGAAACGTATTTATGCTGCCCTGTCTGATTTTAATGAAAAGATAAAGACAAATGCGAATTATGACATCCAGCTGAGTATGGGTTTTGCTGAATATTTACCCGATATGCCGAAAGAATTGGATGAGTTGATATCCATAGCTGATCAGCAGATGTATAAGGAGAAAAATAATAAAAAACAATGTAGTTAGGTTTTATTATTCTTTAAATAAATTCTTTTAAAAAAGGTACAGGAATGTTAATATTTTTTATATTTTTGTTTTTTAAGCAGTAAAAATCTAATTCACATAGAAAGGGGCTGTTAATTGGGCAAATTCCCAAAACCCAGCCCCTTTTAGGAATTAAACCAGTGTTTAAGATATTTTTTGTCTTTGGCTTTATTTTATTATTTGGTATAATATTTATTCTGCTTTAATCCATGTATCTGAATCAGTAAAAAGATAGGTTCCGGCTTCTCTCTCATTTGCATCATAAAAACTTTTGAACTCCACATATTCAGGCACTAAGGTTGGGAAAGTAGCTGCTTTATAATGACCTATAGAATTTGTCTTATAAATATTAACATCTGCCCCGATTGTGATTGAACTTAGAGGATTACCACCAAATACGTGCTCATCAATAAAGTCAATACTGTCAGGAATGGTAATGGATGTTAAGGAATTATTACAAAAAGCAGCACTTCCAATGGATATAACACTATCCGGGATGGTTAAAGAATGCAGACAATTAGCAAAAAATGCATAGTCGCCAATAGTCGTGATGGTATCCGGAAAAACAACTGATCTTATCCACGTATCAAAATCTGATTTAAAAGCTTTATAGCCAATATGTTCTACCATTAGGCCATTAATGGTTGGAGGTATCACAATGTTATCTCCTTGAGGATTCCAATCACCAGTACTATTTTCATAACCAGTAATCGTTCTGGTTTCTTCATCAAAGACGAAATGCTCCTCCGGTGTGGGAGATGTGTTGTTTGTTAGCAGATTTCCACAATTAACCAGCTGACAACCTGCAGTTAACAAGGCTACCAGGGAACACAATAACAGAACACTTAATACTTTTTTCATATTTTTTCTCCTTTTTCTTTTTAAAGCAATACCTTCCAGTTATATTTATTTATCTTGTCACCAAATAAAAAAATAAATCGGCGGTCTGGCAGCCCTGGTCATAAAATGACGGTAGGCCCATAACTTTGCGTCCTGCCCTTTCGGGCAGTTTGCCTTTGTCAATTTATATAAGTTTGAATGCAAATCAATATCCTTAGCTTATTATTCTCTAAAATAGAGTTCTTAGATATTTACTGATTTTATTTTATTTGAAATAACTTTTCCTAATCTTTTGATTCCTTCTTCGATGTCTTCTTCTTTTGGATAGCAGAAAGAAAGTCTCATTGTGTTTTTCCCTTTATTGTTGGCATAAAAAGATGAACCACTGACATAAACAACTTTTTCTTTAATTGCCTCCTGGAGCATTTCATCGGTATTAAAATATTCAGGTAAAGTGACAAAAATAAAAAAACCACCTTCTGGCTTAGTCCATGATGTCTCTTTTGGGAAATATCTTTTCAATGATTTTAGCATAACGTCTCGTTTTTTTCTGTAAATATCAATGTTTTTCTGTATATTATTTTCAAGGTTTCCGTGCCAGCAGTATTCTGAAGCAATCATCTGGTTTAAAATAGGGGTACATATATCAGTAGCCTGTTTTAAGGTGGTTATTTTTTCAATAATATCGTGATTACCGGTTATCCAGGCAAGTCTTAAACCCGGACATAAAATCTTAGAAAAAGTACCCAGGCTGATGACAATTCCATCAGAATCAAGAGCAAAAATTGATGGAATTTCTTCTCCTTCAAAACGGATTTTATCATATGGGTTATCTTCCAAAATAAAGAGATTATTTTCCCGGGCTATTTCCAGAATTCTTTTTCTTCTTTCTAAAGACATTGTAACTCCGGCAGGGTTTTGAAAATTTGAGATAGTGTAGATAAATTTAACTGTTCTATCTTGTTTTTTTAATTCTTTCAGCTTTCTTTCCAGCATATCTATCATCATACCTTCTTCATCCATAGGTATTCCAATCATCTCTGCTCCATAACTCTGAAAAGCATTTAAAGCTGCAAGGTAACTTG
This sequence comes from Atribacterota bacterium, assembly GCA_040767965.1. Taxonomy (GTDB): domain Bacteria; phylum Atribacterota; class Phoenicimicrobiia; order Phoenicimicrobiales; family Stramentimicrobiaceae; genus JAXGNR01. The sequence goes on from JAXGNR010000004.1 coordinate 29,681, forward strand.
GTAATTCTACTATCACAATATCGCCCGGATCTACCAATAACTTACTTACCAGATCCAATCCCTGTTGAGATCCTGAGGTAATAATAATATTGTCTAAATAATAATTTTTATCTCCCTGATCCAACGACTGAAATAAAAATTCCCTTAATCTTAATAAACCTTCAGTATTGCTGTACTGTAGTGCATGTGCACTATCTAAAGAGAGTATTTGATTGCATATTTCCTTTAATTCCTCTGCAGGGAAAGTTGCAGGGTCCGGCATTCCACCAGCCAAAGATATAATCTCTGAGTTCTGGATTATTTTTAATATTTCTCTGACTGAAGAGGTTTTAATCTGCGTAGCTAGTTTTGAAAATAATTCTTTACTTTTAAATGAAGACATAATTCTTTCCTCCTGTTTGGTGGAATAATGCTGACTTAACTTAATCAAATTAGTATGTTTTCGATAAGATTTAGCATAATCTCCGGTTTTTCTTTATTTTCAAGCAAAAAAGTTGTTTAATTATAAATGAGTTTTTGGCTGGAATCAAGTAAATTGCTAAATTTACATTCATTAATTTAAAGACCAGTTTTATATTTTCCTCTTGTTTTTACTTTTTTCAAATTTTATAATGAAAATAATTTATAATTATAAAAGAGAGGATTCTTAAATATAATGAGAAAAAAAAGAAGAATTGCAATTCTTACCGGAGGAGGAGATTGCCCGGGTATTAATGCTGTAATTCGTGCAATAACAAAAAAGGCGATTCTTGAATATGATATGGAAGTTATAGGTATCAAAGATGGTTATGAAGGATTAATTCATAATCAGTACCGGCTTTTGAGTTATGATGATGTATCCGGGATTCTTACTTTAGGAGGAACCATTTTGGGTACCACCAACAAGGCTAATCCTTTTGAATATGCAATTAAAGACGGACAGCAATTGAAGTTCCAGGATCGCTCTGGTGATGTTTTAAAAAATCTTGAGGAGTTAAATATTGAGTGTCTGGTTTGTATTGGAGGAGATGGAACTCTCTGGATTTCAAATCGTTTTTATGAAATTGGAGTACCGGTTGTTGGAGTGCCCAAGACAATTGATAATGATATCAGAGGGACAGATATTACTTTTGGTTTTGATTCAGCAGTTAGCATTGCAACAGAAGGCATAGATCGTATTCATTCAACTGCTCAATCTCATCATCGTATTATGTTAATAGAAGTAATGGGCAGGAAGGCAGGCTGGATTGCTCTGCATTCGGGCATAGCTGGTGGAGGAGATATAATTTTAATTCCGGAAATCCCGTTCAAAATTAATAGAATAGTTGATTATGTTAAAAAAAGAAGAGAAACAGGGCGTTATTTTAGTATTATTGTAATTGCAGAAGGAGCCATGCCAGAAGGGGGAGAAGTTGTTGTTAGAAGAATAGTGCAGGAAAGCGCTGAACAGGTACGTTTAGGGGGAATTAGTTTTGTTTTAGGGGAACAAATAGAAAGGATGATTGAGCTGGAAACTCGCTCTGTAGTAATGGGTCATTTGCAGCGTGGCGGGACACCCACTCCTTTTGATCGTGTTTTGGCAACTCGGTTAGGCTCAAAGGCAGTTGATTTGATAACTAAAAAAAGATTTGGGAAGATGGTAAGTGTTCAGGGAAATCATTTGGTAGATTTTCCTTTGAAGGAAGTTGCTAAAGGCCCTCGTTTTATTCCCAGTGACCATGAGTTGATTTTAGCAGGTAGAGAAATCGGAGTCTGCTTTGGAAATTAGTAGAAATTTTTATGTTTTTATATTATAACCTGGGGGATAGCTAGTTCTGGGTGTTCAATGATATGAGCTTTTGTTTTATATACTTTTTTCAAATTGTCATTATTAATAACTTCTCTGACGGTACCTGTTTTTTCGATTTTACCTTTGTTAAGCAGAATTAAGCGATCTGCACAATAACTGGCCAGGTTAAGGTCATGAAAAACAGAGATGATACATTTTATACCCTCTTGAAAAGTATTTTTTAGAATTTTTATTATCTCATATTTATAGTTTAAATCCAGGTGAGAGGTAAACTCATCCAATAAAAGTATTTTTGGGGTTTGGGCTAAAGCCCGGGCGATATATACCCGTTGCATTTCACCGCCACTTATCTGGAAAATCCCTTTGTCAGCATGGCACAATGAATCAGTCTTTTTCATAGCATCCTTAGAAATTTCATAATCCAGCAATGTTTCTCCATGCCATTTTTCTATATGTGGTATTCTCCCCATAAATACAACTTCTTTGGCTTTGTAATTATAGGCAATATGGGATTCCTGAGGAACAACTGAAATTATTTTTGCCAGTTTTTTTCTTGATATAGCTGTAATATCTTTATTTAATATCTGTATTTGTCCGTCCTGAGGTTTTAGTATGCCTGAAATTAGTTTTAACAAAGTTGTCTTGCCTGATCCGTTGGGACCGATAATACCGATAAATTCACCAGAAAATACTGATAAGTTGATATCTTGTAATATAGGGGTTTTTTCATAAGAAAAACTCACATCGTTAAAAGTTATAATGGGTTCTCTAATATTCATTGTTATCATTTCTCCTTTTTAGTAGGTGAATAAACAAAGGTGCACCGATAATGGCAGTTATAGCCCCAATAGGGATTTCAGTGGGGGCTATAATAGTGCGGGCAATAGTATCGCATAATATTAAAAATATTGCACCGGCCAGTGCTGATACCGGTAGCATAATCCGATGGTCAGGCCCAACCAGAAGGCGGGCAATATGAGGGATAACCAGCCCCACAAAGCCAATTAACCCCGTAAATGATACTACAATAGCAATCATAACAGAACCAATCACAAATATTTTCAATCTCAATTTTTCCGTTTGAATTCCCAGGTGGAGTGCTTCTTCTTCACCCAGAGCCATTGCGTTTAATTCCATTGAAGAAAATATTAACAGAAAACTTCCTACAAAAACCGGCAAAAAAACAAAAGATATTTTTTGCCAGCTGGCATTAGATAGATCACCCATTAACCAAAAAATCATTGAATGTAACTCACGGTTGGATATTGCCAGTAAAAGGGTAATTAATGCTGAGAAAAAAAAATTAACTGCTACTCCGGCCAGTAATAAATCAGTCATAGGCAGGTTAGATTTGTTTCTAGAGAAAATGTATACCAAAAACATAGATATAAAAGATCCTGTCAGGGCAAAAACTGGCAACAGACTTGCTAAGTAGGAACCTGTTAGATATTGTAAGGCAATCCCGGTACATGCCCCTAAGGCTGCTCCTGCTGAAACTCCCAAAATATAAGGGTCAGCCAGTGGATTCCTGAGAATTCCCTGAAATGCACCACCAACTCCAGCTAAAGTCATACCAGCAAGCATAGCCATAATTAGCCGGGGTATTCTTAATTCCCATATGATTAATCCTAGGCTGTCATCAGTTTGGTGATGCCAGAGAATAGATATAATCTTTTGTGGCTGAATGGAGATTGTACCAAAATTAAGTCCAATAAATCCAGTTATTAAAATAACGATAAAGCCAAGCAAGAGGATAAAAAGTGATTTCCATTTCCAATTTGCATATTCATATATATAATTACTATTTTTTTCTGCTAAATACTTCATAAAGTAATTCCAAACCATCTATAAGGCGAGGACCTGCTCTATAAAACAAGTCTTCATCAACAGTATAAATTTGTTTATTTTTAATCGCAGGAATATTAGACCATCCGGGATGATTTATAATATCCTGTTCTAATTTGGAGATTTCTTCAGGATTCATAATACCTGTAGGAACAATGATTATATCAGGTTGTTTTTCTGCTACCAGCTCAGGGCTGATCTTGGTCCATCCCTGTAAATGCCCGACTATATTGTCTCCACCTGCTAAAGTAATAAGTTCATGGAATAATGTATTATTCCCTGGGCTGTAAATAGTGTCAAAATTAGATCCTACAAAAATTTTCGGTTTTTGTCTGGATGAAATCTTAGCCTGAAATGTTATCCAGTCTATACGATCTTGTATTTGGGTTATTATTTCTTTTCCCTTTTCCAGAACCCCGCAGGCATTTGCAATTAACTTAATTCCTTCAATCATCTCTGGAATTGTTTCTGATTGGATTACCAAAACATTAAACCCTAATTCTCTCAATCTGGGTATATCTTTTAATTGAAAACCTCCATAAGAAAGAATCAAATCCGGATCTAAAGAGATAATTTTTTCTAAGTTAAGAGGAGACATTTTACCAATGCTTGTTATCTTTGCAGCCTCTAATGGGTAATTGCAAAATTCACTTCTACCAACCAGTTTTTCTTCCAGGCCAAGTGTGAAAATAATTTCAGTATTACTGGGAGCAGCTGAAATAATTCTGGCTGGTTTTTCTAAAATAGTTATCTCTATTCCACTGTCATCGGTTAAAGTAACCGGGAACGAATTTGATTGTCCTGATGCGGGCATTAAAAACAAAAATAAACTAGCCAGCAAGCAAAGTAAAAATGTATATTTTACCACAACATATTTTTTCATATTAATTTTAGTCCTTTTTATCACCTATAAAGTTTCATAAAATATTTTATAAAATAAATAAATACACCTCTTGACCGCGAAGAAGTGTAAAAAATTTAAAACAGGCAGGTCTCCTGGCTTTAGGCTATCTACTGGCTACGCCTTCCCAGAAATTGATCCCAGTGGCATTATGTAGTTTTCGGTACCTTTCACAGTAACGGGTTTGCGGTGGAATTGCACCACGCTTCCCTTTACCTGTTAAAAAAGTTATTCTATTTTTTTATTATAGCTAAAATAGAATAAAAATTCAATTTTGTTTGAAAATATAAATTTAATTATAATATTTTTCAATGACTGCTATATTGTGATAAACTTAATACAAAGTGATATAATGAGGTAGTTTTATGAATGGGTTAATTCAGGTTTACACAGGAAATGGCAAAGGCAAGACCACTGCTGCGCTTGGGCTGGCAATAAGGGCGGCAGGTAGAAATAAAAAAATATTAATTATTCAATTTATGAAGAAATGGGACTACGGAGAATTACACTCAATCAAACATATCCCGGAAATAAAAATAAAAACATATGGCACAAATGATTTTGTATTTAAAGGTAAAGCCAAAGATATTGATTATGAGGAAGCCAAAAAAGCCTTTACTGAAGGCGTAGAAGGTGCTTTTAGCGGTCAATTTGATATAATTATTTTTGATGAATTAAATGTTGCTCTGGATTTTGAATTACTGACATTAGAAGCAGTTCTTGATTTTTTGGATAAAAAACCTGCCAGTGTAGAGATTATCATAACAGGAAGAAATGCACCTCAACAATTAATAGAGAAAGCAGATTTGGTAACCGAAATGAATGAGATAAAACACCCTTTTCAAAGAGGAATAGAAGCCAGGATCGGGATTGAATATTAGATTGTTTTAGAAGGTGAAACTATGGAAAATAATAATGGTTATCGGGAATCAAAAATTATAGAGTTATGTAGAGTACCAACTGAAGTAGATGCTCTGCCAATCCAAAGCCTGTTGGAAAGTTATGGAATTAAATGTATTTTACAATCACATGTTACCAGGTCAGTCCATCCATTTACTGTTGATGGCTTGGCTGAAGTAAGAATATTAATTGCTGAAAAAGATTTAGCCAAAGCAAAGGATGTTCTAAAAGGAGGAGATTGTTTTTAGCTATATATTTATATATTCTACTGTAACTATAACTAGCTCCTTTTAAAAATATACAGAAAATCAAAAATAGAAGAGGAGGATTTTTAATTGGATAGTATTTTAATTATTTATCACTCTCAAGGAGGCATAGTCGAAAAAATGGCTTATGCCCTAAAAAAGGGTATTGAAAAAACAAACAAATTTCAAGTGGAGATTAAAAATGCGGAAGATGCATCCTGGGATGATTTAAAGAAAGCAAAAGGTTTTGCAGTAGGGACGCCTGATTATTTTGACTATATGGCTGGTACGATAAAAGATTTTTTCGATCGTACATTTTATCCAAGCCAAAGCAAGATAATTGGCAGTCTAACAGCTAATTTGCCCTGTGTATTCTTTGCTTCCGGAGGCACTGGTGGAAAGCCGGCTATTGACAGCTTGACTCAAATTGGTAAATACTTTAAATTTGATATTATTGATTATTTGTCTGTAGGCAGCAAATTAACACCGGAAATTCTAAAAAAAAGTGAAGATCTTGGTGAGAAATTGGCTGCTAGTGTTTTAAATGGCCAAATGGAGAGTAATTAACTTGACATAATGATACCGATATAGTATCATTAATGGAAGAGGTTAATTGCTTTATGAAGATGATTAATAGGGAAATTGGTTATGCCATTAAGGCACTGTGCTTTATGGTTATAGAAGAAAAAGATATTGCTACTACCAGTCAGATGGCTGCGTATTTTAAAATTTCCAGGCCTTTTTTAAGAAAAATACTACAAAAATTAAACAAGGTTGGTTTATTAGAGTCGCATAAAGGCAAAAATGGTGGTTTTAAATTAGCTCTTCCTATTAGTGAAATTTTTTTAATTGATTTAATAAAAATATTTCAAGGGCCGATAAAGTTAAGCGGGTGTTACAAAAAAGACGATGATTGCCCTTTGATTGCGGAATGCCCTATTATGTCTGAAATAGAAAGATTAGAAAAAAATTTTATTGCAGACCTGGCTAAAATATCTTTAAAAACAATTGTTGAGAAAAAACAGATAGAAGAAGATCAAGATCAGTAAGGAGGAAATTTTGATATGAGAGATAAGGTAGAGAAAGCTTTGGATAAAATTAGACCATCTTTACAGGCAGATGGCGGTAATGTTGAGCTGGTAGATGTAACTGAAGATGGTATTGTAAAAGTCCGGTTAACCGGTGCTTGTAGAGGATGCCCGATGAGCCAGATGACTCTCAAAATGGGTATTGAAAAATCTTTGATGAAAGAGATACCTGAAGTTAAAGAAGTTCAGGCAGTCTAAAATTATAAAAATAAAAAGAAAATTGATAGCGGAGGAGTTAAATGGCTACAGTTAAAGGTACAGAAACTGAAAGAAACTTATTAGCTGCATTTGCAGGGGAATCTCAAGCTAGAAATAGATATACTTATTATGCTAGTGTTGCCAAAAAAGAAGGATATGAACAGGTTGCTGCTATTTTCCAGGAGACTGCAGATAACGAGAAAGAGCATGCAAAGAGATTTTTTAAGCTGTTAGAGGGCGGGGAAGTAGAGATTAAGGCAAGTTATCCTGCTGGATTAATTGGTACTACAGCTGAAAATTTAAAGGAAGCAGCTGATGGAGAACTAATGGAATGGGGCACAATCTACAGAGATGCCGCTGATGTTGCCAGAAAAGAAGGTTTTGAGAAAATTGCCTTACAATTTGAGGAAATAGCAAAAGTTGAAATGCACCATGAAGCAAGATATCGTAAATTGTTAGAAAATATTGAAAAAGGAAATGTATTTAAGAAAAATCAGCAAGTCATATGGCATTGTAGGAATTGTGGTTATGTTGTTGAAGGAGCCCAGGCTCCCCAAAAGTGCCCTGCTTGTGACCATCCGCAAGCTTTTTTCCAGTTAAAAGCAGAAAACTATTAATTGATATTTTTTTAGATTAAAAAATTAAAAATAAGAGCATATTTAAAAAAATAAATATGCTCTTATTATTAAATTACTTAATTTTTAATTTACTATGAAATTTATATATTCTTCTACTGTTTTTTGACTTAAAACATCTTTCACTACTAATAGAAATTTATACTAACCCTTAGGGAAAGGTGAGTCTTGAGAGATGGTATTAGAGATAAATATTTCATTATTCGGCTGATGTGAGAGCACATGAAAGTCTAGATAATCTTTTTGTCCCCAAAGGATATTATCTTCCATATCCAGGATATAAATATCTTGTTTAAAATGTATCTCAAATAATCCTTGCTGAACTTTTTTAATAGTGTAATTTTTTGGTTCGGCATAAATAAGAAATGTTTCTCCCTGGGCAAAAATATTACTTTCCTTTGCTTGGTAGAATCCAAACCCGCTGGCTTCATTTTCAATAAAATGAATATTCCTCAGCGCCAGATGTGCTTTTTCACGCAGAGCAAGAGCAGCCTGCTCTAATGTATCAATAGCTAAATTGTATTCCAGCTGTTCCAAATAATCCAATGATTGTTCAATGAGATCTTTTTCAGCCGCAGCCGCTATTACTGATATTGTAATTAGCATTATGAAAACTATTGGAAGGGTAAAAAAAGTCAGTTTTTTTAAAAAATTCATATATCACCTCCACAGCATATTTAAAAATTAAGGCATACGTGCTCTAGTGATTGGCCAGAACACAAAAGAAGCTCTTCCTATAATATTTTTTTCCGGTACAAAACCCCAAAAACGGCTATCGCTGCTGTTACTTCGATTGTCACCTAAAACAAAATAAGAATCTTCAGGTACAGTTATTTCAGGCATTGTTTCAAAAGAATGGTGTTCCACATAATTTTCCACTAGCTTTTCTCCGTTTACGGAAACTTCTCCTCTTATAATTTCTATTTTGTCTCCCTCTACTCCAATAACTCTTTTAATATAATTATTGTTCTGGTCAATTGGCGGTTTAAAAATAATAATCTCACCATTCTTGGGCTCTGTCAGGCGATAGACTATTTTATTGCAGATGAGTCTTTCTCTATTAAAAAGAGTGTCCTCCATAGAAGCTCCCTTTACCACTGTTACCTGACCGATAAAAGTAATGATAATAAAAGCAATAATGCCTGCACTAACAACAGTTTCTAATAATTCTTGCCACATTGGTTTTACCTTTTTTGAATTTTCTTTATTTGTTTTTACATTAACAATATCTTCTTTCTTTGCCATTTACTTCCCCTCTAATCATCTAAGAATAAATAATATTTTAATTTTAATAAAAATTATATCACACTTATATTTTTTACTTAAGTTAATTTTAATTTAGATGAAAAGTTAAAAAAATAATTTTATAATATATAATGTTAATAAAATGCACTATTAATTCAACGTTAATAGAGGAAAAATATTTGGTTTGCAAAAGAAAAAGGAGCATATTATCAATTCAATCGGTACCATTATTTTTGATTTAGATGATACTTTAATTAAAACTTCTGATTTATATCATCAGGCACGCAAAAAATTATTTTCTTTAATTTCTGAAATGGGTTTTCCAATGGAAGATGTGGTAAACAAGCTTGATGAGATAGATATTCAACATATTAAAGAAAAGGGGTTTTCCAAAGAACGATATCCTCTAAGCTTAATTAAAACATATCATTATTTCTGTAATTTAAGAGAGATAAACCCTCGAGCAGAAATTGAGAAAAAGATTATAAAAATTGCCGGAGAAGTATTTGAGATTACACCGCAACTTGTAGATGGTTCAGAAAAGGTATTAAGTTATTTAAAGGGTAAATATAAATTAATCCTGGCTACTTTGGGAGATAGAGAAGTTCAACAGAAAAAAATAGAAAATTCAGGATTGGAAAACAATTTTTCGGCAATATATATAATGCATTTTAAAAATACAGAGGAATATAGAGGAATAATCAAAGATCATCAATTAAAAAAGGAGAGGACCTGGTTAATTGGTAATAGTGTTCGATCTGATTTGAATCCAGGATTAGAATTAGGATTAAATTGTATTTTAATACCTGCAGTTACCTGGAAATTTGAAGAAGAAAAACCAATTTCCAATAAATATATCGAATTAGAGTCGCTAACTGAAATATTAGCATTATTGTAACAGGAGAAATAATTAACATTTGACAAAAAAATATCCTTCTTATTTAAATTTAAGCGAAGAAGAGTTTGATGATCGTGTTCAAAAAGGCTATAAAGTAATGCATTATTGCTGTATCTGTCCTCATAATTGTAAGGTGAACAGGATTGCAGGCCAAACAGGCAAATGTAAATCAACCATTCAGCTGTTAGTGTCTAGCCATTGCGTGCATCCTGGAGAAGAACCTCCTATTTCTGGAGAAAAAGGCTCAGGTACGATATTTTTCACTAACTGTACTTTAAGGTGTGTTTTTTGTCAGAATTATCCTATCAGCCAATTAGGAAATGGAAATAAAAATTCAATAAAAGAATTGGCGAAAATGATGATTAATTTGCAAAAGCAGCATTGTCACAATATAAATTTGGTAACACCAACTCATTTTGTTCCTCAAATTATTGCAGCAATTAAAGAGGCAAAAATAAATGGGCTTAATATTCCCATTGTCTACAACTCCAGCGGATATGAATCTTTAGAAACATTACAGCTATTGGATGGTATTGTAGATATTTATTTGCCTGATGCTAAGTATTTTGATAATAAAAAAGCACAGCAATATTCCGGGGCTACAAATTATTTTCAAGCTATGACAAGAACTCTTCGGGAGATGTACAGGCAGGTGGGAAATTTAAAACTTGATCAAGATGGAATTGCGGTAAAAGGACTAATTATAAGGCATTTAGTTTTACCTGACAATATAGCGGGAACAGAAGATATTTTAAAGTGGATTTCAAAAAATATTTCCAGAAAAATTTATATCAGTTTAATGGCGCAATATTTCCCAGCATATCAAAGCGTTGATTACCCTGAACTATATCGCAGAATAACCCAAAAGGAATATCGGGAAGCTATAAAGTATCTCCACAATTATGATTTGTGCAATGGATGGATACAGCAGTACAATGAATAATTTTTAATATTTTTATTTGTTATTTTATACCATCTAGATGGTGATTTATGTTAAATTGTTATATATAACTATCATAAAATTAATTTTTCAGAAAAATTATAATAAATAGAAAGGAGTTAGAAATGGTTTTAGAGGTAATAAAAAAAAGAAAAAGTATCAGAAGTTATCTGGATAAAAAAATTCCACAGGATGTTTTAAATGAAATAATGGAGGCTGCCAGACTATCTCCTTCTGCAAGCAATAGACAGCCTCGCAAGTTTATAATTGTACAGGACAAAGAAATGAAACAGAAAATAATGCAGGCTAGCGTATTGCATGGTAATTTGCAGCCATTCATTGCAGATGCTTCTGCAATCCTAGTCGCCTGCGGGACCTATACAACCCATATTATGCCTGGAGGAGTACATTCTTTTCCGGTTGATGTTGCTATTTCCCTTGATCATATTAGTTTGCAGGCTGCTGAACTAGGATTGGGCACTTGCTGGATTGGTGCTTTCAGCCAGGAAAAGATTAAAGAATTATTAGGTATCCCTGAAAATGTAACTGTGGTCTGTTTGATGACACTCGGGTATCCGGCTGCACCTGGCATGGACAGAGGTAGAAAAAAGCTTGAAGAGATTATATGTTATGAATATTATAAAGAATAGTGTTTCTATATTGCTACATGCTATCAAATAAAAGTAACATTATCGTTAATTTGAAAATATATATTTGCACATGTGCCTAAAAGAGATAAAGATAATAGAATTTTAAAGGAATATTTCAGATAATTTAGAAAATAATAAAAATTTCCATAGTTTTACTATCTCAAAAAACAATAACAAGGGGTATATAATTATATTTTTCAAATATTTGGGTTATAGATTATTAATTGATCCTCTTCTGGCAAGCACTAGAAAAAATATTGCCGCTTTAATAAATCCTGATGTAGAAATTCTGGATCTAGGATGCGGTACCGGAGAGTTGGTTTTTGAATTATCTCATAAAGTAAAAAAAGCTGTCGGGTTAGATATAGATGAAAATATGATAAAATATGCTCAGCTGAAAAAAGAAAGACTTGCCCTTGAAAATATTGAATTTATAAACAAGGACATTAATGATAGAAGTATTTTAACAAAAAATAAATTTGATTTTATTGTATTATCAATGTTTTTACATCAGCTAAAGAAAAAAGAAGCAGATGAAATAATAAGCTTGATTAAAAATATGACTAAGAATATTATTTTTGCCGACTATATGTCACCTTTGCCAAAAACTATTGCAGGAAAAGGAGCGAAAATAATTGAAAGAATTGCAGGAGCAGAACATTCCAAAAATTTTAGGGATTATCAACATTTAGGCGGGTTGTCCTACTATTTAAAATTCCATCAATTAAATCCTGTTTTTAAAAATATTACCGGTTTAGGTTTAATTAAAATTGTCAACTGTTCTCTTTAAGTTTTTTGAAGTATTTTTATAAAAATATAATTAAAAGGTAGGTGAAAGACAATTTTACAATTACTCGAAACATTCCATCCGGTTACACAGGCCTTCTTGGCTGGTCTTTTTACCTGGCTAATGACTGCTTTGGGAGCAAGTGCAGTATTGTTTTTTAAAAATATAAATCAGAAATTATTAAATTCCATGCTGGGTTTTGCTGCCGGAGTAATGATTGCTGCAAGCTACTGGTCTTTGTTGGCTCCAGCAATTGAATTAGCTGAAGAAGGCCCAGTGCCTGGTTGGCTCCCTGCAGCAGTTGGTTTTTTGTTAGGAGGGTTATTTCTGAGAGGAATTGACTTAATATTGCCACATTTGCATCCAGGTTTACCGATGAAAGAAGCAGAAGGAATTTCAACTTCCTGGAAAAGAAGTACTCTGTTAATTCTAGCAGTAACTTTACACAATATTCCAGAAGGCCTGGCAGTAGGGGTGGCTTTTGGAGCAGTGGCGGTTGGGCTGCCTTCCTCTTCTTTAATGTCTGCAATAGCTCTGGCTATTGGAATTGGAATTCAAAATTTTCCGGAAGGTATGGCGATCTCTATGCCTTTAAGAAGAGAAGGAATGTCTAGAATAAGAAGCTTCTGGTATGGGCAGCTGTCAGGTGTGGTGGAGCCAATCTCATGTGTAATAGGAGCCTCTATGGTTTTACTGGCCCGGCCTATACTTCCGTATGCATTATCTTTCGCTGCCGGTGCTATGATATTTGTAGTGGTTGAAGAATTAATTCCAGAATCACAGCAGGGAAATAATTCTGATTTGGCAACAATGGGCGCATTATTAGGTTTTACGATAATGATGATCCTGGATGTGGCCTTAGGTTAATGTTGATTTTAAATATGTGAATATTTTATTATTCACCAGCATTCACCAGCCTTATTTTTCTTATATAGAGGAATTTAATTTACAAAAATGCTAAATAAATTGTTATTTTTACTTTTTCTTATTTTTTTTGGTATCATCTTAGGATATTTTATTCAGTATCTGGATGAAAAAAAGAAAACAAATTTTCCTGTTAAGAGAGAAAAAATCAGGAAGAATTTGCAAAAGATATTTTTTTTCCTTTTTTCTCCAATCTCTATAATTGGAGCAATCTGGGTTGCCAATATTCAAAATATTAAAGCTATTTATGTGCCGATGATGGGCTTAACTGCCTTTTTTTTAGGGGCTATTTTTGCATATATAGGAGCCAGATTTTTAAAATTATCAAAACCAAACACCGGTCTTTACATAATTAGCGGTTCTTACTCTAATATCGGATCTATAGGAGGACTGGTTTGTTTTGCTTTTTTCGGAGAAGCAGGGTATGCCTTGACTCCTATTTATAATTTTGTTCTTCCGGCTATTTACTTTGCCCTTGGTTTTCCTATTGTCAAACACTTCACCAACAATTATGAAAAAAAAGAAAGTGTAATTTCACGTTTTCTAACAGCAATTACAGATCCTTTTGTTCTTTTCCCCATAGGAAGCATTACAATTGGTTTGTTGTTAAATTTTTCTAATATAAGCCGTCCCCCAATTTATGGAAATATAATCGCTGTCACCGTACCGGTAGGGAATTTTTTAGTGCTGGTTTCAATTGGTTTAGAACTAAAAATATCAAAAGTGAAAGATTATCTCAGGGAATGTGCAGTGCTTTCATTGATTAAATTTTTACTGATACCATTTTTTACAACTATAATTGCCTGGAGATTAGGGTTAGGTGAAATTGCCAATGGGCTTCATTTAAAAGTGGTAATTGTGCTTTCTTCGATGCCAGTAGCTCTAATTGCCCTTATACCTTCATCTCTTTATAACCTGGGCTTAAATATGGTTAACTCCTGCTGGTTGTTTACCACTGCTGCCATGATTTTTGTTATTCCTGTATTATATTTTTTAGTAAACTTGTTTTGATATTATTTAACAAGAAAAATTATTGTGAATACATAGCATTTATTATATTTTTATTAACCTTTATCTTATATGCCCAATTCAACAAAGATGAATAAAAACCAATGATGATTGGTTGGTGAAATTGAAATATCCTTTTTGTTTTGCTATAGTAAATTTACAAAGTAAAATGGAGGGAAAGTTGTGGAAGAACAAATTGTATGGGTTGATTTTGACTTGCTGGAAAATTTTATGGTTGATACTTTTAAGGGAGTTGGTGTACCGGAAGAAGATGCAAAAATATGTGCTGATGTTTTAATTACATCTGACAAAAGAGGGATAGATAGCCATGGGATAGGCAGATTAAAACATATATATTATGATCGCATCAGAAAAGGAATTCAATCTCCTTTCACTAAATTTGAAATTATAAAAGATAATTTAACCACTGCAGTTGTTGATGGCAATAATGGGATGGGGCAGGTAATTGCTAAGAAATCAATGCAATTAGCAATTGAGAAAGCAAAGAAATATGGCATGGGAATGGTTGCTGTCAGGAATTCAACTCATTTTGGTATTGCAGGTTATTATGCCCTGATGGCAGAAAAAGCAGGCATGGTAGGAATTTGTGGTACTAATGCAAGACCTTCAGTTGCTCCCACTTTTGGTGTAGAAGGAATGTTAGGTACCAATGCCTTTACTTTTGCTTTTCCTACAGATGAAGAATTCCCATTTTGCCTGGATTGTGCTACTTCTATGATGCAAAGAGGTAAGGTAGAATTATATGACCGCGAGGAAAAAGAAATCCCGGCAGGATGGGTTATTGGTTCAGATGGTCAGACCCGGACAGACACCAAAAAAATATTAGAAGATTTTAAAAAAGGAGAAGCTGCTCTGGTTCCTCTGGGTGGCAGAGGAGAGGAAAATGCCGGTTATAAAGGTTATGGTTATGCGACTGTAGTGGAGATATTATCTGCAGCCTTACAGGAGGGTAAATTCCTAAAAATGTTATCTGGTACAGAAGATGGAAAAGAAGCTCCTATTAATCTGGGCCATTTCTTTCTTGCTATTAATATTTCATTTTTTATTGAATTGGATAAATTTAAAAAGATTACCGGAGATATCTTAAGAACCCTCCGTTCTTCTGAGAAAGAACCGGGTGCAGAACGGATTTATACTGCTGGCGAAAAGGAATATGTTGCCTGGCTGGAAAGAAAAGAAAATGGAGTCCCGATAAATAAGAATTTGCAAAAATTATTGCTGCAGATCAAAAATGAATTAAATTTGATGGATTATAATTTTCCTTTTTAAAAAATATAACCTTATATAGTTTAGGGTATATCTGTATTATTTATAATAGAAATAATTGGAGGATTGTTAATGGATGAACAAATTGTATGGATAGATTTTGAGTTATTGGAAAAATTTATGATAGATACTTTCAAAAAAATGGGGTTAAATGAAAAAACTGCTCAGATATCATCTGATATCTTAATTTCTGCTAATAAAGCCGGAATAGATTCTCATGGAATAGACCGATTAAAAACATATTATTATGATAGATTAAAAGATGGAACAATTTCCAGGGAAGTAAACATGGAGATTGTTAATGATCGGGATACTACTGCAGTTGTCGATGGTCATGGAGGAATTGGTATGGTTATTGGCAAAGAAAGCATGCAACTAGCCATAGAAAAAGCCAGAAAATATGGTTTAGGGATGGTAGTAGTAAGAAATTCCAATCATTATGGATTTGCAGGATACTATGCGAAAATGGCCATAGAAAATGATATGATCGGTATAACTGGCACTAATACTCAGCCATATGTTGCCCCTACCTTTGGTGTGGAAAATTTATTAGGAACTAATCCTTTAACTTTTGGCATTCCCACAGATGAAGAATTTCCATTTATCTTAGATTGTGCAACAACAGTAACTGCTTTAGGGAAAATTCAGTTATATGAGAAATTAAACAAAATATTGCCTGATGGTTGGGTTATGGATGAAAAAGGAAATATTATGCATGATGCTGAAAAAGCACATCGGGATATTTTGGATAAAAAAGCCACTCTTCTGCCTTTAGGTGGAAAAGGAGAAGAAAATGCCGGTTACAAAGGTTATGGTTATTCTACAGTAGTAGAAATTCTTTCATCAGCATTACAAGAAGGCGATTATTTAAATAAGATAATTGTAAAAGAAAAAGGGAAGAATGATAAAAAATCAATTGGCCATTTCTTTATAGTTATCAATATTTCTTTCTTTATCAATATAGAAGCCTTTAAACTAATCGCTGGAAATATTTTACGGAACTTACGCGCTTCTAAGAAAGAACCGGGTGCAGAACGAATTTATACTGCTGGTGAAAAAGAATATCTTACCTGGCTGGAAAGAAAAGATAAAGGTGCACCAGTAAATAAAAAAATGCAAGAACAATTATTAACTATACAGCATGAATTACAATTAAATCAATACAATTTTCCATTTTAGCTTTTAGGTGGATTTTTTAATACAATATTAAATATTGTTATTTCTTTGGTTGACAGTTTAGATGTTAATCGTTAATATTGATATGTTTTTTTAATAATCAAAAGAAAGAAGGTAAAATATTAATTGCTTTTTTTATTTCTATTTTATATATTTTTAATGCCTCTATTTCTATTTTTTATTATTGCAGTAATCTTTTTGCCATATGGTTTTACTTTTTATTCTTTTATAACCTTAATTTCAGTTCCTAAACAGATCTGGAGAATCGCTAAAAGCCATAACCTGAGAAGAAACCATGCTCTGGAACATGCTACTATTAATATTTTAGAACATCAGGCTGGACAGCGTCTTAATATTTCCGGTTTATCAAGAGAAGACGGATTTTTTATTGCTGGTATTCAAAATCCGGAAATGGTTGAAAGTGCGGCTTCACAAGGTTTGACATTATTAAAAAAGGGAAATTGTCAGCTGGCAATTCATAGGCGTTGTGGTACAGATTTAGCTATTGCCAGTTTCATCAGTGCTTTAATTTTTTTGATTTTACTTGTAACCACAGGCATGTTCAGTATTTTTAGTATTATTATTGCCTTACTTCTTTCTAACATAGTCAGTCCTTACTTTGGAGAATATGTACAGAAATATTTTACTACCTCTTGTGATGTAAAAAACATGCAGATAGTTGGCCTGGAGTATGAAATAGGAAGACAGGAAGAGTCAAATATTCTCTTAAGGCATTTTCCGAGAGGATTTTTTGTCAGAACAGATTACATTTATGATATAAAAGAAATAGGAATAGGCTAATTAAAAATATAAAAAAGTTAAAAGGTTTACAATAATGATAAAAAAAGAAGGTGGAACAGGACAGAAAATATTACTTGTGAATATTAAAAAAGTCGGCTTTGTTCATTTGCATGGATTAGAGAATTATCAGAAAAAAAGTAACATTGATTTATGTTTTTTTGTTACTCCAGTTAAGCCTTATGATAATGTACTAAATTATGCCAAAAAAATTGATTTTTTAGAAATAGTAATTTCAGAAAATTCCCAGGAAGAATATAAGAAAATTGTCCAGAAATATACTAATGCTAAAATTATTTCAATCGATCCCTATCAACTTGCCGGCAGAGACGGGATGCTTGATGGAGGCTAATAATTCAAGAAAAGGGAGGGGGAAACCAGATGAAACAAATAGATAAATTAGACATTACTGATAACAAGAGGTTAGTATTATCCATTGGAGAATTCAGAGGATCTCAGAGGGTTGATTTGAGAACATTTGTCAAATTAAAAGATCAGGATGAATATGTTCAAACTAAAAAGGGAATTAATTTTAATGCTGAATGGGTAGATGACTTTATTAAAATGGTAGAAAAATTAAAAGATGCTAAATTTGAGTAATACTGCTAAAACATCTTGCAAATAAAAATAAGCTTTACACTTTCTTAAATCTGTACTATCAGGTAAGCTAGAAAGACAAAGATTACTAGTTTACCTGATAGTGAAAAGCCAGGAATATTTTTTTTGTACATCATTTTCTCTGTCATAAGTGCTTATTTGGGCAATCCAGGTTCTTTTCTGTAAAAGTTTAGGAGCAACTGGTGTAAATGATATTTCTTGTAATTGATCAGAATAGTCAAAATCCAATAATCCCGAACCGCTTAATCTGAAGTTCAGGTTATTTGGACTTATATTGGAATTTTTAAGGAGAACACCTATTGTTGTCGACTGATTGTCAGTTACAGTTCCATCAGCAGGGAAAATTCCTTTTACCTCCAAGGGTTTCTCTTCTAATATGGATTTAAATAAATCTAAAGAGCATTCTGCCGCAATAATATAACGGTTAAGGTTATATTGGTCTATTGATGAAACAGAATTATTCATACTATTTACATTCAGCAAGACCTGATAATCAGCCTCTATAGCCAGATCTCTGATCTGTTCACTGTAAACCCCATAAGGATAAGCAAAAGAATTTACGGGACTGTTTGTTTTTCTTTCCAAAATAGACTTAGAAAGAAATATTTCTCGTCGAATCCTCTCCAGATACTCAGGATAAGTTTCGTCTGTTTTTATATGGAGCAAGTTGCAATGGCTAATGCTGTGTGAACCAATCTCCATTCCATTTTTTACCATTTCTTCTACCTCAATCCATGATAATTGATTTGGTCCGTTATTAATAAAATCAACATACAGGTAGAAGGTTGCGGGAATTTGATATTTTTTTAGCAAGGGGAAGGCCTGAGTATAAGCCGATTTAAATCCATCATCAATAGTGATTAGAACAGGTTTTTCCGGGAAGAATCCATTATCAATACAATTTAAGAGTTGGGACACGGTAATGGCCTGGTATCCGTTATTTTTTAAAAAAATTAATTGTTGCTCGAAACGATCAATATTAATAGTATAATCATCAGGGCTTTCTCCCAGGCAAAATTTATGATAAGTCAGGATAGGTATTATGGTATTTTTTGTATAAGTTGATGCAGAACAAATAAAAGGTGTTCCCAATAAAATAATTATCAGGATCTGTAAAAAAATATAAAAATTTTTTGGAAGCATGATTTTTTTAAAAAGCATTTTGTTATCTTCGTCAGAATTTTACTTATTTATTTAACTAAAATAGGGGAAAACTATTTTAGTTAATATTATAGCAAACATCCAGACAATTTAAAAATTATCTTTGATATTCCTTCTTAAGACTAATCCTATACTTTTAAATACAAATTATTGCCATCAAATGTTTGGTTTTAGATTTTATAAGTTTGTTTGTTTATAATGAGGTAATTAATTTTAAATTAAAGTAGAACTTGTATTGTTTTCTGTGTAGAATATATATAAAAAATATTGATAAGGAGAATGGATATGGAAATACAAACAATCAAGCTGGATTTTCCTGAAGAGGCAAATGTTATACTGGGACAGACTCATTTTATTAAATCTATAGAAGATTTATATGAAATAATGGTATCTTCAGTGCCAGGCATGAAATTCGGCATTGCTTTTAATGAAGCCTCCGGTCCCTGCTTAATCAGGGCAGAAGGGAATGACATGAGGTTAAAAACTTTGGCAATTAATAACATGAAAGAAATAGGTGCAGGCCACGCCTTTATTATAATTATCCAAAATGCCTTTCCCATTAATATATTAAATGCCATTAAACAATGTCCTGAAGTATGTCGCATTTTTTGTGCAACTGCCAACCCAACAGAAGTAGTTGTAGGAGAAACAGAACAGGGGCGTGGTATTTTAGGCGTGATTGATGGTTTTTCTCCAAAGGGAATCGAAAAAGATGAAGATGTGGAAAAGAGAAAAAAATTCTTAAGAACAATTAATTATAAATTATAAAATAAAAAATGTAGTTTTAAGAAAGTTGATTAAAAAGTGATTCAAGTAAAAAGCCTTTCGAAAGTATTTTATGATAAAAAAAATGGCGAGATAACTGCAGTAAACAATATCAGTTTTACCTGCAAAAAAGGTCAGATATTTGGTTTATTAGGCCCAAACGGAGCAGGGAAAACTACGACCTTACGCATTTTAGCAACAATGCTATCACCAACAAAGGGGAAGGTGACTGTTAATGGATATGATGTGGTCCAAAAATCTCATCAGGTAAGGCAAAGTATAGGGTTTCTATCCAGCGAAACTGGCCTGTACGATAGATTCACTCCCCGTGAAACCGTACAGTTTTTTGGCAGGATTAATGGCCTGGATGAAAATACAATAGAAAAACAAATGGCAAACATTTTTAATATTTTAGGAATGAATCATTACAAGAATACCCGTGTAGATAAATTATCCACCGGGATGAAGCAAAAACTATCTATTGCCAGAGCAATTATTCATAATCCACCTGTATTAATTTTTGATGAACCTACAGTAGGATTAGATGTTATAACTGCCAGAACGGTGATTGATTATATCAGAGAGTTTAAGCAAATGGGAAAGTGTATTATCTTTTCTACCCATCAAATGAATGAAGCTGAAAAATTATGTGATGAGATAGCCATTATTCATTTTGGAAAACTATTATCTGCAGGATCATTAAATGATTTTCAAAAAAATAATCCAGCAAAAGACTTGGAAGAAATATTTTTCCATTTAATCAAAACAGAGAGCAGTAAGAGCAGTATATGAGTTACAAAAATATTCATTTAATTTACAAAAAGGAACTCCTGGGTGCCATTAGAGACCGAAGAACTTTAATCAGTATGATTATTATTCCACTAGTCTTTTATCCTCTTTTATTTTTAGGGATAGGTTATTTTACATTAGTAGGGCAGGAAAAAACACAAATTCATCCTTCCCAGGTTGCTATTAAAGGTGAAGAAAATGCACCTCTGCTGAAAGAACTACTATCCGATGATGACCGGATAAAGCTGGTCTTTTACCAGGAAGGGGAAATAGTAGAAAATAAGATTAATGAAAAAGAATTAAATCTATTATTAGAAATCTCTGAAGATATACAAATTGAAGGAGAGCAGGCAACTACTCAGGAAATTATTATTAAGTATGATTCTACAATTCAGCGTTCCCAGGTAGCTGTTAAAAGAGTAGCAGACTTAGTGGAAAAATACAGGCAAAGAATAATTGAAGATAGGTTGGGACAATTTGGAATTGATATCAATTATATTGAACCCCTAGAAGAGCAGTTGATTGATGTTTCATCAGAAGAAAGAAAAATTGGCTCTATGCTGGGGATGCTTTTGCCATACATAATTGTAATTCTTATTTTTATGGGTGCTATGCACTCGGCAGTAGATATAACAGCAGGAGAGAAAGAGAGAGGCACCCTTGCTACATTGCTGGTAAGCCAGGTAAGCCGCCTGGAAATTGTTATCGGAAAGTATTTAACAGTGATGACAGTTTCAGCAACCAGCATGCTGCTTGGCTTGATTGGATTAGGTATTGCCCTTCTTGCACCGGCTTATAGCATGGGAGAATTCTCTTTTGTGGAAGTAAGTTTTTCACCTTCCATGTTTTTCTTGTTTTTCCTGGTTCTAGCACCATTAGTTAGCCTCGCTAGTGCTGTATTATTGCTAATAGGAATCTTTGCCCGTAATAATAAAGAGGCCTCAACTTACGTAACTCCGATTTATATGATGTCTATTTTTTTAGGAATGATTTCTCTTACCCAGGGAATGGAACTAGCAGGACCTATGTTTTATATTCCCATTTTAAACAACAGTGTTACTTTCAAAGAATTATTAATGGGAAACATAAATTGGGCTCATATCATAAATACTATGGTAAGCAATGTAGTAATAGCCTTGCTAGCCTTATTTTTATCAGCAAGGTTATTTACTAAAGAAAGTGTGCTTTTCCGAAGCTGAAAACATCATCAACCATTAATAGAGCAAAAATGATAAAAATTTTTAAGGAATATTATATAAGATGAACATTTATAATTTTGATGTAATAATAATAGGTGGGGGTCCTGCAGGAATGATAGCTGCAGGCAGGGCAGCAGAACAAGAAGGGGCAAAGGTTGCTATAATTGAAAAAAACAATATCTTAGGGCGAAAATTGTTAATTACCGGAAAAGGACGTTGTAATTTTACCCATTATGAATTTGACAGAGTTAAATTTGCAGAAAAATTTGGCAAAAAAGGGCGATTTTTATACAGTGCCCTGGAAAGATTTGGAATTCCAGAAACCTTAGATTTCTTCCAGTCAAGAGGATTGTCCTGGCAAGTAGAAAGAGGCAACAGAATATTTCCTGATCATGGAGATGCTAATTCAATTTTAAAGATACTTTTAGAATATTTAAAAAAAGGCCAGGTTAATGAGTTTGTAAATTCACAGGTAGTAGATGTTGAAAATATTATTCATAAAGATAATTTTAAGGTTACTCTTTCTTCCGGGGATATTTTTCTGGCAAAAAAATTAATATTATGCACTGGAGGTAAATCATATCCCCAAACAGGCTCAACCGGTGATGGCTATAACTGGGCTAAAAAATTTGGCCATACAATTGTTCCTCTTGCTCCTGCCTTAAATCCAGTGAGGACAAGTGAAAAATGGGTCACTGAATTGCAAGGTTTGACATTAAAGAATGTTTCTCTGCAATTATATAAAAATGGAAAAAAGCAGGAAGAAAGATTTGGTGAGATGTTATTTACTCATTTTGGAATAAGCGGACCAATTGTAATGGATATGAGTAAATATATTGATATACATTTAAAGAAAGGCAATGTAAAATTATGGCTAGACCTGAAGCCTGCTCTGGATTTCAAAAAATTAGACAAAAGAATTTTACGGGATTTTCAGGAGTTTAAAGGAAGAATTTTGAAAAACTGTTTAAAAAAATTATTACCTAATTCTTTAATTGCGGTAATTTGCCATTTAGCCGGCATAGAAGAAGACCGGAAAATAGACTATATTTCAAAAGCAGAAAGAAATAATTTAGTACATACTATCAAAGAATTAGAGTTGACTCCCACAGAATTGTTAGGCTATAAATGGGCTATGATTACCAGCGGAGGATTAGACTTAAGGGAAATTAACCCTGATACAATGGAATCTAAAAAAATCAAAAATTTATACTTTGCAGGAGAAATCCTTGATTTAGATGGACCTTCAGGAGGATATAATCTGCAAGAATGCTGGAGTACTGGTTTTCTAGCTGGAGAAAATTCAGTCAAAGGTGATTAAAATGTTTTTCAGAAAAAAATCTATTTTATTAAAATCTATTTTATTTTTAATTTATTTTTTATTGATTACCAATACTGGCCTTTGTGAGAACAATATTCTCAATGAAATTGCCAATTTTAATGGGTTTTCCGGTATCTGCATCAAGGACCTGGAATCTCAGGATTTGCTTTTTTCTTATAATCAGGATAATCTTTTTACTCCAGCTTCGCTAGTAAAGATTTTTACTCTCCTGGGTGCTTTAGAAAAGATGGGGCCTGATTACCTTT
Organism: Atribacterota bacterium; assembly: GCA_040767965.1. GTDB lineage: Bacteria > Atribacterota > Phoenicimicrobiia > Phoenicimicrobiales > Stramentimicrobiaceae > JAXGNR01. Next base: position 53,093 of record JAXGNR010000004.1, read on the forward strand.
ACAAGACTATTATTTATTTCTCCAGTACAATTCCCGGGGAGGTTGATGGTGATCTTTATATAAAAGGATTTGGGGATCCAACTCAAGATCCTGAAATAATAAGACAGATTGTCCTCAATTTAATATATAAATATAAACTTACAGGTATAAGTGGTGACATTGTTCTTGATGATTCTTCTTTTTTTAAAGAAGACTATTTGGGGAAAGGCTGGATGTGGGATGATCAAAACCCAATTATTGGAGCATTCACAATCAAGGGATATCACAGTAGAGAAAAACATGTTTCTTATTACCAGGAAATGACCAGGGAATGGGGGCAACTGTTTTCTATTGAATTAATAAAACAAAAGATTGATTTTAATGGTAGTATAAGATTAGGGGAAATACCCCCAGATTTAACAGTGAAAGATATTTATTATTCTGATGAGCTGACAGAAATATTATCTCATATGATGAAGATGAGTGATAATCAAAGTGCTGAAATAATTTTTCGTACTCTTCCTTTTATAAGTGATTTAAAAGAGGTTTCAACTATAGATTTTTCAATTATAGCTTTATCTGATATCCTAGAAAAGAAATTAAGCTTGACATGGGGAGAAGATTATATTTTGATGGATGGCTGTGGCTTATCTGAGTATAACCTGCTTACTCCAGAACAGGTAGTTATGGCTATTGATTATCTTTACCGGCAATATGGCTCTGAAATGTTGAAATATTTTGCAAATACTGAAGAGAGAGGAACTTTAAAGGAAAGATTCTCTTTCCCTTTATGGGGAAAGACAGGCAGTTTACCATCTGCTTCAGGATTAGCAGGGATATTGAATACAAAAAATAATAGATGTATTGCTTTTTGCATTCTGACAAACAGCTTTTTAGGAGAACAGAATAATCCAAAAAAATTCGAAGATATGATGGTAAACTATATTTATGAAAACTATTAAAAATAATAAATTGATTGTTTTTTCTTATTTGTATGCTGTTAAATAATTAACTTATTTTTTAAGTATCAGTAAAAATAAATTTATCTTTTCATAGTATAAAACGCAATCAATTTAAAATGATCTATAGGAGGAAAATAATAATGGTAGAAAAAAATAAGCATTTAAATTATCGCAATCTTTTTTATATTGCATTTGTACTTCTATATTTAATTCCTGTAGTTATTATTTTTTATCATGGTTACAGAGATTATTTCCAATTATTCCGGCGTTTGGCTGGATTAACAGGACTTTCTTCCTTATTTATAGCAATTATTTTAAGCTCATTTGTAAAGCAAAGTAAGGCGATATTTGGAGTAGTATATTTGAAAATTCATCATTTTTTTTCCATTCTGGGATTGGTGCTGATTAGTCTGCATCCCTTAATTATGATGGTAGATTTTGGAACAACCAGAATATTAATACCAAATTTCAGTTCCTGGATGCCTTTATTACAAACGGTGGTCGTTTTGCCATTTATATTATCTATATTGCTGCTCTTGCAGCTGTTTTGAAGAAAAAAATTATAAAATACTGGAAAAGCATACATACTTTATTATACCCAGCTTTTTTGCTGAGTGCCATCCATGGTATATACCAGGGTAGCGATTTAAGAAACCCAATTTTATATTATTTGTTATTAACCATGATTATCCTGGTAGTTATTAATTTCCTTTTTAAGAGAAATTTGCTTAAGAATAAGATTCAATAAAATTGATGTTGGTATTCAGGAGTAATAATGCTATTTATAAACCCATTATATCTTTTACTTATCATTCCTGCTTTATTAGGCTGGTTTGCTCAATGGCGGGTACAATTCATTTACTATCAATATTTAAAACAACCTAATAAAAATTATATTGACGGTAGTGAGGTTATTAAAATATTTTTAACACACTATCAGTTAAACCTGCCAATAGTAGTTAATAAGAAAAAACTTGTTAATTATTATAATCCTCAAAATAAAACATTACATTTTTCAAACGAAATCCTGGAAAGTGCTTCCATTACTTCCATGGGGATTGTAGCACATGAAATAGCTCATGTAATACAGGATAAAGAAGGATGTAAATTTATGGTTTTGAGAAATAATCTGGCTAAAAATCTGGCAATTTTGGGACAATTTACCCCAATATTGTTTTTTTGGGGTATTATTTTCCGTCACCTTATTTTTGTTTATGCTGCTGTGCTATTATTGTTTGGATTAACAGTTTTTGCAATATTGTCTCTACCTATAGAGATAAATGCCAGCAAAAGAGGGTTAAACGCCTTAAATGAACTGAATATTGCTGATGAACATGATATTAAAGGAGTTTCACTTGTATTAAGGCATGCCGCCTTTACTTATTTTGCTGGAGCATTACAAAAAATAGGCACTTTTTTATTTATTGCAACTATGTTGCTGATGTTTCGTTAATATTACAAATTAAAGAATATTAATCGGTTTTGTAATTCAATTTTAGCCGATAATATAGTAAAATAGACTATAAAGAAATTATCTTATTATTAAATCTAATTGTTAAATTATTAAACAATCAATTCCAGCATTCCAAAATAAAGAGGAGACAAATGATTAAAGTTATAAAAAGAAATAATACAATTCAATATTTTGACCAGAAAAAAATTATCAATGCCATTACTCAGGCTATGCGAGAAACTATCAAAGGAGTAGACCAAGATCTTTGTGCCTCTATTGCCCAAAAAATTGAAGATGATTTAAAAAATTCTCAAAAAAGCGTTACTGTTGCAGAGATTCAAGAACAGGTAGAAAATGAATTGATGAACAGTGAGAGAAAAGATGTTGCCAAAACTTATATTTTGTATCGGGAACAAAGAGACAAGTTGAGAGATATAAATCCTGGTAATGATAAATTATTAACTGATGAATTTATCAGTAAATATAAGCATTTATCCAATCCTTTTCCAACCCAGTTAGGGCACTTTGTCTATTACCGAACATATTCCAGATGGCTTTCAATGGAAAAAAGGAGAGAATATTGGTGGGAAACTGCAAGAAGGGCAGTTGAATTTAATTGCAATTTAGTTAAGACAAGCCAGAAGGAAGCAGAGATTTTATATGACAATGTATTCCATTTACGGCAGTTTTTAGCGGGTAGAACATTATGGACTGGAGGGACTGAAGTAAGTTCAAAATACCCCATGGCTAATTTTAATTGCAGCTTTACTGTTCTGGATAAATTCAGTATTTTTAAAGAACTTTTTTATTTACTGATGATAGGTTCAGGAGTTGGTGTCAGAGTTTTAAAATCAGATGTAGAAAAATTACCAAAAATAAGAACAAACATTAAAATAATCCACGAAGCATATTCACCTGTGGTCAAAGAAAAGAGAGAAGATTTGACCAGTGTTTATTTTCAGAAAGAAACAGCCCATATAATTGTAGGGGACAGCAAAGAGGGCTGGGTTCAATCTCTGGATTTTTATATGAGCATTTTATCAAAAAAAGAATATCGGGACATTAATACCATTATTTTAAATTATAACAACGTAAGGCCTAAGGGAGAAAAATTAAAAACGTTTGGAGGAACTGCTTCAGGATATGAAAGCCTGGAAAGAATGTTTTCTAAGATAGATAAAGTAATCAAATATAATTGTTTTGGCAAACTAAAAAAATTAAGACCAGTTGATTGTATGGATATCGCCAATATTATTGGTCAGAATGTAGTGGTAGGGGGAGTTAGAAGAACCAGCGAGGTTATTTTGTTTGATAGAGACGATCAGGATATTTTAAATGCCAAGAATAATTTGTATGAGCAAATTGATGGTAAATGGGTAAAAAATGAAGAAATTGATTTCAGGGAAATGAGCAATAACAGTATTTTTTACACTTCAAAGCCTTCCAGGGAACAGTTAGCCTGGCATGTTAAACAAATGCGTTATAGTGGAGAGCCTGGTTTTATGAATGCTGAAGCTGCAGCAAAAAGAAGACCTAATTTAGAAGGTGCAAATCCCTGCATGGAAGTATTGCTTGATAGAGAACAAATGTGTAATTTGACTACAGTAAATGTGATGGGTTTTGTCAAAGAAGAAAAGCTGGACGAAGAACAACTACTGCAAGCGCAGAGACTATCTGTCAGAGCAGGATTCAGAATGACTTTTTTAGATTTGGAAATGGATCAGTGGGATGTTAAACAAAAAAGAGATAGATTAATTGGTTGTAGCTTGACTGGCTGGCAAGATATGGTTAATGCTACAAATATGTCCAAAGAGGAACAGTCAGCTTTAAGAATAAAGCTCAAGGAGACGGCACATCAGGAAGCTGATTTATATGCCAGAAAATTAGGGGTTGAACCGCCGCTTTTGATTACAACCGTGAAACCTGAAGGAACCCTTTCCCAATTACCAACTGTTTCCAGCGGTGTTCACTATTCTCATGCGCCTTATTTTATCAGAAGAGTCAGAATAAATGCTTCTGATCCGTTGTTGAAGGTATGTGAAGAGTTAGGTTATGATATAAAACCAGAAAATGGGCAAACTGAAGAAAGCTGTAGAACAAAAGTACTTTCTTTCCCATGCAGTGCCCCTCATGGTAAGACAAAAAAAGATGTTTCTGCGATAGAACAGTTGGAAACATATAGAGCTTTTCAAAAAGAATATACTGATCATAATACATCAATTACAGTTCATGTCAGGAATGATGAGTGGGTAGAAGTGGAAGAATGGTTATGGAATAATTGGGATGATATTGTTGCAGTGAGTTTTGTTTCCCTGGACGACAGTTTTTATGCTCAAATGCCTTATGAGGAAATCAGCAAAGAAGAATATGAAAGAAGAGAAAAAGAAATGATCCATTTTATTCCATCACTTATACCAAAATATGAAAAAGATGAAATGTTAATTGACCCGGGAGATGAATCTTGTGAAAGTGGCGTGTGCCCGATAAGATAAAAAATTATTAGTTATTAGGTTAAAAAGATATTGGAATAAAAGAGTAAGAATCGTAAAAATTATATTTAAAAAATAAATAAATGTAAATAGAAAAAAGATAGGAGCTCTAAAATAGGCTCCTGTCTTTTTTCTATAAGAGAGTAGAATGTAATTTGTTTTAATCATAAATTACAATTTATTGTAGGAATAAATTAATTTACCCACCTAAGAGAATGTGCCTGTTTTCTATTGGCAGAAGAATCAGTTGGAACTTGTTAAAACAGAAATATTTTTTATTAAAAACTTTATTTGTAGCAAATACAATAAGAAATTTAAGCGAGATAAAAGAAGATAGCCAAAAAATGAGTAATACTTCCTGCCATCACGAAAAGATGCCAAATAGTATGGTGGTAACGAATTTTTGGAGAGAAAAAAAAGAATACTCCTAACAGGTAAAAAAGCCCGCCTGTAACGATCCATAAAAGCATTTTTACAGGAACAGCATTCAAAAGAGGCTTAGTAGCAGTGATTATTAATAAGCCCATAAAAATGTATAGTATAACTGATATTACCTGTGTTTTATTGAAAAAGAAATATTTCATCAGTATTCCGATTACTGCTATCCCCCATACTAATCCAAACAGTGTCCATCCCCATGTGCCACGCAATGCTATAAGGGTAATTGGGGTATATGAACCTGCAATTAGAAGATAGATAGCAGAATGGTCGAACATTTGCAGGGTCTTTTTAGTTTTAGAATCAATTATCCAGTGATAAGCAGTAGAAGCCAGATAGAGGATAACAAGAGTTGAACCATAAATACCAAAACTTACAATTTGCCACAAATTCCCTTTTGTGATAGCAATAAAAAGTAGATAAGCTAAACCGGCAATGCTTAGTACTGTACCGATACCATGAGTAAAGGCATTGGCCTTTTCCTGATAAGCCATACCGTTTGTTGCTATTTCAGCATTTTCTAAAGCGATTTCTACTACACTATCAAAATAATTTTTTAATTTCATAATTCCTGGTTAGTTATGTTTTTCAATTTTTCTTTTAAGCTATTGCATTATAGCATAAGAATATATTTATCGTAAACAATAATAAGTGAATATCTTGTTATTTGAACTTGAAAAATGATCTCTTCTGAATTAAATTATTAAATATTTTAGAATTCATTTAAAATTTCTTTTAATGAAGATTTATTTATAAAATACTTATATTCAGGCTAAATTTTTACGGTATTGGTAACGTGAATTGTGATCAAGAATTCTTTTACGCAAACGGATATTTTCCGGAGTTATTTCTGCTAATTCATCTTCTTGAATAAACTCCAGAGCTCTTTCAAGAGACAAAATTCTAGGCTTTTCCAGTCTTAAAGCATCGTCAGAACCACTGGCCCTCATATTGGTAACATGCTTTTTCTTATTGACATTAACTTCAAGATCATTTTCTCTTTTATTTTCTCCAACGATCATACCCTGATAAACTCTGGTTGCAGGTCCAACAAATAAACTGCCCCTACTTTGAGCGTTGTAAAGGCCATAAGTACTGGTAATACCGTCTTCAAAAGCAATAAGCACGCCTTTGGATCGGGATGGTATATATCCTTTGTATGGCTGATATTCTAAAAAGAGATGATTCATGATGCCCTGTCCTTTTGTTAAAGTTAATAATTCGTTTCGAAAACCAATTAATCCTCTGGCAGGTATTTGGAATACAAGGCGTAAATGATTAAAGGAAAATTCTTGCATACTAGTTAATTCTCCTTTTCTAACACCACACATATGCATAACTGTATTTAAATAATCTTTGGGTATATCACAAGTCATTAATTCTATTGGCTCGTATTTTTCCCCATTTTCAAAGTGAAAAATAACATCTGGTTTAGAAACCTGAAACTCATATCCTTCTCTGCGCATTTTTTCAATCAGGATAGACAGGTGCAATTCTCCTCTTCCAGAAACCCGAAAAGTATCCATAGTTTCTGTTTCTTCTACTTTCAAACTGACATTTGTTTCGATTTCTTTAAATAGTCTTTCCCGTAAGTGACGTGAGGTAACAAATTTTCCTTCCTGACCGGCAAAAGGGCTATCATTTACTTTAAATTCAATAGTAAGAGTTGGTTCGTCGATCTTGATTACAGATAAGGCAATAGGGTTTTCTGAATCAGCAATTGTTTCACCTATTCCTGCTTCACTTATTCCAGCAACAGCAATAATTTCCCCAGAACAGGCTTGAGTAGTTTCTACCTTTTCCAGCCCTTCAAAAATATATAGTTTGCTGATTTTCCCATTGATAATCTTATTATTTCTTTTGATAAGGGCAATGTTTTCACCTTGTTTAATTTTTCCGCTTATTATAAGCCCAACAGCAATTTTGCCAACATAATCATCATAATCAAGATTGGTAATTAATACCTGCAAAGGTCCTTCATTATTGGTAACAGGTGAAGGTACATGTTCGATGATAGATGAAAACAATACTTCCATATTATTATTTAATGATTTTGGCGAATTCCCTGCCAAGCCTGCCTGTGCTGAAGTATATACTACCGGAAATTCTATCTGCTTGTCGCCTGCTCCTAATTCAATAAATAAATCATAAATCTCATTCAGGACTTCTTTAGGCCGAGCATTAGTACGATCTATTTTATTTATTACTACAATTGGTATTAAATTTAATTCCATCGATTTTTGCAAGACAAATCGCGTTTGAGGCATTGGTCCTTCAACTGCGTCAACGATTAACAAAATACCATTTACCATTCTTAGTATTCTTTCAACTTCTCCTCCGAAATCTGCATGCCCTGGGGTATCGATGATATTAATTTTAGTATTTTTCCAAAAAATTGAGGCATTTTTTGAAAAAATAGTTATCCCTCTTTCTTGCTCCATATCGTTAGAGTCCATTATTCTTTCTTTTAATTGCTGATTTTCCCTGAAGGTGCCACTTTGTTTTAACATAGCATCAACCAATGTAGTTTTTCCATGATCTACATGAGCAACTAAAGCAATATTTTTTATGTCTGTATATTTCATTTTGACCTTATCTTATAATAATATATTTTAATTTTTGTTAAAAAACAGAATAAAATACTAACACAAAACAGGTAATTATGCAAAGAAATATTATATTCAGGTTTTTTACTTATTTATAACAAGCCGGTAATCCTTATTGTTCAGTTTTAAAAAAGGAATAATTATTGTATAATTATTATTAACAAAGTGTAAAATATGAATAAAATTTGGAGGAAAAAATGAATAAGAATATTATGAGAGTAACAATCTGCTTTATTATATTTTTCAATATTTTTTTTCTGCTTATGCCCCAAGCCCAAGAAATTATTCCTGAATCACAAATGGTCAAAAACCTTATCCTGTGTAAAGATATTGAAAACAATGAACCAGTGATGGAAACAGATTCTTTTAATACCTGGGATGAAAAAGCAGTTGCATGGATCCAGTTTAACCATGAAACGGATAGTCCTTTTGTGGTTTCCTGGGAATGGGTTGACCCTACCGGAAAGATTTATCATATTGGTCAACTGGAAATGGATGCGGGAATTTACCAAAACTATCGCAGCTGGTATTGGATTAGTATTAAAGAGCATTATGCTGCTAACATAGCTGGAAATTGGCAAGTAAGAATTTTTATCGGGGATGATTTTCTGGCAGCAAAAAACTTTACAATTTATTAATGTAAATAATAGCTATAATATCCCCTAAGCTCTTTCTTATTAGTTTTGAACATTGTTTTTCTTATTCTGATCTTTTTCTGAATTAAAAAGAAAAATAATTAATTTATTCCCGCAATTGAGGAAGAAGCAAATTGATAAATAGAAGCCATAAGTAATTTAGAATAAAGAGATTGTTTGTATTACAATATTTTATAAGTTCTATTTAACTAGTTTAATTATAAAATTATCTATAATTAAAAATATTATGAATCTGCAAAGAAAGAGGTATTAAGGAATGCCAGTTAGTTTAAAAAATCGTCATTTGCTCACCTTGAAGGATTTTTCTGCTGAAGAAATCAACTATTTATTGGATTTGGCATTTAAGCTAAAAAAGGAAAAGGCTGATGGTACAGAACAGCAAAAATTGAAAGGTAAAAACATAGCCTTAATATTTGAAAAAACTTCTACCAGAACCCGATGCGCATTTGAAGTAGCTGCTTTTGATCAAGGAGCAAATATTACTTATTTGGGTCCTACAGGTACTCAGATGGGCAAAAAAGAATCAATGGAAGATACAGCAAAAGTTTTAGGTAGGTATTTTGACGGAATAGAATTCAGAGGTTTTAAGCAAGAGTCAGTTGAAATGCTGGCCAAATATTCCGGTTCAGTAGTATGGAATGGTCTTACTGACCTTTATCATCCAACACAAGCATTAGCAGATCTGATGACCATAAAAGAAAAAGTTGATAAACCGTTAAATGAGGCAGTACTAGTTTACATAGGTGATGGAAGAAATAATGTTGCTAACTCTTTGTTGATTGCCTGCTCTATTATGGGAATGGAATTTAGAATAGTTTCACCAAAACCTTTATTCCCCAGTGAAGAATTAATAAAAGAAGCCCGGCAGGTAGCGGGAAAATCAGGGGCAGTTATTAAAATCACTGATAATCTTGAAAAAGGAGTGGAAAAAGCAGATGCCCTTTATACTGATGTATGGGTATCAATGGGAGAAGAGGACCAGCTAAAAAGAAGAATTGCACTATTGAAAGATTATCAGATTAACATGGGAGTTATTCAGAACACAAAAAATCCTAATGTAATTTTCTTGCATTGTTTACCTGCTTTTCATGATACAAATACCTCTACAGGAAAAGAAGTTTTTGAAAAGTATGGTTTAGAATCCATGGAAGTTACTGATGAAGTTTTTCGCAGCAAATATTCTGTAGTATTTGATGAAGCTGAAAACAGATTACACACTATCAAAGCGATTATGGTAGCTACATTGACTTAATAAAATAATTTTTAATATTTTAATATCTGAAAGTATAAAAGAAGAGAATAGATTACAGAAAAATGATTTAGTGTTTCCTGGATACATTGGTTTCAGGAGACATGTAAATAAATATTGTTTTTTGTTAGAGTTAAAAAATAAAAATGCAATTAAACTTTCCAAAAATATGCAATAAATAATTTTCAAAATGAGGATTGTCAGAAAGGAAGCATTTTAAATTGGAATATTCACACACGTCAATAATTATGAGCCAAAGGGATATTGACAGGACTTTGCTTAGAATGTCACATGAAATAATTGAAAAAAATAAAGGTGTGAAAGATTTAGGTATTATTGGTATTAAAACCAGAGGAGAGTATTTAGCCAGAAGGATTGCTGAAATAGTATTTAACATTGAAAAAACTGCTATACCAGTAGGTGTTTTAGATATAACTCTCTACAGGGACGACTTAAAAGAAAAACAGCCCAATGCTATTATCATGAAAACAGAAATACCATTTCAAGTTGAAGATAAAAAAATTTTACTGATAGATGATGTTCTCTATACTGGAAGAACAATCAGGGCAGCCATGGACGCTATAGTTGATATGGGTAGGCCAAAATGTATTCAACTGGCAGTATTAATTGATCGAGGTCACCGGGAATTACCAATAAGAGCTGATTATGTTGGCAAAAACGTTCCTACTTCTCATCGTGAAATTGTTAAAGTAAGATTAGGTGAAATAGACTCAATGAACAAAGTAGAAATAATTAAAAAATAATTATATTTTTAACCGTTTATGGTAGTTAGATTTTGCTAATGAAAGAGTTAATAACTGAAAATAGTTTTAAAGTCGAAGAAGGGGGATTGTTATGCTGAAAGATGTTGCTAATATTATTCGGGGTTTATCGGTTGATGCCGTAGAAAAGGCCAACTCAGGACATCCGGGATTGCCTTTAGGTTGTGCTGAAATAGGTGCAGTATTATTTGGAGAAATACTAAAACATGATCCCGGCAAACCAGATTGGGTTGACCGGGATCGTTTTGTTCTGTCAGCTGGACATGGGTCAGCTCTATTATATGCATTATTACATTTGTCTGGATATGAATTATCAATACAAGATATTATGAATTTTCGGAAAATAAACTCCAAAACTCCCGGGCATCCTGAATATAGGCATACTCCCGGAGTAGAAACTACCTCCGGACCATTAGGTCAAGGATTTGCTAATGCAGTGGGGATGGCTTTAGCTGAAAAAATGCTGGCAGCAAGATTCAACGATGAGGGATTTAACATCTTTGATCATTATACATATGTATTAGCTGGAGATGGTTGTATGATGGAAGGAATAACTTCCGAAGCAGCCTCTCTGGCAGGACACCTGGGATTAGGAAAATTAATAGTTGTCTATGATCAGAATTTTATTTCTCTGGCAGCTGAAACAGAGGTAACTTTTACTGAATCCGTTGCAGAAAGGTTTCAGGCTTATAATTGGCAGGTAATTACCAATATAAACGGGCATGATATAGACGAATTAAAAAGTGCATTTATAAAAGCTAAAGAGGATAATAATCGGCCTACTATTATTATAGCCAAAACCCATATTGGCTTTGGCGCTCCAACAAAGCAGGATACTCCAGTGGCTCATGGGGCCCCACTGGGTAAAGATGAAGTTGAAGGACTGAAGAAAAATATTGGTTTACCTCTGTCTGAAACATTTTACATTAGCCAAAAGGTCCGCGAATATTTTAAAAATACAAGATTTAAATTGCAAAAAGAAAGAGAATTATGGGAAGAAAGATTTAATGGATGGGCCAAAAAATTTCCTCAAAAAAAAATGCAATGGCAACAGGGATTGTCTTTAGAAATACCGGAGAATTTAGATTTTTCAAGTATTGATTTTAATGAAAAAACTGCCACCAGAAATGCCTCTGGAAAAATATTAAATTTTATTGCTGAAAAAATACCTTATCTGGTTGGAGGATCAGCAGACCTTTCTCCTTCTACCAAAACCTATCTGAATAATTTTTCAGAAGTTCAAAAGAATTTTTTTCAGGGAAGAAACATACGTTTTGGAGTAAGAGAACATGCCATGGCTGCAATATGTAACGGAATTTCTCTCCATAAAGGGTTACGCCCATATTGTTCTACTTTTCTGGTCTTTTCTGATTATATGAGACCAGCTATCAGACTATCTGCTTTAATGAATTTACCTATAATCTATATTTTTACTCATGATTCAATTTATGTAGGGGAAGATGGACCTACTCATCAACCTGTTGAACATTTAGAATCATTGCGGATGATTCCTAATTTAAAAGTAATCCGCCCTGCAGATAGTGAGGAAGTAAAAGCTGCCTGGCAGATTATTTTAGAAAAAAATGAAGGACCCACAGCATTGATATTATCCCGCCAGGATTTGCCTAAATTGCAAAATACTTTAGACATTAATGATTTCAGAATGGGTGGATATATTGTATCAAAAAAAGAAATTGACCCTGATGTGGTAATTATTGCTAGTGGAAGCGAGGCGGAAACTGCGCTTCAAGTACAGAAAATATTAGAAAATGAAAATATTTCTTGCAGGATTATTTCCATGCCTGACCGGGAAGAATTTGCTGGACAAAATGAAAATTATCAAAAAAAACTTCTGGGAAAAGAAAATAATATCAAGGTTATTATTGAGGCAGCCAGCGGGCAGGGCTGGTATGAGGTTATTTCAAATATTTCATTAGGTATATTTATCCGCTCTTTTGGAATAAGCGGTCCTGGAGAAGAAGTAGCCAAAGAATTAGGATTTGATGCTGCTGAAATAGCAAAAAAAATTATAAATATAAAAAAATATAATTAAACAATTAAAAAGGGGGAGTTTATGTTCGTAACAGATAATGTTTGGGATTTTAAAATAGCAGGCCGTATTAAATTTGGATTAGATGCAGTACAAGAATTAAAAAATGAAATAGAAAATATTGCCGGAGCTAATATTGTCTTGATAACTGATGAAGGAATCAAAAAAGCCGGTATCCTTGATTACATAAAAGACATTTTAAAAGGTCAAAAGGTATTTATTTATGATAAAGTTGCAGCAGATCCTGATTTAAAAAATTTTGAAGAAGCCCTGGATTTTTCCAAGAAAAATAAAGGAGAAATATTTATTGGATTAGGAGGAGGCAGCTCTATAGATATAGCAAAAGTAGTATCAGTTGTAGCTATGTATGGTGGAGATATCATGGACTATATTGCACCACCTAATGGTAAAGGAAAATCTATTAAAGGAAATGGGTATACCATGATTGCAATCCCCACAACTTCCGGTACAGGATCCGGGTGTCTCCAGCTGCTGTACTAACTCTTTCTGAAAAAGAATTAAAGGTTGGAATATCCAGTCAATATATCAGGCCTGATTTAGCAATTGTTGATCCAGTCTTAACGGTATCTGTTCCACCCCATATTACCGCTTCTACCGGCATTGATGCCTTAAGTCATGCCATTGAAAGCTATGCAACTAAGAGGTTTGATCATAAGAAAAAACCAGTATCTGCTGGAGAAAGACCTATTTATGGCGGAGCTAATGTTTTTACTGATTTATTTGCGGAAAAGTCGATAGAATTAATAGCCCAAAATCTAAGAAAAGCTTTTAATAATGGGCAAAATCTTGAAGCAAGAAAAAATATGTCTCTAGCCAGCTTGATGGCAGGTATCAGCTTTACCAATGCAGGATTAGGACTGGTTCATGCTTTATCCTTTCCTCTTGGAGAAAATTCCATGCCCACGGAATTTCCATTGCAACATTGCCTGCTGTCATGGAATTTAATGCAGCAATTAATTTTTCAGTATACAAAAAAATTGCACTTCTAATGGGCGAAGATATTCAAAATCTATCCGAAAGAGAAGCTGCCTTAAGATCAGTAAAAGCAGTTAGAGAGTTATGTGCAGATATAAATATTCCTAACATTTCTTCCTTTTGGTGTAAAAAAGGCATTTGCCGCTGATTGCCAGAGATACAATGACAATACAAAGATTGTTATCTGGTAATCCCAGACTTACTACAGAAGAAGATGTTTTAAAGATTTGTCAGAACGCTTATGCAGGTTAAAGCAAATTAAATTTGACTTTAAAATATATTGTTAAAATATTGGTAACAATTAAATATGGATCACCTCACTTTTATTCTGAAGTGGGGTAGAGGCGCGAATGATTAAGAGTACTGATAATGAGCTGAGCAGCAATGAATTATCAGAAAAGGAATCTTCGCCGAAGTCTGGCATCTGATGCTCTAGGATCCGGCTGGGACTATGATCAACAATCATAGCACTGTCATCAAAGACAGCTCCCGGTCTTTGATGGTGCGCTATCTCATCGAGGAGAGACAAAAGGGAGGTACAAATTAATTTACTTTTTATCAAGAGCAATCGATGAGCTCAGCGCTTATTGATTGCTCTTTTTTTATAAAAGAGAATGACAAGATTTATTTAAATTAAGGAGGAAGTGAATGGCTGAAAACTTGATGCCAGAAATACTAAATAGAAGAGGTTTTAGTATTGGAGAAAAGAATGATTTATTGTTTGAAGAAAGTTTACAAGAGATAGCTGATAGATATGGTACTCCCTGTTATATTTATTCAGAAAAATATTATCCGCCAGCAATGCCGGGATTATTCTGCTTCATTTACCAATAGTAAAATCGATTACAAGATTATCTATGCAGGTAAAGCTTTTTTAGTAAAGCACTTTGTAAAATATTAGCCCAAGAAGGTTTGGGAATTGATGCTTCTTCTGGTGGTGAAATTCATACTGCACTTTCTGCAGGTTTCCCTGCAGAAGATATCTTATTTTCATGGTAATAATAAATCAAAAGATGAATTAATATGCTGTAAAAATAATATTGGTACTATTATGGTAAACAATCTGTTTGAATTAGCCTTGCTGGATAAAATTGCGAGTGATTTTAATAAAAAGTAAATATCATGATAAGATTTATTCCTGGAGTAGATACTTATACACATGAAAAAATAAGAACAGGACAGGTAGATTCAAAATTTGGAATACCTATAGCCAAACTGGAGGATGTTTTCCCGGAAATACTCCAGAAGAAAAACCTGAACTATACCGGAATACATTGTCATATAGGTTCTCAGCTATTAGAAACCCAATTCCATCTCCAGGCAATTACCGAGATGGGGCACGCCATTCAAAGGATTAAGGATAAGTTCGGGATTGAAACCAGGAACCTGAATATAGGCGGAGGATTAGGAGTAAAATATACCGGTGACGATAAACCGGTAGCTGTAAAAGATTTTGTAGATATAATCATAAACAAATTTAAAGAAACCTGCCAGGAATTAAAAATACCTGTTCCCAGAATAATCATTGAACCAGGCAGATCTATTGTGGCAGAAGCAGGGATTACTCTTTATCAGGTGGGGGCTATAAAAAAAATAGATGGATTAAAAAAATACCTTCTTGTTAATGGTGGTATGGCAGATAATCCCAGGCCCAGCCTGTATGATGCCAAATATGAAGCAGTAATTGTTAATAAATTCAATCAAAA
Source organism: Atribacterota bacterium (assembly GCA_040767965.1). GTDB lineage: Bacteria > Atribacterota > Phoenicimicrobiia > Phoenicimicrobiales > Stramentimicrobiaceae > JAXGNR01. The sequence goes on from JAXGNR010000004.1 coordinate 68,459, forward strand.
ACCTGCTGAAGATGTTACTATTGCCGGAAAATACTGTGAATCTGGAGATATCTTAATAAAAAATATAAAATTACCTGAAGCTGATCATGGAGATTTAATAGTTTTCTTTTCAACAGGGGCTTATCATCATGCTATGGCTAGTAACTATAATGGAATACCAAGACCGGCAGTTGTATTGGTAAACAAAGGGAAAGATGATCTAATGGTGAAAAGAGAAACTTATGATGATCTAAACAATAATCATGTTTTACCAGCCTGGCTAAAAAATTAAAGTGCACAAATAAGTGCAGTAAAAAAGTACAATTAAAGGAATAAAAATATGAAAATTGATTTTGTTAAAATGCATGGTATCGGAAATGATTTTATTGTCATAGATTATTTTTCAAAACCAGTTCCTGCAGAAATTGATTTTAATCAATTGGCAAAGAAGTTATGCCATCGTCATTTTGGAATCGGGGGAGATGGTTTAATATTGGTTCTGGCTTCTCAGCTATATGATTTCAGGATGAGGATATTTAATTTTGATGGGAGCGAGCCGCAAATGTGCGGAAATGGAATACGCTGTTTTGCCAGATATGTTTATGAAAACAATTTAACAAATAAGAGAAAATTTTCTGTAGAAACCTTAGCCGGAGAGATTATCCCAGAACTTGTGTTTAAACCTTCAACCAATATTTTAGAGGGCGTTAAAGTAGATATGGGGAAACCTCGTTTAACCAGAAAAGAAATTCCTATGACAGGAATAAATATGGAAAGCAAGGTCATTAATGAGAATATTTCTTTAGAAAATAAAGAAAAATACAATATAACATGTGTTTCCATGGGCAATCCCCATTGTGTAATATTTGTAGAGAATGTAGATATTTTTCCGGTAACAGAAGTCGGACCTCTTATAGAAAATAATTCTTTATTCCCTGAAAAAACAAATGTTGAGTTTATTCAGCTGCTAAATAAGCAAGAGATAAAATTCAGAGTTTGGGAAAGAGGAGTAGGAGAAACAATGGCTTGTGGAACTGGTGCAAGTGCGGCAGTTGTAGCAGGTGTTTTAAATAAAAATCTTTCTCCTGATAGTATTGTTCATCTAAGAGGCGGTGATTTGCGTATTCAATGGGAAGATGATGGACATGTTTATATGACCGGTGCTGCTGAAAATGTCTTTACCGGTTCTGTGGAAATATAGAATATCTAAGGATTATTAGAAAAATCAAAGAAAAGAAAGGAATATTGATAGAATGAGAATTGCACAAAGAATTAAAAATGTACCACCCTATCTTTTTGCAGAAATAGATAAGAAAAAAGAAGCTGCTCTAGCGAAAGGTGTAGATATAATTAATTTAGGAATAGGAGATCCTGATAAACCAACACCTGCACACATTATTGAAAAATTAAATGAAAGTGCCAGGAATCCAAAAACACATGACTATCCTCCTTATGAAGGAACAAAAGAATTTAGAACAGCAGTAACAAGCTGGTTTTTGCAAAGATTTGGTGTCAGGCTAGATCCGGATAAAGAAGTTATTTCTTTAATTGGTTCAAAAGAAGGAATTGCCCATGTCTTTTTGGCATTTGTAGATCCCGGGGATATCACTTTAATACCTGATCCGGCATATCCGGTTTATAAAACAGGAACTTTGTTTGCTAATGGTGAGCCATATTTTATGCCATTATTGGAAGAAAATGGGTATTTACCAGATCTGGATAGTATTGATGGAAATATTGCTAAAAAGGCTAAATTGATTTTTTTAAACTATCCCAATAATCCCACCGGTGCAGTAGCAGATAAGAATTACTTTAAAAAAGTTGTAGACTTTGCCAGAAAGTATGACCTTCTAATATGTCATGATATTGCTTATTCAGAATTATCTTTTGATGATTATAAAGCCCCCAGTTTTCTGGAAATAGAAGGGGCTAAAGATATCTGCATTGAATTCCATTCACTTTCAAAGCCATATAATATGACTGGATGGAGAATAGGTTTTGCGGTTGGCGGCCAAGAAGCAATATCTGCTCTCTCTATTGTTAAAACAAATATTGATTCTGGAATATTTAAAGCTATCCAGGAAGCAGGAATAGCTGCTTTAACCGGACCGCAAGATCATATTCCACAGTTAATAAAAATGTATACTGAAAGAAGAAATGCAGTAGTAGAAGGATTTAATGCATTAGGTTGGAATATAAAACCTCCTAAAGCAACTTTTTATGTATGGGTTCCCACTCCTGAAAATATGAGCGCAATAGACTTTGCCAATCAGGTTCTAGAAAAAACAGGTATTATTGTTACACCGGGAATTGGCTATGGGCAATATGGTGAAGGTTATATCAGGATTGCTCTTACAGTTGATGTTCCTAGAATTGAAGAAGCAATTAACAGGTTAAAACAGGCTGGTATAAGGTATAAAAATAATTAATTTATGTAGTATTTGTACGTTGAGGATTAAAGTAATAAATATTAACTGGTAAAGTAAGAATAAACAATATTTATAGAGCCGAGGTGATTACTATAAGATATGTTGTAAAATTTGGTGGAACTAGCATTCAGGATGTAGAACGGATGGAAAAAGCTACTCAGGCCATTATCAAAAAAAGAAAAGAAGGAAATGAAATAATAGTTGTAGTTTCAGCAATGGGTGATACTACGGATAATTTAATATCATTATTAGATGGTGTCACTAAAAAAGCTTATGATTTAGCTGATTATGCGGAATTTGTGTCTTTTGGAGAAAGAATGAGTGCACGATTATTGGTGACTTCTTTAAAAGCAAATGGATTTGATTCTGCTTTTTTTGAACCAGCCAGAGAAGATTTTCCGATTATTACTAAGGCAGAAAACATTCTGGAAGCAGAAATTTTACCTGAGGAAAGTAAGAAACAATGCCTGAAATATTTAGAACCCTTACTGAAAAAAGGAGTTGTACCTGTTGTCTGCGGGTTTTTAGGCCGAAGTGTCCAGGATGGAGCTATTACCTGTCTGGGCAGAGGAGGGAGTGATGTTACTGCTTTTGCTTTAGCTAATTTTGTTCAGGCAGATGAAGTTATTATTGTGACTGATGCTATGGGTGTTGCCTCTGCTGATCCAAGGATTATTAAAAAAGTGGAAACACTCCCTAAAATAAGTGTAGAAGAAATGGGTTTGTTGGCTGAAGGAGGTGCGCAAGTATTGCATCCAAGAGCCTTAAATTTTAAAGAAAGTACTATGAAAGCAAAAATAATACATTTTCAGGATGGAGACCTGGACTCTCCAGGGACAGAAATAGAAGGTAGTTTTACCAGTAGAATTAGTGTATTTCAAGAAAAATTATGTTTACTAACTATAGTTGGGGAAAAAATATTAGAAACTTCTGGTATCTTAAAAGAGATAACAGCCTCCCTGTCAAAATACAAAATAAGCATTCAAGGTATTGCTATGGGGTTGCAGTATATTGGCATATATGTTTATGAAAAATATTGCCAGAAGGCATATGATTTAGTTCACCCTGCCGTACTGAAAAATGATAGTTTAAAATCGGTTACTTCAAAAAAAGAGATAGCTTTGATTGTAGTAAGTAGCAGACATTTTATTGATACTCCTGGAATTATTGAAAAAATATCTCGACCGTTAGCCGAACATCATATCAATATTTTGGAAATGACAACAATTAAAACTGATATATTAATATTTGTTGATTGGAAAAACAAAGATATTGCCAGTCAGCTGATAAGTGATTCACTAACTGATATAGGTATTATTAGTTAATAAAAATTTATTTAATAAGGAGGAATGAGAAAATGTTTACAGGATCAATTGTGGCTATGATTACGCCTTTTGACCAAAACAATAAGATAGATGAACAGGGAATAAAAGAGCTGGTGGAGTTTCACATCAAAAATGGGACTGATGGTATTGTCCCATGCGGGACTACCGGAGAATCACCAACTTTAAGTCATGAAGAACATAAAAAGGTTATTGAACTGACAATAAAAGCAGTAGCTGGAAGGGTTCCAGTTATTGCCGGCACAGGTTCAAATTCTACTGAAGAGGCAATTGATTTGACTGCCAGTGCTAAAGAAATGGGAGCAGATGGAGTATTGCTGGTTATGCCATATTACAATAAGCCTACCCAGAAAGGCCTTTATGAGCACTTTAAAACTATAGCCGAAAAAGTAGATATTCCGGGAATTATCTATAATGTACCTTCTCGTTCTGGTGTCAATATGTTGCCATCAACACTTGCTGAACTGGCTGAATTGAAGAATGTAGTGGCAGTAAAGGAGGCTAGTGGCAGTTTAGAACAGATGACTGAAATTATGTCTCTTTGTGGTGACAAAATTACTCTGTTATCTGGAGATGATAAAATTTTACTGCCTGTTTTATCTATTGGAGGTAAAGGAGTTATTTCTGTTGTTGCTAATATTATTCCCAAAGAAGTTTCAACAATGATAGAAGAATATCAACAGGGGAATTATCAGCAGGCAAGAGAGATGTTTATGGATGTTATTTATCCTTTGAGTGATGCAATGTTTTATGAAACAAATCCGATTCCTGTAAAAACAGCAGCTGGCTTAATGGGGTTGCCTGCTGGTGATTTAAGATTGCCGTTGTGCAGTATGGAAGAAGGGCATCTGATAAAACTTAAAACTCAGTTAAAACGTTTCGGACTATTGGAGGATTAATTATAATGAATCGAGTAATAGTTTGTGGTGGATGCGGTAAAATGGCATCATTAATTGCCACCCAGGTATATCAAGATGCTGATTTACAGCTAGCCGGTATCGTGGAATTTCCTCAACACTCTTTATTGGGAAAAGATTGGGGAACGGTATTCGGAATGGGAGAAACCGGTATTATAGTCGAAAGTGATTTGGAAAAAGTGATTACACAAGGTGATGTAGTTGTTGAATTTACCAATCCTGATGCAACAATGGAACACTTAAATATTTGTTTAAAGCATAAGAAAGCAATGGTTATTGGTACAACTGGCTTGACCGATGAACAAAAAAAACAAATTGAAACAGTTTCTAAAAATATTCCAATTATTATTTCTCCAAATATGTCCTTAGGAGTTAATTTATTGTTTGAGCTAGTAAGAAAAGTGGCAGGCATATTGGATGATCAATACGATATTGAAATAGTTGAAACGCATCATCATTTCAAAAAAGATGCACCCAGTGGTACTGCTGTTAAGATTGCTGAAATAATAGCTCAGGAAAAAAATATTGATTTAGCAGAAAAAGCTGTTTATGGACGATATGGAAATGTGGGAGAAAGGCAAAAGGGGGAGATTGGAATTCATGCTATCAGGGCTGGTAATATAAATGGAGAGCATACTATAATGTTTAATTCTTTAGGTGAAAGGCTAGAGTTAACGCATAGAGCTTTTGGCAGAGAAGCTTTTGCCCAAGGTACAATAAAAGCAATTCATTTTATTGTAAAACAGCAAAGTGGATTATTTTCTATGAGAGAGGTTTTAAACCTGTAAAAGACAATTTCTACATATGATGGATTTCCCTTGGGGGAGATCCATCATATTTTTTTATTTTTTATTGCTTACAAACTATCTTATTTTGTTTAAATTGAAATGTATTTTCTTCTTTGATTATAATTTTTCTCCCTACTTTATTGTGCTATAATATTATAAGAGTATTCTAAAAAAGAAAGGAGGATATGGTTATGATACAGGTAAAAGTATTTGGTGTTGCAGTTGATCCGGTAACAAAAGGTTTTGTAGTAATTCTAAAAGACCAGGATGAGAAAAAATGGCTTCCAATATGGATTGGTCCATATGAAGCGAAAATGATATCTATGGCTTTGGAAAAAGAAAAACCCAGCAGGCCTTTTTCTCCTGATCTGATAAAAAATATAGTAGAATCTGCTTCTTTAAAGGTAGAAAAAATTGTAATATCAGATATTAAAAATAATACTTATTATGCAACTATCTGGTTAAAAGCTGGAGAAAAAGAAGTTTTGATTGACGCAAGACCCAGCGATGCCATTGCCATTGCTTTAAGATTGGAAACCCCAGTTTATATTACAGATGAAGTGATGAAAAAAGCATCGATAACACACTCCTCCAGGGAAGAAGATGTTTCAACGCAAATAGATAGACTAAAAATCCAGTTGCAGGATGAGGTTGAAAAGGAAAATTACGAAGAAGCAGCCAAGCTAAGAGATGAAATAAAAAAGATGGAAAAAGTCAAAGATATTCCGCCCCTCAAACCAAATTAAGAATTGCAGTAAAATTAAAATTATCTATAAATGTAAATAAAATCTTTTCTGGATTTTGATAATTTAAAGAAGATTGATAGTTCCTTTGGAGGGAAAATGCAACATAAAAAAGTAAAAATAGCAGCTGATATTTTTCAAAAATATCCTAATTTTACCAGAGGAATAATTTTTGTAAAAGATATCCAAAATAAGGAAAGAGATAAAAGAATAAAAAAACCTTTAAATAAGGTTATTGAGCAATTAAATACTCAGCAGAGTGTTATTAAAGATCATTCATTTTTAAAATCCTGGGATGAAGCACATCGTGTTTTCGGGTCTGACCCGGTAAAATATCCTCCTTCCATCAATGCTCTTTTAGCTAGAATAGAAAGAGGAGGAGGATTCCCTTTTATAAATTCAGTGGTGGCTTTGTTTAATCTTATTTCATTAAAATATCTTATACCTTGCGGCGGAGATGATTTAGCAAAAATTGAAGGAAATTTGTGTTTGGATTTTGCCAGAGGAAATGAAATTTTTACCAGCTTAGGCAGTACTGAGATTGAAAATCCAAACCCGGGCGAAGTTATTTATTATGATGATAAAAGCAATCAGATAATGTGCAGAAGATGGAATTGGCGAAATGCAGAATTTTCAAAAATTTCTATTGATTCTAAAAATATAGTTATAAACATCGATGGGATTGGAGATGTCCCCCAAAGCACTGTTATTAAAGCAAGAGATGAACTTGCTAACTTGCTGCAAATCCACTGTCAGGCAATACTGGAGACAGAAATTATTACCAAAAATGTATTAGAGATTTCTCTTCCAGCTTAAAAAATACAATTTAGAAAAGTGCATTGAGAAAAATGAATAAATATTACGAAAAATGGATATTTGACACTAGCAGTATAATAATTATAGAAGAATAGAAATTACAAAAGAAGAGGTGGGGAAAATGATGCAATTTGATAAATTTACTGTAAAAGCTCAGGAAGCAATTGGGCAAGCACAGCAGCTGGCTATACGGTATAATAATCAAGAAATAAAAGCTGAGCATTTGATGCTGGCTTTAATCTATCAAAAAGAAGGAATAGTTTCTTCAGTTTTAAGTAAATTAGAGTTTAATATAGTTGAATTAGAAGAATATTTAGAAAAAAGAATCAAGCAATTACCCAGCGTATCAGGTGGGGGTGCAAATCAATATATTGGCAATGATTTAAATATTGTTTTTAACAACGCATCTCAGGAAGCTGTCAAAATGAAAGATGAGTATGTTAGCACTGAGCACTTATTGTTAGCACTTATTGATCTGGAAGAGAGTTCATTTTTTAAGTACTTTAAAGACCATGGGATAAACAGAGATAATATTTATCGTTCATTGATGAATATCAGAGGTAATCAAAGAATAACTGATCAGAATCCTGAAGAAAAATATCAGGCTTTAGAAAAGTACTCACGTGACTTAACCCAATTAGCAAGGCAGGGTAAATTGGATCCAGTGATTGGTAGGGATGATGAAATCAGGAGAGTTATGCAGGTTTTATCAAGAAGAACCAAGAATAACCCGGTTCTGATTGGTGAGCCTGGAGTTGGTAAAACTGCAATAGTGGAGGGATTATCGCGAAGGATTATAAGCGGAGATGTTCCTGAAGGTTTAAAAAATAAAAGAGTAATTGCCCTGGATCTTAGTGCCTTGGTGGCAGGGGCAAAATTTAGAGGTGAATTCGAAGATCGTCTAAAGGCTGTTTTGAAAGAAGTTGAAAAATCTGAAGGATCTATTATTTTATTTATTGATGAGATGCACACTCTGGTAGGTGCAGGGGCAGCTGAGGGAGCAATGGATGCTTCTAATATGTTAAAACCAGCTTTGGCAAGAGGAGAACTGCATTGTATCGGGGCAACAACTTTAAAAGAATATCGAAAATATATTGAAAAAGATGCTGCTCTGGAAAGAAGGTTCCAAATGGTATTAGTGAAAGAGCCTACGGTTGAAGATAGTGTTGCAATTTTAAGAGGACTAAAAGAACGATATGAAGTCCATCATGGAGTTAAAATAATGGATTCTGCTTTAATAGCAGCAGCAACTTTATCTAATAGATATATCTCAGACCGTTTTTTGCCTGATAAGGCTATTGATCTGGTAGATGAAGCAGCTTCTGGATTAAGAATGGAAATTGACAGTATGCCTATTGAAATTGATGAAATTGAAAGAAAAATAATGCAGCTGCAAATAGAAAAGCAGGCCTTAAAGAAAGACAATGATGCTGTTGCTAAAGGGAAAATAAAGCAAATTGACCAAAATTTAAGTAACCTTACTGAGCAAAAAAATAGTTTAGTTTCCAGATGGAATAATGAAAAAGAAATTATTCAGGAGATAAACAAAAATAAGAGTGATTTAGAAAAAGCAAAAACAGAGGCTGAACAGGCTGAAAGAGAAGGAAATCTAAATCGTGCTGCTGAAATTAAATATGGTAGAATACCTGAGCTGGAAAAGTATCTTCAAGAGAGTAACAACAAAATTGCCTCTTTACAAAAAAGTTCCAGGATGCTGAAAGAAGAGATAACCGAAGAAGATATTGCTCAAGTTGTAGCAAAATGGACTAATATTCCGGTTGGGCGTTTAATGGAAGGAGAAACCGAAAAATTAATTCAGATGGAACAGGAATTAAAGAAAAGAGTAGTTGGCCAAGATGATGCTGTTACTTTAATTTCTAATGCAATCAGACGTTCCAGAGTCGGAATAGCTGATCCTGATAAACCGGTAGGTACTTTTATATTTATGGGTCCTACTGGAGTTGGTAAAACTGAGCTTGCCCGCAGTTTAGCTGAATTTTTATTCAATGATGAGAATGCATTAGTCCGTATAGATATGTCAGAGTATATGGAAAAACATAGTGTAGCCCGTTTAATTGGAGCTCCTCCGGGTTATGTCGGTTATGAAGAAGGTGGACAGTTAACTGAAATTGTTAGACGCAGGCCTTATTCAGTTATTCTTTTTGATGAAATAGAAAAAGCTCATAGTGATGTATTTAATATTCTGTTACAGATAATGGATAACGGAAGGTTAACAGACGGACAAGGAAGAGTTATCAACTTTAAAAATACTATCTTAATTATGACTTCCAATATCGGTAGTCAGTATATTTATCAAATGAATAATGAAAACAAAGAAGAGATAGTCAAACAGCTTGATCAGATTCTTAGAACAAACTTTAAACCAGAATTTTTAAATCGAATTGATGAAATAATTTCCTTTAACAGATTAGAAAAAGAACAAATAATTCAAATTGTAGATATTCAGCTTAGAAATCTACAAAAACGCTTACAGGAAAAGGAAATAGAACTGGATGTTTCTATTGAGGTCAAAGAAGTAATTGCGAAGCGAGGATTTGATCCTCAGTATGGTGCAAGACCTTTAAAGAGGACTATTCAGAAATATATTCAGGATCCATTAGCATTACAAATGTTAGAAGGAAAAATAAAAGAAAAAACAAAAATAAGGGTAAATTATGACAAAAATGAAGAAAATATTGTTTTTAAAAAAATTGAATAGCATTGATTAGGTGGTTAGTTTAAACATAGAAAGAGTGCTTTTGTTATTTTGTGATAACAAAAGCACTCTTTCTCTTTAATTTCAGATATAGTATATTTTAATTTGAGATAATCCGGAGTCAATATTGATATGAAGCTGATATTCAGAATCAGAATAGTTATTGGAAATAAATGTATTATCTTCTAATTCCCTTAAATCTTTATCTAAATCTTTCATACTTAATCCCGTATCAAGGCTAAGAGTTATCCCCACGTTTTTAGGAATAGCAATATCAATTTTTGAGACGCCGGAATTAATATTTATATTGCCATTATATTGTTGAGCGATTATCTTAATATCTGACGCCCCGCTTTTAACAGAAAATTGTTTGACTTTAAATTTAGATAAATCATAATCAATAGTAGTAGCACCGGTTTCAATAAAGATATCATATGTAACATCTTTATTTAATTTTAAATCAATTTTATTTTTAGGGTTACGGAACTGTTTATTAGATGCTGAAAGTGGGTTATGATAGATATGAATACTGGCTTCTGAATCAGTAGTGGAATATTCTTCTACTGGCTTAAATTCCGGATAGCGATAAGTTGTCTGACACTGATACAGGTAAGGAGTAGGGAATTCAAGTTCAAAAACTGCTATATCATAGTTTATATGAATATTGGCTTTTTGAATCTTTGAAATTACTTCTGTTTCTTCCTGCTTAGAACCTTCTGTCATTTCTATCATTGCTTCTTGCATTTCTTCTTCGGCAGTTGCACTTGATTCTGTCAATTCTTCCTCCGAAATACCCTCTCCAATATCTTCTGGTATAACTTCTTTTGAGACCATTACCATTTCAATTTCTCTTTGCAGCATTTCGGTCTCAGTAGTTATTTTTCCTTCCAAATGCAGTTCAACTCCCAGATAACCAGCGCTTGCCCCTATTATAATACCAAATAATATTACCAAAGGAGCGAGCCAGGAAAGTCTTTTTCTGAAGATTAAGCTAATTCCTAAACTAATTAATAGTAAAGGCCAGAGCCTGAAGATATTATACCAAACAGACCAATTTAAAATATTTAGATTATTCAGTAAAAGAATAATACCAACCAATGCTATAGCTAAACCTTTTAATATTTGAGTTCCATTCATTTTTTGATCTCCCTTCAAAAATTAATAAAAGAGATATAAATATTATTTAATTTCATAATAATTAAGGTGATCTTTATTTTGTTAATTTTGACCAGCTATTTGCAACCAATAAATCAATAAGTCTTTGTTGGCTGGATAAATATTCAGGATTAAGAGACAATGCTGTTTCAGCCTCTCTAAGGGCATTTTCATAATCCTGATTTCTGTAATATGTTAATCCTTTTTTATAATGAGCTTTTGCTAAAGTGTCCTGAGAAGTAGTTAAATCAATTGCTAACTCATAATGCTTGAAAGCCTCCGGGAGCTCACCTTTATTATAATAAGAATCTCCTATTTCCAGCAGGGCTTCTGCAAAACTGTCAAAAGTAAAGTTATGTTTTCCAAGAGGGTAAATTTTTTGTGCTAAACTTTTTTCTAAAATAGCTTGATTATAATTACTATCCTTTAAAAAAATTTCTCCTTTATAAAAATAGGCCAGCGCAACTGATCTTTTATCATCTTCAAATTGTGTTGCCTGGTGGTAAGCCTGTTGAGCTTTTTCCAATTGATTATTTTCACGATAATAATTGCCTAAGTGGAGGTAACAATAAGCATTTTCTTCATAATCAGTTATTTTTTCCATAATCCCAGGGTGAATTTTCATATAGCCCATTTCTACAAATTTCTCATTAGCTTCAACTAGTTGATGATTATCAAGGTATAATTGACCCAATTCAGCGTTTATTTGTTGGTGGTTAGGTATTAATTCTATTGCTTTTTCATAATATTCTATGGCAATTTCTATTTCCATGAGCTCTTTGTGGATTAATCCTTTAATATAGTAAGCGTGAGCGAGGTTTTTTGCAGTTAATCCTTCTAATAGTTCCAGTGCTTTCTCAAATTTATTCATTTTATAGTAGGAAAAACAATTATTTATTTGGGCAATTTCATTAAAAGGATCAACATTTAAGGCTTTCTGATATTCTTCAATTGCAGGCATATAGAGTCCCTGCTGTAGAAAAAAATTGCCGATATTAATAAATGTATAAGCATCCGGAATAATGGTTTTTTCTTCTATAATGGACTGGAGTAAATCTTCTAACTGATTGTTGCTTTCTGCGGAAACCGAGTTTGAAAAAAATATCAAAAAAAGAACGAGAAAGGCAAAGAGAAGGCTGTTTAGGCCATTTATTTTAATTTTTTTAAAGTAATTCATTGAATTCCCCCCTGAAAATAGTAAGGATAAATATATACACAAATAAAATCCAATTAAGAAAAATTTATTGTTAATATTGATTTAAAAAATATTAAATATCCTGAAATGAAAAAATATAATCTATTATCAGAATATTATTTTTTGCCAGTGCTTTCTTTCTTTTTATTTTGTTCTTTATTATCATTTCCAAAGTCTTTTAGTTTTAAGGCTAATTCCATCAGCTTTTCATCAACCAGGTAATTAATAGTTCCTTTTTCAAATTTTCCCGCTTCGGTTCTTGCCCCTGCTTTTTTCAGAGTGAGTATTTCAATTCCTTCATCAATACTTTTTATCGGGTAAATGTGGAAAGTTTTGTTTTTTACTGCCTCAACTACATCTTCTCTTAGCATTAAATCTGGAATATTTGTTGCAGGAATAATAACTCCTTGTGTGCCTGTAAGCCCTTTAGTTTTGCAGACTTCAAAAAACCCTTCAATTTTTTGATTTACTCCTCCAATAGGTTGAATTTCTCCTTTTTGATTAATTGAACCTGTAACTGCAATATCCTGTCTTAAAGGTATATTCGCTATACTGGAAAGAAGGGCATAGGCTTCAGTGGAAGAAGCACTATCTCCGTCAACTCCAGAATATGATTGTTCAAAGCAAATGCTGGCACTCATGGTAAGAGGTTTGTCCTGGGCATACTTAGAACGCAAATATCCACTCAGGATTAGGATTCCTTTATTGTGAGTTTTCCCGCTTAAATCAGCTTCTCTTTCAATATTAATAATTCCGGATCTGCCCATAGATGTTTTTGCAGTAATTCTAGTTGGTTTCCCGAACATGTATTCTCCTAAATCATAAACAGAAAGGCCATTTACCTGTCCCACCACCGAACCTTCAGTATCAATCATAATGGTACCTTCTTCAATCATTTCTTGTATTTTATTTTCAATAAGGTTAAGCCTTTCAATCTTTTCTCTAATGGCAGAATTAACATGTTTTTTCTGAATAGTATTTTGTTTATCTTTTTTAGCCCAATAATCTGCTTCTCTTAAAAGGTCAACCAAGTTATTGAAGCGAGTAGACAGCTTATTTTTTTTACCAGCCATTCTAACAGCATATTCAATAACTCCGGCTATCCCACTGGCATCAAAAGGCATAATATTTTCCCTTTCGCAGAGTTGTTTAATAAAACAAGCATACTGATATATGTTTTCCGGGTTGTTTTCAGTAACAACATCAAAATCTGCCTTTACTTTAAAAATTTTTTCAAAATCCTGATCTCTGAAATAGAGAAGTTGATAAATAAAACTATCTCCAATCATAATAACTTTTACATTGCATTCGATAGGTTCCGGTTTTAATGCTGATGTGCTGAACATGGGAAAGGGGTCATATGTTTCAGGTTCAATCTTTTGATTGAGCAGAGTTCTTTTTAATGAAGGCCACACGCCTGGTTCAAGTAGCAAATCCAGTGCATTTACCACTAAAAATCCGCCATTTGCCCGTAACAGCGAACCGGCTTTTATTTTAGTAAAGTCAGTAATCCAGTGACCGGTTCGATCCATTCTTCTCTCTATCATGCCAAATAAGTTCTTATAAGAAGGGTGAGTTTCAATAATTACCGGTGAATCTTTTGTTTCAGAATTATCTACCAGCACATTAACCGAATATTCAGCAAGGGTGTCTTTCATTTGAGGTAATTTTAGACCAGGAATTGCTGATGCCTGTTCTTCTTTGGTTTGAAAACGGCCTATATTTTCCAGTACATTTTCTTTGACTTCATTTAAATAAGAGTCAATACTGGTAATTTTATATTTTTTCTTAATTTCATTAGTTTCTTCTTCAACTAAAGGTTTAATCATTTTATTTTCTAATTCATTTAATTTTTTGGATAAATCTTTTTGCAAAATATTAATTTTTTTTGATATTTGAGTAATTTCCTGCGTGAATTGTTTGTGTTTTTGTTTAATTTTTTCAAATTCTTCTTTTGTAAATTTTCCTTCTTCAACCATTCCTTCCAGATTTTCCAGATTAACGGGTTTTTCGTCAATAATCGGTAAAATATCTGGTTTAGTATAAGGTCCAATTTGAATTTGCACAACTGTGAAGTTTTCCTTTTTAACTTTATCTTCAAACTCTTTAACAAGAGAATGCTGTTTGTTTTTAAAATTGTCTGTCAGGATATCTCTATTTTTTTGATATTTTTCACTTTCCAAAATCAAAGGGATATGTTTTTTTAGTGTATTTACTAAATTATCCATATCTTTCTTGAACTGCCTTCCTTCTCCGGCAGGAAGACTGATAGCTCTAGGCATGTCTGGGTCTTTAAAATTATGAACATAACATTTATCATCAAAAACAATATTTTCTCTTCTTCGTGTTTTTAACAATTTTTTAATGGTAGTACTTCGACCAGTTCCTGATTGTCCTGTTATGAAAAGGTTATAGCCTAAATATTCCATATCCAATCCTAATTCCAGCGCTTTAAGAGCCCTTGATTGTCCTAATATATCATCACAAGGGGCAAGATCGTTTGTTGAGGAAAAATCAACTTTTGTTAAATCACAATTCCAACGTAGTTGCTCTTCAGAGAGCTCTGGAAAGCTGTCTATTTTAATATTCATATTTACTCCTGATTCTTAATCTTAAAATATTTTTTATTTTTATTTATTTTATTTTAATCTGTTATATTATGTATTTATAAATATGAAAAATAGTTTCTTTAATTATAACAGCATATTTTCTTTTTGTTAAGAAACTATATTTGAGAAAAAATTAGATTTTTTTATCAAAATACTTCTATTTAAACATGAAATTATGATATATACTGATATAATATATTATAAGAAGTAACTGTATTAATAAAAAAACAATTAAATGTTTCTTTAAGGTAGAAAAACAGAGGAGGTAATGATGTCAAAAAGCATTTCTGTTTTAATAATTATACTTTTTCTTGTGGTGGCTGGTTTTGCTTATTTGAACTATAATCGTTTAAGCCTTGTACAAAAAGAATTATCTGTAAAAGACCAATTAATAGAAGACTCAAAGGAGCTAATCAGCAAACAGGATTTTGCTATTGACCAATTAGAAGAAAGGATTAAAAAAGTAATTGAAGAAATTATAACTGCTGAAAGCAGTTTAAGACAAGAAAAAGAAGAACTAAACCAGGAAAGAATTACCTCTCTGCAGGATGAAATTAACCAGTACACAGTTAACATTCAGGAAGTAATTAATAAAATTAACGAAATGGAAACCAGGCTAAGTGAAGAAATTAGTCTCCGAAAACAATTAGAGCAGGAAATAATAAAATATGAGAATAATATTGCTAGACTGCAGGAAGAATCAACCCAGGAACAGAATCTTGAAATTCTTGAACAGAAAATAGCACAATTGCAAAGCAATAAAACAAATCTCCAGGAAGAAGTTCAGCAGAAAGACCTTCTTTTAAATATCATCAATCTAGAGCAGAAGTCTTTACGGGAACAATTGGCTAACTATGAACAGCTGTTGCATGATTTACAAGGAGAAATGATGGTAGTAGAGAAGCATAAAATAGAGATGGAAGAGCTTCAATCCAGTTTAATACAATTGAAAGAAGAAAAAAATAAGTTAGAAGTTGTTTTGCATGATAGAGAAGATCAATTGTTATCCAGGGAACAGCAAAACAGACAAACTATCGACAAGCTCCAATTTGAAGTTCAGGAATATGAAAAAAGCTTAAAAGAGTTAGGTAGTGAGATGTTGTCTATAAAGCAGAATATAAGTGAAGTGAAAGATGATGCTATTTTGGAATCACAGATTTCCCAATTAAAGCAAAATATAAAAGAACTTGGGGATATTCTGGCAGAAAAAGAAATTGAATGGGAAGAACAAAATCAAAGTAACAAGGAATTGATTGCTACATTAAAAGTTCAACTAGAAAAATATAAAGAAGATATCCAACTTGTGAAATTTGATAGCAATTTATATAAAGATGATATTGCTGCTGAAATTCAGCTGCAACAGGAACGAATTGCCAGCTTGAATGATAAAGAAGGGCAGATTGCCAAGCTGGTTACTGAAATCGAAGGTTATGCCAGAAAAATTGAAGATTATGAAAATAATATTGCCCAGCTCAAAGAAAAATTAGATTTTCAGCAGGAGTTAAGTTATCAGGGACAGCAAAAAATGTTAGATGAAATTATTTCTTTAATAGAAGAAAGAGATACCAGTCAAAACAATATTGATTTATTCAAAAAACATATTAATGAACTGCAAGCAGAGGTAGCTGAGTTAAAAACAAGAATACAAGGAATGGAAATAAAGGAATTCTCAAAATACTATGAAGTAAAAAGCGGAGACAACTTATGGGTTATTGCAAAGGAAAAATATGATGATGGGGTTGCATGGACAAAGATCTTCAGTGCAAATAAGGAGCTAATTAAAAATCCTGATTTGATATATCCTTATCAACAACTGATAATTCCAGAATAATATATTATTATAAAAAAAAACGGCATGACATCAAAATAAAAATTGATTCACTGCCGTTTTTTTATTTTCTGTGTAATTTATAAAATCTTATCAGGATATTTGTACTGGATTATCCTTCGATATTTCCACATATTCGATTAATAATATCTTCATATTTTTCATGAATAATAAATCTTTTTAATTTAAAGCTTTCAGTTATTTCACCTTTTTCTTGAGTGAATTCATCTTTTAACAAGGCAATTCCCATAACTGTTTCAAAAGGCTGGAAGCCGTTTTCCCTGGAAATTAATCTTTTTTGTTCTTTCTGGAATAGAGAAACAATTTCAGTATTATTGGTTAAATCTTCATAATCTTGGAAGGAAATGTTTTTTCTTTGAGCATATTCTTTAATTGATTCAAAGTCAGGTACAATCAAAGCACCTAATCTTGGCATGTCCTGCCCTACTATAATAACTGTATTAATATAAGGACTTTCTTTTAATTTATATTCCAAAGGTTGTGGTTCAACATTTTCTCCACCCATTAATACAATAGTATCTTTAATTCTACCAATGATCTTTAAATATTTTCCGTTATAGGTCTTTTTCCCCAGATCTCCGGTATTGAACCATCCATCCTGAAGTATTTCAGCAGTCTTTTTTTCATTTTTATAATAACCTTTCATGACCAGGTCACCTTTTACCATTACTACTCCAGCCTGTCCATGGGTCATTTCGTCTATTAAGTTTTCTTTATCAACAATTTTAACAATTGTTTCCGGGATAGGTTCACCCACTGTAAAAATAACTGGGTTGGTTTGGCTTCTTCCAGCTACAACAGGAGCGGTCTCAGTTAATCCATATCCTTCTAAAACACATATATCAGCGGCATCTAAAAAGATATCAATATCGCTTTGTAATGCTCCACCCCCACTTATAGCAAACTTTACTTCACCACCCAGTGTATCTCTAATTTTTTTAAAAACCACTTTATTTACTAAATTATATTGCCAGGATAGGCGATTTTTTATTTTTTTAGCATCCTCAAGCTCATGATCTGAATAATTATTGCGATCAAAAAGTGGGATTGTATTTTCCAACATTCTATTAGCCATTTTATATTTTTTGGCAATTTCTAAAGAATATTCAAAAAGCCACTTTTGAAGCGGACTTCCTTTTTTAATTTTACCAACAATGCCTTTATAGAGGCTATCCCAAATCCTTGGTACTGTACAGAGTACAGTAGGTTTTTCCAAAAGGAGATCTGGTAAAAGAATTTGTTTAAAAGGTTTACTGTAAGCCGTGGAACCTCCAAAACTAATTGTGCAGTATTCAACAGTTCTCTCATAGATATGCCAGGAAGGAAGCACTGAAAGAAAACGGTCTTTTTCATTTAGATCTCCTATTGCTCCAGGCAAATTATTTACATTATGGATAATATTTCTATGAGTCAGCATTACTCCTTTTGGATCAGAGGTAGTGCCTGAAGTATAAATAATTGTAACCAGCTCATCTGGTTGAGCTTTCTGGGAGATTTCAATAAAACGTCGATCATTTTTTTCTAAAAGTTGTTTTCCTGACTGACTTATTTTTTTAAAGGAATAAATTTTCGGCAAACCGTCAATTTTGTTATCTTTAACAAGGTATAGGCTTTGACCAATAATTTTCTCTATTTCCGTTGTATTTTTAAGATTAAATTTTTTAACTAACGCCTCTCCTTTGGCAAGAAGGTATTCCTGTAAGAATTGTTTCGCTTTTTCAGAAACAAAAATGTAGTTAGATTGGTTTTCAATAACTGCACTAATTCTTTTATAAAAAGCATTGCTAATTTCTCCATTCAACTGGAAAGAGATTGCAGTTGTCCATTCTGGAGCTTCTTCTTCAGTAGAGAATATTTTAACTTTGTCAAGGATTATCAGTTTTTCTATATTAGAAAGCTGAGAAGAGATTTTTAAGAATTCTACAAGCACTTTCTCTCCTTCTAGTATGCTGGCAATAGAATCAGAATGTTTTAATTTAAAAGCAATATCTTTTGCGTAACTGTTTCCGCTGGCAGGTACATCTACTGCACCGATACCGATAATAGCCAGGTCGCTTAGAATCCATTCCAGTCGATTTTCAGAAATTAACCCAATATGGTCTCCCTTTTTAAAGCCTAATTCCAATAAACCTGTGCCTAATTCCTGTACTTTTTGGTAAAATTCAGTATAACTAATTGAAATAAACTGTTTATTTTTTTTTATTTTAAAAGCAGGTCTATCTTTAAATCTTTCTGCGCTCTGGACTAGCATTTCATTTAGAGTAGTAAGCGGCATAATCAACCTCCTTTTTCTTTGATTATATTATTTAACTGAAATATTTAATTGTGTTAAAATTAGTACTAACTACTAATAGCAAGTATATAATATTTAGTTCAAAAAAGTCAATTTTGTTATTTATAGAATTTTTTAAACTTAAAATAGGGAATATTGAAATATAAAAAATGATTAATTATTTTTACAATTATTTTATATTAATATATTTGTCATTATAACAGAAAAAGGGTAAAATATAATTTAAATTAGGAAGATAATAAAATTAAAAAGAATAATTTAACTTGTAGAAAGCAATTAGATATCATGTTATAATTTATTATAATAATGATCTTGGTATAAAAAAGATAATTAATTGTTTAGCTCAAGACCACCAATGAATAAGCTTTATTCATAAAAAATGTGCTGTTATTGATACAAGGTAAATATTAATAAAAAGTAAAAATACAAATTTAATGTTATTTTAAAATATTTTAATACTAATTTTTATAATTCTGTAATTTTAGAAATTGTAATATTTTAGGGGGTATAAGGCTTGCGGATCTTGTCTGTTGCTAATCAAAAAGGCGGAGTAGCAAAAACAACTACTACTATTAATTTAGGAACTTGTTTATGTGAATATGGGAAAAAAGTTCTTTTAATTGACATGGATCCACAGGCACATACCAGTATTGGTTTGGGGATTGAACCTGATGATTTGGATAAAACAATGTTAAATGTCCTGGAACCAAAACGATCTTCCAGTAAACTTGAATTAGATGATGTGGTTATACAGTTAAAAGAAATATGCAATGGCAATTTATATGTTGCTCCCAGTAGTATGGACTTTGCCAGTGCGGAGTATAAATTAATAGACCAGATAGGAAGAGAAGACTTTTTAAATATTAGTATCCAGAACAGTAAATATGATTTTGATTATGTTATAATTGATTGTCCTCCTTCTTTGGGTATTTTAACAATCAATGCCTTAAAAGCCTCAAATGAGGTAATAATTCCTATTCAGCCTCACTTTTTTGCTTTACGTGGTGTTGAAGAATTTGTAGAAACCATTGAAGTTGTCCGTCATAATCTGCATCATCCATTAGAAATTTTTGCACTTATTACCATTGCTGATACTAGAAGTAATATATCTAAAGAAGCAATTGAAGAAATTAGGAGTTATTTTAAAGAAAGAGCTTTTAAGACCATAATAAGAAAAAATGTGACACTGGTAGAATCTTCCAGTGAAGGTATGCCAGTTATTTATTATAATCCTAAATCTCATGGTGCTGAAGACTATTCAGAACTTGCCAAAGAGGTGATTTCCTTTGAAAAAGAAAAAATTAGCGCGCGGATTTACTAAAATATTAGATTACAAACAAGAGCTTATCAGGGATACTTCTCAGGGGTTAGAGAAAGAGACAGAAGAGCCAACTGATCTGTTTGATGTAAACGGTGAATTAATTAGCCAGGAAATTAAAAATGACCCACCTCCTGTAGAAGAACAGCAAATTGAAGAATTTGTGAATATTAAAGTGATTGGCATTGGTGGTAGCGGCAATAATGCTATCGAAGAAATGACCAATAACCCTATTAATGGCCTAAAGTTAATTGCACTCAATACCGATTTACAAGCATTGACTTTGTCTAGAGCCAGCCAGAAAATACAAATTGGGAAATTAACCACCCGTGGATTAGGTGCTGGGGGAGATCCTGAAGTAGGTAAAAAGGCTGCTGAAGAAGATAGAAACTCAATTTCTAAAGTATTAGAAGATGCTGATATAGTATTTATTACTGCAGGGATGGGAGGAGGCACCGGCAGCGGAGCTGCTCCTGTGGTAGCTGAAATTGCTAAAAGAGAAGGAGCCCTGACCATTGGTGTAGTAACTCGCCCATTTAGCTTTGAAGGCAAGAAACGGATAACACAAGCCGAACAAGGAATTGAAGCTCTTAAGAAACAGGTAGATGCTTTAATTACCATTTCTAATGATAGGCTATTAAATATGATCAGTAAAGATACTTCAGTGAAAGAAGCCTTTGAAATAACGGATAGAGTTTTAAGACAATCAGTACAGGCTATAGCAGACCTGATTACTATTCCGGGGTTGATTAATCTTGATCTGGCAGATGTTCGAGCAGTTATTAAAGATGCCGGATTAGCACTGGTTGGAATAGGTGTAGGCAGAGGCAATAATAAAGGAACAACTGCAGCTGAAGCAGCTATCTCAAGCCCGCTGTTAGAGGTATCTATTAAAGGATCCAATTCAATTCTGGTGAATGTTACCGGAGGTCTGGATATGAGCCTTTATGAAATTAATCAAATCGTTGATTTAGTATCTAAATCCGCTGGAAATGAAGCTAATGTTGTTTTTGGCGCAATTATATCTGAAAAAATGCAGGATGAAATAAGAGTTACTGTAATTGCCACTAAATGTGAAAAGAATGAAAATGATTCTCAAAATAATATTGAAACTGAAACAATCCAAGACAGAATTGAGAAAGAAGAGAATAGGGTTGATGAAAGAGATTTTATCAGTAATCGATACCAGGGGAATTTAAGAACAGAAAAGAACAACAGAAAAGATTCTCCTTTAGAAGAAGAAAAAGTACTGGAAAAAGAAATTCCCTTTAAGCTTGAGGATGAAGGTATTTCAAAGAAATATAAAAATGAAGAAGATTTAGATATACCAACTTTCATAAGAAATAGAAATAGAAGATATTAGTTTTATTTGTTAAAATTAAGGATGTATATTCTAGGATTTTATGGAAAATTGCCTTGATGGAGAAAAAGGAAAAACAACAGTTTTCATTTTCTACTTACGAAGCTTACAAAAAGATTAAAAAAGATGATCCGCTTAAATTAATTTATGATGCCATTGATTGGTCTGGTATTAATTCTATTCTTAAAGATGAAGATATTTCTTACAGCAAAAAAGATTTGCTATATACTCCTATTGCTCTTTTTAAAGCCCAATTCTTGCTTTACCTGGGGGAAGTAAAGTCTAATCGGGATTTAGCGGAAAAATTACGCTTTAATACTAAATACTGTTTATTGTGTGGATTTAATAATTTTTTAAAAACGCCTGCTCATTCTACATTTTCTGCTTTTAGAAAAAAAATTGGAGAAAACGCATTTAATAAGGTAATGCAAAAAATAATAGCTCAAAGCGTCCCTTCTATAATAGAAAACAAGTATGATATTTCTGTAAAAAAACTCCATATCAGCATTTGTTCAAAGGACAACGAGCATATAAAGTGCAACTGCAAAGGTAAATGCAAATTCAATATATCTTCAAAAGATCAGCAAAAAAATATCAGCAAGAAAAATTATGTTTTCATAAATAAAAAAATTAAATTATTTATAGATAAAAAAACCGGTAAGCCAATAGGGGCGGAAATAAAACCAAAATAACCCTTATTAATATTGAAGAAAAACATTCATTTAGCACATTAGCAATAATTAAAACACTATTAATGATATAGACAGATGGTTAATTTTTAACAAAAATAGTTAAAACAGGAAAGGTTGTAATAATGAAAATACTCTCATGGAATGTAAATGGATTAAGAGCAATTTATAAAAAAAATTATTTAGAGTGGTTGAACCAGGAACAGGCTGATATTTACTGCATTCAGGAAACAAAATCTCACAAGGAGCAATTGCCTGACAAATTAATTGATATTCCCGATTATGATAGTTATTTTGCTCAAGCAGAAAGAAAGGGATATAGTGGTACCGCTATATGGAGCAAGATAAAACCTATTAATGTAGATTATCAGCTTGGTTTGCCTAGATTTGATACTGAAGGTAGGTTGATTCAGGCAGAATATAGTGAATTCACTTTATTTAATGTCTATTTCCCTAATGGGAAAGCATCCAAAGAAAGATTAAAATTCAAAATGGACTATTATGAAACATTTTTGAAAAAAATGGACGATTTATTGAGACAAGATAAAAAAATAATTATTTGTGGAGATGTGAATACCGCACATCAGGAAATTGACCTGGCCAGGCCTAAAGAAAATGAAAAGGTTTCAGGATTTCTACCAATCGAGAGAGAGTGGATTGATCGTCTTCTTAAATTGGGCTTTATAGACACTTTTCGCCATTTTAACAACGAACCGGGACATTATAGCTGGTGGGATTACAAAACAAAAGCCAGAGAAAGAAATGTGGGATGGAGAATTGATTATTTTTATATCAGTGAGAATCTGAAAAATAATTTAAAATCTGCTTTTATCCAATCTGATGTAGAGGGTTCTGACCATTGTCCCATCGGTATTGAATTAGAATTTTAATATTTATTTTCATGTCTGTTTTTTTCTTTTAATAAAGCAGCTCTTTGGATATAATAGTTTCCATATTTTTCTCTTATCTTGTCTACTGATTCTATTAATGCATTCCACTTTTCTTCCTGTTTTTGGTTATTAGTAAAACTCAGCTGCTGAGGTTGTTTGCTGTTATATAAAGAAGAAAGCTTTATTCCTATTAGTCTGATTCCTGGCGGCTTGATTGTGATTAACTGCAGTAATTCTTTGGCTTTTTGGAAGATATAGTCATCAAGATTTGTTGGTTGTTGAAATGTAATCGATTTTTGGATGGTCTGGAAATTATAGAAACGCACTTTTAAAGTGATTGTCTTCCCCCAATATCCCTTTTTTCGGGCATTATAGCCAATGTGTTGACTTAACCCCAGCAGTATTTTTGCCAAACTTTCTTTATCTACTATGTTTTCAGAAAAAGTAATTTCCCTGCCGATTGATTTACTTTCTTCGGTAGCGCAAACAGGGCTGTCATCTATGCCTTGGGCTAACTGCTTTATTTTAGCCCCATGATCACCCAATATGCTCTGCAGAATAACATCAGGCATCTGAGAAAGTTGTTTAATAGTAAAAATTCCAGCACGATTAAGCCTTTCAGCGGTTTTGTGACCAATTCCCCATAAATCAGTTATAGATAGTGATGACAATATTTCGGCTGTATTTTCGTCTGAAATAACAAAAAAACCATTTGGTTTCCCTAGATTTGTAGCAATTTTTGCCAGAAATTTGTTAGAGGCAATTCCTACCGAAACAGGCAATTGCAGTTCATTCATTACTCTATTTTTAATTTTACGGGCGATATCCTCTACCGCCCCAAAGAGAGATTGACAGCTAGTCACATCAAGAAAAGCTTCATCGATGCTTATGGGTTCGATAAAAGGAGTATATTCGCTGCATATGCTAAAAAAATCATGAGAAGCAAGCTGATAATATTTAATACGGGTTGGTGCAAAAATAGCATGAGGGCATTTTTGTTTTGCTTCCCATATAGGCATGCCAGAATGAACGCCATATTTTCTAGCCTGATAAGAGGCTGCGCATACCACTCCTCTCCTGGATAATTCGCCGTTTTCTTTTCTGATGCCCCCTACGATAAGGGGCTTGTCCCGATATATAGGATTGTCTCTTTGTTCAACAGAAGCAAAAAAGGCATCCAGGTCAAGATGAATTATAGAACGTTTATTTTGAGTAGACATTTATAATTATCCTTTCTTGCATTTAATTATATCTTATTTTATTTTGATAAGGAACAAATGTCGCTTATTTCCTGGATAATTATTTTTTCTTCCCTGTCTTGATTGCTGATATTGCCTTTCAAAAGGAGCAAAGCATCTTTTTTAAGTAAAGAAAAATATTCACAAAAGGTTTCGGGAAAAGCTATTGCCTCGAATAATCCAAGTTCATCTTCTAAGAGCAAAAAAGCCATTATTTTGTTATTTTTAGTGAATTGCCTGCGAACCTGCACCAGCAATCCAGCAATTTGAACAGATTGACCTGGATTTAGCTGCTCTATATAAGAACTTCTGATATCAAGATACCTGCCTGTTATTTTACCTGGTAACATTTTACGATAAACAGAAAGAGGATGGGCACTGGCATAGATGCCCAGAATATCTTTTTCCATCTTTAAAAGTTCAGGAAGTGAAAAATTATAATCAGGTATTCCCTGTGCAAGTAAAAGTTCTATACTGTTAGTATTTGTTTCATTTTTTAAAAGTGTTGACATGCGTTTTTCTCCTTTTCAATTTTTTTATAGATAAGAGGTAATATATTTAGCAAAACAGATCTGGAATGCTCGACATAGTCGAAAGCTCCTATTTTAATCATATTTTCCACAACAGTTTTTGATATTCTAAGAGAGTTTGTTTTGATACAAAAATCATAAAGAGAGGAAAATCTCCCTTTTTCATTTCTAATCTTTAAAATAGACTCAGCCTGCTTTATACCCATTTCTTTAACTTTAAAAAGACCTATTCTGATAGACCGATCTTCCACCGAAAACCCCAACTGGCTTTTATTGATATCGGGCAGCAAAACAGGTACCCGAAAACGACGTGCCTCCTGCAAATAGCGATCATTATCATAGTAGCCCATCCCGTAAGTAAGCAGCGCAGCTAGATAATGTGCCGGGAAATGTACTTTCAGATAGCATGTTAAGTAAGAAAGTAAAGCATAAGAAGTGCTATGTGCTTTATTGAATCCATAATAAGCAAATTTGGCAATCAGATTAAAAATTTCTTCAGCTTCTTTTTTATTAAAGCCTTGTTGAGAAGCCTTATGGAGAAAAATGGATCGTTGCTCTTCCATGATGATTGGAGATCTGGAGCTCATGGCTCGCCTAAAAAGATCAGCTTCTCCGGGATTTAGACCAGCGAAAGAAGAGACGGTTTGAATGACTTGCTCCTGATAAAGAATAACCCCATAGGTGTCTTTAAGTATTGCCTTTAATCTGGAATGTGGGTAGACAATACTTGCACGCCCCTGTTTTCTTTCTAAGTACTGTTTAGTCATTCCGCTATCCAAAGGACCTGGTCGGTAAAGTGAAAGAGCAGCAATCAAATCTTCCACACAGGAAGGGGAGAGCTGTTTTAGTAAAGAAGCCATACCTGAACTTTCAAGTTGGAAAATACCCAGGGTTTTCCCTTTTTTCAAAGCATAAAAAGTTGACGGGTCATTAAAGGGTATTTTTTTTATATCTATCTTTATATTTTTACTGACAAGACTTTGTAATGTTTTTTGTATTACTGTCAGACTTCTGGAGCCCAGAATATCAATTTTTAGCAAACCCATATCTTTAATGCCTTCTTTTTCATACTGACTGATAATTTCTCCCTCTGGACTTAATTCCAAAGGTACAAAATTAACCAGTGGCTGATTTGAAATTATTATGGCCGAGGCATGAATTGCGAGATGACGAGGTTTGCCTTCCAGAAATTGAGCATAAGAAAACAAAGATCGCAATGGCTCTTTTTGAGAAGGGAGTTTTTTTAGTTCAGGCAAATGTCGTAATGATGATTTAATGACCCCTGGAGAAGAAAAATAAGGCATCATTTTAGCAATTTTATTTAATTCCTGATAAGGAAAACCCAGGACTCGACCTACATCTCTAACAGCAGAGCGTGCGGCATAGGTATTGACAGCGCAAACGTGGGTTACTTTTTGTTGTCCGAATTTTCGAAAGATATATTGAATAACTTTGCTTCTTCCTATTTGTCCAAAATCAATATCTATATCCGGCAAATCAATTCTTTGCGGGTTTAGAAATCGTTCAAAAAAAAGTTTATATTTTAAAGGATCCACTTCAGTAATGTTGAGCAAAAAAGAAACCAGACTGCCGGCAGCAGAACCTTTACCTGGTCCTACAGGGATATTATTTTGTTTGGCATACTGGACTATGTCCCTGACAATTAGAAAATAACCGGGGAAACCCATTTGATTAATTACCTGTAATTCATATTTCATACGATAAAAAGCCTGGCTGGAAGGGTCAGGGTAGTATTTTCTTAATCCTTCAAGACATAATTTTTCCAGATATTCTGAGGCAGAATAAGAGTCAGGAGCATCATAGGAGGGTAATTTAATTTTTCCTAATTCCAAATTTACATTACAAATATCAGCAATTTTCTCTGTATTTTTAAACCCTTCAGATAAATAAGGAAAAATTTCTTTCATTTCCTGTTGAGATTTAAGGTAATATTGATTATTGGGTAATGCTTCATAGTGAAAGCGTTTCCTGGTCCCTTGCAGAGCAATATTGTTAACTATTTTTTGGAAAGGAGCTTGTTTTTTTTCCATATAATGCACATTGTTGGTAATTACAGCAGGAATAGATAATTTTTCTCCTAAATCTAATAGATATTTGCTAATATTTTTTTCTTGTTCCAGGCCATGCGCAGAAATTTCCAGATAGAAATTATCGGGACCCATTATTTTTTTATACCGGGAAGCAGCTGATTCTGCTTTCTGATATTCTTTTCTAATAAGAAGTGTAGATATTTCTCCTTGTAGACAGCCAGACAAAGCTATTAAACCTTCACAGTGATTTTCCAGATCTTCGATGTTAACAGCCGGTATGCTTTGAAAATTAGATAAATGAGCTTTTGTGATAAGCCGACATAAATTCTGATAACCAATATTATTTTTAGCTAACAATATTAGATGCACCGGTTGAGAGGGTGTCAGTAGTTCACTTTTAATACGTATTTCACACCCTATAATAGGTTTTATGCCTGCAGCTAAAGATTTTTTATAAAATTCAATTATACCGTAAAGACCGTCATGATCAGTCAGGGCAATAGCTCTCATTTTTAATGAAGATACCTTGTTAATAATCTGATCAATATTGTTTAACCCATCCTGAAAACTGTATTGAGAATGTGTATGTAAATGAACAAAACTCATTTCTTTCCCTTCTTTCATTATAAACATATGTTCGCCCTAGAGGATAAAAAAATATCAGGACATATTTATTTTAGTCCTGGTTTGTTTTTAAAAATCTTTTTTTTCTTCGTCAGATGAGAATTGCTGACAGAGTAATTCTTTAATCAGTAAAGCATTTTTAGCAGCCTTGCCCCGATAATGGTTATTCATAAAAATATACTGGTCTGTTGTTTGGTTCTTAATTTCTTTAATTTTAGGGATCCATTCTTTCAATTCATTTTCAGTGTAAAGATAATCGTAGCGCTGGTAGGCTTGCTCGTGCTGCCACCAATTTTCTTTGTTACGGCCATGAAAGCGGATATAACCTAAATCGGAAGTTGTTTTAGTTATAGGAGGCAGCAATCCTTTTAAATCTGGCTGGTCTACTGCACAAATCCCTATCTGGTTTTCTCGGAGAAACTCAAAAACTTCTTCTCTTATCCAGCCAATATTACGGAATTCAATCACTAAAGGCAGGGGATTTGTAAGGCCTTTAAAATAACCAAGATAACTTATATTTTCCCTGTTATAGTGAAAAGAGAAGGGGAATTGAGCCAGGACGCAACCCAGTTTATCACTATCAAGAAGTGGCTTTAAGGAAGCTTTAAACTCTTGAAAGACAGACTGATTCTCTTTTCTAGAGTGCGTCATTTCCTGATTAGCCTTTACTGCAAATTTAAAATTTTCAGGAACTTTACTTTGTAGCTGGTAATAGACAGCAGCAGGAGGAATGCGGTAATAAGACGCATTAATCTCTACTGAGTTAAAATGTTTAGCATAAAGGGAGAGCATATCACCCTTTTTAACAGTTTCAGGATAAAAATAACCAATCCAGTCTTGGTAGCTGAATCCTGATGTGCCAATATAGAGCATAATATTTCATTTCCTCCCGTTGAATCTGCGAATAACGCCAATAACTTTTCCCAATATAGCAGCTTCTTTAACAATAATAGGATTATAAAGAGGGTTTGAAGGCATAAGCATAATCTTCCCTTCTTTTTTTAATAATCTTTTTACTGTCACCTCTTCCTGGTTGACAAGAGCAATAACTATATCTCCATTATCAGCACTATTTTGCGGTTGTACCATTACATAATCACCATCAAGGATATGGTCACCAGTCATGCTGTCTCCCTCCACTTTAACCAAAAAGCTTCCTTCATTTCCAGCTAATTCTTCCGGGACAGGGATTATCTGGCTGTATTCCTGTAATGCCAGTAATGGGTTTCCCGCAGGAACTTTCCCTATTAAGGGAAGTTTGCGAACTTGTGGTGCTAATTTAAGCGCTCTGTTTTTTTCTTTTTCTCTTTTAAGATATCCTTTTTTTTCCAGTATAGTCAGATATTTAAAAGCAGTGGCAGAGGATCGAACACCTATTTTTGCGCATAATTCCCGTACTGTTGGCGGATAACCTGTTTCCTCAATGCTGGACTTAATAAGGTTTAGTGCATTTTTTTGTTTTTTTGTTAAATCGTCTTTGTTAGAAGACATGTTTTTTACCTTTATTAATAAGTATTTTGTTAATATCATTATAAAGAAAACATATGTTCGCGTCAATAGTTTACTCTCAGGAATTCAGATGAAAAAGACCAAGTTTTCTTATTTTATATTAAAATGACATTTGCTTTTCACTGTGAAAGTCGTTTAGAATTATTAAAAATCAGGTATTCTTTAATTTTATCAACTAATGTAATTATAAATAATAATTTGAGATAGAACAGGAAGATAGGAGGAGTAAAATTATGAAAGACAAAAATGACCCGAGTTATATATACAGCACATGGGAACTTTTAAAAGATAATTCTGAAAAGATGAAAAAACAGCATTTGCGGACACTTTTCTTGCAGGATCCTGCCAGGACAGAAAAAATGAGCACTGAAGATATTGGTATTTACTTTGATTTTTCCAAACATAGAATAGATTATGAAACTATCGAATTGCTTTTAAGTTTGGCAGAAGAGGCTGGATTAAAGAAATCCATTGAAGCAATGTTTCATGGGGTTAAAATTAATTTTACCGAAAATCGTGCTGTTTTACATGTTGCCTTGCGTGCGCCGGAAGGAAAAATAATTTTTGTTGACGGAGAGAATGTTGTCCCTAAGATACATGAAGTTCTTAGCAGAATGGTTGTTATTGCCAATAAATTGAGATCATATCAATGGAAAGGATATACAGGAAAGCCAATTAAAAATATTATTAATATTGGAATAGGAGGTTCTGATTTAGGGCCGGCAATGGTTTATGATGCTTTACGCTATTACAGCAAGCGAGACCTGACCTTCCGCTTTATTTCCAATATTGATGGAACGGATTTTGCAGAATCTGTTTTGGATCTGAATCCTGAAGAAACTTTATTTATTGTTTCTTCAAAAAGTTTTACTACTCAGGAAACTATGACTAATGCCAGAACAGCAAGAAACTGGGTTCTTGACTCTTTAAAAAGCGAAGATGCAATTGCCAGTCACTTTGTCGCAGTATCCACTAACTATTCTCTGGTGAAAAAATTCGGTATTAACCCGGAAAATGTATTTGAATTTTGGGATTGGGTAGGTGGTCGCTATTCTTTATGTTCTGCCATCGGGTTATCAACTATGATAGCGATAGGCCCGGATAATTTTAAGTCTATGCTTGATGGTTTTCGGCAAATGGATAAACACTTTGAGGAGAAACCTTTCCAAAAAAATATACCACTGCTGATGGGGCTTTTAGGTATCTGGTACAATAATTTCTTTTCTGCAGAAACACTAGCTGTTTTGCCTTATGAACAGTATTTAAAGCGCTTTCCAGCATATTTACAGCAACTAACCATGGAAAGCAATGGAAAATATGTTGACAAAAGCGGGAAAAGAGTATCTTATCAAACAGGCCCAATTTATTGGGGTGAACCAGGAACTAACGGGCAGCATTCATTTTACCAGCTAATTCACCAGGGAACAAAATTAATTCCCTGTGATTTTATTGCCTTTCTTGAGCCTCTTAACCTGGTTGGGAATCATCATGACATACTGATGGCTAATGTTTTTGCTCAAGCGGAAGCCCTTGCTTTCGGGAAAACAGAGGAAGAAGTCCGACAGGAAGGTGCAAGTGATAATTTAATTCCTTATAAAGTTTTTGAAGGAAATAGGCCATCAAGTACTATTCTTATTAACAAGCTGACCCCTGAAAACTTGGGAAAGCTAATATCTATGTACGAGCACGCAGTGTTTACTCAGGGAATTATTTGGAAAATTAATTCTTTTGATCAATGGGGCGTAGAATTAGGTAAGAAATTGGCAGAAAATATATTGCCAGAAATAAGTCAACAAAAAATAGTTGAATTAAAACACGACAGTTCTACTAATACACTTATTCGAAAATACAGGAAATCAAAAAATTATAATTAAAGAATATTGACATATAATTTATTTAAGGTATAATTATAGTTATATATAATATGCTAATAGCATATTATGTTAATGACAAATAAGGTGGTTTATGTCGGATAACCTATTAAATTTAATTGTAAAATTAAAATTAAACAGGATGCTTGACGAGGAGCATATGCGGATGATTTGCAATTTGTCTATTGCTGAATATCGCGGTATTATGGCTCAACAAAACGGACACGAAATGACATGTCAGGAGATGGCGGAAATAATGGAACTGTCTCCTTCCAGAAGCAGTAGAGTAATAGATAATTTAGTTAAAAAAGGCTACTTTATCCGAAAAACCAGCAAACATGACAGGCGTTCAGTTGCGGTAACTCTGTCTCATAGAGGTAGAGAAATTAAAGAAGAGATAAAGAAAAACCGGCAACAGCTGGAAAAAGATTTAAAGGAATACTTTTCTGAAAGTGACATAGATATGATAAAAAATTCTTTACGCATGTTACTTGATTATTTTGTTTAAAATATTAAAAAAAGTGAAGGAGGTTTTATTATGGATTTGATTCGCTGGGAACCAAAAGATAGTTTAATGAGAAGTTTTTTTGATGATTTTTTTGATAATATGAACAGGCCAGGCGGAAACAAAAGAAGAAGATGGGATGAAGGCGGCATATGAGCTCCTGCTACAGATTTAGTTGACAAAAAAGATAAACTGGTAGCCAGAATAGAATTGCCTGGAGTAGAGAAGAAAGATGTTAAAATTTCAGTAAGTGATAATAATTTGACCGTACAGGGAGAAATAGAAAAAGATAAAGAAACTAAAAAAGAAGATTATTATTGCTGTGAAAGGGCTTATGGTACATATTCCAGAACAATTTCCTTGCCGGCAGAAATTGACCAGGAAAAAATAAAAGCAATTTTTAGAAATGGAATACTGGAAATCATCTTGCCTAAAAAACCAGAAAAAAAGCCTAAAGAAATTACGATAGAATAGATCAATAAAGTATATTTTAGCAAAGGATGAAAAATGATTAATTTTGAAAATTGAGAATTATGATATATAAGGAGAATATTCAGGTAAAAAATACTGGGAGCCTTTAAAATGGTTTCCAGTATTTTTGCTTATTCTAAATGATATTGTTCTTCATATTTTGTTTTAATTCTAAAATTAGCAATGCCGGAAATCATTATTAAAAGAGTACCCATAATACTGTACAAATCTGGAAATTCCTGCAGAAAAAATATTCCCAGTATGGTTGCGAAAATGATCTCAGAATACATATAGAAAGAAAGAAAACCTGCATGTGCCATTCCATATGCCCTGGCGAAACCATAAGATGAAATTAAACATAGTATTGCTATTATCAGTAATATAATAAAATTTTTTAAATCAGGAAAAACAAATGTTTTTTGTATCAAGGTTGTCGACAGACCAAGAAGGCCAGATATGTAAGCAAGATAACCGATAATGACTAATGAATGGTCGGTTGAGCGCAAATGACGGAGAATAACCTGAGTAATTGCGAAAAAGAAAGCTCCATTTAGAGCAATAAAAGAAGGGAGTAAGTTTGACTGCATAGCTGGCTTGATGATTAGTACTACCCCTAAGAAAGCTAACAAAATCAAAGGAATCTGTATTTTTAGTAATCTCTCTTTTAAGAAAAAGAAAGATAATATGATAACAAAAATGGGAAATAATTGTTTTATGGTGATAGCATTTGCCAGCAGCATATTGGTATAAGCAAAATACATTGAAGAAATAGATATAAAACCAGTCAATCCTCTCAAAATCAGAAACTTTTTATTACTGCCAAAAATAGGTATTTTATTTTTAATCAATAGTATTGGAGCAAAAATCATCATTCCCAGGTTTCTAAAAAAAACCAGTTCCATCACCGGAAGGTTGTTTACTTTTTTAACAAGTAATCCTATTAATGCAGTCAAGAAAGATGAAAAAATAAGAATAAGAATTGCTTTTATATTTTTGGAATATATATCTTTCTTAATATTTTCATTAGAATTATAGAGAGAATTTTTTTTCATAGTAAAACTTAATCAATAAAATTATTATAATAAAAGATTTAACTTCGATACGATTATTCCTATAATTAAGATGCAATAGTATTCAGGAAAATTTGAATTACTTT
The DNA here is from genome assembly GCA_040767965.1 of Atribacterota bacterium. Taxonomy (GTDB): domain Bacteria; phylum Atribacterota; class Phoenicimicrobiia; order Phoenicimicrobiales; family Stramentimicrobiaceae; genus JAXGNR01. Next base: position 101,503 of record JAXGNR010000004.1, read on the forward strand.
TGCGCCACCAATAAAGGTGCCCAAAGAGCTACCAAGATTTGCCAAAGCTACTATTAAAAGTATTTTTGTAACACGGTTTTGAAAAAAATCTTTGAAAGTAGTTATGTCTCCCAATTTTTCGAAATCATCAACTTTGGGTTTTCTGATAAACGCTTCGGCTATTCCGGCAAACCAGCCTGCGGCCAACAAAGGGTTTAAAGAAGTAATTGGGGCTGCTATAAAAGCAGTTAGAATAGAGAGAGGATGGGCAGCTGCAATAAAAGTTCCCAGCGCAGCAAGAGTGCCATTCCAAAGAAGCCATTGAAATATCTGATTAAATCCGTTGGGAGGAGACATGATAAATGTTTGAATGATAATAGAAACAATTATAATTGGGATTCCCCATAAAATCCATTTTGTCCAATTTGGACCTTTGGGGACATAGTTTAAATCATGTAAATTATGATTTTTATAAATTTCCTTTTTAATTCCAGGCACATGTCCGGCACCAACCACAGCTACAATTTTTTTACCGGGAGCATTCTTAATTTTTTCTGCCAGATACTGATCTCTTTCATCAATTAAAGTACTTTTTAGCTTCGGAAAAGAGGTTGCCATTTCCTGCAAAGCAGCAGTTAACATATCTTCAGATTTAAGCTTTTCAATTTCTTCTTCTGAGATATCTTCCTTATTGAACATGCTCAATAATAACATAAAAAACAATTTTATCTTGCCAAAAAAACTTAATTTTCGCCAAATCCTGGTAAAGGTTATCTGTATATCCCTGTCAGCAAGGACCAGCTCAATATTGTTTTCTTGAGCAGATTGAATTGCCTGGATCATTTCCTGTCCCGGATTGATTCCCAGCTGACGGGCTAGTCTTTTTTGGAAAGCTGATAAAATTAAATTAACCAGCAAAAGCAGAGATTTTTTTTGTTTAATGATGGTAATTATATCCATCTCTTTCCACTTATCAGGGTTGGTAATAGACTGAAAGCGAGACGGGCATAATTCAACACAAACTGAGTCAGGAAGCTCTTCCTGAATAAAATTTTTTACAGTTTCAGCACTTACTTTTGAAACATGTGCTGTTCCTATTAAATAAATATCTTTATCTTCCAAAGAAAGATGATGAATATCTTTATTATTTTCCAAAAACAGGACTCCTTTTAGTGGTAATATTTAATTCATGGAATGCAAACACAATTAAGATTATAACATAAGTGGAAGAAATGGTGTAGAATAAATAGAATTAATTTGCTAAAATTGTAAGTAATTGTAAATAGAATTTTTGCATGCCTGCTTTAATGAAGATACTTTCTTAAAAGAAATAATTTAACAATAAAAAGGAGAAAAATATGAAAAAATCAATTGGTCCTAAAACATTTTTAGGGGCTGTGCCTGTTTTGCTAGTTGGGAGTTATGATGAGAAAAATAAACCAAATTTAATGACTTGTGCCTGGGGAGGGATCTGTTGTTCTGAACCCCCTTGTATAAATATATCTTTGAGAAAAAACAGGTATTCATATAATGGTATCAATTCCAAAAAAGCATTTACAGTAAATATACCTTTTAGTGACCAAACCAAAGAAGCAGATTATTACGGGATTGTTTCCGGAGCAAATTATAATAAATTTGAAGATACTGAGATTACTCCTATTAAAAGTGATCTTGTTGATGCTCCATATGGAAAAGAATTTCCAATAGTAGTAGAGTGTAAAGTTATAAATCAAATTGAATTAGGTTCCCATGTTCAATTTATAGGAGAAGTGTTAGATGTAAAAATAGAAGAAAGCCTGCTGGATAAAGAAGACAATATAGTTGGTGAAAAACTTGATCCAATTATGTCTATTCCGGTGATAAGCGAATATTTTGCCCTGGGTAAATACATAGGCAAAGGATTCACAATTGGAAAAGATCTCAGTTAAATTATATTGGTAAAAATCTTTATTGATAGAGGGCAGGAGAGCCATTTTTCATTATTTTCTTGCCCTCAAAGCAGATTAAAATCATAATTGATATAACTTATCTTTTTAATTTTTTAAATTTAAGAAAAAACAGCAAAATTGGTAATAATAATAAAGTATAAATGACGCTAATCAGCATTACACTGCCTATCAGGATAGCAAATTCAGAAATCATCTTAATCTCTGAAAAAGCCAGCACAAAACACCCGGCAGCTACGGATAATGAATTAAAAAATATAGCACGCCCGGAACCGGTCAAGGTGATTGTCGTTACTTCAACAGGGTCAGGTTTTTTTATAAATTCCTGTTTATAGCGGGTAATAAAATGGATAGTGTAATCAATTCCAGCTCCTATAGCTATACTAGCTACCATCATTGTGCCAATATTCAGGGAAATCCTTGTTATACCCATTATGCCAAAAGCGGTTACAATAGTTAAAAGGATTGGTATTATAGAAATAATTCCAATCAATAAGGACTGGAACTGGATAATCAACAATATAAATACTATCAAAAATGCTGCAAACATACTTTTAACCTGCCCATCATAAATACTTTTATTCACTTCACTAGTAATTACTGGAATACCGGTAAGCCTGAAGGAAAAACATATATCTCCATCCTGGTCAGGGATACAAGCATAGTCATCAAGGAGGTACCAGAGATAGTTGGAGTTTTCCTGATTAAGATTTAGATTAAATTTGCTCAACATTTGATCCTTTGCATATTCAACCTTTTTACGTTGGGTAGCAATAGTAATAGAGGTGTTAACAATATCTTTCAGGTATTCAGCATCGTATTCGGAAATATCCATTTGCTCAATTATTTTTTCTATAAAGAGTGAATCATCCAAAGCCGATTGTAGATAATTGCTGATAGCAGGTTCAATTTCTGTAGCAGTTATTCCAAAATCCTCTAATTCTAAAGATGATAGGGTAATTATTTCTTTTATAAAATATTCATCTTTTTGAATAAAAAAATTTTCAGCAAGAGCTGCAATGCTATTAAGCTCTATCTTTAATTCTTCCAATTGTGATTTGTTTAACTCCAGTCCATTTGCCTGCCAGGAGTCGATAATTTCCTGGGTGATATATGGATAATAATATTGTTTCTCAGTCAGGGATAATTGACTTATATCAACTACCTGGATTTTCTTTGGAATTTGCTGGATGAAGTTTTCTAATTCCTGAATTGATTGTTCGGTATCTGTAGAAACCATTTCTTTTGATCGAATCTGTAATATAGTATCCTTATTATTATTGGCAAGCATAGAATTAATATATTCATTATTTTCAGCAAAGAACCAGAGATTATCTATTTTATCAGGATTTGAAGGGATAATTTCTCTGTTTTCCATGGCATTATTTAATTGTCTGATAAAAATAGCAACAGAGGATGGCTGGGAAAGAGAAGGTAGTCTTTTAGCAAAATTTTGTATTTTATCAATACTTCTCAAGACATATGGATGTTTTGCATTATCTGTTGTTTCCAGATATACATAAAGAAAATCGACTCCACCGAATTTATCTTTAAAATATTCCATGGATTTGGTTATTGGATTATTTGTTCCCAACCTGCTTTCAATGGTAGAATCGGTTTTTACCAGACTAGAAGAAATAATAGAAAAAACAAGGATAATAAGAGTTAAAGTTACTATAGTTCCTTTTTTATTTAAAACCAGGAGAGTAATTTTTTTTAAAATTTTGCTTACCATATCATCTGCATGGGAAGAAAAATTTTTTGGTATTTTTTTTGGAGCAAAAATGCTAAAGATGGCTCCTAGCAGGAAAATGATCAAAAGAAAAGAAAGAAAGATACCAATGGTAGTAAAAATGCCAAATTCGGTCATTGGTCTTACGACCGCTGTAATAAGTGATGAAAACCCCGCCATAGTAGTTAAGGCACTCATGAAAATTGGAATAGAAATAAATTCAATAGTGTTTTCAATAGCATCCTGGGCAGAAAGTTTATTTCTCTCTTCGTAATAACGATTAATAAAATGAATTCCATATGCGGTTACCAGAGCAAGCATCAAAACAGGTATAACTGAAATAATAATTGTCACTGTTTTGCCTGAAGAGGCCACCAGACTTAAAATCCAGAAAGAGGTCAATAGGGCAATTAAAATAGGTAAAAAAGTACCTTGTAGACTTCTAAAACAATAATAAAGAATGGCAATTATCACTATTGCTGCTGTGATAGCTAAGGACATATTATTTAAAGCCATTTCTGTAATTTGCACTTCCATAATCGGGAGTCCGAAATATTCAATTCTTACTATATTTTCCTTGTGTTCATTTAGAATATTCTCTAAATCATCTCTCAGATATGAACCATTTACATTATCAGGAGACTCTATCATTATTAAAGCAACCCTGCCATCAGCTGACAGATAATTTTCTTTAATTAAATCATCTCTCAAAGCATCTGCTTTTAGCTGCAAAACATCCTCTTCGGTTTCCGGGAATAATTCAACAAACTCTTTTACTTCAATACCATAGTCAGTGCCAATTATTTTAGGCATATTTAAAAAGGAATCAACAGAAATAATATATTCAGAATGTTGCAGGTTTTCGGTAATTGTTTTAAAATTCTGCAGGTTATCCAGTGTGAATATAGTCTTATGGTATTCAAGAGAAATAAGAGTAAGATTTTTATCATACTGACCAAATTTATCTGTTATTTCCTGATAAAAGATAATTTCCGGGTCAGTTTCTGCCAGATACTTGGTGATATCATCTTCTATTCTTAAATTATTAATCTGGGTTAATCCTAGAATAGTTATAAATATTATAAAAATAATTATTATTTTTGAGTATTTGGTAATAAACCTGGCTAGCTGTTTCATATTTTTAAGACTCTCCTGTAAATAACCTGATATTATCTATATAATATAATTATATTGCTTATTGGTTGTCCTGTGTCAGTATGCCAAGTATCACGATTTTAGCGATCATTTCTATCACTTCTTCTGTCGAATAAGAAAACCGGGAAATTATTTCAGGCGTAGCTACATATTGAACTGCGTTAAGAATAACAAGTACAAGAATATCAATATCAATATCTTCACGAACAAGACCATCTATCTTCCCTTGTTTTAGCAACTCCCTTAATTCATTGTTAATCATTTTTTCGCGAAGCTTAATAATTATTTGCCATGCTTTTGGATTATTCTTGCGTATGTCCTCAAAGGCATGAATATTAAATTGGGATATTTGGGATTGAATCAAGGAAATAAAGAGTTTGAGGGTGTTTAATTTGTTTTTAGACTTACCTTTTTCTTTAATAATATCATTAATTTTTTCATTAAATTCAGCAAAAAAATCATATATTGCAGACTCCAGCAATGATTGCTTGCTTTTAAAAAATCGATAGATTGTTTTTTTACTAATTTGCAATTGAATTGCCAAGGCATCCATGGTTACTTTAGAATAACCAAAAGCAAAAAAGTTTTTTCTGGCTATTGCTAATATTCTTTTTTTACAGGAGTAATCTTCATTTTTATCCATAATAAATCATGTTTTTATGTTTTATTTAAAAAATAGAAATTCTTAAAATTCATAAAATTACCAAAAATGGAAACTAATTTAATAGATATAGTTTCCATTTATTATAATTTAACCATAATTACAAGTCAATCCGGTATTGTTAAAAATTATCAGTTTAATGAAAGGTTAATATTAACAAAAAACTTGATTCGGACAAGAAAACAGGTACAATATAATATTGTATGATAAAGCTATGTTTCGAATTAAAAAATAGATAAAATAATCCTGGATTAAATATTTTTAAATACCCTTTTTATTTTATTTTTTATTAATTTAAGATATAATATATTGGAAAATATTCTATAAATATTTTATGAGTATTAATAATCTTTTAAAAAGGAGTCGATAGTTGTGAAGAATATCGGTGTTGTCTTATCAGGTTGTGGTGCTCAAGATGGCAGTGAAGTTCATGAAGCAACGCTAACTTTGTTATTTTTAGATGAATTAGGAATTAATACCACCTGTTTTGCACCAAACATAGACCAATATCACACAATAGATCACAGTGCTGGTAAAATTCAAGATAGGGAAAAGAGGAAGGTTCTAATTGAATCTGCCCGTATTTCAAAAGGTGAAATAACTGATTTGGCTGAAGCAAAACCGGAAAAGTTAGATGGTTTAATTTTCCCTGGCGGGTTCGGTGCTGCAAAAAATTTATGTGATTTTGCTTACAAACAAGAAAACTGTCAGGTAAACAAGGATGTTAAAAAAATAATTGAATCAATGCATTCTGCAGGAAAACCGCAGGGATTTATTTGCATTGCCCCAGTCCTTGCTGCAAAAGTATTAGGACCGTTTAGCCCTCAATTAACTATTGGGAATAACAAAGAAACTGCTGGGCTACTAGAGAAAATGGGTGCAAAACATATAATTACCAAAGTGGAAGATATAGCTTATGATCAGCAAAATAAAATAGCTACAACTGCAGCTTATATGCTGGGACCTACAATTTCAAAAATAGCAATAGGAATAAGGAAACTTGTTCAAAAAATAGTTGAAACAGATTAAAAATAATTTAATTTTAAATAATCAAGTTGCCTTTAGGTTTAAAATAAATCCATTAAAAATAAATTTATTAAATATTAATATTTAATCTTTAAAGAATGTTATCAAGGAGAATTGAAGTGATCGTGAAGAAGAATGAGAAAAAAGGTTACAACCCTTCTAGAGATGATGTTTATTCAATTAAGGACTTAATAGATGATAAGAGAAGAGAGATAAAAGATCTAGAGAGTCATTTACGGAGTTTGCCCAAAAATGATATTATTGAAAATGATGGAGAGACTGAAAGAGATAGGATTAAAAGACAGATAAAAAGGTTGGAAAAAGAGTTAAAAGGTTTACAAAGAAAATTGTAAAATTAAATTATAAACTGAATTTTTTTGAAGAATGATATAATATAATAGAATTAAGGAAAATAGAAAGACGGGAGTTTTAATATATTGAAAGAAAATAACTGTTTAGAAAATAAATATTTGTTAACTATGATGGTAGCCAAAAGAGCCAAACAACTAAATCAAGGATATAAGCCTTTGTTGGTTGCAGAAGTAAAAAATAACAGGCAATTAGCCTTGAAAGAAATACGAGAAGGAAAAATATATATTAAGAAGGAGCAGGATAATTTATCTGCTGAAATAGAAGATGAAGGCAATCAGGAAGAATTTGAAGAAGAGATCATAATAGAGTCAAAAGAAGAATAATCTTGCTCGATAATTATTTTATTTAATTTTTTAATTTAATAAATAGTATTGTTACAATTATAAAAGCCTGTTTTTTTAAAATAAAACAGGCTTTTATAATTTGATTATTAATAACTAAAACTTAACTTTCAATATAATAAAAAAAATGTCATAATAAATATTAAATCTAAAGGCAAAAAGGGTATTTTTTTTAGAGGAGAATAAATTTATTAATATGAAAAATAAGTATATAGTTAAAAGTATTCTGTTTTTATTTATTTTTTTGAATGCCATATTAATTTTTTCTTCAACAAAAGCAGCTGATTTAGAAATAGGGGGTAAATTCAACACTTCAATTACTGGCTATTACAGTCAAGATTCAGAATTTGCTTATATTCCTCAGGCTAATCTTGATTGGGAACTGTTTTTACCTCGCTGGGGCAATAATGAAATTCGTTGTGCCGGTAATGTATATACAAACCTGGAAGAAGGCAAGATAGATTTTTTTTGGAAAAAATTATATTGGAAACATCGTTTTGATAAATTTCATTTGACTGTTGGAAGGCAACCTATATCTTGGTCCTTTGGCTCGTTGTTGAATCCGGTTGATTATTCCTTAGGTGCAGAAGCCCTGGATAGGGAATATAATGCTAAGTATCAGGATGCATTGGAATTGTATTATCCGATAAATTGGCATACCAGCTTATCCTTAACTGTATCACCTATGAGTAATTGGGAAGATTTTAAAATAGGGATCAGAGGGAGAACTTTAGTTAATGATTTTGATGTTGCAGTTCATTTTATCCAGGAGCAAATTAAAAATAAAGGAAAAGGAACACAACGTTTTGGTATTACTGCAAAAGGTGATTTGGGTAAATATGGAGTTTATGGTTCTTTAGGCTATTACCATGATGAAAAAAAATCTTATTCATTTTTGCTGGGAGTTGATTATAGTTATTTTTTCCAAACAGGTAGTCGATTATACCTGCAAGCAGAATATTTAACAATTCCCCCTGAAATGTTAGCACAAATTACTGGCTCAATAATGAATAATGCTCAATATGATATTGAAAAAAACATCCAGTTGTTGGTTACGAATGCATCTTATCAAATAGATGAATTTTCCAATATAGGAATGACTGTTTTTTATAATGCTTGTGATAATTCAACCATTTTTATGCCCAATTATAGTAACCAGATTAAAGATAATATAAATTTTAAGATACAGGCAGGGATAATAAATCAATCAGTTGTTAATACTAATCCAGAAAATAACACAATTGTATCTGATAATAATAGGAGTGGATTTATAGAAATTGGATTTGATTATACTTTCTAAAAAAATTTGTAATTTGATTCAAAACTTATCAGGAAAATAATAATTATGGTATTTGCAAATATAAATGGAAAAAATAATTCTTTAGTATATTAATATATTTTGTCAGAAGAGTTAGGTGAAATTACATGAAAAATATCGGTGACGAGTTTATAGAAAAAACAAAAAAAATCGAAATACACAGCTCGGACCAGCAAAGGGGCGTTTTGCCACCTCCTTTGCAATCACCTTATCCCGGGAATCTTCAAAAGATTGAATTGCCCGGAATAAAAGATTTTAAGATAGCGAAAAAAGATTTATCAGAAGCAATAAATGAAAGACAAAGTATTAGAAATTATCTTGAAAAACCCATGCCCCTAACAGAACTTTCTTATTTGTTATGGTGTACTCAAGGTGTGAAAAATGTGTTCTCTGATACTTTTACTAAAAGAACTGTCCCCTCTGCAGGTTCACGACATCCACTGGAAACATATTTAATAATTAATAAGATAAAGAATCTAACCCCCGGGATATATCGTTATTTAAGCCTGGAGCACAGCTTGCTTAAAATTCAAGAAGACCAGCAAATCATGAATAAAATGGTTAAAATATGTAATAACCAAGCTTTTGTAGGCAGTAGTGCAGTAGTTTTTATATGGAGTGCAGATATTTATAGGGTAAAATGGAGACATGGGGAAAGAGCATATCGGTATATTTTTTTGGATGCAGGTCATATTGCTCAAAACCTGTATTTATCAGCTGAATGTATTAATTGTGGTGTTTGTGCTGTTTCTGTTTTTTTTGATGATGAGGTAAACAGTCTTTTATCTTTAGATGGTAAAAAACAGTTTGTAATCTATATGGCTACAGTGGGCAAGAGGGGAGTGAAAAAATGAGAAGGAAAGAAAAAGAAATAAAAAGTACTAGTGAAATGTATTCAATAATAGGTCAGGCACATTATTGCAATGTTGCTATGAGTAAAGATGATTTTCCTTATCTTGTTCCGATGAATTTTGGGTTTTGTGATGATAGCATTTATTTGCATTCTGCAAGAGAAGGGTTGAAAATAGATATTGTAAAAAATAATCCTCAGGTTTGTATAGGGATAGTTGAAGACGTAAAAATAAAAGAAGCAAAAGCTGCGTGCAAAACAGGTATGCAATTTAAAAGTGTAACTATTTTTGGAAAAGTAGAATTTATAACAGAAAAGATAGAAAAAGTAAAAGCACTTGACTGTATTGTACGACATTATTATAAAAATACCTCATCAGATAAAAAGAATGAAATTCAATTCGATGAAGATGCTATTAACGAGGTAACTATTCTAAAGGTAAAAATTGAAAATATTACCGGGAAAATGTCATTTTAAAAACATTTAAATAGATCACCTTTAACAGAGGAGCTATTTATGCCAATAAAGAATCTAGGTGCAATAGAAAATAATACCTTACTGGGAATTCTGGCAATTTTATTTTGGGGAAGCACTATTGCCTTTTCCAGAAGTTTAACAGAACAATTAGGTACAATAACAGCAGGCGGGCTGGTTTTTTCCCTAAGTGCATTATTTGCATGGATATATTCACTAAAATGTTCTTTTCATTCATTAAAAAAAATGATTCACCTATCTTCTAAATATTTGTGGGGATGTGGTATTTTTTTTATAACTTATATGGCTGCCTTATATCTGGCTATAGGATTGTCAAATAGTCGGCAACAAGCTGTAGAAATTAGTATAATTAATTATCTCTGGCCTGGTTTAACCCTGCTTTTTTCAATACCAATTTTAAAGAACAGGGCCCGATTATTGATTATACCTGGTATTATGCTTGGATTTATTGGTGTATATATTGCAATGAACCCTTATCATAGCTTTTCTTTTGGACCATTTATTCAAAATATGAGCAATAATAGTTTACCATATATTTTTGCCTTTATAGCTGCAATATCATGGGCTTTTTATTCAATATTTGCCAGGAAATGGGCTACCGAAGGCGAAGAAGGAGCAGTGCCTGTTTTTTTACTACTTACCGGATTAATGTTACTGACACTTAGATTATTCTTTCAGGAAGAATCAATATGGAGCATTAGAACGGTCATTGAACTACTTTATATGGCCATTTTCCCTACATTTCTCGCTTACTCCTTTTGGGATCAGGCTATGCGTCGTGGAAATATTCTATTTGTAGTTTCTATCTCTTATTTTACTCCCATTTTATCAGTTTTTATAAGTTCAATATACTTGCAAATCAGCATTGATATTCAATTATGGATTGCTGCATTTTTAGTAGCAACTGGGGCATTTATAAGTAAAATTTCTATCCGGGAGAAGTAATTATCTCTTTTTTAATTTATTTTTAGAAATAATATTTAAAATGAACAAGCAGAAAGAAGGACATAGCTATGGAAGAAAGAATGAAAGGTATTATTTTAAAAATGGAGATATTAGAAAAAGCTACTAGGCAACTTTATAGAATATATGCTGAGATTTTTACTGCTGACACTTTATCTTGGGATCAATTGTCCAAAGAAGAAGAATATCATTTAAAATAGCTGAAAAGGTGATTTCATTTCTTCGCTGGCAACTAATAAGTCTTCAGAAATCCCTGATTTTGCTAACTGTTTTTTAATTGCCGGAACAAAATGTTTTTCAGTATAAAAGTGTTCAACGTCAATTATATTTAGGCCCATTTCTTTAGCAGTTAGAGCTTCATGATGTTTAATGTCCCCGGTGATCAGGAGATCGGCTTTTTTTTGAATAGCTTTGTTTATTAACGATCCACCACCTCCGGTACATAGGGCAATATTTCTAATTTGCTGGTTTTGGTTATTTGCTTTGATTGCCCTCAAATAGGGTATATGTAATTTGTCTTTAATTTTTTTACAGATAGTTTCCAGATTTTGCTCTGCGGGTAATTCGGCAAATAACCCAATACCGGATTTTGACTTGTTCGTCAATTGATAAATATCATAAGCTGGTTCTTCGTAAGGATGATTTTTATGTATAGTAGCAATTATCTTATCTGAATCTCTTTCTCGAAAAATTGTTTCAATTTTTACTTCATGAACCAGTTCTCTTTTTCCGGTTTTGCCAATAAAGGGTTTAGTTCCTTCCATAGGTTTAAAGGATCCTTTGCCTTTTATGGTAAATGAAACTTCAGAATAATTACCGATATTTCCTGCACCCACCAAGAAAAGTTCATTTAAAAGGTTTTCTTGATATTTTTCAGGAACATATACGGCTAATTTGAAAGTTTTTTCTTTACATTCTTCCAAACAGCCAATTTTTTTTAAACCAAGAAGTTTGCCAACATAATCATTTAAACCATTTTCAGCCAGATCATAGTTTGTATGAGCAGAAATCAAGTTTATATGATTATATAATAATTGAAAGATTACTGGATTTTCCTGTCTTGTAATTTTAGTAAGAGGCCGGAAGAACATGGGATGGTGGGATAAAATGGTATTGCAATTTTGTCTGACTGCTTCTTCTATTATTTCAGATGTAACATCCAGGCAAATTAGTATTTTGTTTATATTTTCATTAAGATCAGCATACTGTACACCGCTGTTATCATATTCTTCCTGTAAAATAAAGGGAGAAAATCTATCTATAACGGATAAAATATCTCTGACTTTCATAATATATTTCCTTTTTACAGTTCTTAAATTTATAAACAGTAAATCATCCTGCCATCTGATCAATTTCTTTCTTTAGTTCTCTGATATCTCGCCAGGTTAATTCTTTCGGACTTCCAGGAGTTGTCTCTTCATGTCTGAGCAGATAGCTGGGATGAAACATCGGGAAAATTCTTATTTTCCCTATCCAGTCAAACCATTGTCCACGGACTTTGGTAATGCCATCCTTAGATTTTAGTAAATATTTAGTAGGAATGTTACCCAAAGTAACAATTATTCTAGGATTAATTAAAGCAATCTGGCTTTCTAAGTAGGGCATACAAATATCTACTTCTGATTTAGAAGGATTTCTATTGCCTGGAGGACGGCATTTAAGCATATTTGTTATAAAAATATCTTCTCTGTTGATTTGAACAGATTGTAGTATTTTTGTAAATAACTGTCCTGCTTTTCCTACAAAGGGCTTACCCTGCAAATCTTCAACCTCGCCAGGGGCTTCTCCGATAAACATTACAGGGCTATTATACTTTCCATCTCCTGGAACAGTATTATGTCTGGTTTTGTAAAGAGGGCATTTTTGACAATTTTTTATTTTCTCAATAATTTCATCCATAATCAGAGGAATTGCTGTATTTTCAGACATTGTAAGCCTCCAAAATGCCAAAGTAACAACCTATAATTAATATTTAATTAATATAATATCATTGCAGTAAAAGATAGACAAGTTTAATCCTGTTCAGGTTTTCACTAATTCTTATATTGTGATATTATATTAAAAATATTTTTAAATCTATAAAAGGAAAGTTTTTGATGACTAATACTGAAATTTCAAATATATTTAAAAGTATTGTAAAAATACTGAAGATTCAAGATGAAAACAGATTTAAAATAAGGGCATATGAAAGAATTGTTGATACTATCGAAAACCTTCCTGAAGAAATAGAAGTGATCTATAAAGAAGGAAGGCTAAAAGAAGTACCAGGCATTGGTGATGCTATAGCCAAAAAAATCGTGGAACTGATAGAGACTGGCAATTTAGAGTATTTTGAAAATTTAAAAAATGTGGTACCTGTTGAGCTGTTGGAATTGCTGGATGTTCCTGAGATTGGCCCTAGAAAAGCAAAACTTTTTTATGAAAAAATGGGCATAAATAATATTCATAAGCTAGAACAGGCTGCTCTTGAGCACAAACTGCAAAACCTGCCTGGAATGGGGGAGAAAACAGAAGAAAATATCCTGAAAGGTATCCAGTTATATAAAAAAAGAAAGAGGCGGGTTCTGCTCAATACAGCAATGCTAATGGCTGACAAAATTATTAAACAATTAACAAATTTTGGTCATATAGAAAAAATAAGTATTGCCGGGAGCCTTAGAAGACAGAAGGAATCAATTGGAGATATAGATATATTAGTTGCCTCTGAGGAACCAGAGAAAATTATAGGATTTTTTACCAATTTACCAGATGTGAAAGAAGTGTTAGCTGAAGGGAAAACCAAATCAGCAATATTAACAAAAGAAGATCTTCATGTTGATTTAAGGGTAGTTTCGCTTGAGAGTTTTGGGGCAGCATTGCAGTATTTTACCGGCTCCAAGGAACACAATGTACGACTTAGGGAAATGGCGGTCAGGAAGGGGTTTAAGATTAATGAATACGGGTTGTTTCAGATAAGTGATGATAAAAAAATTGCTGGCAGGGAAGAAAGTGATATTTATCATAAATTGGGATTAGCATATATTATGCCGGAATTAAGAGAAGACAGAGGAGAATTAGAAGCAGGTCTGAATAATAATTTACCAGATCTGATTAATGCTAGTGACATTAAAGGTGATTTGCATATTCATTCTATGGATAGTGACGGAGTTAATACAATTGAGGAAATAGTAAACGCTGCCAAAGAGATGGGTTACCAGTATATTGCTATTACTGATCATACCCAATCCCTTCAAATTGCCGGGGGATTAAAAGAAGAAAGATTAGAAGAGCAAATCTATAAAATTGATAAAATCAACCATGAACAAAATGATGTTTTTGTACTTAAAGGAGCAGAAGTTGATATAAAAAATGACGGCTCATTAGATTTACCTGATGAAGTTTTAAAAAAACTGGATCTTGTAATTGCAGCAATACATACTGGCTTAAAACAAGAAAAAGAACAGATCATGAAAAGGCTTTCTGCTGCTATGCAAAACCCGTATGTAAATATTTTAGCTCACCCAACAGGCCGGATTATTGGATTTCGGGAGCCTTATGAATTGGATCTGCAGAAACTTATCCAGCTGGCAGCTGATACCAATACAGTACTTGAAATAAATTCATCTCCTGAGAGAATGGATTTGAATGATATAAATGTAAAAAATGCAAAAAAATTAAATATAAAATTTGCTATTAATACTGATGCTCACCAGATAAAAAATTTGAAAAATATAACAAATGGGATATCTGTTGCCCGCCGAGGATGGTTGGAAAAAAAAGACATTATAAATACTTTGCCTTTGCAATACCTGCTGACAATTTTAAATAAAAAGAAATAATATTAAACTGTCTTTATTGATTTTAACAGTAATGAAATAAAAAAATACGAAGTATAAAAAATTTAGATGATAATTTAGAATAGACGAAATATTACTAAAATAGAAAAGGAGAAAGAGAAATGGCAAAAATGACAGGATTGATATCTGATGAAAACGGCAAATTAAAATTGAAAGATATGCCTGTTCCAACTTTGGGAGATAATCCATATTCACCAAATGATGTTTTGATAGAAGTGAAGTATTGTGGAGTATGCGGAAGTGATATTCATAATTGGGATGGAGGAAAAGGTGATAAGGTAAAAAAATCTCCCCCAAATGTGGTTATGGGTCACGAAATTGCAGGGATTGTAAAGGCAATAGGAGAAAATGTTACCAGATTTAAGCCTGGAGACAGGGTTACTTGCGAGATAGTTACTTTTTATTGTGGCCACTGTGCTGCCTGCAGAGAGGGAAGGTACAACATATGTAACAATTTAGAGCCTATGAAAGGAAGGGCTCATTTTGTAACCGGTGGAGGATTTGCAAAATATACAGTTTGGCCAGAAAACCAATTACATAAATTGCCAGAGAATATATCCCTGAAAGAGGCTGTTCTGATGGAGCCGACCGCTGGTTCTATTCATAGCATAATCTCCAGAATGAATGTAAAAGCCGGCGAATCTGTAGCTATACTTGGCCCTGGAGCCAGAGGATTGTTAATGTTGCAAGTATGTAAAGCCATAGGTGCTGGCCCAATATTGATATCTGGTTTAACAAGAGATGAGTCATTCAGACTACCAATGGGAGAAAAACTTGGAGCAGATTACATTGTTAATGTAGAAAAAGAAAATATAAGAGAGCGGGTAAAAGAAATTAATGATGGTAATGGTGTAGATGTAGTTTTGGAAAATACAGGCTCAACTGAACCTATAGATGAATCATTGGATATTGCCAGAAAAGGCGGTAGAGTTTTATGGGCAGGAGGAGGAATAAGGGGTGGTATAATAGCACCTGTTGATACTTATAAAATAATTGTTAAGGAGCTCGATGTTAGAGGTGAAATATCACAGATTCCTTATGATTGGCTAACTGCTATTTATTTAGTTTCAACAGGGAAAATAGAATTAAAACCTTTAGTAACTCACACTTTTTCTCTAGAACAATGGGAAGAAGCTTTTTCTGTAGCCGCAACCAGTCCTGAATGTTTGCGAGTGGCAATCGAGATCTAGTGACAAAATATTTATAAAAACTTTAAAGAGAAATAATTATTATTTAAAAATATTTAAATTTTTATAACAATTTAGAAAATAAAAAAGACCAGTTTTTGGCTAAATACCTTTTTATAGTATTTTTGCTGATGCTGGTCTTTTTTATTTTCTAAATTGTTTTTGATTTTTTTGAGAAAAAATATTGCCTGTTTAAATTATTCTTATTGCACAAAAATATTTAAAATGGTATCCTACAAATATAAATATTTCATGAAAAATATCATACAAATTATTCCCTAAACAAATTTATTATAAGCTAATAGCAAGGATTTAAGTTATGCTTATTTATTTTAATTTGTTTCTTTCCATCACTTTTTTCGCACCTATTTAGTTATATTATATAGTCTAAACATCTTAATTTTATTCAAATAAAATTTGAGATAAAATACATAATTACAATAAAAAATAAAAGGAGTGTAAGGATTATGTTTAAGCCTGAAGGCGTGTATGTAGCCATGATGACAATTTTTGATGAAAATGGGGAGTTGAATGAAAAACAAATAAGAAGATTTGTAGATTTTCAAATTGAAAAAGGAGTGGATGGTATTTTCCCCAATAGTAGTCTTGGAGAATTTGTGAGAATGAATGATGCTCAAAGAATGAGATTGAATGAGATTGTAGTGGAACAGGCTGATGATAGAGTCCCTGTTGTTCCCGGTGTTGCTGCTGCCAGCACAGACCAATGTATTTCTTTTGCAAAACAGGCTGCTGATGTTGGCTGTAAAGCTGTTGTTATTTGTCCCCCATATTATATTCCTATTTCTCAACCAGAAATTCAAAAGCATTTTGAAATAATTGCAGATAAAATTGAACTACCCGTAGTTCTTTATAATATACCAGGATTCACACAAGCAATTTCTTATGACACCGTAAATAACCTGGCTTCACACCCTAATATAGTGGGAATGAAAGACAGCAGTGGGAGCATGGTTGATTTAATACATTTTAAAGATTGTGCTGGTGATAATGATTTCAATATGTTAACAGGAAGAGAGGATATGTTTCTCCCAGCGCTTTTTATGGGAGCCAAAGGTTGCATGACCGGTGCTTCTGGATATATCCCCGAGATAATGGCTGAAATATACAGATTATTTAAAAAAGGCGATTATGAAGAAGCTAAAAAGGTGCAAACTTCATTCTTGAAAATAGTCAGACTTGCAGGACAGCTTCCTTTCCCGGCAGGTCACCAGCTGGTACTGGCATTAAGAGGTTTTGAAATAGCTAACAAACAGCCTCTGGCGGATCAATCTCTTAGCAAGTATGGCGAAATAAAAAAACAATTAAAAGCAGAATTGGAAGGATTAACAAGTTTGGGATTAGAATCTTTTGAAGTTGTTTATAAATAAATATTTTTTGTAGTTTTTATAAATAAGATAATATAGAAAATCAGACTAATATCCATATCAAAAAATATTAGTCTGATTTCACCTAAAACCAACAAAAACAAAAGGAGAGAAAAAAGAAATGTCAAAAGAAAGAGAATTATTGGAAAAGCTGAAAAATCATGACACCCCTTCAGTCACTAACGTAGTTGCCACTTACCCGAAAAACCCCTTATGCCTGGGTCTGTACAATCCCTGGAACCAGAACTGGTACACTGATCAGACCATCCGCTGCATGTACCCTGAATTAGGACGCCTGGCCGGTTATGCAGTCACCTGTGTCTTTGGTCTGCCAGATCCCAACTACTCCAAATTGTCCTTCATGGATGTCATTGATGCCTTAGAACAATCCCCCCAACCAACCATTTTAATACTCAAACAAGCCTTCCCGCCTGAAATAGCCGGTAAAGTAGGTCTCTCTGGCGGAAACATGACCACTGCCTTAAAATCTATCGGTTGTTTGGGAGTAGTCTCTGATGGCCCATCCCGTGATATCGATGAAATCCGTCCCATGGGCTTCCAGTACATGTTAACAGGAGTAACTGCAGGCCATGGTGATATGGCAGTTCATGCTGTTAATGTTCCGGTTTCTGTAGGCGGTATGGATGTAGCCCCGGGAGAAATCATCCACATGGATGAAAACGGTGCCTGCAAATTCCCTGCAGACAAATTAGAGCAGGTGGTCAAAAACCTGGAATTACTCCAGAAAGAAGAAACAGAACGCATGTCCGCCCTCTCCAAAGCCAAAACAGCTGCTGAAATAAGAGCTATCTTTGGCGGTAAATCATATGGAGCTA
This sequence comes from Atribacterota bacterium, assembly GCA_040767965.1. GTDB lineage: Bacteria > Atribacterota > Phoenicimicrobiia > Phoenicimicrobiales > Stramentimicrobiaceae > JAXGNR01. Next base: position 119,585 of record JAXGNR010000004.1, read on the forward strand.
AGAAATAACAAAGACTTAAAAGATATTCTGCCTGCAGATTGCAGCTGGTAATAATAGATGCAAGAGGGGGGGTGAAAGTAAATTATAAAATATTGTTAGTTAATACTAATTTTAATTTTCATAATTTGTCAAATAAGTAATTTAAGTCACAATAATTTATAAAAGGTATTAAGGAGAGCAGAATAAAATGAAGAAATATTTAATTGTTTTAAGTTTAATAATGATAATGGTGTTTTCTTTTGCCGCAACATCTATGGCAGCATACCCGGAACGCCCTATCAGATCTGTTGTTCCCTTTAATCCAGGCGGCGGAACTGACTTATTGACCAGAACTATAGAAAAATATCTAGATCTTGACGGCCAACCTCTTGTTCCTGTCTACATTCCTGGTGCCTCCGGTCAAATCGGAGCAATGGAAACATATAGAGAAACACCAGACGGATATACCATCTTAGGCCACAACACCGATAACTTAATCGGTCAATTCTTATCTGGTGGAACAAATATAAGATTATGGGAAGAATTTGAAATAATTTGCAATATGGTACTGGACAATGCAGTAGTAATTACCCATCCAGGAACCGGCTGGAAAAACTGGGAAGATGTAGCAGAATTTGCCAAAGCAAATCCTGGTAAAGTATCCTGGGGTACTGAAGGATTAAGAACACCATCTGTAGCTGCTATTATGACCTTAAATGACCTGTATGGCTTTGATTTCCAGATTGTTCCTTATGACGGTGGAGCCAATGCCCGTGTATCTTTATTAGGAGGACATATTGAATTAGCCAGCGGCAGTGTTTCTGACATGCGCGAACTGCTGCGTTCCGGAGATGCAATTCCAGTTTTATATACAAGTGATAGAAAATCTCCATTTATTCAGGAAGGCGTATTAACTCCTACTGAAGCAGGAATTCCAGAATTTGGTATTACTCCAGGAGCTCAAAGAGCATACTTTGCTCCCCCAGGAACCCCCAAAGAAATAGTTGATTATCTGGCATCCAAATTTGAAGAAGTAGCCAATAACGAAGATTTCATCGCTGATATGGCTGCTGTCAACTATGGTGTTGATTTTATGGGTCCTGAAGAAGCAACTGCTCAGGCAAAAGAAGTTGCCAGTAGACTAGAAGCAGCATATAAAAAATATTTTGAATAAAATAATATTTTATAAAGATATTATAAGAAAAATGCTGTAATGTAAACAAACTTGTTAATCATCAAATTAAGAATTAACTTAGTATCAGATACCTGACAATAAAAAGTTGCCAGGTATCTGATACTATCTCTATTACCAACACAAAAGGCAGTTTCCAATATAGGGAGGATGAACTGAGTGAAGATTAAAAGACGTGATTTAATATTAGGTATTATCCTATTAGTTTCCAGTGTCATATTATTATTTGAAACCAACAGAATTCCAGACGGCCCTCTTGACAGGATGGTCGGGGGAGCCGCCAGCCCGAGAGGCTTTATAACAATCTTTATTTATGCCTTATTGTTCTTTTCTGTTTTACTTCTCATCAGCTCTTTTAGGCCGGCAAAAAAGAAGGCAGAAGAACAAGCTGTTCCGCATAAGCTCATCTCAAAAGAAGTATTCTTTTTGATGGTAGCCTTGCTCATCTACATAGCAATTTTAAGAACAGTAGGATTTAATGTCAGCAGTTTCCTGCTACTGATGTTCTTTATCACTTATTTACAAATGCACGAAGAAAGAGTCACCACCAAAGATAAGAAGAAATTTAACAATATTCTCTTAAAAGCCTTTATCATCTCCATTTCTTCTTTGATATTCCTCAACGTGGTATTTGTAAATTTACTGAATGTGACTTTACCCATGGGCTTTTTCGGCTTCTGATTTGCCTGTACTGTAATGACATGCTTATTGGTTTGAAGAGTAATTATGCTAAATATTTTTAATTAAAATTGGAGGAAAGTACTAGATATGGATATTATACTTCTTGGTTTGAAGTTTTTTTCAGACCCCATTCCTTTAATAGGATTAGCCAGTGGTGTCCTTTTCGGCATCATCTTTGGCTGTATTCCCGGGCTGACAGCAACACTGGGAGTAATTTTAATTATTCCCTTCACTTTTGGAATGGCCCCGGAGCTGGGTATTTCTATTCTGATTGGTATTTATGTAGGAGGTATCAGCGGAGGGCTTATTACAGCCATGCTATTAAATATCCCCGGAACACCTTCTTCCTTTGTAACCTGCTGGGACGGATATCCCATGACTAAAAAGGGTTTACCCGGCACTGCTTTATCACTGGGAGTGTTCTCTTCAGGAGTAGGAGGAATGTTTTCAGCCTTTGCCCTGATCTTTATTGCTCCTCAGTTATCCAAGGTAGCTCTGAAGTTCGGCAGCTGGGAATATTTTGCCATCATGATCCTGGGTATGAGCGTTGTGGTTATGATGACCAGCAATAACCCGGTAAAAGGACTTGCTGCCTCCTGTATTGGTATCATATTGGGGACAGTTGGTTTTGATGTAGTTTCCGGTGTTACCAGACTGACCTTTGGTGCCTGGCAGCTGCAGGGAGGAATTCACATCATTGCTTTAACCATGGGTATCTTTGCAGTAAGAGAAATCCTTGCCCAGGTTAACTCCGGACTGCAAAGCGGATCTACCGGAGAGGCAACGGAGATTAAGGATAAAATTAGACTTATTCCACCGAAAGAAGTCTTAAAAGGTACCGGTCCTGCTTTTATTCTGGGATGTTTTTACGGAACTTTAATGGGAATACTGCCAGGAGTAGGGCAGGGAACAGCTACTATGTTAGCCTACAATGGAGCCAGACAGTTATCCAAGCAGCCTGAAAAATTTGGCACAGGAGCTCCAGAAGGTTTAGTAGCTTCTGAGACATCCAATAATGCTGTTTGCGGTGGAGCTTTGATTCCTCTTTTAACTCTTGGAGTTCCTGGAGATACCGTTACAGCTGTCTTAATCGGTGGACTGATGATCCAGGGCATTCAACCTGGCCCCATGTTTTTCACTGCTTATCCCAGAATGGTAGGAGCGATTATGGTAGCTTATTTTTTAGCCAATGTCTTTATGATGATCATGGAGCTGGGCTTTATGCGCATTTTTGTTAAAATATCCCGGGTACCATTATCTTTACTGTTCCCGGTAATCCTGCTTAGCTGTATCTTCGGTACCTTCAGTACCAATAACCGGGTCTTTGATGTATGGATGCTGGTAGCAATTGGTGTAATCGGATATTTCCTGATTGAATGTGATGTACCGGTACCTCCTATTGTGCTGGGTTATATCCTGGGTCCGATGATTGAGAAAAACTTCCGGACGGCTATGTATACCGCCAGAGGCAATGTGATGGCAATAACAGGAAGACCGGTAGCACTGGCTATTGTAATCTTTTCTGTAATTCTGGTAATCTGGCCTTACATTTCTGATTATTTGAAAAGAAGAAAAGCTTTAACTACTTAATAACTATAATTTTTAGTTACTAACTAAATAAAACAAAACTTTTTAATATAGTTTTAGGAAATAGTTGGTTTAAAGCAATTGCCCCAACTATTTCCTAACTAAAAGAAGGAGAATTTTATGTTTAAAATACTATCGGTTGTAAAAAACCTGCCAAAAGAAATAACCGCTGAATACAAAGAAATACAGATTGATGAAAAAGATACTATGACCAAAGAAGAAATGTTGAAGATAATTGAATTGTATGATGGTCTTATTGCTGGGGACTCAATCCAGTATAACCATGAAATATTCAGTAAAGCAAAAAATCTGAAAGTTATTTCCAGGTTTGGAGTAGGTGTTGATAATGTCAATATTGCAGATGCCAGTAAGTTTAATATAAAAGTAACCAATGCTCCTGCTGCCAATGCAGAATCCGTTGCCGAACATACTATTTGTTTAATGATAGCTGCTTCGAAAAATATTGCAGCACTTGACAGAAAAATTAAAGCAAAAGAGTGGCCAAGGAACGAAGCTCACGGATTTGAATTGGCAAATAAGACTTTAGGACAGGTAGGATTTGGCAATATTGGTAAGCTGGTATCTTTAAAATGCAAACTGGCCTTTAATATGGATATTTTGGTTTATGATCCTTTTGTACCTCCTTATGAAATGGGTAATTTAGTTTATGGTAAAAAATGCGAACTTGATTACATTTTGGAAAATAGTGATTTTATTTCAATTAATTTACCGGCAAATGATGCTACAAAAAATATGTTTGGCATGCAGGAATTTAAAAAAATGAAAAAAACAGCGGTGTTAGTTAATACCGGACGTGGAGAAGTGCTGGTGGAGGATGATCTGGCTGCAGCAGTTAGAAATGGAGAGATATTTGCAGCTGGATTAGATGTTTTAAAGTCCGAACCTGTTTCAAAAAATAGCCCTCTTTTAAAAGAAGATCGAATAATTATTACTCCCCATAGTGCATCTTTCACACCGGAAGCTTTTAACAAAGTACTGAGAACAGTTTTAGAAGACCAAATGAAAATATTTAGAAATGAGAAGCCATTCTTTCTAATTAATAAATAATTGACCCAAAAGAGAAAACGACAAACCCAATGAATTCAAGCAATTAGGGAGGTGATAAATAAAATTATTTTTAGGAATTAGTTGTACTAATTTCAATAACTCAAAAAAATAAATAAAAGGAGAAGAAAATGATAAAGAGATTTATTTTGCCTTTGTTGTTAATTTGTATCCTGGGTTTTAGTATTAACGTGAGTGCTCAAACAGTTATTAGAATTTCTTATAATGCTCCAACAACACAAGATTCTTTAGTAGTGCAATGGGAGCAAGAACACGGTATGGCTGCAATATTTAAAAGTATTGTGGAAACAAGAACCGGTGGTGATGTTATAGTGGAATTGTACCCTGATTCTCAGCTGGGAGGGCATTTAGCCTCTGTAGAAATGGTGCAGGGTGGCACTATTCAAGCTGCTGTTGGCACAGGAATTATGGCTGGATTTTTCCCGGAATTTGAATTGATAAGTATCCCCTATCTGTTTAAATCTGAAGAAATAGCCTGGTACTTATTTGATAATAGTGAATTCTGGGCTAATTTAATGGAAAAAATGGCTGAAGAAACCGGAATCAGATTATTAGGCATGGGGCAAAACGGGACCAGACATTTCACTCATAAAAGCAAATTTATTAAGAGCCCTGAAGATTTAAAAGGGGAAAAGATTAGAGTTATGCAATCTCCTGTATTTATTGAAATGATGAGATCTTTTGGAGCTGAAGCAGTTCCAATTGCCTGGACTGAACTATATACTTCTCTACAAACAGGAGTAGTTGCAGGACAGGAAAATCCAGTATCAGTTATTGTCAGTGGAAGTATTTATGAAGTGCAAAAATATATAACACTAGATGGACATTTGTGGAGTGAAGACGTTTTCGTGATCAATAACGATTTTTATAATAGCTTATCTGATGATGTAAAAGGTATTATCCAGTCAGCTATCAGACAGGCAGTGGTAGTTAACAGAGGAGTTGAAACAATTCATGCCAATGGTCCTGGGTTGGAAAAACTTATTGCAGAAGGTATGGAAGTGTATGTTCCCACTATTGAAGAGAAAAACAGATTTGCTGAAGTTGCTCAACCGGCCGTACTGGCATATTTAAGGGAAAAAATTGGTGACGAACCGGTAGACGGCATGTTACAAGCTGTAGCTGAGGCAGAGGAAGCATTAGGGTTTAAATAAAAGAAAAAATAAATAGGGCAGTGTACACTGCCCTATTTATTTAATATGGCTTATAAAAATAGCAAATTGGAGGGGTATAATTTTGGTCAGCAAAGAAACGAAAGAAGAAAATAATTCATTAATCTTATTAAACAATATTAGTAATGTAATAGAAAAAATTGCCATTTACTGCTGTGTATCTTTAATTGCCATCTTGCTAGTTATTGTTTTAGCCCAAATCACTTTAAGATGGATTGGTTTTTCAATTCCCTGGACTGAGGAATTATCCCGTTTTTTAATGATCTGGGCTGGCTTGCTAGGGGCTAGTGTTGCCTTTAAAAGGGGAAGCCATATCGGTGTAGAGGTAGTTGTAAATTTATTTCCTGCTAAAATAAAATTTGTTATTAATCTAATAATTAGATTGATCGTAATTATTTTTATAGTTTATTTTATTAAATATGGCTGGGATGTTGCCTTCAAGGCACTCAGAGTAAGGTCTCCGGGATTGGAAATATTAATGTTTTGGCCAAAGCTATCCCTGCCTGTTGGTGGAATGATAATGCTTATCCAGGCTGTTTGTTTATTTTTTACAGAAATATTTACAGGCTCTAAAGAAAAGGAGATTAGCACATGAGTGGATTATTGTTTATCACATTTTTAATTACCCTTTTTTCAGGTATGCCCATTGCATTTGCTTTAGGAATAAGTGCTTTTGTGTTTTTTACCCAATGGGGCGGCGTGCCCATGGATGTAATTGCACATCGGTTTTTTGATTCCATTAATCAGTTTGTGTTGTTATCTATTCCTTTTTTTATTCTGGCTGGAGAAATAATGAACAAAACCGGCATAACTAAAAATTTAGTGGAATTTGCTTATATTTGTGTTGGGAAATTAAGAGGAGGATTAGCCCATGCTAATATTTTAGCCAGCATATTATTTGCTGGATTGACTGGAGCAGGAGTATCTGACACATCTGCTTTAGGTTCAATTTTAATTCCGGCAATGAAAGAAAAAGGATTTGAAGCTGATTACAGTGCAGCCGTAACTGCTGCTTCTTCAGTAATTGGGCCTATAATTCCTCCCAGTATAATAATGGTTGTTTTTGGTTCTATTATGGGAATATCCGTAGGATCATTATTTGCTGCCGGATTTGTGCCGGGAATTCTGATTGGAATCGGGTTAATGATAATGGCTTATATTATAAGCAGCAAAAGGGGACATCCCCGAAGAACAGAGCCTGTTAAACCAAAAGAATTTTTGATTGCTTTTAAAGATGCTTTTTTGGCCTTACTCATGCCAATCATAATCATCGGTGGTATTTTAGGGGGAGTCTTTACTCCCACTGAAGCTGCTGCTATTGCAGTTGCTTATGGTCTTATTATAGGTTTTTTTGTTTATCGGACCTTAAAACTATCTGATTTGCCGGAATGTCTTTTGAAAAGTGCCATAACCACATCTATCATACTTTTAATAATTGGTTTTGCCAATGTTTTTGGATGGGCATTGGCAATAGAACGCATTCCTCAACAGCTTGCCAGATTTTTTATTTCCATGGGATTAAATAAAATTACATTTCTGCTGGTTGTCAATGGCTTATTACTCTTTATGGGAATGATTATGGAGACTGGAGCTAATGCAATTTTATTAGGACCTGTATTGATGCCGGTAGCAGTACAATTAGGAATAAATCCGTTGCATTTTGCCATGATAATGCTGGTAAACCTGAATATAGGTTTAGCGACCCCACCCTTGGGAGTATGCCTATTTGTTGCAGCTCCAATTGCTGAAATATCTTTAGAAAAATTATCAAAAGCTATTTTCCCTTTTTTAGCAGTAGAGGTTATTGTTTTATTATTCCTTACATACATTCCAGAGCTGACTTTAATTGTTCCCAGATTGACTGGATTTATAGATTAAAATAATATAATAATATATTGAACTGTTATAATATTTTTATAGGATTAAACAGCTAGTGTTTTTAATATTAAACGAGGTGAATTATGCTTAATGTAAATGAAGTAAAAATACCTGGCATTGAAAAAATAGAGCTCCCCTTGATGATAAAAGTACAACAAATAATTCCCGATGATCATATAACAGATGTATCAATTACACTAAATAATGAAATGAATAGATTTTTAGAGAATAATAATAACAGTAATCCTTTTTTAAATAAAAAAGTTGCTATTACTGCTGGCAGTAGAGGGATAGACAGGATTGCAGAAGTAATAAAATCCCTTGTTGCTGAGATAAAATTATTAGGAGGAAGCCCTTTTATTGTACCGGCAATGGGAAGTCATGGTGGTGGAGAAGCTGAAGCCCAGAAGGAAATACTGGCAAATTATGGTATTACTGAAGAGAAAATGGACGCAAAAATCGTATCTTCCTTGAAAGTTGAAAAGGTAGGAGAAACAAAAGACGGAATATCTGTTTTTGTTGATAGTGAATCCTTGCAGGCTGATGCAATTGTTGTTGTAAACAGAGTGAAAGTTCACACTGATTTTGCAGGTGATGTGGAAAGTGGCCTAATGAAGATGATGGCCATAGGATTAGGCAAACATGTAGGCGCCTCAACATTACATTATTATGGTTTTGATTTGTTTTCTGAGCTTATTCCAGAAGTAGGATTGAAAATAATTGAAAAAACACCAATTGCAATGGGAGTATCTTTAGTTGAAAATGCTTATGATAAATTATGTTTAATAAAAATTAGCAAACCAGTAGATTTTTATCAGGATGAAAAAGAATTGTTAAAAATGCAAAAGAAATTAATGCCGGAAATTCCTTTTGAAGAGATAGATATCTTGATAGTTGATGAAATCGGGAAAGAAATCAGCGGTAGTGGAATGGACACGAATGTGGTTGGTCGTTCAAAAAATATTGAAAAAAATATAAAAATAATTTTACCACTGGATTTAACTGATAGCTCTCATGGCAATGCTGCCGGAATTGGACTTGCAGATATCACCACAAAAAAACTATTCAACAAGATTGATTTTAATATAACCTACACTAATATATTAACATCAGGGAAACATCAGGGGGGAAGATTACCTATAGTCTTAAAAGATGATGAGTTTGCAATTAAAACAGCCATGCGATTATTAAAGAAAAATAAAAAAGATATAAAACTAGTTAGAATAAAAAATACTTTGCATATTATTGAAATGGAAATATCTGAAAAATTAATAGAAGATATAAAAGATAATAATAAAGTAAGAATATTAGGTGAGTTAAAACAATTAAAAACTGATGATAAAGGTGATTTACTTTCTTACCCTTATGTTTAAAGAAAGTACGCATAGAATGAAAAAGTATTTAACAGATAACTTTTTAAATTCTTCAAGACACAATTAGGAGGTAATTACATGGTGAATTCTTTAAAGGAAAAACTTTTAAAAGGGGAATGTGTTTTTGGTACGTGGATTGAAACCTCTAGTGTGGATAATGCCGAAATCCTGGCACAGGTAGGTGTTGATTTTATTATGATTGATGGTGAACACGGGGCAATGAATTTTGAAACAGCAGGTAAAATGATTTCTCAAATTAAATATACAAAAACTGTTCCGTTACTGAGAGTACCCTGGAATAACATAGATACTCTTAAGCAATATTTAGATACAGGAACTTCAGGAGTGATGATCCCGATGATTAATTCCAAAGAAGATGCCCTAAAAGCAGTTTCGTACTGCAATTACCCGCCTAAAGGAGTGAGAGGGTTTGGAATTGGCAGAAATACCTTATTTTCAGGGAAAATGATGGAATATTTAAACTCTGTCTTAGAGGAGAATAACATAATAGTGATTGTTCAAATTGAACATATAGATGCTGTTAATAATATAGACGAAATACTTTCGGTTCCAGGTATAGACGTAGCTTTTATAGGCCCCTTTGATCTATCTGCTTCTATGGGTATTTTAGGTCGTATTGAACACCCAAAAGTCTTGGAAGCTATTGATAAAGTTCTTTTATCCTGCAAAAAACATAATATAGTTTCAGGAATAATCACTACACCGGAAAAAATGAAACAGCATATTAGTCAGGGATTCAGAATGTTGTTGGCCGGAAATGATGGGCAATTTTTGTTTGAAGGTGGCCAGCAAATGGTTTCAGAATTCAAAAAAGCTTTACAAAATATTTAAATATAATATTTTTTCTGAAAAATATGAAAAAAATATTTGACAAAATATCAATATGTTAGTATTATTGCAAGAATAAATTATTCAGATAAGAAACTAGTAAGTGGATATTTATTTCAGAGAGCCCATAAGTTGGTGTGAAAGCGGCAATAAATTCTGCTGAATCTCACTTCTTTGTTTGAACGTTTTTGCATATTAAAAATATATTTAATAATTTTTAATCAAACTAAATAAAATGAGGGCAGTAAAATTACTGCTAAAATAGGGTGGTAACACGATAATTCGTCCCTATATAGTCTTTTGAGACTATAGGGGCGAATTTTTTTATTTTAAGCCCTAGCGAGAGCTTCCTGACTTTAAATGAATCAATCGCAAGGGTTTTTCCTGATAGTTAGAAAAAAATAATAAAGATCTAGAAAAGAGGTGGAATTAGTGGAATTAAGTGGAACAGAAATAATAATTGAGTGTTTAAAACAGGAAAAAGTCAAAGTGGTTTTTGGAATACCTGGAGCAGCCATTATGCCTCTATATGATGCTTTTGGCAAGACAGATAAATTACCTTTTGCTAATATTTTAACCAGACATGAACAGGGGGCAATTCATGCAGCAGATGGATATGCCAGAGCAACAGGTGAAGTTGGAGTTTGTATAACAACATCCGGCCCAGGTGCTACCAATTTAATAACAGGTTTAGCAAATGCCCATCTTGATTCAATTCCGGTTGTTGCTCTTACCGGGCAGGTTCCTACTGATATGGTTGGCAATGATGCATTCCAGGAAGTTGACATTACCGGGATTACTCTTCCTATTACTAAAAATAATTATATTGTAAGAAAGACAGAAGACCTGGCTGCAATAATCAAAGAAGCTTTTTATATTGCCCGAAGTGGACGACCAGGACCGGTATTGGTTGATTTGCCAAAAGATATTTTATTAGGGAAATGTCGTTATAAATATCCTGAAAAAGTACATAGAAAAGGATACAATCCTTCCACAAAAGGTAATTTAAGGCAAATAAAAATTGCAGCTAAAAAAATAGCAGAATCCAAAAAACCATTAATTATTGCTGGTGGAGGAATCAATAATGCAAATGCTTCTGAAGAGTTTCGCAAAATGGTTTTAAAGGCAAATATTCCGGTAGTAACCACATTTATGGGAATAGGGTGTTTCCCTCAAAATCATCCTCTTTTTTTAGGTATGCTGGGAATGTATGGTCAATATACAGCCAACAAAGTAACTAGTAATGCGGACTTAATTATAGCTTTAGGGACTCGTTTTGATGATAGAATTACCGGAAATCTAAAAGAATTCTGTCCCCAAACAGAAATAATTCATATAGATATCGATCCAGCTGAAATAGGTAAAAATGTTGCTGCAAAAATACCAATAGTGGGAGATTTAAAGCAAATTTTGCATCAGTTAAATAATTATATTGAAGAAATGGACAATTCCAGCTGGCTTAAGGATATATCTGAAATAAAAGGAGAGATCCCGATCTTGGATGGGAAAGAAAATGATAAAAACGAATTGAAGCCCAAATATATCTTTAACTGCATTAATGATTTTTTCAAAGGAGAAGCCATAATAGTTACAGATGTAGGACAGCATCAAATGTGGACTGCTAATTATTGTCAATTTGTTCATCCCCGCACCCTTATTTCTTCAGGAGGTTTGGGTACAATGGGATTTGGTTTACCTGCAGCAATTGGAGCAAAAATAGGCTGTCCAGACAGGGCTGTACTCTGTATATCTGGAGATGGTAGTTTTCAAATGAACATTCAGGAACTGGCAACTGCAATCTACAACCAATTGCCTATAATAGTAATTTTAATCAACAATGGTTGTCTTGGGATGGTCAGGCAGCTGCAAGAATTATTTTGCGAACAGAGATATGTTTCTACCTGTCTGGCAGGTAGTCCTGACTTTATAAAAATCGTTGAAGGGTATGGAGGAGTTGGTTTCAAAGTAAAAAGTAATGATGAATTTGCCTCTACATTAGAAAAAGCAAATAATATGAACCAATTCGTATTAATTGATTGCCAGATTTCAGAACAGGAAAAAAATTTCCCAATGGTAAAACCAGGAGCATCAATAAGTCAAATGATAGGAGTTGACCAATCATGAAACATACTATAGCTATTTTAGTGGAAAATCAACCTGGCGTTATGTCTAGAGTTGCAGGACTATTCACGAGAAGAGGTTTTAATATTGAAAGCATAGCTGTCGGTCACTCTGAAACTCCAGGGATTTCCCGTATGACAATTATTACTCATGGAGATGAGAAAATCCTGGAACAGATAACCAAACAGTTAAATAAATTAATTGATGTAATTCGGGTCCGTGATATTTCTCCTCAAAATATAATTGAAAGAGAATTGGTTTTAGTAAAGGTCCATACAGACTCTTTGGCTGTTCGTTCTGAAATACTTCAGCTTATTGAAATATTCAAAGCAAAAGTTGTTTATGTGGAAAGAAACACTTTAACTATTGAAATGGCTGGTGATGATGAAAAGGTAGCCGGTCTTTTATCACTTCTCGAACCGTTTGGAATAATAGAAATTGTTCGCACTGGCAGAATAGCTATTGCAAGAAGTAAAAATAATGGAAAAAATTAAAAATGTAAAAATGTTTTCCAGAAATTAAATTAGCTTATTAACAGCAGGAACTGATAGAAAGGAGATAGGCTATGAAAGAAAAAATATTCATTTTCGATACAACGCTAAGAGACGGAGAGCAATGCCCTGGAGCATCTCTGAATACCGGTGAAAAACTGGAAATTGCAAGATATTTAGAAAAAATGAAAGTTGATGTGATTGAAGCTGGATTTCCTATTTCTTCTCCTGGAGATTTTGAAGGTGTAGAAGTAATTGCAAAAAATATAAAAAACTCTACTATAGCAGGCTTGTGCAGAGCAGTTGAAAAAGATATTAGATGTGCCTGGGATGCAATAAAATCAGCTAATAAAACCCGCATTCATACTTTTATTGCCACTTCCCCTATTCATATGAAGCTTAAACTGGAAAAAACCCCCCAGGAAGTATTGCAACAGGCTGTTTATTCAGTAAAATTAGCAAAAGATCTCTGTGGTGAAGTAGAGTTTTCTGCAGAAGATGCCAGTAGAAGTGAACCGGAATTCTTATACACTATTTTTGAGGAAGTCATCAAAGCAGGAGCTACTATAATCAATATTCCTGACACAGTAGGATATTCTCAACCGGCAGAATTTGCCCGACTAATTAAAGGAATAAAAGAAAATGTCCCTAATATTGACCAGGCTATCCTTAGTGTACACTGTCATAATGATTTGGGGTTAGCGGTTGCTAATTCCTTGGAGTCTTTGAATTATGGAGTGAGGCAGATTGAATGCACAGTCAATGGGATAGGAGAACGGGCAGGTAATGCCTCTTTAGAGGAAATTGTAATGGCCTTGCATACCAGAGAAGACTATTATAATAAATATACTGAAATTGATACCCGTTATATTTATCCAACCAGTAAAATAGTGAGTCGCCTGACAGGATTTGTTATTCAGCCAAATAAAGCCATTGTTGGCAAAAACGCTTTTGCCCATGAAGCAGGAATTCATCAGGCCGGAATATTAAAAGATGCCTCTACCTATGAAATAATGAAACCACAGACAATTGGATTAGAAAGCAATCAGCTAATTCTTGGAAAACATTCCGGCCGCAATGCTTTCAGGAGTAGATTGGCAGAATTAGGATATGATTTAGATCAGGAAAAAATTAATAAATCTTTTGAGCAATTCAAGCAATTAGCAGATAAGAAAAAAGAAATTTATGCGGAAGACCTGGTTGCTTTAATGTCAGAGGTGCTAATAGAAGATATTGCTGATATTTATGAATTAAAATATTTCCATGTAAGTACTGGCAATAGCATTTTACCAACTGCCACAGTAAAACTACTGCGTGATGGTAAAATATATGAGGACGCTGCCTGTGGAGATGGACCTGTTGACGCTATATTTAACACCATTGACCGGATTACTGGAGCAAAAGTAAAATTATCTGATTACAATATCAGAGCCTTGACCAGAGGGAAGGATGCACAGGGAGAGGCGATGGTTGAAATAAAAGATAACGGGTGTTCTTATATAGGCAAAGGAGTAAGCACTGACACCCTTGAGGCCAGCACAAAAGCATATTTAAAGGCAATAAATAAGATGTTGTCAACTCAACTTATGTGTAATAAATAAATCATTGATTTAATATTGATTAATTAATTTTATAATTTCCCTATAGGTAAGAAAGGAGAAAAAAAATGGGTAAAAATATCACTGAGAAGATTTTACAGGCCCATTGTGATACTGAGGATATTAAAATAGGTAGTTTGATTAAAGCTAAGGTTGATTTTGCTTTTGCAAATGATATTACAGGTCCTCTGGCTATAGATGTGTTTAAGAAGATAGGGGTAAAAAATGTATTTGACCGGAACAAAATTACTTTTTTCCCTGATCATTTTACCCCTAATAAAGACATTAAATCTGCTGAACAGGCAAAAATCATAAAAGAATTTTCACAAGAGCAAAATTTAAAATATTACTTTGAAATAGGCCAGTGCGGTATTGAACATGCACTTTTACCGGAAAAAGGATTAGTGTTACCCGGGCAGTTAATAGTTGGAGCAGATTCTCACACTCCAACTTCAGGGGCTCTGGGAGCTTTAGCAATAGGAGTGGGGAGCACTGATCTGGGTGCTGTTTTAGCGGTTGGAGAAATATGGTTAAAAGTGCCAGAGACAATTAAGTTTATCTATAAGGGAAAATTAAATAAATGGGTTGGAGGAAAAGACCTTATACTTTACACTATTTCTAAAATTGGAGTTGATGGTGCAAATTATAAAGTTATGGAATTTAGCGGAGAAGTTATAGACAACCTTTCAATGGACAATAGATTTACCATGTGCAATATGGCTATAGAAGCCGGTGGGAAAAGTGGAATAATAGAGGCTGACGATATTACCTTGTCTTATTTGCAAGAAAGGACAGAGCAACAGACAAAGATAATCAAGAGCGATCCTGATGCGGAATATGAAAAGATAATCGAATATGATGTTGCCAATATTGAACCACAGGTAGCCTTCCCCCATTTGCCTGACAAAGGGATGGCTATCAGCCAGGTGGGAGAAGTCAGAATAGATCAGGCTGTTATTGGTTCATGTACTAATGGTAGAATTGAAGATTTAAGAGTTGCTGCAGAGATATTAAAAAATAATAAAGTAAATTCAAAAGTAAGATTAATAATTATACCGGCAACTCAACAGGTCTATTTACAAGCACTTGAAGAAGGGTTGTTAAAAATATTTATTGAAGCAGGTGCAGTAATTAGCCCACCTACCTGTGGCCCCTGTCTTGGTGGCTATATGGGAATATTAGCTAAAGGAGAAAAAGCAGTTTCGACTACTAACCGGAATTTTGTCGGTCGGATGGGTCATCCCGAAAGCGAAGTATATCTATCCAGTCCGGCCATAGCTGCAGCATCTGCTATAACAGGGAAAATATCAAGTCCTGAGGAGGTATTTTAATAATGATAATCAAAGGGAGAATTTGGAAGTTTGGAGATCATATAGATACAGATGTAATAATTCCTGCCAGATATTTAAATACATCTGACCCCAAAGAATTAGCCTCTCATCTTATGGAGGATTATGAAGAAGGGTTTAATAAAAAAATAAAACAAGGTGATATTTTTGTTGCCGGAGAAAATTTTGGCTGCGGCAGTTCTCGGGAACATGCACCTATAGCTATAAAAGCTGCTGGAATATCTTGTGTAATAGCAAAATCATTTGCCAGGATTTTTTATAGAAATTCCATTAATATTGGATTGCCTATCTTTGAGTCAACAGAAGTGTTTAATAAATCAGCAGAAGGGGATATTTTAGAAATATATCCAGAAACAGGAAATATAAAAAATTTAAGTAATGCAATGGAATTTAAAATTAATCCCATGCCTGCTTTTATCCAGAATATTATTTCTTCTGGTGGACTGGTAGAATATACTAAAAAAGAAGTAGAGAAGTAGAAAGGAGATAATAATGTATAATATTGCCCTTATTCCCGGAGACGGTATTGGACCTGAAATAATTGATGAAGGGAAAAAAGTTTTACAAGCAGCATCTGCCAAATATGGGGTTGTTTTAAAATGGAATGAGTATCCTTTCAGCGCCGAAAACTATCTAAAAACAGGTGAGTTATTACCTGACAGTGCATTACAGGAAATGGAAGATATGGATGCAATCTATCTGGGAGCAGTTGGTGATCCCAGGGTAAAACCAGGTATCCTGGAAAAAGAAATATTATTGAAAATCAGATTCTATTTTGACCAATATATCAATCTCAGACCAATAAAGCTATTCAAAGGAGTGGAAACACCTTTAAAGGATAAAAACCCGGAAGATATTAATTTCTATGTAGTAAGGGAGAATACTGAAGATTTTTATGTAGGAATTGGCAGCAGATTTAAAGGGAAAGGAAGTCAGGATCATTTACAGCTAAGCAGGAAATTATTTCAGGCAAATATTGATGTAGATTTTAAATTGGATAGAGAAGAAGAGATAGCTTATCAAATAGGCCTGATAAGTAAACCAGGAGCCCAAAGGGTAATTAAATATGCTTTTGATTTAGCCCAAGAAAAGAATTTAAGTAGAGTAAGTTCAGTGGATAAAGTTAATGTTTTGGGGAATATTTATGGTTTATGGAGAGATACTTTTACTGAAATTGCCCAAAATTACCCGGGAATAGAAACAGAATTCACTTTTATTGATGCTATTACAATGTGGTTTGTGAAGAAGCCGGAATGGTTCAGAGTGGTTGTTGCTCCCAACATGTTTGGAGATATTATCACAGATTTAGGTGCTATGATACAGGGCGGATTAGGGGTTGCTGCAGGAGGAAATATCAATCCTGATGGTGTTTCCATGTTTGAACCAATCCATGGTTCTGCCCCAAAATATAAAGGTAAATCAATTGCCAACCCAATAGCTACTATTCTGGCAGGAGCAATGATGATGGACTATTTAGGTGAAAGCAAAATTGCCGATGAGATAGAAAAAGCAGTTGAAGAGGTGCTGGTGGAAAAGAAAGTTCTTTCTCGAGAATTGGGTGGTAATTCATCAACTGTAGAGGTTGGAAATGCTATTGTAAATAAGATCAAGTGATAATAATTGGTATTTATTAAATATTTGTAATATTATTATAAAATCACTGATATAAAAAGCCTGTCAGCTGCCTGAAGGAGTGACAGGCTTCTGATTTCAAGGAAGCATCTTAAAACAAGCAGGGTATTGAATTGCTAATTATAACTGGAATTATATTAAATATAATAGGGATTATAGGGGTTTTTTTACCAGCTTTACCGGGAGTTGTTCTTAATTATGCTGCATTGGTACTTCTTTATATTTCTAAAAAAGAATTAATATTTTCGGTAAATATTCTTTTTATGTTTGGTTTTCTTACAATAATAGTAACATTACTTGATTATATTCTTCCTTTTTTAGGAGCTAAAAAATTTGGAGTTTCCCGATCCGGCATATGGGGATCTTTAATAGGAATGATAATTGGTATATTGTTTTTCCCGCCACTGGGGATGATTTTTGGATTATTAATCGGAGCATTTTTAGGAGAATTGCTTGCTGGGAAAGAGCAATCTCAGGCGCTTAGAGCAGGACTGGTAACATTCTTAGGTGTTCTTACTTCAACTGTCGTTAAATTGGTATTAGCTTTAGCGATGACTATTTTTTATTTTCTTAAAATACTTTAAATTGAAATATGTGATAAAAAAATGATATAAAATAATAAGAAGAGAAAACTTGTTGAGATTTGATTTATAAAATTAAGTACAATTTTGAAAGATATTGAAAGGAAATTTCAAATGAAGGATATTGTTAGAATTGGTATAATTATATGTCATCGTTATCATCGCTGTGCAGGAGGAAAATGTTTAAGGGCAATGAAAAATAAAGAAGGAGCTTTTTCTGTCTATCAGGATAAGGAAATAGAATTAGTTGGTTATACCACCTGTGACGGCTGTCCTGGCGGGAATATAGAATATTCTCCAGAGGAAATGAAAAAGAATGGAGCTCAGGTCATACATCTGGCAACAGGGTTAATAGTAGGTTATCCTCCTTGTCCCAGAATCAGGTATTTCAAAGATTTTATAGAAGAAAAATTTAATTTGGAAGTGGTCTATGGAACTCATCCAATTCCACAGAAATATTATTTGACCCATTCCAGGATGCATACCTGGGATTCAGAAAGCTGGCAGAAAATAATACAACCAACTCTGGCAGATGAAAGCTTAAGACTGATATATGACTGATGACCAATTACAAGGTTTTTAACTGAGTATTCTGTATCCTTGTTTTCAGCAAGCTTAATAATATAATGTTTTTAAATATAAATAAGATTTTGAATAATTTTGAAATTTAGAAAAAGTATGTGTATATTATAGAATAAAAATGTATTATCAGAAGGAAAGGTAATAATATGGATAGAAATAGCAATAAGGTTACACAGGGAGCAAGCAGGGCTCCACATCGTTCTTTGTTTTATGCGATGGGTTACACCCAGGAAGACATCAATAAACCAAATATTGGTATCGTTAATGCTTTTAATGAAATTATTCCAGGTCATATCCAGTTAAATGATATAGTTCAATCAGTGAAAATGGGAGTTGCTGCAGCTGGTGGATTGCCAATGGAATTTCCTGCTATTGGTATTTGTGATGGAATAGCTATGAACCATCAGGGGATGAAATACCCTTTAGCCAGCAGAGAGCTAATTGCTGATTCAATTGAAGCAGTTGCCATGGCCCATCATTTTGACGGGTTGGTAATGGTGGCAAATTGTGACAAAATAGTGCCTGGAATGTTAATGGCCGCTGGCCGCTTAAATATCCCTGCAATTTATGTAAGCGGAGGGCCAATGCTCGCAGGACAGCATGCAGGAAAAGATGTTGACTTATCAACAATGTTTGAAGCTGTTGGGCAATATAATCAGAAAAAAATGACTAAAGAAGAATTAACTGCATTAGAATGCAGCGCATGCCCTACGGCTGGAAGTTGTTCAGGTTTGTTTACAGCTAATTCAATGAACTGTCTGTCAGAAGCATTAGGTATGGCTTTACCGGGAAACGGTACGATTCCAATAGGATATGGTGCCAGGAAGCAACTGGCCAATCAGGCTGGTAAGGCAATAATTAATTTAGTCAAAAACCAGATTAAACCCAGAGATATCATGACGGAAAAAGCTTTCCTCAATGCCATTACTCTCGATTTGGCCATGGCAGGATCAAGCAATACAGTTTTACATTTATTGGCAATTGCCCATGAGGCAGGCATTAAACTAGATTTAAAGACATTTGACAGGTTAAGCAGAATTATCCCGGTTTTAACAAAAATTTCTCCTTCCAGCAATTTACATATTGCGGATTTGTATTTTGCCGGAGGAATTCAGGCTATTTTGAAAGAGCTAGCAGATGCAAAACTTATCAATACTGAAGAAATTACAGTAAGCGGAAGTAGTTTGGGTAAAAATATTGAATCAGCCAAAATAACAAATACTGATGTAATTAAAAAATACGAAAATCCTCTCAGTAAAGAAAGTGGAATTGCAGTATTGTATGGTAATTTAGCCCCCGAAGGTGGAGTTGTTAAGGTATCTGCTGTCAGTAAAAAAATGTACAGCTTTGAAGGACCGGCAAAAGTTTATAACTCAGAAGAAGAAGCCTATCAGGCAATTATGGACGGGAAAATAAAAAAAGGTAATGTCGTGGTAATCAGATACGAAGGACCAAAAGGCGGTCCTGGAATGCGTGAAATGCTGGCACCTACATCGGCTTTATGTGGTATGGAGTTAGATAATGATGTAGCCCTTCTTACTGATGGAAGATTTTCCGGAGCCACCAGGGGAGCAGCTATTGGTCATGTTTCTCCCGAAGCAGCAGAAAAAGGTCCTATTGGAATGATTGAAGATGGAGATATAATCAAAATTGACATTTCAAATAGAGAATTATCAGTTAAATTAACTGATGAGCAATTAAAGGAAAGAGAAGCAAAATGGGTTATGCCTGAAAACAATATCCCGTCTACATATTACTTAAAGCGATATGCTTATTTAGTTACTTCAGCAAGCACAGGTGCAGTATTCAGAGAAGTATAATGTTATATTCTCTAAATCACATAATTTTATAAAATAGATAATAACTAATAAATAAAATAATTAAAAAGGGGCATTAAAAATGCCCCTTTTTAATTATTTTAGGTTCAATTATTATATTATAAATATATTTTTGGTTCTTTCCTCTTTTTCCCTATTATTTTTAAGGCAGATTTAATTAAAGGCATTTTTTTATAGGATATTTTACGAGCACTAAAAGGGCATAGTTTAACACAGGCAAAGCAGCGTATACATAATTTTTCACGACTTTTCAGACTTATTGGATCAATAGCATTCATTGGACAAACAGCCAGGCATTTTTTGCATTTTTGACATATATTTTTATCAATTACTGGCGCATGGGTAATTAGAAGTTCGCTATGTTTTGGTAAAACCCTGTTAAATGTTAATAATTCTCCTTTTATTTCAAGATTGTTGATATTTTCCATACCTTCATTTTGTTCTATTTTTTCTTTAATTTGTTTCCCAAAAGATTCTGCGAGGATTAAATCTTTTTTATCCGGTCTGCCGTCAGCAATTTTAATATCCTGATATGAGAATGAATGTTCACCGATAAAGGAAGCAGCGGCAATTATTTTAAATCCTTGAAACTGCATCATTTTTTTTAATTGCTGTAAGGCAATACCAGCGCTAATATTTCCATAGGTTACTACTAATACAATTGGTTGTCCCTGGCCTTTCATTTTAATAAGAGCCGGGTATAAAAGACTGGGAATTCTTTCTTCATAAACAGGAATACCTAGTAGTATTGCCTCATTAATCTGGATATCAGGATTAAAGTTATGTCTTTCTATAAGTGAATTAAGGCTGATATTTTTTTGATTAGGGATATTCCATCCTTTGGCAATAGCATTAATTATTTTTTCAGTAGAATGTGTTGGAGAAAAATATATTTTTACTAATTTGTTTATATTCACTTTAATACTCCGCTGAAATGAAATCAAAACTGTAAATAAGTTGGCTGTATATTTATTGTAATAGAGTACATATTTTAAGACAAGGCAATTCCCGGATTATTACCAAAAAAACCCTTCTTTTTATTAGTAATTAGTAAATTAATAATAGATACTAAATAAAATAAATAATAATTAAATTTTTTTAATTAGTTTTAATCATTTATTTAAGATAGCTTAACAAATAATTTTTTGTTACAATTAAATCAATAATTTAACTATATTTGAAATTCTTAAAATATAAATTCAGGATAGAATACAGGAGGGGAAAATGTTTTCTTTAATTAAAAAAAGAAGAAGTATCAGGGTATTTCAAAAAAGAAAAGTAGAAAAAGAAAAAATTAATCAGATTATGCAGGCCGCTTTAATGTCTCCATCGTCCAAAAACAACAATCCCTGGAAATTTATGATTATTGATGATCAAATTGCTCTGCAGAAAATATCGCAGGCAAAAAAGGCCGGTTCACAATTTTTAGCTAATTCCCCGCTGGCTATAGTGGTACTGGCAGATCCAGAGAGGTCGGATGTGTGGATCGAAGATTGCTCTATTGCCAGTACTTTTATCATTCTGGCAGCTCAAAATCTGGAACTGGGAAGCTGCTGGGTGCAGATTAGGAAAAGAGAACACGCGGATGGATCGAATGCAGAAGAATATATTAAAGAATTACTGGATATTCCTAACCATTTACAAGTCCCGTGTGTTATAGCAATAGGCTATCCGGCAGAAGAAAAAGCAGATAAACAGGTTGCACAAGAAAAAATAAAAGATGTTTATTATAATAAATATGGGAGAACATTCTTCTAGTATTTGTAACTTCTAAGGAAAATGATTGAGGGAGAATCAGGTATTATGTCAGAAAAATTTGGTTTAGTATTAGAAGGCGGCGGGGCAAAAGGAGCATATGAAATTGGTGCATGTGAGGCTATCTTTGAGATGGGAATTGAAATTTCTGCAGTTGCCGGCACCTCTGTTGGTGCTTTAAATGGAGCAATGATAGCCCAGCATGCAATAAAAGAAGCACATGACTTATGGTATAATATCAGCCCTTCTCAAATAATGAATATTGATGAAGGAAAATTGAAACAATTAGCCAGCTTAGAAATTAAACCTGGAGATATGAGCTATTTTCTGAAAATGTTTGGTGAATTGATATCTGAAGGAGGAATAGATGTTTCTCCTTTAAAAAGACTAATAAAAAAACATGTCAATGAAGATAAGCTGAGAAAGTCTCATATTGATCTGGGTATGGTAACAGTATCTTTTAGTGATAGAAAAGCGATAGAGGTATTTGTAGAGGATATACCATATGGTCAGGTTGCAGATTATCTTTTTGCCAGTGCTAATTTTCCTCTTTTTAGAACAGCTAAAATAGGTGACAAAATATTTTTAGATGGAGGAATATATGATAATCTTCCAATCAATATGTTGTTAAAAAAAGGATTTAAATCTCTTATTACAATCCAGGTGGGAGGATTAGGAAGAAAGAGAAAAGTTGATTTGAGCAATCTGAATATTATAAATATAGAATCAAGAGAGAATTTGGGAGGACCTTTAAATTTTGACTCTGAGAAAACAAGAAAAAACTTAAAATTAGGTTATTACGATGCATATCGGGTTGTAAAAAGCCTGACTGGAAATCTATATTACATTAACTTAGCAGGACAAGAAGATTCATTTGTGGATTATTTTAAAAACCTGGATTTAGCAATTATTTCTAAAATTGCTAAAGTTCTTAATTTAAAAGAAAACATACCTCCCAAAAGATTGCTTTTTGAAAGAGTTATTCCCAAATTGATTGATGTATTAAAACTTCCTGCTGATTGTAAATATCAGGATATAGCTATAGCCTTAGCAGAAAGAATCGCTTTGCAGGTTGATGTAGAAAGATTTCAAATATATTCTTTCCAAGAATTCATTGAACAGATAATAAAAAATTATAAAACAGGTAAAACTAAGGCAACAAAAGAAAATAACCTGATTTCACATTTTGGGTTTCTTTCTTTGTTCAGCAGTGATAATGTTCTAAAAAAAATTGTAGATGAACTATTAAATGAAAAATTAATGAAATCTCTGCATAAAATGACATAAAAGTAAAAATTCTAAAATTGAATAAGAGGTTTGCTTATGTATTTAAAGACTGATTTTTGCCAAAAAGCACTACTGGTTGATGTTGGTACAAAATTTTATCGCATTGATCGTTTTCAGGTTGGAGATTACTTTGGTCCCCCTGATCTGGGTTTATATCTTTCCGGTAAATATAATAGCTTGAATATAGGAACAGGCTTATTAGCTGGTTCTATTTTTCCCGGCTCTAACAGATTGTTTTTTAGTGGGTTCTCACCTTGCTGGGGCGGATTTTATATTTCTTCCATGGGGGGAGCTGGATTAGTTTTTGATAACCTGGGAATAAATATGTTTTCTATTATCGGCTGGGCAAAGACTCCCTCTGTTCTTTATTTAAACCGGGTTCATGGAGAAGAGATAAAAGTTGATATTGTTCCTCTGGATTTATATTCAGCATGGCAAACCGGAGAAGGAGGGATATACTCTTTAATGGATTATACTTATAAGCAATTTGGTTCTCAATATAAAAAAGAACCGCGCATTTTGGCAACCGGTCCAGCTTCCGAGGTAACTGATTTTGGAGCAATATGTTCTGCTCCTATCCAAAATGGAAAAATTAGTCCGGTTGATACCTGGGCAGGCAGAGGAGGTTTTGGAACTAAAATGCTGCAGCAGCATAATATTGCTGCCGTAATTTATGGAGGAACATATGTTGATGAGGATTTTAGGGATAGGAAAGTAGCTGACCAGTGGTTTGAAAATAAATATAATGAAAAGATGGCCGCCAAAGACATTGAAGCTACAGCAAAATATCGCTTTGAAGAAAATTTTGGAACTGGTGGCACATTTGGCGTAAATTATGCAACTATTAATGGTAGAATGCTTTCTTTTAATTATCGCAGTATTTATTTCGATGAAGAAACAAGGAATAAAATACATCAACAGTTTATTTTAAATCATTATTTAAAACAGTTTAATGAAGAAACAATTCAAACTAAAAATCAAAAAACTTGCGGTGAACCCTGTGCTGCTGTCTGTAAAAAAATGAGAGATATTTACAAAAAGGATTATGAGCCTTATCAGGCGTTAGGCCCTCTATGTGGTATTTTTGATCAAAGAGCAGCAGAAAAACTAGTGCGTCATGCAGATATGTATGGTTTTGACTCCATTGCAATTGGCGGGGTTTTGGCCTGGTTGTTTGATTGTGTTGACAAAAATCTCTTATCCCCTGCTGATTTAAACATAAAGGATAAACCTGTTTTTGATATAAAAAACTTCAATATTGAAGCTGACTCAATGCATAATGCTAATCTGGGAGTTGAATTATTAGATAAAATAATTAATCGTGAACAGTTTTTAGATTTAGGCCAGGGTGCCCGAGAATTAGCAAAAAAGTTAAGCCTAAAAAAGAATTCCCAGATAATTCATAATTTCATTTATAGTTCTTTCGCTAAAAGAGGATGGATGGTCCCAAATCAGTACTGGACTCCCGGAGTTCTATCTCCAATGGCTATAATGGGGAAATATTATATGTTCTATGGGGATGACTTTATTCCTCCACGTGAACTGGGGAGAACTAATGCTTTTCGTTTCAAAAAAGAGCTGATGCTTGATATGTTTGGAATTTGTCGTTTTCATCGGAAATGGGCAGAAGAAATGATTCCTGAAATCATCGGGTCTTTGTTTGATTTAAAAGACGTGTTTTTAGAAAAAGTACATAGTACTGCTTGTCATATTAATAGCAGAAATGCATCTACCTTCTGGGAAACAGATAGAAGCATAGATTTTATTTATGCTTTCTTAAAAAGAAAAAAAGAGGTAGAAAATGATAATAATAAAGAGCTTCTCCGCTGGATAGAATATTTTGAAAAAGATAAGAAGGAAGCAGCCATCGACTTTTGGTATGAGATGCATAAAGGGATGACTGAATCCTTACATGATACCATATGCCTGAAATAGTTTAATTGGCCTAAAATGTTTTTAAATTATTTTAAGTTAATCAGGAGGTGTGGATATATGAATTTCAAATATTTATCTCAAAAAATTGCCAGTAAATTGCTGGAAATTCCTTTCAAATGGAATTCCCGGTTAGCAGTATTAGAACTTTCAAAAGACTGCTATGCAGGATGGGAGCAGAGCGAGTGGTTGGATTTTTATTTCCGCTATTTGTGCGAAAAGTATTTGCCTGATTATATTCCGATGCATGATAAGGTTTGTGGAACCACATTTTTTGATGGAATACATGACCTATCTCCTGATTTTGGCGAGAAAATATTTCCTCCCAATCCAGGTCAAGATTTGAAAGACAAATCTTCTGATTTTAACAGAGAATTTACCCTTGCTTACAGCAACTACCAGCACTGGCGACAAATGGAGTGGATAGAAAGTTATTTTTCTTATTTATGCGTGAAACATCTTTCAGGTTTTTTAAAAATTCCCGGTCCAAGATATAAAAAAAGGAGTTTTGATGGATTTTTGGAAATTCCCTGGCTGTTTAAAGTATTTATTGAAAATACTGGCAATAAAAATATAATACTTGCAGATGCAGACTTGATGGTTAAAGGAATATCAAAATACGAGAAAATTGGTATTGTTGTTGCAGAAGGAAGAGCAGAATATTATAAGGAAAAAGCAGATAAGAATATGAGACAAAATTCTATGTTCATTTTAAAGAACATTTTTATTTTGCCTTTTACAGCTGATGTAATGCAAAAATGCAAAACATTTCAGTTAGCAGGTATCAAGACAGGGAATGGTTTACCTGAAAAAATATTATTAGATATTGCTATTATAAGAGAAAGGACTGTCAGTTTACAAAAATATTCTTAATTTATTTGTATAAAAATAACTAAAAACCCAAATTAAACATATAAAGAGAGGAAATATGTTAAATCAAATAGGTAGAGACATTTTCTCAGAAATTTGTAAAATGGAAATTATTGATACCCATGAACATATTATGAGTCAGGAAGAAGTTAAAGAAGAAGTTGTTCACTTATTTAAAGTTTTTGAAAATTCTTATGCAAATCTTGATTTGATTTCAGCTGGAATGTCTCCAGATATCTGGGAAAAGAAAAATTTAGTAGAAATTTGGGAAGAGTTTAAAAAATATCAGCCTCATGTATTATTAACTACTTTTGTAAAAAATATATTATATTCTTTGAAAGAATTATATGGGTTAAATACTGGAGAAATAAAAGAAGACAATTATCAGGAAATTTCTGAAAAAATAACTGATTCTTATAACTCAAATAATTGGTATAAGTATGTTCTGAAAGAAAAAGCAAACATAAAAATATCAATGCTGGATGCTTTTTGGAATGTAGAAAATTTTAACTATGACCGGGAACTTTTTATTCCTGTATTAAGGACCAATGCTTTTATTTTAGGAAGAGAATATAGCTCGCCATTTCCTAAGGGAAAATGGGCACATTCAACAATAGAAAGTATCTCTGAAGCATGGGGAGTAAGTATTGATGATTTTGAATCCTATTTAGAAATCATTAAATTAGCAATTAAAAAATATAAAAAAATTGGATGCCCAGCTGTCAAGATCGGGACCGCCTATCATAGGTCTCTCTACTTTGAAAAGACAGATAAAAGAGAAGCAGCTGTTATTTACAAAAAAGATCCTAAAAGAATTAGTTTGTCTGAACAAAAAAAGCTGCAGGATTTTATGGCACATTATATTATCCATCAGGCGACTTCTGCAGAAATGGCGGTTCAAATACACACAGGTACTTTTGCCCGTAATGGCAGCATAATAGAAAACGGCAATCCTGAACAATTGAATAATTTATTTTTGGAATACCCCTCAACAAGATTTTCATTATTTCATTTCTCTTATCCTTATACCAGTCAGGTTTTCAGTTTAGCTAAAATGTTTTCCAATGTTGTTCTGGACTTTTGCTGGGTTCCGATGATTTCTGAGAATTTTGCCAAAAAATCATTGACAGAATTCTTAGACTTGATTCCTAGCAATAAACTGATGTGGGGTGGAGATTCCTATAGAGTCGAAGAAGCCTTTGGTGGGGCGCATTTGTGCAGGAAGGTAATCTCTGAGGTTTTATCTGAAAAGGTCAAAGAAAGAAGTATTACTCAAGGAAAAGCCTTAAAAATTGCTCAAGATATTTTATTTAATAACGCACGGCAATTTTATCAGTTAAAAATATAGAGAATCAAGTAAACAGATAGCTCAACTGCTTTAATTGTAATTTATTTTGCTATTTCCTATTTTGCTTATTTATATACAGGACCAGAAATTTGTTTCATCGAAATTGGCAATGAAAAATGTAATTATTTAAAAAGAGATCTAATTCTGTTTTTGAAGTGTTTCCCTGGAAAAAAGACATCCGCAGTAATCTTGTCTGTAAAGATTATATTTTTTAGACAGAGTTATTGATTGCTGAAAACCATTTCTTTTTTTAAAATCACTGTAAAGGTAATTTAACTGATATTTTTTTGCAATATTTTTTCCAAGAACATTGATTATATGAGCATCTTTATGAGGACTAACAGTTAAAGTTGTGGTAAAATAGGAGATATCAAGCTCAAGAGCTTTTAGTGCTGTATTTTCAAGCCGAAATGAATAACACTTAAGACAACGAATACCTCCTTCTTTTTTATTTTCCAATCCTTTTACTTTTTCAAAAAATATTTCTGACTCATATTTTTCTTGTATAAAATTTATTCTGTTTTTTGCTGGGAAGAGGGTGATAAATTTTTTTTGTTCAGCCAGCCTTTTATTGTATTCTTCTTCCGGGTAGATGTTTGGATTATAATAAAATACAGTAATTGAAAAATATTGAGACAAATATTCCAACACATAGCTGCTGCAAGGCGCACAACAACTATGCAGTAATAATTTTGGAGTTATTTTTTTAGATACATTTTTCTCAATTTCTTGTTCTAAATAGTGCTGATAATTTTTTTTTATTATTTGTTTAGCATTTTTCATTCTTACTATTTTTATCCATTCATATAATAAATAAAATTAGCAATTTTATTTATTTTTATATTATCATAATGACTCAATAATTGCACCAGTCCTCAAAAAAGTCTGTAGAAATATAGAAGTAAAATAAATTGATGGACATTCTTATTGTATAATAATATAGTAGAGTAAAATTCTTGTTTGCTATTTTTATCAGATAAGAGGTTAAGAGGTTTATTTGAAAAAAGACCGTTTAGAGGGAAAGAAATTAATTAAAGGGTTAATTTTTTCTTTATTAATAGGTATTGCTGTTTTTTTAGTAGTTTTTTTATTTACAATTGATAAGAATACTTTAAAGAGCTTTCAGCATATGGATGAAGAATTTCTATGGTTAGCTGGAATTGCAGTCTTTTTGTCTGTTATAGTAGAAGGCCTTAGAATACAGGTTACTGCACGGGCAATTGGAGAGAAAATCGGATTTTGGCAATCAGTAAAAGTGTTTTATATCAGTTTTTTCCTGGGAGGAATAACTCCTTATTATTCCGGTACTTTACCAGCCCAGATTCTTCTTTATTCCAAGAATGGGATTTGTATCGGGAAGGGTACAATGATAGCAACTTTAAGGCCGATTATAAAAACAATAATTTTTATGATATCAACACCAATAATTTTTCTCTACTTCGATGATTCATTAGATAAATATTTAGAGGATTTTGAAGTTCTTTCATGGTTTGTTTTGTTTATAGCTGTTATCTTCTCTTTATTGTTAATTATTATTTTTATTTTAATTATGAAAAGTCCTGGAAAAATTAAAGATTTTGTCCAATGGATAAAAAAATATCATTTTTTTGAAAAATATCTAAACACACCTAAGATTAAAGAAAAAATAGAAAAGTTATTCTTTCAGGTTAATCAATTTCACAACAGTTATAATCTTCTTTTAAGCCATCCCGGAGAAGTTGCCTTAATATTTGTTTATACTGCACTGTACTGGTTACTCTATTTTTCAATTGCCCCATTGCTACTCCTAGCAATGGACATTCAGTTAAATTTTTTACTGGTTATAATTATTCAGGTTATAATATTTTTTTTATTGCCTTTTTTGCCTACCCCGGGAGGAAGCGGAGCTGCAGAAATAGGATTTGCCTCTCTTTTTTCTTTTTTCGTTCCTGCTCATCTATTAGGAATTTATGTAGGTGGTTGGCGTCTTTTTACCTTTTACTTGAACATACTTATCGGAGCAATTCTTAGTTTAACTGTGTTGAAAAAATATATTTCCTGGGATGATGAAATAAAAAAAGCAGAATGCTAAAAATATTATTTAATATTTACTTTTAACAATCTGCTTTTAATTGTTCTGTTTTAGAATTTTTCTGCCAATAATTCCTGTGCTTTATTGCTATAATATGGATGACTGCTTTGGCTGGCTTTTTCTAACATTTCTTTTGCTCTTTCATCTTTGTTACGAGTGATTAGCAGTTCAGCAAAATAAACTAATCCTTGCGGGTTATCAGGGAAATGTTGGTGGTATTCTTCAAAATAACTTTCTGATCTTGGTGTTTTGCGGTATAGCTTGGGTAGCTGATGCCACATACGTCCTAATGCAAGAATTGGCCCGGCATCATCATACATTTTATTTATTTCATAAGCTTTCTCAAAAGCTCTTTCGGTTTTTTTCCGAAGACCTTCACGAATAGCCTTTAAAATACTTATCCCATCTGAATAAGTACCGGCAGACAGGCCATAAAAATAATGTCCTTCAACTTTTTCAGGCTCTAAATCTTGAGCTATTTCTGCATATTTTAATCCTTCTTTTCCATATTCTTTGCAGATATCTTTCCAGTCTTCAATTCCTGCTTCTATAGAAAGATCAGCATATTCCCTTAAAGCCCTGGCCATTTTCCAGTTTGCCTCATAACTTTCCGGGTTTGCTTCTACTGCTTTACGATAAAGAGGAAGTGAATCAACTACACTTTCCAGGTTGTCTTTTATGTAAATAGCATCTGCTTCAGCAAGATAATCAGTTGACATAGAGTTAACTGGAAAACAAACAAGTAAAGAAATGGTTATTACAACAAGTGAAATGATAAATTTTTTCATATTACCTCCGAATATTTTATTTTTAAAAAGTTTTATCATTTTTCTAAATTATTTTTTATATCAATATCACTACTGCTGGCATTTGTCAAGAATTCCTAAAATTTATTATATTTTTAAAATGAACAAAATAGAAAGATTTTTCAAAAAATCTTGACAAAAAAAGATATATCATTTATACATATGAATATAAATTCATAAAAATATATTAAAAAATTTTGATATCTATATTTGGAAATGGAGCAAAAATGCCAAAAATATTAGATAAAATAGAAGAAAAAATAAATCAATCTGCGTTTAAATTGTTTGCAAAAAAAGGCTATAGCCATGTTACCATGAAGATGGTTGCCAATGATGTGGGGATATCAGTAGGAACTCTCTATAATTATTTTTCAAATAAAGAAGATCTTTTTTTAGCTGCTTTCAAACAAAGCTTTAATCAAATGCATGTTACATTAGAGAATATAATTGAAAAAGAGGGAAGTCCCCATGAATTTGTTTCAGCTCTTTATAATGAGGTAGTAAATATAAAAGGATTTAGCAGGGAATTCCTGCGAAATAAAATAAATCATAAACTTATGGCAGAATTGAAAAACCATTTTTTGATCTTAATGAGATCTCTAATTGATAGAGCAGAGCAGAAAAATAATTTACATATTACAGTTAAAGAAAAGGAACGTCTGGTTAGATTATTAATTGTGGCTACTCATGATTTTGCTCGGGAGTTTCCAGCAGACAAAGAAGAAAATATTAACTTCATTTCTAAATTGATTGAAAAAATTGGTTAATCTTTAATCTGCTTCTGTCAATTTAGATGCAAGAATAGCAAAACAAAAAAATAAGTACAATAAATACTAAAAACAGTTCAATCTATTGTACTTATTTTTTTGCTATCAAATATCTTTTAATTTTTCAAAAAACAGAAATAATAAATATTAAATTTCAAATATTTTTATTAAAAATATTAATGTCCAATTAAATTAAATCTACCACCGTTTGAACCAATAATTTCAGCAGTAATCCAGGAAGAATCATCAGAGGCTAAAAATAAGGCTAAATGAGCTATATCTTCAACTGTTCCCAATCTGCCCAATACAGACCATTTTTTACCACCTTCAATAAATTTTTCAACTTCTTCCGGAGTTCTGGTGCTACGAACAATTGAAGTTAATATTCTGCCTGGGCAAATAGAGTTTACATTAATACCATAAGGTCCTAATTCTATTGCTGAAGATTTTGTAATACCATTTACTGCAAATTTTGAAATTGCGTAAACTGATTGACCTTCTGCAATTGCTCCTAATGATGCTGTAGAAGAAATATTAATTATTTTTCCATATTTTTTTTCTTTCATATGTCTTGCTACAGCTTGTGTGCAAAAATAAACACCCTTAACATTAGTATCCATAACAGCATCATAATCTTCTTCCGGGAATTCGGTGATAGGTATTTTCCTGCTGATGCCTGAGTTGTTAACTAAAATATCAATTTTCCCAAACTCGGCTATAACCTTTTCTACCATCTCATCGATTTGCTGTTTGATGCTGACGTCTGCTGGAACTGCAATGGCATGTCGGCCTTTTTCTTCTATTTCTTTGCATACTTTATTTAAGTTCTCAACATTTCGGCTGCTTACTGCCACATCAGCCCCTTCACTTGCAAATTCCAGAGAGATAGCTCTACCAATTCCGGTACCTCCACCTGTAACCAATGCTACCTTATCCTTTAGTTTCATTGAGTCCTCCTTTTATTTTTATTCAATACATTAATTATAACAACAATTTGTTCTGTTGTCCTTATGCTTTTGCCTTGATATCATAAAATACATTAAATATCTGAAAGAGTTTGCAATTATACAGTGAATATAATATTATACTAGCATAATATAAATATATTAATATATCCCATTACAAATAATCAGATGGGGAATAGTAAAATAGACAGAATAAATGTAAGCTGTTTTGTTCTGTTTAAAAGATTATACTTATAATATGAGCAATTCAACAAAAATAAAAAGTGAAATTTAATGAAAACCTTTGACAAAAAGCAATTTTACATGATATTATTTATCATAATCTAGAAAAGGGATTTGCTATAAATATAATATTTATGAAGGCGCAAAAAACAAACATTACCAAGCAAGACAAACAGCAACAGCAAAACAGAAGAGTGTTTATATATTGATAACTTTAACACAGCAGATATATTTTGCTGTGTTTATTTTTTTAAAAATACATTTGGAGTTCTTTTAAAATAAAATTAAAGAAAATAGCAAAGAGGGTTTCAGGGATTTTTCCTTGACTATCCTGAATTATTACTTATAACTATGTAATATAACAGGAGGTATTAAAAAGCATGTAATACTGGAAACATCTTTGAAAAAGGAAAAGGTATTTGTGAAAAGGTAGGAAAAAGTGTTTAAAACGTTATTAGGAAATGATTTTTTTACAGAAAAATTTCAAAAACCAAAAAACAAAAAGGCGGTGTAAGCAAGTGCAAGTTACAGATGTAAGAATTAGAAGAATACAAACTGACGGAAAATTAAGAGCATATGTTTCAATAACATTTGATGACTCTTTTGTTGTTCATGATTTAAGAATAATTGATGGTAGAAAAGGAATGTTTGTAGCAATGCCCAGCAAACTCCTTCCTAATGGGAACCACAAAGACATAGCTCATCCCATCAATACTGAAGTAAGAGAAATGATCCAGAACGCAGTATTGAAAGAATTTCAAGCAACAGAAGGTCAAGAAGAACAATCTGCAGGATCTGATTCTTTAGGCGGAGAACTGGATATGAACGTGGATGACATTTCTGTAGATTTAGATGATGAAGAAAAAGAATAACAATTTATCTTGAAATATAAATAGTTTTGTTTATAATAGAAAATGGTTTTACCATTAATTTTAATAAAGTAAAAAATTTATCTAAAATTTATCTAAATATAAATATTACTTATAAAAATATATTTATGGATGGGGTGTGGCCAAGCGGCAAGGCAAGGGAATTTGGATCCCTCATTCGGAGGTTCGAATCCTTCCACCCCAGCCAAATATATTGAATTTTTAAACTATACTAATAACTAATTAAAATAGAAAACATTATAACCTCAGTAAATTTTACCTTTTCTAAATTTTCTGAAAACACATTTGGTAGGATTATGCCATGGAATCAATTTCTTCAATAATTTTAGCAGCTGGCCAGGGAACAAGAATGAATTCCGCCTTTCCTAAAGTGCTACACCAGTTAGCTGGTAAGCCCATGCTCTATTATCCTATAGAGCTTACCAGGAAGTTGAATATAAAAAAAAGATTATTAGTTATTGGTTTTCAGGCTGAAAAAGTTAAAAAAAACACTAGCTGTTTTGCAAATGATATAATTTATGTTTATCAAGAAAGGCAATTAGGAACTGCTCATGCGGTTCTGCAAGCAAAACCATACCTGGCTGATTTTGAAGGTACTATTTTAATCTTATCAGGAGATGTGCCTTTATTAAGATATGCTACTACAAAAAGAATGCTTTCACATCATAAAAAATCCTCTTCTGCCTGTACTTTGCTAACTGTTGATATTGAAAACCCGGAAGGGTATGGACGAATCATCAGAGATTGCCAAAAAAAGATAACCGGCATTATCGAACAATGTGATCTGTCTGAAGATCAAAACGCAATAACAGAAATTAACACAGGAATCTATTGTTTTAATGCCAGAGAATTGTTTTCATCTTTAGCTGAAGTGAATCAAGAGAATAATCAACAGGAATATTATTTAACTGATATTATAAAAATATTTATTGATAAGGGATTGCTGGTAACAAGCATAACTACTCAGGATAAAAAAGAAATTAGCGGAGTAAATAGCCGCATAGATTTAGCCAGAGCAAACAAAGAAATCTATCTTAGAAATGCTATCGATCATATGGCTAAAGGGGTTACTATAATAGATCCAGAAAATACCTATATCGAAGATAATGTAAAGATTGGCCGAGATACCGTAGTGTATCCTTCAACTATAATTACTGACGGTACAGAAATTGCTGAAAAATGTCAGATTGGTCCATATTCGCATATTGTCAGTTCTTTTATTGGAACAGAGACTAAAGTGTATTCATCGGTCGTGGAAAATAGTATTGTGGGAAAATATACATCAATTGGTCCATATTCCCATATAAGGCCAAAGAGTGAAATTGGTGATCAGGTGAAAATTGGTAATTATGTGGAAATAAAAAAATCAAATATAGAAGATGGATGCAAGATTGGGCACTTAACTTATTTAGGTGATGCTTCTCTAGATAAAAATGTAAACATTGGAGCAGGAACTATTACCTGTAACTATGATGGTAAAAACAAAAATACTACCACTATTGAAGAAAATGTTTTTATTGGCAGCAATAATTCCCTGGTAGCCCCTGTGAAAATTGGGAAGAACTCCTATACTGCTGCAGGTTCTACCATTACCCAGGATGTCCCTCAGGAAAACTTAGCAGTTGCCAGGGCTCGTCAGAAAAATATTGCCAATTGGGCAAAAAATAAAACAAAAAAATAAGTTTATGTTATATAAAATTCA
Source organism: Atribacterota bacterium (assembly GCA_040767965.1). Lineage (GTDB taxonomy): Bacteria > Atribacterota > Phoenicimicrobiia > Phoenicimicrobiales > Stramentimicrobiaceae > JAXGNR01. The sequence goes on from JAXGNR010000004.1 coordinate 154,189, forward strand.
AGGAGGAAAAAACTTTGACTGCATATCCTTATAGGGAATTACAGGTTTTTTCTGGAAATGCTAATCCAGCCTTAGCTGAGGAAATAGCTACTCATCTAGGAATAAAATTAGGCAAAGCGGAAGTTTCAAAATTTCCTGATGGCGAATTTCATGTTAAAATTGATGAAAGTGTTAGAGGAAATGATGTCTTTTTAATCCAGCCTACCTGTCATCCGGTTCATGAACATTTAATGGAACTGTTAGTCATGATTGATGCTCTAAGACGAGCCTCTGCGGAACGTATTACTGCAGTTATGCCATATTACAGTTATGCGCGTCAAGACAGAAAAACCAGACCCAGAGAGCCTATTACCGCTAAATTGATTGCAAATTTATTAGTCCACGCAGGAACTGATCGGGTTTTAACAATGGATTTGCATGCAGCGCAAATTCAAGGATTTTTTGATATCCCGGTAGATCATCTAGAGGCAGCATCAATTTTATCTGATTATTTTAAAGAAAAAGATTTATCTAAAGTAGTTGTTGTTTCTCCAGATGTAGGGGGAACTGCTAGAGCGAGAAATTTTGCTGGCCGCCTGGATAAACCAATCGCCATTATTGATAAATACAGGGAATCTGATACAAATGTAGAAATAATGCACATTGTTGGGAATGTTAAAGATAAAATTGCAATTATTGTTGATGATATGATAGATACTGCTGGTTCGATAGTCAAAGGCAGTCAGGCTATTTTGAATGCTGGAGCAAAAGAAATTTTCATCTGTGCTACCCATCCAGTTTTTGCAGGTCCAGCCAGAGATAGGCTGGAAAAGCACTGGAAAGAAGGATTGTTTAAAGAAGTAGTTATAACCAATACTATTCCCGTTCCAAACGAGAAAGCACTTCCCTGCATAAAAGTACTATCTGTTGCAAAATTATTTGCAGAATCAATCAAAAGGATTCATAATAATAAATCTATCAGTGAAATATTTCGTAGATAAATTTTTAAGTTAAAATTAGAATAATTAGAATAAAATTGCATATTAAGCTATAATATAAAAATATACAAATACATTTAATAATTTAAATATGTTTAAATAATTCGAAAAAAGAAGCGGAGGAAAACCGAATTATGAAAAGATTAAAATTAGTAGTTGAGACCAGAGAAGGTAAAGGGAAAGAAATAAATAAAAAACTTAGAAAAACAGGTTATGTTCCTGGAGTTTTTTATTCTGCTCACGATAAAGATACTATGCTGCTTAAGATACCTGAAAAAGAGTTGCACCAATTCCTTTCAGATAAAAAACATTCACATGGTATTATTGACTTAAAAATAAAAAGCAGCAGCGCCAAAGATACCACAAAATTGGCAGTAATAAAAGATTTTCAATATGATTCAATAAAAAGAAGAATTAACCATTTTGATTTCTTTGGTGTTACTATGAAAGAAAAAATAACCTTACAGGTACCATTTACATTTGAAGGAGAGCCAAAAGGAATTAAAGAAGGTGGAATTCTGGATATATCTTTACGTGAAGTAGAAGTTGAATGTCTTCCCATAGATGCACCTGAGGCAATCATTATTGACCTTAGTCAATTAGGATTCAATGATGTTCTTTCTCTCAGTGACATAGAAATGCCTAAAGATGTTAAAGTTTTGACAGAACTGGATAGAACTATTGCTTCAGTGGTTGCTCCTTCAAAGGAAGAAGAAGTCGTCGAAGAAGAGGAAGAAGTTACCATTGAAAGCAAAGAAAAAGTAAAAGCTAAGGCAAAAGAAGAAACTGAAGAAAAAGAAGATTAGGAATTTTTAATTTTAAACAAGAAATAATACTAAGGTTGTGATAGTGTGAGGTTAATTGCAGGGCTTGGTAATCCAGGAAACCAGTATCAGGAAACCAGACATAATGTTGGGTTTAAAGTGCTGGATGAATTTCTAAAGCAATCTATAATTCCTGAGAGCGATAACTTGCAATGGAAAAATAAATTTTTTGCCAAAATAATTAATATCCAATACAAAACAGAAAAAATAATTCTGATGAAACCGTTAACCTTTATGAATCTAAGCGGTAAATCGATAGCGGAAGTAGTTAATTATTATGGGATTAAAAGTAGCCAATTATTGATCATTTACGATGATATTCATCTTTCTTTGGGAAGAATCAGAATTAGACAAAAAGGCAGCTCAGGGGGCCACAAAGGAATTCAATCAATAATTGACTGCTTAAAAACTGAAAATTTTCCAAGATTACGCATCGGTGTAAAAAATGATTTTTTGTTGAAAAATATAGATCAACCTTCTTTTGTATTATCAAGGTTTTTACCAGAAGAGAAATTCACTCTAGATAAAAGTGTGGATCTGGCAATTATGGCTATCAGAGATATTCTGGATTTTGATTATCAGTATGCTATGGGGCAATACAACAAAACAGAAAATAATGATGATGAAAAGGACGTTTAATAATAAAAGAAAATAATTACTAAAATTACAATGATATTTTGATTATGTTTTTAAAAGATTTTTTAAAAGAGAAAAATAATATTATCAGGAAGAAAATATGTTAAAAAGAATTGCTGTTATGACCAGTGGGGGAGATTCTCCTGGTATGAATGGTGCTATCAGGGCTGTTGTACGTACCGGTATATTTTATGGTCTAGAAGTTTATGGTATTAAATATGGTTATCAGGGTCTGCTGGATAAGAATATAGCTGAAATGGATTTGAAAAGTGTTGGTGGTATTATGCAACTAGGAGGAACTATTTTAATGACATCCCGCAGCGATGAATTTGAAACCAAAGCCGGAGTTAAAAAAGGGGCAAACATTTTAAGAGAATTTAATATTGATGCCCTGGTGGTAATTGGTGGAGATGGTTCTTTGGCTGGAGCCAGAGACCTGTATGAGCAGGAAGATTTCCCGGTTATTGGTATACCAGCCACTATTGATAATGATCTATATGGCACCGATACCTGCATTGGTGTTGATACTGCCTTGAATACAATTATTTCCGCAATTGATAAGATTAAAGATACAGCCTCTTCGCATCGCCGAGCCTTTATGCTGGAAGTAATGGGTCGAAATTCAGGTTATCTAGCCTTAATGAGTGGCATTGCCGGTGGAGCAGAGGCAGTAATTGTTCCAGAATTTCCAGTGGATATTGACAAAATGGGAGAACAATTAAATAAAGGATACCAGAGAGGGAAATCCCATTGTTTGTTTGTGATGGCTGAAGGGGCAGGAGATGTTTATGCAGTCAGTAAAGCTATCAGTGAAAAAGTTGGATTTCAAATAAGAGTAACAATTTTAGGACACCTGCAAAGAGGAGGTTCTCCTTCGGTTTTCGATCGTATTTTATCAAGCAGATTAGGATCTGAAGCAGTAATACAACTTTTGGAAAATAAATACCATCACATGGTTGGCTTAATTGGCAATGATACTAAGGTAACTCCTTTAGAGAATATTTTAACCAAAAAGAAAGAACTTCGTAAATCTTTATATAAGTTAGCTAATATCCTTGCCCAATAGAGAAACATCTAAACTTGCATTGAGAACAGATACATACCACCCAAAAAGCAATCAGTAATTTATGAATAAAAATAGAAGTATTTAAATTCAGACTTTGAACATAATTCAAAGTCTTTTCTTTTCACGAAAAAAATGATTAAAACAGTTCAATTATTTAATGAAAATATAGAATTTAAGCAATTTTTGCAGGATTTTAACAAAAGAGTTGAAAAAAAATATTTGATTACCGGTTTACATGGTAGTTCAGTTTCATTCTTTATTTCTTCTTTATTAGATAATGAAATACATCCTTCTTCTAAATTACTTCTTTTCTCCAGCCAGGAAGAGGCATTACATTTTTATCAGGACCTGATTGAGCTGAATGGTAAATCAGAAAATAGAAAAATATTATTTTTTCCTTCATTTGAAGTAAGACCTTATGAAGATAATACAAAAGATACCAGGATTTTAGAACAAAGGATTAAAGTTTTAGCTGCCCTGAGCCAGTCATTAGAAAATAATTTTCAGCAAAAAGAGGCATTTTTTTCTCAAGATATTGTTATCAGTACTTATAAAGCAGTTTTACCAAAAATAATGACTGTAAATGATTTTAAAAAACTTAATTATGTATTAAAAGTAACAGACAAAATAAAAATAGAAGACATACAAAAACACTTAATCAATCAAGGTTTTGAATCAACTTATATGATTGACTATCAGGGTCAGTTCAGTATAAGAGGTGGAATTATAGATTTTTTTCCTTTCACCGAAGAGGACCCTATCAGGATTGAATTAAATGAGGATGAGATTGAATCAATTCGTTTTTTTGACTTAGCCACCCAGCGTTCCTTAAAAAAAGTAAGCGAGATTTCACTGCAGCCACAAAGAGAGTTAGGGGAATATAAAGATAAGGATGAAATGGAACATAGTTCCATTTTTGATTATCTTTCTGTTGATAGCGATATTATTATTTACAAATATTCTGAATTTGAAAATAGAATTGAAGAATACATAAAAGAAATAGAACAATGCTATAATGCTAAAAAAGAAGAAAGCTTGAAATTCCTCTTTCCTCCTGCTCATTATTATCTTGATTACAAACAACTTAAAGATTTAATTAAACAAAAAAGCCATCTTGTTGTTTTAGATGAACAAAAAACACCAAAAAATATTAAAGAAAATAAATTTAAAGAATATGCAATAAATACCCAACCAACAAGAAGTTATTTTGGGCAGTTGGATCTGTTTTTTGAAGATCTTAAAAATTGGCAAAAAGAAAATAAAACAATTATGATAATAGCTCAAAATAAAGGCAGAGCTGTTCGAATGGCAGAAATTTTTGAAGATCGAGCTATTAAACAGTATCAATTATTGTCATTGGAAAAAGCAGAATGTGCATCAGATTTTATATGTCTCAGTTACGGAAAGATAAATTATGGTTTTTCTATACCGGATATGCAGTTTTTATTACTTACTGATCAGGAGATTTTCGGTAGAGAAAGAGACAGGTCTTATCGGAACAAAAGATATCAGGGGAAGCCTTTATATCAGGTAGATGAATTGAAAAAAGGTGATTTTTTGGTTCATATACACCATGGCATTGGCCGCTATGTGGGAATTCGATCAAGAAAAACTGATGGCATACAAAGCGACTATCTTTTAATAAAATATGCAGCCGATGATGAGTTGTATGTACCTGTTGATCAACTGAATTTAGTCCATAAATATATCGGTGCAGGTGATCAGTCTCCTAAACTTTATCGTTTAGGCGGAAGTACCTGGGATCGGGTTAAAAGAAAAGTAAAGGATTCTATCCAAAAGACCGCCAGAGAATTGTTTGAGCTATATCAGAATAGAAAAAACATTCAAGGATATTCTTTTTCTTCTGATTCGGTCTGGCAGCAAGAATTGGAAATGGCTTTTCCTTTTGAAGAAACTCCTGATCAGAATAAAGCATGGAGTGATGTTAAAAAGGACATGGAATCCGTTCAGCCAATGGAAAGGCTGATTTGCGGGGATGTGGGCTATGGAAAGACAGAGATAGCAATTAGAGCAGCCTTTAAGGCAGTAATGGATAATAAACAAGTTGCCGTGCTTACTCCTACTACTATTCTAACACAACAGCACTGGGAAAATTTTAGTGAAAGGATGAAGTCTTTTCCGGTAAAAATAGAAATGCTTTCGCGATTTAAGTCAAAAAAAGAACAGCAAAAAATAATTACTGATTTAAAAAAAGGAAAGATAGATATAGTAATAGGAACACATCGACTAGTTCAGGAAGACATTGTTTTTCATGATTTAGGATTATTGATAATTGATGAGGAGCAAAGATTTGGTGTTATTCATAAAGAAAGAATAAAAAAAATTAAAGAACAGGTTGATTCTTTAACTTTAACCGCTACTCCTATTCCCAGAACTTTGTATTTTTCCTTAATCGGAGTGCGGGAAATGAGCCTAATGAATACTCCACCCGAATTACGTTTGCCGATTGTAACTTATTTACGAGAAAAGGAAAACAGAATTATTCAGGAAGCAATAAGAAGGGAGATCGATAGAGAAGGACAGATTTATTATGTTCATAATAAAGTTGAAGATATTGATATTGTAGCTGACCAGATCAAGGAAATCGTTCCTGAAGCCAGAATTGTAGTTGCTCATGGCCAAATGTCAGAGCACATATTGGAAAAAATTATGATAGATTTTCTCAATAAAGAATATGATGTTCTGGTTTGTACAACAATTATTGAAATTGGACTGGATATACCTAATGTCAACACAATTATTATCGACGAAGCACAAAACTTTGGCTTATCTCAGCTCTATCAACTCAGAGGCAGAGTTGGGAGAACTGACAGGAGAGCTTATGCCTATCTGCTTTACCCCGATAAAAAAATACTAACTGAGAATGCCCGAAAGCGAATGCAGGCTATCAAAGAATTCAGTGATCTGGGTTCAGGCTTCAGACTGGCAATGCGCGACCTGGAAATAAGAGGGGCAGGTAACCTGTTGGGGAAAGAACAGCATGGTTTTGTCAGTGAGGTTGGCTTTAATTTTTATTGCAAGTTGCTTGAAGATAGTATTTCTGAGTTAAAACAAATTGAAGCAGGGGAAAGTAAAGAAGGAGAAAGAGATCCGGAAATACAATTAAAAATAGAAAGTTATATACCTGTTTCTTATATTTCTGATGCAGAAAAAAGAGTTTTGTATTATCAAAAACTAAGCCAGGTCAAAAAAAGCAGCGATTTGGAAGATATTGAACAGGAATTAAAAGATATCTATGGTCCTTATCCATATGAGATTTCTAATCTACTCTCAGTAATTGATTTAAAGTTAAAGGTAAAAAATCTTGGAGTAACCCAGATAAGGATTAATCCTTCTTTTATTGTATATCGATACAATCGTAATTCCCGGTTTGAAAAAAACCTGGAAAAGCTTGAAGTTAAAAATTCTTCACTTTACAAATATAACAAAGGATCTATTAATGAATTAAAAATATCAGTAAAAAATAATGGAAATAGCGCTGTTTCAGGAAATATTTTTCAGCAAAACAATCTTTTGTTGAAAAAATTGAGATCCGAAAATAATTGATATGATGAATTGTTGACATTAATGTTATAATCGTTTTGGGTAAATGCGAATAATTAAATTGAAATTAATGGGATAGACAAAAATATTGTATTTGCTCAATAAAATGCTAAATACAAACAAACCACAAGTGATTTTTTGTTGCATTGCAATATTATCCATTGATAATACTATCTAAAGAGTAATGCTAAAATTACTTGTCATATAAGTTATACTATAACTTCAAAATATTTTTAAAAATCTTTATTATCTTACTAACTGAAATAACAGTAAAATATATTCTATTTTTATAAAAATTTTATATATTTTTAAATAGTTTTTAATTTTTTAATTATATAATAATGTTGTTACTATTTTTATTGGATAATGGCAACTAAAAAACAATAAACTAGTCTTTATCACTTTAACTAGCAAAAATAGCATATAAATTAAATCTATAATAAATAAAAAATGAAGTTAAATTTTTAAGTTTGATTATAAAATTACAAAAAAGCAGGTTTGAAAATGCCAGAAAAATTTGAATCAGAACAAGAACTTTTTTCCGAATTAATAGCAATTGTAACTAAGTTAAGAGGACCTCAAGGATGTTTATGGGATAAAAAACAAACTTTAGCCAGCATGATTCCCAACATTATAGAAGAAGCAGAAGAGGTGAAAGAAGCTGTAGCTGCTAAAGATTATCAAAATCTTTGTGAAGAACTAGGTGACTTGCTGGTGGATATCTTAATGGAAATTCAGATTGCCAAAGAAGAAGGATTATTTGATTATCAACAGGTTTTACAGGGTGCTAAGGAAAAATTTATTCGCCGCCATCCTCATGTTTTTGGGGATATAAGCGTAGAAACACCAGAAGAGGCTCTTCTTGTCTGGAAAAAAATGAAAAAGAAAGAGAAAGAAGATCGTTCCCGTGATCCGGAAGTGAATTGATATTTATTTTTGCAAATAATCCGATTTAAATGAATGTTTTTTAGAAGAGGGGTGAAAAAATGAAAAAGATTAAATTAACAGTTAATTATCATAGGCTATTATTAAATATACTTTTTGCTGGAGCATTTTTTTTCTTTTCAGGTATTTTATCTTTGACATTACTTGCTGCTGATGCTTCTGATATAAGTTTAGATGAATGTATTCAGATAGCCCTGGAAAATAATTTAGGTTATCAAATTACAAAAAGTACTGTTGATATAAAAGATGAACAGGTAAAAGAAGCTGAAGGAGCAAGTAAAATAAATGCTAAATTTCAAGCAGGCTATATCAGAATGAATGATGCGCCAGATCCGGAAAGTATATTAGAAGGTGATTTTAGTTATCTGTTTTCCACAGGACAGAGCGTTCCTCAAATTTCTTTTAATTTCTCTAAAGTATTGTATAGTGGAGGAAAACTAAAAACAATTGTGGAACAAGCCGACGCTGAGAAAAATATTTCCTTAAATGAATTAGAGCAAAAAAAGCATGAGATTATATACCAGGTAACACAAGCTTATTATCAGGTTTTGCAAGCAGAAGGAATGATGAAAGTAACAGAGCAAGCCTTAACACAGATCAAGGCTCATCTGGGCAATTCCGAAGCTTTACTGGCAGAAGGTATGATAGCCCCTATTGATTTAAATAGAATTAAATCACAATTGTCCAGTCTTGAACATAATTTAATCCAGGCTGAAAACGGACTCATACTGGCTTTTTATAATTTAAATGCTGTTATGGGTATTGAATTGCTGGCAGTTACGAGTTTAAAGAACAATTTAACTTATTATCCTTGTGAAATTACTCTGGAAGAAGCTCTGGAGAAAGGAAAAACAATCAGGCCTGAAATTAAAAATTTAACCGAACAAAGAGTGATAATGGAAGGTATGGTTGATATTGCAAAAAGCAATAAAAAACCTCAAATAGTCATGAATATGCAAACTGGTTTAAGCGGCTGGCAGATTGCCGTTATGGGTGAAGTGCCTATTCTGGATGGCGGAATAAATGATGCGAAAATAAAACAAGCAGAATTGAGCCTTGGTCAGGTTGATCAGGGAAGAAAACAAATTGAACAAATGATTGAATTTGAAATCCGCTCAGCTTATTTGAAGATGAAAGAGGCTGAAAAGTTAATTAAAATAACTGAACAGGGCATTGAAGATTCTGCAGAAAGTTTTCGAATTGCCCAGGTTAAATATAATGAAGGTATTGCAACTAATGCGGAAGTAATTGATGCTCAGAGTGCCTTGATAGAAGCAGAAACTAATCATTTGAATGCTCTCTATGAATACAATATTAACCAGGCAGCTTTAATCAAAGCAATGGGCAATGCTGACCGGTAGCCCATGATTATATAATCACATAGAAAGATATAGGATACAATAAAAAAAGTATAAAATTATAATATATATAATTTAATATACATAAAATATATATAATACACATAATAAATATATGAATTAGAATTATTATAATAATACAAAAGTAGTTATTATTTTAATTTTATCCACCATACATAAAGCATAGAAGTATAAAATACATTAATCTTAAGGAGAACTGATTACAGATGAAAATTAGAGGACGATCGCTTTTTTTTATTTTTTTATTTTTGATTATAATAGGACTGGTTGCATTTAGGGTAACTACAAAATTAGATAAAGATAATATTAATAATAATGAAAATACCTCTTTAATGCAAAACCAGGAGGAACGGATAATACCTGTCCAAACAGGTCAAGTAGAGAGGGGAAGTATTAAATCATTTCTATCGGTATCCGGCCTGGTTGAACCAAAAGAAACTGTCAGAGTCTTTCCTAAAAGTGCCGGGCAGGTGAAGGAAATTCTTGTAGAAGAGGGTAATTTTGTCAATAAAAATGATATTTTATTACGCTTGGATGATGAACAAATCAGACTGCAGGTAGCCCAGACAAAAGCCACTCTTGATTCTGCCCAAGCTTCTTTAGAAAAAGTGAAAGCTGGAGCAAGACCTCAAGAAATAAGTCAGGTAGAAGCGGCAGTTCGCCAAGCTGAGATAAATAAAATAAGTTCAGAAGAAAATTATTTACGGATGCAAAAATTATTTTCTGAAGGAGCTGTTTCAGAACAGCAATTTGAACAGGCAAAAAATCAATTTGAGATAGCTGAAGCCCAGTATCAATCTGCTAGTGAAAATTACAAGCTGGTTTTAGAAGGCGCTTCAGAACAAGATCTGAGAGCGATGGAAGCTCAGGTCAGGCAGGCTCAGTCTGCACTGGAATTGACTCAATCACAGTTAAATAATTCTGTCGTAAGAGCACCAATTAGTGGAAAAATAGGTATGATTAATGCAAAAATTGGAGAAATTGCGTCTTCAGCAATGCCGGTACTGGTAATTGTTGATACCAGTGACTTGTATGTTAACACGGGGATTTCTGAAAAAGATGTAGCTACCGTACAAGTTGGTCAGCAGGCAGAAGTGTTTATTGACGCCTACTCACAAATGATTTTTCAGGGAGAGATTGTCAGCAAGGGTATAATGGTTGATCCTGCAAGCAAAATGATGGATATAAAAATTAAAATTATTGATGCAGATCTGGAAATTCCTCCAGGCGTTTTTGCCAGGGCAAATGTTACTGTAAAAGAAAAAACCGATGCTTTAATTATCCCGGATACTGCCTTGACCAGGAAAAGAGATGGCATTTATGTTTTTGTTTTAAAAGAAGAACAGGCTGAACAAAGAATCGTTGTTCCTGGTATCAGCCAGGGTGGTAAAGTAGAGATACTGCAGGGACTGACAGAAGGTGAAGAGATTATAATTTCTGGGAATTTAACTTTACAGGATGGAGATAAAGTTAGAGTAGTCAACAGGGAGGAAAGATAGCAGTGAATCTACCAAAATTTTCAGTTAACAGGCCTGTAACAATTTTGATGTTATTTATAGCTTTGATTGTGCTTGGAGTTATTTCTTATCAGGGACTGGGCCTTGATTTATTACCAGATCTTTCTTTCCCGGTATCAGCAATTATAGTATCTTATCCAGGCGTAGCCCCGGAAGAAATAGAAACCCTGATTACGATCCCTCTGGAAGAAGCTGTCAGCACAATGAGTCAGATAGATACTGTAAGCTCCTTTTCTCAGGAAGGAAGCTCAGTTATTCTTTTATCTTTCCAGTGGGGCACTAATATGGACATAGTTTCATTGGAAATAAGAGAAAAAATAGATATGGTAAAAGGCATTCTTCCCAGTGATGCAAGCGACCCAACTGTTTTCAAGGCGGACCCATCTATGATGCCAATGATGGTTTTAGGAATGGGATCTAAACAATATGAGTTGCATGAATTAGAAAAATATGCCCAGGATATTGTTAAGCCAAGATTAGAAAGGCTGGAAGGGATAGCCCAGGCATCTTTGACAGGTGGCTTGGAAAGAGAAATATTAATTTCTTTAGATAATGAAAAGATTAGGGCAAATCAGATAACTCTGGATCAGGTGGTAATGTCATTAAGAAGTGAAAACATAAACCTGCCTGCAGGTACTGTCAGAGACGGAAATGTTGATTTGCTTATAAGAACTCTTGGCAGATTTGAAGATATAGAAGGCATAAAGAATGTGATAATAACCAATATGCAGGGAAACCAAATATATTTAAAAGATATTGCCAGGATTGAAGACACTTTTAAAGAACAATCCACAATTAATTATGTTAACAGACTACCAAGTGTTGCCTTTAGTATTCAAAAAGAATCAGGAGCAAATACTGTTATAGTTGCCAATAGGGTAAATGATGAATTGACAAGAATCCAAAGATTACTTCCTGGCGATATTGAAATAATAAATATTTTTGATACTTCTGATTTTATTAAAAAAACAATTGCAGAAGTTACCAGCACCTTGTTGATTGGAGCTGTTTTAGCAATACTGGTATTGTATATATTCCTGCGAAGTTTCAGCAGCACTTTAACAATAGGATTAGCAATTCCAATTTCTGTTATATCCACTTTTACATTGCTTTATTTTGCTGATTTGACATTAAATATGATGACTTTAGGCGGATTAGCTCTGGGAATAGGAATGTTGGTTGATAATGGTATTGTAGTATCTGAAAATATTTATCGCCACCGGCAAATGGGAGAAGATGCAATTCTGGCATCACAGGACGGGGCAAATGAAGTAAGTCAGGCAATAACTGCTTCTACCCTGACGACTATTGCTGTTTTTTTACCGGTAGCTTATGTTTCCGGGATTGCAGGAGAATTATTTAAATCAATGGGCTTAACCATTACCTTTTCCTTAATTATGTCCTTATTCGTAGCACTAACCTTAATCCCAATGCTTTCTTCGAAATTGATCAGGAGAAAACTGGTTTCAGAACAATCATCTGTTGTTAAAAAAGAAGGAGATAATATAAATGATCCTGCTGATTACAATAAAAATAAGGAAGATTATGGATATATTGCTGGGAAAGGCGGTTTGTTTAATTTTATAAATCGTATGTATGGAAAATTGATTCAAGCATCTTTAAGATACAGAGCTGTAGTAGTTTTTTTAGCAATTGCCATCATGGTAGGATCTTTTTTCCTTTTACCGATAATTGGTACAGAGTTTTTCCCTTCAGTAGACCAGGGATCTTTTAATGTTAATCTGTCTTTGCCAGTGGGAACAAATTTAGAAGTAACCAGAGAAATAGTAAAAGATATTGAGGGAATAACAATGAGCATTCCTGAGGTAAAGAATGTTTTCACCAGCATTGGCGGAGATGGAATGGGAATGGGAATGGGTGGTTCTGGCAGCTCAGGAACATTAATGGTAACTTTAATCGAACAGTCCAGCAGAGAAAAAGCAGTCAAAGAGGTTATTGCTGATCTGCGAAGCAGAATAACCGATTACCCTGATGTAAAAATCAATATCAGTGAACAAGGTATGTCTTTCTCATCAGGTGGCTCGCCTTTATCAGTTAAAATTACCGGAGATTCTATAAAGGAATTGGATTATCTAGCACAGGTAATGATTAGCCTGTTAAGTGAAGTGGAAGGTGTATATGATTTGCAAAGCAGCCTTGAAGAAGTGCGTCCGGAACTGCATATTAATATAGACCGCCAAAAGGCTAATATATACGGCTTAAGTTCAGGTCAAATTGCTACCAGTATCCAGGATGCTGTATTGGGAAAAGTTGCAAGTTATTATCAGGAAGAAGGAGATCAATATGATATCCGAGTCATTCTGGATAAAGAAAATCTGGATAATATCCAGCAATTGGAGAATTTATATATAAGTTCAGGGTATGGGCTGCAAATTCCTTTAAAAGAAGTAGCAGAAGTTGTATCAGGAACTGGTCCTCAAAGGATAAACAGGGAAAATCAGCAGAGAACTGTTACTGTTTCCGGAAATATTGGAGGAAGATTTTTGGGAAGCATTATCACAGATGCCCGGAAAAAAATAAGTTCCATAGTTTTACCGGATGGTTATAATTACACATTTGCCGGAGAAAATCAGGAAATGGTCGAATCATTTCAAAGCCTTTTCTTTGCCTTGATTCTTTCAATATTTTTAGTATACATGATCATCGCTGCCCAGTTTGAATCACTATTATTCCCATTTGCAGTTATTCTCGCAGTTCCTTTTGCCTTAATTGGAGTGATAATAGCCTTATTGCTGGCAGATACCAGCTTTAATGTCCTTGCCTTTATCGGAGTGATTATGCTGGCAGGTATTGTGGTAAACAATGCTATTGTTTTAATTGATTATATAAATCAGTTAAGAAAAAAAGGATTAGAGAGAAATGAAGCTGTGATTCAAGGGGGCAGAACAAGACTGAGACCAATTTTAATGACTACTTTAACAACAATCTTGGCTATGCTACCTATGGCTATAGCGACAGGAGAAGGTGCAGAGATGAGGGCACCATTGGCTGCTACAATTATAGGCGGATTAACCTCTTCAACTTTCCTGACTTTGATTGTTGTCCCTATCTTTTATACTTACCTTGATGATTTAGCCAGAAAATTTCATTTTAATTTTTAAAACTGAAAGCAGATTTATTTTTTATTAAAATAAATAAATACTTGTGTTAAGTTAATTTATTAATTATACTTGCATAGATTTACTATAACCTTTAAGATATGTATAATAGATTTATTATGAAATAATTGTAATTAAAATTGCAATAAAAAGAATTAAAATATTCCCAGAACCAATATTCAGGAGGATTGATAAGTTGAAAAATATTAAAACAAAACAAAGTTTTTTATTTATTTTTTTATTAATGATTATTTTTTTTCTATGCGTTAATAATGGTTTAGCCCAGAATAATGGCAGGATTACAGCTATTGTAGTACGCGGAAATGAAAACATTGAAGTTTCTTTGATTGTATCTCAGATTTCCTCAAATATTGGTGATTTATTCTCTAAAGATAATGTGCAAACTGACATGGCAGCAATTTTTGATTTAGGATACTTTCAGGATGTCCAGGTAAAGCTGGAACCTTTCCGGGATGGTTATCGTGTCGTATTTCAGGTTGTTGAAAATTCTATAATTGAAGATATACAAATTGAAGGAAGTACTACGTTGAGCCAGGATGAGATTGAAAAAGTAATGGTAATAAAGAAGGGACAGGTATTTTCCCAAAAGATTCTACAGAATGACCTGGATAGAATATCAGAATTGTATCGGGAAAAAGGTTTAATCTTAGCTCAGATGGAAGAAATATATTTTGATCAAAAGACCGGAGGATTATTTATCAAGCTTACTGAAGGAAGAATAGAGGAAATTCAAATTACCGGCAATGTTAAAACAATAGAGAAAGTAATCAGAAGAGAGATAGACATTGAACCAGGACAGTTATTTAATTTTGATGAAGTGAGAAAATCATTGCAAAAAATATATAATCTTGGCTTTTTTGAAGATGTTACCATGAAGTTAGAGCCTGGTAATGAAGATCAATCAATCATATTAATAGTTGAAGTAATTGAAAAGAGTACTGGATTACTGGGTGGAGGCGGAGGTTATAGTTCAGGAGAAGGTCTTTTCGCCTATGCAAGTATCAAAGAATCTAACCTTTTTGGACGAGGACAGAGCATTGAGGCCAAACTGGAAGTAGGGACCAGGACAACGTACAGTGTTTCTTTCTATGAGCCATGGCTGGGTAATACTCCTACTTTTTTTGGAATAGATGCATATGATTCATTTTTAACTAAAAAAGAGGAAATAAACAGTGTTGATTCTGAATATGAGATAGCCCGGTTAGGCGGGAAACTAACATTTGGCAGGACTTTTAAAGATAAATTTAAGGTTGGTATTGAATTTAAAACAGAAGAATCTACTTATGAATTAATTTCAGGCCAATTACCTGAAAATATCCAGGAAGGGTTAACAAACAGTTTTAGACCAATTTTAATTTATGATACACGTGATGATAGATTTAATCCTACAGAAGGATGGTTTGGCACTGCTTCAATTCAGAATGCTGGAGGAATATTGGGTGGAGATTATAATTTTAGAAAATATGATCTGGATCTGCGCACCTACTTATCTACTGACTTTTTTGGAGAAGCTGAAGATGACGAACAAAATGATACTTCAATTACCGGTACTTTAAATAAAGGGGTTTTGGCAATGAGGGCGATGGCCGGTATTGGCGATACAGTCTTACCTTCTTTTACAAAATATGAAGTAGGTGGATTGGGAACTATTCGCGGATATGATTATAAGGAATTCTCAGGTGACTCTATGCTGGTTTTAAATGTTGAATATCGTTTCCCTTTTTCTGATAACCTGCAGGGGGTTGTTTTTGCCGATATAGGAAATGCCTGGGATTATGGAGACACTATAAATATTGGTGATTTAAAGTTTGGAAAAGGATTTGGAATAAGGTTTGATACTTTTTTAGGGCCGATTGGAATAGATTATGGCATTGGAGAATCCCAGGAAGGAAAAACCTATTTTAGCATTGGACATACTTTTTAGCAATACTTATCAATTTAAACTAAAGTTTTTAGAAATGAAATATCTGAAAACTTCTAAAAAATAAACGAAATAAGAAAAGTCGCTTTAATAGTTATTATAACAATTGTATAGATAAAATAAGGAGGAAGAAAATGTTTTTTAACTTGAATGTATTTACAAAATGGCAAAGTAAATTATGTATCTCTCTAAGTGTAGTTTTAATACTGCTAGCAATTTCCATGGTTGGTGCAAGTGCCCAGAGCATTGGCTTTATCAGCCTGACAAGGGTTACTGCAAGCCATCCTAATACAGAAAAAATAAATCAATTAAACCAGGAATTAAGAGCTGAGTTACAGACCAGGCAGGAAAAGCTTAATCAAGAAGGAAAAGGTCTTGAAGAGGCAGATTTGATAAAATTAGAAGAAAAATTCAACTCTGAATGGGAACCTGTAAAACAAAAAATGCTTGCCCAATTACAAGCTTTGCAAGTTGAAAGAAATTCAGATATTATCCAGGCAATCAGAGCTGTTGGAGAAAAAGGAAATTATCAAGCGATTCTAAATAGTGAAGTACCGGTTTTTACCGGAAATGATATGACTGAATACCCTATTATTTTGTATGGAGGAGAAAATGTTACCCAGGATGTAATAACTGAAATACAGAATATGGCTGCTGCTCAGTAATAATAGCAAAGGTTGATTCTTTAAAAAATATGAGTAGTTAGAAAATTAATTATATTTGTAGATAAATTGATCTTTGTAGGAGAAGTATTTGAGTAAAATCTGGACAGATAAACTTGTAAAAATCTACAATAAAAGAAAAGTAGTCAATGAAGTTAATCTTGAAATAAACAAAGGAGAAGTAGTAGGATTGCTTGGATCTAATGGTGCAGGCAAAACTACTACTTTTTATATAATTGTTGGCTTGATACGACCTGATAAAGGGCATGTTTTTTTTCAAGGCAAGGACATTACTCATACCCCTATGTATCAACGTTCCCGAATGGGTTTAGGATATCTTGCACAGGAACCTTCTATCTTTCGAAAATTAACCGTTCAAGAAAACATCCTTCTGATCTTAGAGGCACTAGGGGTTGATAGAATAGAAAGAGAAAAAAGATGCAAAGGTATGTTGCAGGAATTAGAGATCAGCCATTTGGCAGAATATAGAGGTTATATGTTGTCAGGTGGAGAGCGTAGAAGGGTTGAAATTGCCCGAACTCTTGCCAGCTCACCTTCTTTTATTTTATTGGACGAACCATTTACCGGGGTTGATCCAATTGCTGTTTATGATATTCAAGAGGTAATTGGATATCTTAAAAATAAAGGTTTAGGGATTTTGATTACTGACCATAATGTCAGGGAAACAATGAAAATTACCGATAGAACCTATATTATGCATGATGGCAAAATTTTAGTCTCAGGCCATCCCACAGAAGTAGCCAGTTCTGAAGTCAGTCGTAAATATTATCTTGGAGAAAGATTTACATTATAAGATAAATAAAAAAAGATTGCCAGTAATATTTATTTCAAGTAAATATTTATTGATTATAAATCACAATTGTATTTATATATATTTATAAATTAAAAAAAATAAATACTACAATTTTACAATTATATTTTATACTTATAAGTTGAATTGTTTGATTATGTAATAAACATTAAATCTTTTATCATTAAAATTAGTATTAAAATAAGAAGAAAGAGTTCAGGTTAATTATTGAACTTAAGAGATGAGTTATGTATAGTATTATTCTGATTGTTACCTTAATATTAGTAAGCGGAATTATAGCTTATATAGGCGACCTAACCGGTTTTCGGATCGGGAAAAAGAAAATTAGTATATTTGGTTTACGTCCGCACCGAACCGCAGTCTTCATTACAATTATTACTGGAATAGTAATTTCAATTCTGACTATTTCTATCTTGTCAATCCTGTCTAATGATGTTCGAACAGCTCTATTCGGCTTAGACGAGTTGCGTGAAAGACAATATGAATTAACAAGAGAGATTCAAGCACGTAATAATGTATTATTGAAAACACAGGAAGAATTAACCGCAACAACCGAAGATCTTGAAATGCTGGAAGAAGAATATGAAATTATGAGCAGACAGATTGATTTACAAACACAGCAATTGGAATCATTGATTGAGATAAGAGAGAAATTAACCCAGGAAAGGGATGGATTACAGGAAGAAATTGTTGAACTGGAAAGAATGATAGGGGCATTATATTCAGGTATAAACTGGCTCAGAAGCGGGGATATAATCCTAGATCAGGGAGAGGAAATTACAAAAACTATTATCCAGGGTGGTATCCTGAAAGAGGAAATTGAAAAAGAACTATTATATATTCTAAATCAAGCCACTATTAAGGTCCTGGAAATGGGTGCCGAACCAGATGAGAATAGTGGACAGGTTTTAATTGTTTCCCAAAAAGAGTTTGAAGATTTAGTCCAGAAAATTTATGAAAGTCAGGGAGAAATCATTGTTCGTTTGCTTGCTTCAATAAACGTCATAAGAGGAGAGGTTGTTCTTACAAACTTTGCTACTCTGGAAAATAAATTAATATTCAGAGAAAATGAAGTAGTCTTTACAGAGGAAGTTCCCATTACTGACAATCCTTCTGAAGCTGAAGATATCATTTTTTCAATCTTGCGAAAAGTAAACCTGAAGGCAGTTCAAGAAGGTATTATGCCTGAAACAAGCACCAGCCTGGTTGGGACTATTACTGCAGTAAACCTTTTTGAAATGGTTAGAAATATTGTGCAGGCGGAAAACACACTATTAATTAAGGTTATTGCTATTAATGATACATGGACCACAGGACCTTTCAGAGTTAGAATGGAAGCAGAAAAGGTATTGCATTAAAAATCATTAAATGAAATTCAATTCAATTTAAATATATATAATATTTAGACATTGAGATTGAATATGATAGAAAAACTATCTTTAAAAATTAAGAATAAAACCAGAATTAACAAAATGTTGAAAATCTGAACTGGAATATAAATTTAATAATAAATTATATAAAAACAGTTTTCCACACATTAATAGATAAAAATGCTTGACATTACTTAATTTTAGACTTTATAATAATAAACAAATGTTCTTTGGTAATTTATTGCTGAAAAATATTTATTAATTAGAATAAAAAAGTTTTGTATCAATTTTCTGATTGAACAATTAAAGCGGGAAGAAAGGAGGCGAAAAAAGAATTGGTGCCTGCTTTATTTGTAAGAAAAAAGATACAAAAATCCACTTAATTCTTTTTAGCACAAGTCGAAGAAATTGAGGGAACGAAGGATACTCAATTAAAATGGCTTTGTTTAAGGGAGTTAAGCTGGAAATATAAAAAATACCAAGGAGTTAAATATGAAAAAACTAGTATTAGTATTAGTAGTCGTATTTGCTTTAGCTATCCCTGCTTTAGCAAATCCATTTGTTGACGTACCTTTAAATCATTGGGCTTATGATGCAGTTCAAAGTCTGGCTGCAAAAGGTGTTATTGTTGGATATCCTGACGGAACCTTTGGCGGTCAAAGAACCTTAACCAGATATGAACTAGCAGAAGCATTAGCAAAAGCATTAGCTTATGTTGAGCAGTATGGTGGATTACAGGAAGATATAGAAATCCTCTCCAAACTGTCCGTAGAATTTGCTGATGAACTTGCTACCTTAGGCGTAAAAGTATCTGACCTTGAAGCTGCTCTTGGCGAACATAGCGAAGCTATCGATGCTATGAAAGCATTAGTAGACAAGCATGAGAAATTTTTTGAACCAGTTAAAATAACCGGAACCTGGAAAGCTGACTATAGCAAAGATGTCTTTGATATGTCTGGTGATCCTCTTGCCCCAGCAACTTTAACTGATAGAGTAGATTTAAAATTTGCTGCTGAAATTAATCCGGAAACCACAGCCTCAGTACAATTAAGAATTGATAACGTTCTTAATGGTCCTGTAACAATTACCCCAAGAAAATACGACTTAAAATACGCAGGCGATTGGAATTTATGGGTTTCTAGCGATATTACCCCAGCCAGCATCGGATTAGGCCTACTTTATGACTTTGATGAACTGGAAGAATTTCCAGGCGTATGGGCACAGTGGGAATGGGATACCGATGAAGACTTAGGAACATGGACTGCATTTATGGACGTTGAAGATTTCTATTACTTGAATGTTGCCTTTGATCTGGGTGATGATGATGACATTCCAGTTGGTATTACAGCTGGTTATGACAACTTAACCGGTTTGGTCTTCGGTGGTGCAGATCTTTCCTTTGATTTAACAGATGAAGATGATGATGACCAAGTAGCTTTAGCTTTAGAAGGTGCAGTAGCTAGTGATCTGGCTGCAATATCTTTCGGAGCAGCTGCTAAATTATCTGCAACTTTAGGTGAAGATGATGATATAGACTTGAAGGTAACCGGTTGGTACACTCAACCTGGATTTGACCTGACCAATAGCAATTATAATCCTGATGAAATCGGTGTAACAGTTGCTCTCGGATTTATGCTGACAGACGATGAAGACGATTTACAGATCAAAGTTACCCCAAAATGGGATTACAGAATGGATGCCGCTTTTGCTAACTTAAAGAGAAACAGAGTTGGCTTACAGTTAGACTTCAGCAATATCGATGAAGATAATGCTGATGAAGAAGCATACATTTTTGCTCAATACAGACTGGAAAGCGGAGACATTTACTTAGAAGGTCAATATCTGAACCTAGACTTTGGTGATGATAATGAATTTGTTGTTAATGCATACGGAGATTATTTAATCTCTGCAACCCCAGACTTCACTGCAATGGCTAACATGATTTACACCTTCCCAGATGATCCAATGCAGTTAATTGTTGAAGGTCGTTTGGATGCTGATGGTGCTGCCCTTTACAGTGCAGAAGCCCAGTTAAAATACGACGTAGCTGACAATACTACTTTAAAGGTCGGAGTTGAAATGAATGATTGGGATGCTGACATTAATGACTGGTCAGATGATGACGAATGGGTCATTCTTAGCGACACAACCAAGGTTTATGCTGGTGTTGAAGTGAAATTCTAATTATCAACAAGCATAATTCTTATTAGCTAAAAAAGCCCCTGGAAATTCCAGGGGCTTTTTTCTTTTTGGCAGTTTTTGAAAAAGGAACAAGATAAATATTAATATTTTTAGTTTTACCCTGTTAATGGATGAAAAAGAGTGTAAATAAATTAGCAATTATATTATAATGTAAAGTAATAGAGTGGTTTATTAAATTAATATACTAACATCTAAATACAAAAAAGAGGTGAAAAAATGTTTTATAAAAAGGAATTATCAATATTTTTTATATTTATTTTTACTTTATCAATATTCCTACCACAATTTGCTTTTGCTCAGACAACTTCTGAAATTACAATTATTTCAGATCTCTCTCAGATTGAAATGCAGGTGTTTGGAGAAGTAAAGACAGAATCAATATTAAGCAGGGTGGAATATTTAGAAAAAGAAATGGTTGGCAGAACATTGCCAGGAATTATCAAGGATAGAGTAAAGCAGCTAAAAGACTTTATATTGACTGGCACTCCTGAAGAGCCATCTTTGGCTTTTAAGATTAATTCAGTCCAATTGAGTTTAATGGACAGTGTTACAGAAGATCCTCTTTTGGCTAAAATAGAAGAGCTGGAAATAAATATTTTTGGTGAGGTATCTGATGATGTGCTGGCAATGCGGGCAGAGAAAATATTTAATGTTATTTTTGAAGATGGAAGACCATCTACAACAGAATTGACAATTCCGGCAGGGACTTTAGTCCCGGTTGTTTTGATGGATGATATTGGATCTAAAAAAAGTGATGATGGTGATATTTTTGAATATCAAATAGCTGAAGATGTTATTTATTCGGGTATAAATTTAATACCAAAAGGCACCACAGGAAAAGGCGAAGTTCTCAAAGCAAGAAAAGCCTCAGTATTTTTGAGAAAAGGCAAACTAGAATTAGATTTTAGGTTCATTGAAGCAATAGACAACACTCCTTTACGTTTGGTCATGGGTGAAAAAGCAGAAGCAGAAAATTCAAGAATAGGTTTAGCTTTTGGGGCTAGTATTGCTGGCTTAATTATCCTTAGCAATCCCATTGGACTGGTAGCTGGTGCTTTAATTCCTGGAAAGAACATCACTTTAGAAGAAGGAACAAAAATCTTTTTGGAAGTTGCCGGAGATACAAAAATATCCACTCTAGCCTATTAACTTTGTCACGGGGACGGTTCTTTTGACAATATTATTTAGTTATTTATAGTTATACAGTATCTGTTTAAGAAAAAAGATTATAAAATTATTAACACAATTATCTATCACTAATTGTTAATTAAGTAAGAATAAATATTAACAAGATATAGGTCTATAGCTTATAGATAGCAGAGCAAACAAAAAAGAGCAGAATGTTTTCATTCTGCTCTTTTTTGTTTTTAACTATAACTTATAGAATTTTATTTATTATTTTACTATTTCAATAAAAATATATTTATATTTCTAAAACATCTACATTTAGGGGTACAAGTACACATAATTTGAGCCTGAAGAAATATTTTTTGTCTCACTGTCATAACCCAAAGAGGCACCTAATACATCAATTGCCTCAAAAAAATGACTACCAGTGGAAACATTTGCAATTGTATAAGTACCATCTGTTACATTGGTGAATTCTGTAAATCCATCCATTTTAATATCATACTCATAAGAGCCGCTTACAACAACATAAACTGTTCCAGTGACAGTAGTGGGAACAGGATCTAAATATACATTGTTAGTCCCGGTGTTGATATAAACTCTTGTACTGTCATAACCATAAGATTCTCCATCTATATCAATTGCTTCAATGGTCCGATATCCGGTTGGGATATCCGGTATTGTATAAGTGCCTGGTGCTTTATTGGAAAGCTTGGTTACTCCATCAATTTTTATATCATAATAATAACTGCCGGTTATAGTAACTCTTACAGTACCTGTGTTTCCAGGTACTACAATATCAACACAACCTGTTAGAGCAATTGTTAACAAGAAAAAAGTTAGAATTACCAGGGTTGTTTTAAGAAAATATTTTTTAATCATTTATTTACTCCCTTCTTTTTTAATTAAATCATAGTATCTATTGTAATTATAAAGTAAATAAGAAAAATCTACAAATAGAATAAAGAAATTAAACAACACCTCTTACATAGACACCCTTAAGAATTGGATTATCAACAATTAAAAATTCAGCCTTCATTTTTAATATTCAAAAATAGTAAAACTGGAGTTCAAAGGAAATATTTGTACATTTTGATTTACCCTCATTGCAGCTACCCACTGAGCAATATAGTTATAGGCTTCATTTAAATTTATTTTATTATCTGCATTTGTATCTGCTGGGAAATTATTTTTTAATCCACAACCTTCATACAATGCTTGTGTAAAAACTCCAAAAGGTTCAACATTTGGCGGGTACAATTCATAACTTGACTGATACCAGTGACTGGATGTAAGGACCTGATATTCACTGGAAGTAAGCAAGTCTTTAGTTATTATTTTGTCAGAAAATGAATTAATAATTGATTCATTAAAATTGGATAAAAAGTCTTCTTCTGAAATAAGGTTAATATTGGTTTCATTACTAGAAATATCTTTCCCGATAAAACCTCCGGAATGACAGGAATCAATAAGCACAACTTTTGTTCCCGGAATAGCACTAAGAGCAGACTCTAATTCATCTACGCTAATCCCGGTAGAGATGTTACCATTAAAATCAGCGGGGCATAAGTAAGAAGTTTGATTTAGTGAAGCTCCATGGCCGCTGAAATAAAAATAAGAAACATCATCATTGGTAGCATCGGAAAAGGTGGTTTGAATTCTCTGAAGGATGTTGCTCTTGGTTGCCTGGGTATTTTTCAATTCACTGATTTTGGAAAAACCAGTATTGTTAAGTCCAAATTGACAATCATTAAATATTTCTTTCATTTTATTAACATCATATGGCGGTGCAATAAGGTCACCTTCTTCTCCATAGTAAATATAATCCCCGATTCCAATTGCTAAAGCTCTATATACTGATTTTGCTGAAATTGGAGCATCTGTTACCGTAACTGAGATAGTATCATTTTTTACTATCCCATTATCTTCAAGTGTAATTGTAATTATCGAATTTCCCACAGAAATCCCGGTAATTAAACCAGAATTATTTATGGAAACATTAGAATTATTTGTATTGAAGTTGCAAAGTTCAGGATTTATATTAATTTCATTTCCACTATCATAATATGCAGTAATAGAAGAAATATTTTGTGATTCTCCAACCGCTAATGACATTACAGAAGGCGTTACGGAAATTCCGGTTAAACTTCCCAGCTCTACAGGTGTCCCATAGACATTCACTAAAATACTGTCACTTTTTGTAATATTATTTTCTGTATAAATTGCCCAAATTGTTGTTTCTCCTTCATTAATGCCAGTAATTATACCTGCTGGAGAGACATTAGCAACCTCCTTATTTATGCTTAAAAGAGTGCATTCAGGATATGAAAGATCTCTGTTTGTTCCATCAGAATAAAAAGCTTTAATAGAAATTATATTGAAAATTTGGCCAGAGAATAAATTAATTGATTCAGGGTTAATTTTTATTGATGTAAGGTAACTAGATATTGGCGGATAACTATTAGGAGTGAGTTCTACATCAAGCATATTTAGTTGATCAGGAAGTATTTGGATAATATTATTACTGCTTAAATAGCCATTTAGCTTTAAGGTTATTAAGCTACCACCAACAATATTTTCTAATGTATATGGAGTTACAAAGCCAGTATATGTACCATCAAGATATATTGAAGCACCAACTGGATTAGAAGTAATTTGAAGATTACCATAAGAATAGTCAGGGTTAGTAGGTAATACACTGCATCCCATTAATATACTAAACAATAAAATTGTAACAATTAAATAGAATATTAGTACTATTTTATCTTTTGAATGATAATTAATTAACATTGCCATTAGGAACCTTTCTTAAACATAAACTTTAATTAGATTTCTCAATATAACTAATATAATACATTTTTTATACAATCTACAGGATTTAATATAAAAAAGAAGAGTTTTCACTTCTATAATTGATAAACTCTTCTTTTTTATATTAAGTAAATCGGCATAATCTTTTATTAATATTGAGAATAATTATAAAATACAAAAATAATATAAATATATTTATATTATTTTATAAAAATCTTACCAAAACCAAGTAAAGTTAAGGATGTTATTACCTGGATTCAAACTAACATATTCAATATGGCTATGATTTCCAAATTCATCTACAATTTGAACGCTAGCAACAGTTCCGGGAGTAAGTCCTGTTACTGTGACAGAACCGTTGTAATCGATATATTTACCTGTAGAGAATCCATTTACCCAAATATAGCCCCAACAATCAAAACAAGAAGAATACACCGTTAATGTGGCAGTAGGTGTTGGGGTAGGTGTTGGGGTAGGAACTGAGGCTGCACACCCTGTTAGTAGAACTAAAATACTTAAAATTGCGATAATAAAAACAATATTTTTTTTCATATAATAAATACCTCTTTCTTTATTTAAGATAAATCTAGACAGATCTATTTTGAGAAATAAGCAAACTAAGATAAATTTTTTAAAAATACATTCCTAATAAAGAGTTTTATAATTGTTTAAAATTAACCAACTTATTTTAAACAAATGATAAGCGTATAATTATTTTCAGGCAACCCTCCTCTCATAAATGGATTAAAAGAATTTGCAAGATAAAAATTTAATTATAAATGAACATAAATATAATAGAAAATTGATTGCTTAATAGGTAGAAATGTTAACTCTATTATAACCACTAGTTATGGTTTGCCATTTATCCCCATAACGATTTAAAAATGAAGTATCTTGTGCTTCAAAGTGATGATAACCTGCACTTACATTATGAAGAATTAATTTGCCGGTGTTGTCAGTTGTGCCTTGAAATGAACCATCGACATAAATATCATATTTCCAATTATCGTTTGTTATATTGATCTCTACAATCGGATTACCTACGTAAATAACACAACCATTGAGGAAGATGACTAAAACAAGAGTGAGCAATACTGCAGAAAAAACTTTCAATAAAAGATTCTTTTTCATTTTTTCTACTCCATTAATATTTATAAAAATATTAGAAAATGAAAATTTTGTTTAATTAATTATATTTTATTAAATAAAAATATACAATAAAAATATATAAAAAAAGTTAATTATCAGAAGGATTTTTAACATTTATTAGACATCCGAAGATTGATTTGGTTTTTATTAAAAAATGACAGGATTGGAAAAATATTTTATTATGCTTGTATTTTAGATAAACCTATAAAAATAAACTAAATAATGGTAAAATACAAATATTGCAAAACAAAATTGGCAAAATATTATAAACGTTTAATGAATATTGTTAAATTTACAAGGAAAATAGGATGATTTATGATAAATAATAAATTGATAAAAATATTTTTATTAGTATTTATTGCTACCTTGTTGTCTACTTTTTTAAATGGTTGTCAGATAACTCCCCCTATTGCCGAAAAAGCTGAATGGACAGTGATGGTTTATCTAGCTGCCGGAAATAATTTAGAATCTGTCGGTATTCAAGATATAAATGAAATGGAATTAATTGGATCTAATAAAGATGTTAATATTATAGTACAGCTGGACAGGATTCCGTTTCATGTTTTGGATCAATATGGAATGGGAGACGCAGATGATGCATCTAATAACAATTGGACTGGCACCAGGAGATATTATGTTACCAAAGATATAAATCCTGAAATTATCAGATCAAACTTGATTATGGATCTTGGAGAAAAAAATATGGGAGACCCGGAGACTTTAAACGATTTTGCTTTATGGGCAATGCAAAATTACCCTGCAAAACGTTACTTGCTGGTACTTTGGAATCATGGCGGAGGGTTTCGATCAATAGACACCAGTTCCAGTAGAGATATCTGCTGGGATTGGAATTTTGGATTTAATAACAGAATTACCATGCCTCAGTTAAAAGAATCGTTATCGTTTATTTCAGGCCAGATGGGTAAAAAGATAGATATTGTAGGAATGGATGCCTGCTATATGGGCATGGTAGAAGTTGCTTACCAAATAAAAGATTATTCTGATATAGTAGTTTTTTCTGAAGCCTCTGTTCCTGGTGATGGATGGCAATATGACTGTATATTGGAAGGTTTGGTTAATTATCCTCTGCAGAAAACAAATGATTTTGCTTCATCAATAGTAGATAGCTTTCAAAAACAATATTCTGGCTCAGGTAGAAATGTCACCATATCTGCTGTTGATTTAAGTAAAATAGATAATTTAGCAGACAATATTTCCAATCTGGCTAATGCCATAATAAGTGATAATAAAACTTTGAAAGAAAACTATCGTGCTGCTGCCAGAAATACCCAGAATTATACTGGTGTTGGTTTTGAATATATCGATTTAAAAGATTTTACGAGTAATTTGCCTGACTATACTTCTAATTCATCAGTACTGATTTATGCTAACCAAATTAAACAATATCTAGAAGACGGTAATATCATTATTAATAATACTTTCAGTGGAAGCAGTGTTAGGAATTCATATGGACTTTCGATCTATTTTCCTTATTATAGCTATGATAACTATTATAATAACTTAATTTTTACACAGGATTTTCTTTGGGATGAAATGTTAACCCATTTGGGATATTAGGGCATACCAAATCAAAAAATATGATGAAGTTATTATGAAATATTGAAATATAAAATATTACAAGAAAATATAAAAAGAGCCAGACCTGTATTAGAAGTAAAAAAATAAAAAATAATAAAGTAAAAAAATTATTTTAAATTAATATTAGGTAGATAATTTAATTAACCTAAAAACCTAAAAAAGGATTAATCAGTAGAAAATTTTTAACTGTTTTCTACATAATTTTCTACATAAATAAATAAAATGAAAAATAAAAAGCTAATATCATTAATACTATTAATAGGAATAATTATTACGATTGCTGTGTTTTATAATAATAAAAACAGTACATTGGAAAATGAATTATCTTCGGAAGAAGCCATTGATCAGGTTCAAGATAATGTTATAGTAGACGAACCTCCTGTAAGGATAATGGAGGGGCAAGTGTTGGGAATAAAAAATGAAATAAGAGAGTGGCTGATTGAGGCTGAGAGCATATCAATTGCTGAAGATAGAGAGAGTACTCTTTTTAAAAATATCAAGCAGATGGTTATCTATAAAGATGAGGAACCGCATTTAACTATTAGTGCAGATGAGGTCCTTGCAAATATGCAGACAAAAGATATGGAGTTGAGTGGTAATGTGGTTATTTCAAATCAGGAAGGCAACTCTTTAAAAGGACAAAAGATTTACTGGCACTCAGAAGAGCAGAGCTTATCTAGTGATAGCGAGATAGAATTATACGTTGATGATAACTATATTATTGCGGGTGGAATTTATAGTAATATGGAGATGACAGAGATAGAGCTGATAGGAAGAGCTACGGTAACAATGAAATTATAGATAATATCTTTTAGATATTTAAATTGCTATTATTCTTTTAATGGTATTTATATTGCATATTGCGGTTTTTAAAAGCAGAAGAAAAAAATAAAAGAAGTTTAATATATAATTTTATGTATATTGTATATATATTGTATATATTTTGAAAGGATGGTTTATTCTATGAAAAGAATAATTTTGTTTAAATCCATGATATTACTTATAGTTATAATGATACTGTCTATTTTAACATTTATCGGTTTTGCCCAAAATCAGACTGAACCAGAAGATGGTGGTGAGGCTGATACCGAAGAATCATCAGTAGAAATCACAGCTGATCAGGTCAATTACGAGAAAGAAAATGATCAGATGATTTTTATTGGAAATGTGCTTATTTTGCAAGAAGACACTACCCTCACTGCAGGCCAAGCTTCTTTTAACGTAGATACCAAAATTGGTCAGATCTCCCAGGATGTTAGATTAATACAAGAGGATATCGCTATTACAGGTCAAGAATTGGAAGCATATCTGAATGATAAACATTATATATTTAGAAATCAGGTAGAACTGTTACAGGAAAGAACAGATAATGCAGGAGAGCAGGATAATATTACCTGGATCTGCCAACAACTGGAAATTTTTACTGATAGCAAAAATATGACTGCCACTGGCGAAGTTGTAATAACGAAAAAAGATTACACCATAACTGCTCAGGAAGCTATATATGATGATGCTGAAGAAAAAGTATCTTTATCCGGACAGGTTAAAATTGAAGAAATTGAAAATAACAGACAGATTTCAGGTGACAGGGCTGTCTTTTATATTGAAAATGATAAGCTTGAAGTATCCGGAAATGTCAGAAGCAGCATAATTCTAGATTAATTTTCTTTGGATACATATAGATAGCAGGGCAGCATTAAAATGACAGGAAACAGGAGGTTGAATAATATGAATTTTGGAAAAAACATAATAAAAAGACATCATCTTTTTTTATTGCTCATAGTGCTAGTAATATTTTTGGCTGGTTGTGCTCGCTGGCCTACAGATCCTAATGGCGGAGGTAACGGTGATGGCCAGAAGCTGTTGCGGGTAAGGGTAGATATTAATCAGAACGGATTAATAAATACTGAAGATGGGCAATATTACATAGTATTTGACACCAACAAAGATGCTCCATTCAGCCCTGCAGATGATATTGAAGATTGGGAGACAGGGTTTTATTATATAAGGCTGGATATGATGGGTTTTTTTCTGGGAGAGGTTTTAGAATCTGGTTCTTCTGAGCAATTTTTATCAGGTACAGTTTCTGATGAGTATTTCCAAATTCTGATTCCATTGCAGGATATTGGCGATCCGGAAGGAATTCATATGAATGTTATAACTACTGATTTAGATAATGTAACATATGATGCTCTGGATATAGATTATTACATTGACACAAACATAATTTCTACAAAAACTGAAAATGATTTTATCCAGGATTCAGCCGGTGGTCCTGATTTTGACATTTCCCAGGCCACAACAACAATCCTAATCCCTTAAACTTTGTCAAAGTTGTCACGGGGACGGTTCTTTTGACAACCTTTTAATGAAAATGATATAGTAAAATAAATATTATTAAAAGGAATATAGTGTGTTATGCCCAGATTACCAAGAAAACTGAATGATATTGGAATATATCATATTATGGTGAGAGGTAATGCAAAGCAAAAAATATTTATTGATAACCAGGATAAAAGAAAATACCTAAAAATAATTACCCAAGCTAAGAAAAAAAATTTATTTTGCATTTATGCTTTTTGTATCATGGACAATCATGCTCATCTGGTATTGAAAGAAATTGAAGAATCAGTTTCTAAGTTTATGAAAAGAATTACTGTTAGTTATGCTTTTTACTTTAATGCAAAATATGACAGAGTAGGTCATGTATTTCAGGATCGCTTTAAAAGCGAAACAATTAAAGATGATGCATATCTTCTTTCTGTAATAAGATATGTCCATAATAATCCTGAAAAAGCAGGTATTGCTACCAAAGAAAAATATCCCTGGAGTAGCTACAATGATTACGTTTCATCTAATGATAGCCTAACAGAAACAAGAGAAATTCTTAATATGTTTTCAAGTAATTCAACAGAAGCAATGGCTGCATTCAAGGAATTTAGTGATCAGGCTGATAAAAACAAAAGAGAATATCTGGAAATGGACGAAGAATATAATAAAAAGTTACTTTTTGAATATGTAAAAAAATATCTGGAAGAAAAACAGCTTAATATAAAAGATTTAAAAAATAGAAAATACTTTGATCAACGTGATAATCTTGTAAAAAATATCACCAAAAAATATAATTTTTCTACCAGGTCTATTGCAGAAGCTACTGGAATAGGTAGGGAAACGGTGAGAAGGTTGTCAAAAGAACCGTCCCCGTGACAACTTATTGGCCGATGGTGATTGATTCGGTTGGGAAGGCATTGATTTTAAAATCAAGCCAGATGGCTTTAGTTGACTGGCGGTAATTAATGCTAATTTCACGACAATGCAAATCTCTTACAACGCTGATTACACTATTTCTTATATCAAAATCATCAAAATAAACAGTACCACTATAAGACATGCGCCAATCTTCGCTTATATTTAAAGACAATCTGGTGTCTACACGTTTACTCCATTCCATATTATTGAGATTATAAGATGTGCTCAAATAAACATCATGTTCTCCCTTTGGCTTCCATTGTAATCTTGCTCCCAGGCTGCCAAAAGATTCAGTAACAAAATTATAATTAGTAGACAGATTTATCTGTAAATTATCTGCCGGCTTTAAAACAACACTGGCGCTGGCTGATTCGGATAATTCACTTAAAGTGTCAAAATTAAAAGGAGTTGGACCTTCAGACATATAATAACTGTAAGAAAAATTACCATAGAATTCAGGCTGATAGCCAACTCTCAAATCTAGTTTTCCACCCAGCATATAACGGGCCTCACCAGTTAAATAAACATCCTGGCGATAAACACCTGAAGCAGTCAGCCTGATTTTATCAGTAATATCAAAAGGCCTGTTGGCATTAATAATATATTCTCCCCGGATATTTTGCTGATCAGTTGCGCTTTCATAATAATTTCCCACAGATGCGCTAATGCTATAATTAATTCCAGTGTCTAAAAATTTTGCGTTGTTTTTATTAAAAACCAGTTCTGGTAATTTGTCCAGAGTGCTTGGTTTGCTTGGGTTTAGGGGATCCCCGCCGAAAGTAAATTGCTTTTCGGTAATAAGTCTTACTGAATAACCTTTACCCGAATATCTCAATTGCCACTCCGGACGAAGCTGATATTCAGCAGGATTGGAAGTAGAATCTTTAGAATTATAAAGCAATACAAGGTTTGAATTTATTTTGTCAGTAATAGTTTGGTCATAACTCAATTTGATATTACCAGTACTGGTAGTAGTATTGCTGATATTAAAGTTATATTTTCCGGTAATTGTCAGGAGGGCTTCGTCCCATTTTTTATAAAAATAAAAATCAGGTCTTATTATGTGAGAATTTTCTTGCGTGCTTGATCCTCCATAATAAGTTCCATCATAACTAATATTTGCTCTCAGTCTCAGGTCATTTTCAAAGTTTTGCCAATAGCTAACTTTGCCATCCAGGTCATAAATGCTAGTATTTTTTCTTTTTAAACCATAAAAATATAGGACTAATTCACCATCATCAATTTTTTCTTCACCTAATTCAAAAGTATGTTCAACGCCAGCCCCTATTCCTTTTTTCAGCATCAGATCTAAGTAAATGCTTCCATAAGAATCAGCGTCTTGAACATAATTGAATTGATTTTTTAAGAACCATCCCTCGCTGCTGCTTTGGCCGATATCGGGCCAGTAGGGGAACTGATTTTTCCCTCTTAAGAAAATCATAAAAGAAGGCAAGGTAAATATTTTTCTTTTTCCTTCATACCAGGAGACTTTTTTGGCAATAATTTTATCATCAGGATAAATTGT
Source organism: Atribacterota bacterium (assembly GCA_040767965.1). Taxonomy (GTDB): domain Bacteria; phylum Atribacterota; class Phoenicimicrobiia; order Phoenicimicrobiales; family Stramentimicrobiaceae; genus JAXGNR01. The sequence continues at coordinate 186,685 of JAXGNR010000004.1, forward strand.
TATTTTTTCAGCCTCAATATGCCAGTGAGGCTCTTCCAGGTCACAAGTTGTAAAAACACCTCCGGAAATATCAATAGTTTCCGGGAAATTCTCATAACGGTCACCCTGATAATAAACTACACCTTTAATTTTATCTCCAGTGGCTTCCCCGGATAATCCTTCCATTATTATTTTTTCAGTTTCCCAATTATAATTTATAGCCTGACTGGAAAAGGACTCATTCCCTCTGGCAAAAGTGACTTGATCAGAGGCAATTAATTCTTTTCTATCTATAAATATTTGAAGATAATTTGATTTAAGAGTGATGTCCTTATAACGGAGATTGACTTTATTTTGAGCAATAACAACATCTTCTCCATCCACAATCTGATAGCTTAAAAATTCTGCTTCAATATTAAGGCCGCCTTCTACAAAATCTTCATCTTCTTCGCCTTCTTCCGGAGCTGTTTCCTCTAATGATTCCTGGAAGTAAAAGAATCCTCCTGTTATAGATTCAGCAATTGGCTGATTTTCTATATCGTATCCGGTTACTTTGTACTGCCACTGATAACGATGCTGTTTTGTAAATAAAGATTCACTTTCATTTTCTTCAAAATCCTCATTATCACCATTGTTGATGTCTGTATTATTTGTATCATTATTTGTATCCTGAATAATAGCTTCACCATTTTCATTTATATTATTATTTTCATCAGCTTCATTATCATCTTCGCTGTTTTCATTATTTTCATTGTTTGGTTCTTTTATTGTATTGTTATTGTTAATATTACTATTATCGCTATTTTCGCTAATGCCTTCACTTTCTTCATCATCTTCGCTGGCAGTTTCTTCTGTTATTTCGGTAATTATTTCTTCTGGAAGCAATCGCAGACTATCTATGTTTATATTTTCAATTTGAACTCTACTTACTTCTTCTCCTTCGGTTATATCAAAAAGAATAAATTCTCCCTGTGCAGAAAAAATAACATTTCTAAAAGGAAATGCATTAATAGAAATAGATTCCCATTTAAATTCAGGGTTTTCTTCTGCTACCACTTCATTGTTGGCTGGGTATTGGGCAGAACTGGAAGGTAACCAAAAATCAATATCAATTGCATCTGTCCTGCCTACTGATTCCTCCTGCCACAATCCTTCTATATAATATTGATAAGAGTTTCCTTCCAGGATATCTTCATCAACCCACCACAGCTGAAATCCTTCATCATTATAATCAACATTACGGACTTCTTCGAATTCTCCCTGATTACTACTTTTGAAGATTTTGTATTCATCTGCTCCACCAAAGGCAGCCCAGGTAATTCTTACTTCATATTCGGTAAATCCACCCTGAAAACGGGTAACTGCAAAAGCTTTTATTTCTTCATCCAGCCAGAAATCTTGAGCTGCTGCAGGTATATTAAAAAAATGAGAGCAGCATAAAAAAGGAGCTAAAAATAAAAGGGTGGTTATGATAATTAAAAATATATTTTTAAATTTAAAAGGTATTCTATTGAGTTTATTTGCCATAAATTTTAGTATCCCGATATTTCTGTTTTAAAATTTTTTAATTTTTGTTAATTCTTAACTTAAATTTACTTAAAACTTAAACTTTTTAATAAAAAATAAAAAAGGAAAAAAAATATTATAAAAATATTATTAAATTATACTCTATATTCTATATGTATTTTAAATAATTTAACACATCTTCCTTAATTATTTATTAATAAATGTAATAAAATGCTTCTATTTCTTCAGGAAAATTTATTGGTTAATTTTTATAAAAACTTTAGATAAATCTAAAACAACCTTTTCCATTACCACCAAATACCAGCCTTATAACAAATCCTTATATTCAGCTTTTTTCTGCATTATACACCAGGGCAATTCCTAATAGTAAAAATAACAAATTAGGAATCCAGGCTGACAAGAGGGGATTTATCATTCCTCCTCTACCCAATGAGCGGCTTAGGGAATATACTACATAATAAATGAAGACCAGTGCGATACTAATAATAATTCCGGTTGCCTTGGTACTTCTTTTCATTTGAGTTCCAAGAGGGACACCGATTAAAGCAAAAATAATACCCACCAGGGGATAAGAAAATTTAATATGATAATCCACCTGGAAATTATTTGTATCAACTCCGGCATCTGTCAGTATCTGTATTTGCTGCTTTAATTCTCTGCTATTCATTTCCTGAGGTGTGCGTTGATTTTTAAAGAAATCCTGCAGTTCGTCTTTTACCTCAATTTCCATCTCCTGAAAGCTCATTTCATATGTTATCTTTCCCTCGGCATTGTAGTTATAAACAGTGCCAAAACTTAATTCCCAGGTGTCTTCCACCCATCTGCCTTCTGCTGCTGTTATAACCCGCGGAAAACGTTCTCTGGTCATTTCATAAACCATAATTTCTCTCATAATCATGTTTTGCTCATCCAGACGGTTAATATAGAAATACCGGTTTTCGGCATCTCTGAAAAATACATTTCGCTGGATGTGCGGCGGCCCTTGTTTTAAGACTATTTCTCTAATTATATTCTGAGAAATATGATTTGCTTCAGGCACAATATAATCATTTGTTACAAAAGATAAAATGCTGATAAAAATTGCTGTAATAATAAAAGGTCTCATAATGCGCCGAAAGCTGATTCCTCCAGTACGCATGGCGGCAAGTTCATTACTTGTAGACATTTGTGAAATGGCTAATTGACTGGAGCCTAATAAAGCAATAGGGAAAGTTAAGACCAGAAATGCCGGTAATCTATATAACAACAATTCTACAACATTGATAATTGGTACTTTTTTATTTATTAGCATTTCCATCAGCTCAAACATAGTTTCCATGATGAGCAGAATAGTTAAGAGGGCAACTACCCCTAAAAAGAAACTCATTACCTGGGTAATGATATATTTGTCTATGATTTTTATACCTGGAATTTTTTTCATTGATACCTTCGTAATGATTTTTTCCTTTAATATATCCAAACAAGTTTCATTTAAATATTCTCCATAAGTATAACACAAATTATTTTAATAAAAAAACGTTTTTCATAATCAAAAATTACTTTCCAGAGCAGGCATCTGGTGTTGGTTTTATTGAATGAAATGCCATAATAAGATATAATCACAATTGAACTGTTTCACAAAATCAATATTAAAATAATGAATATAAAAAACCATATGTCTCTTGTATTCTTAAAATCAATTTTTAAATTACCCTACAGATGCAGATGGATGGGAAATAAGTCAATAAGCAGTAATTTACTTTGAGGTGAAAAAACGAAAAATGCAAAAAAGGAAAACCGGGATCGGGAACAAAATTTTCTTTAGAATGAAAAAAATAGCAATATCACTAATTTTAATAGTAACCCTTTGTACAATAATAAACTTTGCCATTTCCGCTCAGGAGAGAGAGCGGATTGATGAAAAGCCAACCGCAGTGGAAGATCCTGAAATTATCTGCTTGGAAGAGGGAAAAAATTTTTTTTGGCAGCAGCAGTACAGTGATGCTATAAAACAATTGGAAAGCTGTATAGAGAAAGATACGGATAACCCGGAAATATATTATTATATAGCCCAGTCTTATTTTCAAAGAGGACAGCGCAGCACTCTAAGAGCGGTGAGATATTTCAAACAGGCTTATGAATATTCAGATATTGCTATTGAAAAATACTATCAGGCTATTGAGGAAAACCCGGAAGAAGATAATACTAATAGATATCTGCAGCTGGCTTATATTCACCAAATTCGCAGTTTAATACCAGGGGTAGATGAATATCAAAAGGCATTAGATATTTATCAACAGCTGATAGAAGAAAAACCTTTCATTTCTTCTCCACATTACCATATGGGTTGGATTTATTTTCAGCAGGAAGAATATCAAAAAGGAATAGAGGCATTTTTGGATTATCTGAAACCAGGGCTGAAAAGCGATTTTGTTTACTACCACTTAGCTTTGTCTTATGATAAAATTGGTGAAAGAGAAAAATCTGAATATTATTATCAGCTTTTACTGGAAGAGTTTCCGGATTCCGATCTTGCCAGCAGGGCTCAAAAAGAATTAAATTAAAAAAACAAATTTAACTGGAAGTAGATAATTTATTAAGAAATATTAAGAAGTAAGAAGAAAAAGTAAGCAGGAAGAAGAAAATAGACATCTTTATTTATTATTTTTTGAAATACATTCCGAATAGGGCTGTTGATATTAGGTATGTCCCAAATCTGTGGTATTATATTCATTAAATAAAAAAAGATAACGGCGATGGTGGAACAGATGAAAAGAAAAAACATAAAAGAATCATTCTATATCAGAAATTTAGGTTTGGCTGGATTGCTTATATTATTTTTGCTTGTAATTATGACAGTAATTTTAAATGGCTGCAGCGCTCTTGCTCCGAGAACCGGTGCTTTGCAGGGAATAGTACACCGGGAAACAGCCAGCGGTTCTTCGCCGATAGAAAATGCCTTGATCAGTGTCAGCGGTTCAAATAATACAGCCCAGACTGCAGAGGATGGACATTTTTTCATAAATGAAATTTCAGCAGGCAAGAGAACTCTTACAGTTGTAAAAGAAGGTTATGTTACCTTGCAGCTGGTTAATATTTATATAGAACCGGAAATCGTAAATGAAGTCAATTTCGGTGAGCCTATTATTTTGAAAGCAAAAGAAGATCAGTCTTTATTTGATACAGCATGGGATGCATATCAGGCTGAAGACTATCAATTTGCCTTGACTATCTGGCAGGAGCTGTTAAGCGTTTTTCCGGAGAGCCTGTTAGCCGATGATGCCCAATACTATATAGCCTGGTGCCATATTTCTTTAGAAGATTTTGTCAAAGCAGTAACAGAATTTGAAAATCTGCTGATAAGTTATCCCGCAAGCGAATATGCCGATGATGCCCAATATTATATCGGCTGGTGCCATGAAAAAAAATTAGGATTACCAATACCGGCAATTTTAGCATATTATACTCTCTTGTTTGATTATCCTGACAGTCAATGGGCAGATGATACCCAGCTGGGCATTGGCAATTGCTACTATGCAACTGATGATTATGGAAATGCCATAACTGAATATCAAAAGGTAATTGACAATTATCCCTGGAGTGCTTTACTTCCTTTAGCCCGGTATAGTATTGCCCAAAGCTATCGGATGGCCAATTATCGCACTACTGCTATTGAAAAATACCAGGAATTAATTCTGTTTCATCCGGAAAGTGATTTTTGCGGACCAGCCCAATACTATATAGGTTATTGTTATTATGAAAAAAATGAATATTTAATCGCTATTGCTGAATTTCAAAAAGGAATTGATGATTATCCCAATTCTACCTGGCCGGATGAAAGCAGGTTAGTTGCTCCCAGCGCCCAGTTTTATATCGGCTGGTGCTATGAGCAGCTTGAGAACTGGGAAGAAGCACTTGTGGCTTATCAGCTGGTGATTGACAATTATCAGGGAAGCACTTTCAGCAACGGCAGTTCAATAACGGCATATTCCCAGGAAAGAATAGACTGGATTAATGATACTTATTTTCCGGAACTGCCTGGGTAAGAAGGGAGAATTAATATGGGGTCAGGTCTTCACATTTTACATTATTTTGTGAAATGTCAAATGTGAAGACCTGACCCCATTATTGGAAGTTATGCCTCAACTGCAAGATGATTTAAAAATAATTGAATTATGTTTGCTTGGGAACACCCAGCAATTTTCAAATATTATAGAGAAATACAAAGGCATGGTTTATAATTTAGCTTATCGCATGTGCGGCAATTATCATGATTCGGAAGACATAACCCAGGAAACTTTTGTCAAGACCTTTCAGGCTCTCAGCCATTTTAATCCGGCATTTCGCTTTTCTACCTGGCTTTATCAAATAGCCTTAAACGTTACCAAGGATCGATTGAAAAAGAAGAAGCTGGATAGCGTTTCCCTTGACAATAATTTTGCAGATGGCCGGGAATTACAAAATGAATTAACTTCTTTTCAAAACAACAAAAACAATCCTGAAAATTATCTGGATAGCGTTGAAAAAAAAGAAATGCTGCAACAGGCCATGCTGTCTTTACCGGTGCAATACCGGGAAATTATTATACTAAGGCATCTGCAAGACCTGAGTTACCAGGAATTAGCCACTATTTTAAAAGTATCCCCGGATACCGCCCGGGTCCGCTTATTTCGAGCCAGAGAACAATTAAAGAAAATTTTAAAAAATATTTAAAGCACTGTAACATTTTTTGTTCTCATTCGTATAACAAAGTAGAAGTGAAAATAAATCATTTTAATATTTATATTTTATAGGTGTAAAGATAATAAAATGAAATGCTTACAAGCAAGAGAATTATTTCAAGAATATCTTGATAAACATATTTCCGCTGAAAAAAGAAGCCAATTAGAGGAACATTTGCTTAACTGTCCTTCCTGCCAGGAAGATTTAAAAGAATGGGAAATTCTTTTTTCAGATATTCAAATTCTTACAGAAGAGAAAACTGTTCCTGCAGGATTAACCCAGTCAATTATGTCTCACATCCAGACAGAAAAAATTACCGCAAAACAATCCTGGATAGAGAAATTAAAACACATTTTTGTAATCCCGCGCTTCTCTTTAAGGTGGGTCTGCAAGCGCACTGTTGCTTTAACGGTAATGATATTTTTTGTTAACTTTATCTGGCTATCACCGGAAATGCTGCCAGAGGGGTTGACTGAAGTTCAGTTCAGCCTGAGAGCTGGCGGAGATCAGCCAACCAGTGTAGCGGTGGTAGGAGACTTTAATGATTGGAATCCCAGCAAAAACCTGTTAAAAGATGAAAACAACGATGGGATCTGGTCGCTAACCTTAAATCTGGAACCAGGCCGTTATGAGTACATGTTTATAATTGATGGCCAAAAATGGGTACCGGATCCGGAAGCATATCGTTATGTCCGGGATGGTTTCGGCAATAAAAATGCAGTAATAGAAATAAGTAATTGCAGCTGAAAAAGCTGTTAGTGTTAAGAGGAAGAGAAAGAACAAAAATTACAAGGTGTTAAAAATAAATGAAAAAATTAAGGTTTACTGAAAAATTAAATAATAACAGAATATCATCTTTTCTATTTACCCTGTTATTTATTGTTCTTTTTTTGGTATTTACTGAAACAGGATTTGCGCAGGAAAAGGAACTTGCGAACCTGGAAAGAATTTTACAGCAGAACAGGTACAGCAGCTTCCAGCAGAGAATGATTATTACCACTACACAGGAACTGTTGAAATTACAGGTTGATCATGCAGAGCTTAATAAGCTTTTATCTACCAGCATTGCTAACCGTTTTGATGCTTATAATATTAAAAAGATTTTAGAAGTAATTATTGATGCTAAAAAGAACGGGCTTTCTGAGAAGTCGCTGCTAAATAAATTTAAAGAAGGTTTAGCCAAAAGAGTAGATGAAAGATTAATTGTAGAGGTTCTTCTCAAAGAAGCTGAAAATTTAAAAATCGTAAAAAATATGCTTAAAGGCAACTTCATTGCAGAAGTATCATTTGAGCAGGATATTATAGTTGATTCTTTAATGGAAGGTTTAAATAACGGAGTGCCGCAGGATTCTCTCTCTGAAGTAATTACCAGGGGTGCACGGGAAGGCAAAAGATTGCGGGAAGTAGCTGAAGTTAGTGCAGAAATGGGTAATTTAAGCTTAAAAGCTTATGAATTAGGTTTATCTGAACAGGAAGTAAATGAGGTATTTTCCAAAGCTGTAGCAAGCAGGAGTGGTATTGACGGTATCTGTGAAGATATACAGGATACCCTGATAGCTGCTGCAATAGCCAAAATGAACCTGGCTACCAGAAACAGCTCGGGAAGTTCCAGTCAGAGTACGTCAATAACCGGTATTTCCGAAGGTGAAGGCAGTACCTCTGGCTCCAGCTCAAGCAGTATTATTCCATCCAGCAGCAGTACTTCAACACCTACTGCTTCTGATGACAAACCTGATACTGGCAGTACATCCGATAGCGGCAGTTCATCTCCACCGGAGAATTAAGAATAATTTACAGTTCTTTTAAAATTTAATAAAATAGTATCGAGTATATAGCAGGTAGTATCTAGTGAAAAGTGAAAGCATGTTACGTTTTCCTGCAAAGGTGGAAGGTTATAAATGTATTTTACTAACTACTATCGCTAACGACTAACAGATAAAGCAAGCTTCTGCTTGACTTTTTAAGCAAAATGCTTTATAAACTAAAATGATTGACTAAAGTCTTAAAGGCTGGTCACAAGCCCGCGTGAGGTCGACATGCGGAATATTTACTGTAGAAAATATTTATTTAATACAGGTAAAGAGCTTGAAGTCCAGATAAATAGAAGAGGAATTAATTAATTTCTCATAAAATCCATGGAAAAAAGAAAAATAGAAAATTAAGAAAAACAAAATTCGAAAGGAGAATTTTTTAATGAAGAAATTTTTAGTATTATTACTGATCTCAGTCCTAGCCCTGTTTGTTTTTGCCGGTTGTTCTGGCGTAGTTCCAGGCGAAGGCGAAGGCGAAGGTGAAGGTGAAATCGAAGAAGCAACCGTTGAAATTGACGGTTCTGTAGTCTTAGAAGGCAAAACCTATGTTGCAGCAGGTACTCATACCATTACTGTTACTTTCCCGGCACCAGTAGCTAATGCAGGTGCCTATTTAAGTGATTGTTCTGGTGATTACAGCAAAGCACCAATGGAACCAGATATTGTCCTTTTCCCAAACGAAGACAAGACCGTCTGGTCAGGTTCCGGATCTTTTGGTGATGGTGATTGTGAACCCTGCTGTGCTTCTTACCTGTACATCGATGCCGGCGAATGTGAAGAAGATGTCTGTATTGCCATTCCGGTAATCGTTGATGGTTTACCTCCATATGCTAAAATTTTAATTGAAGCAGATGGCGATGATTGTGTCTGTGAAGACTGTGATATTACCTTCAGTATTTATGAAAAAGAAATTGACTGTGCAGATGATGAACTTTGCTGTGGTGATGACTGCTCAGGTTTAGCCAGCTGGTCTATTGCTATCTTTGACGAAGATCCGTTTGCAGAATGCTGCACCATCCCTTGTGTAGAACCAGTCTTTACCTGCAGCGGCACAGATTGCCCAATTGAATGCTCAACCGGCTGCCTGGTAGTAGGAGAAGAGGGAGATAAGTACTATGTTATCGTCAGCATGGTTGACCAGGTTGGCAATGATATGGAATACTATGCAACCATTGAAATTGAAAGTGATTGCGAAATTACTGTTACTGAACATGCAGCTAATATTCCAGTTGGCGGAATTTACCAATGCACAGATTGGGATGCTCCAATGCCTACTGATGTTGAAGGAACAATCGGACATTGCAATTTTCCAGCATGGACTAATCAATACGGAGAAGAAATCGAATAATAATCTAATATTAATTTAACCAATACTATAAAGAAAAAAAAATGGGTTAGGAATTAAATTTCCTAATCCATTTTTTATTTTCCTATTAATTTCTGTTTATTTTTTAATATTGAATTACTAAAAATATATAAAATATTTAACAACCAAAATACTTACAGTAAAATTATCTTTTATAACCACTCATAATTATCGATAAAGGTTTTTAATAAATATAGTTAATCATTAATACTATTATAATAATATATTTTTGTGAGTATTATTCGAAAACTACCAAAACGGTAACTATCCTTTTTTATGCTATTATATTATATGAATAATTAAATAAGCGATTGAGAAAGTGTAGTTAATCCAAATAAAGTTTTTTATAAATCTTTAAAAAATATGTTAATAATTCTCAAAAAAATTATAATTATGCAAATTGATATTTTTGATTTATTTCTATAATCTGCAATCCTCTTTCTCTATAAATTAAGCCATTAAAAATATTCTAATAAGAAAATAATTTATTTAAAAACTATTTAAATTAAAAAAATTACAAAAAAATATAAATATTATGTAACATCTTACTTGTCTTCTCGTATAATAGTTAAGTGTTAATTTTATATTATAATAATGCAGAAAATAATTTTTAGTATTTTAGTATTTGAAGAATATTAAAATACAGCAAAATTTAATTATGCAATAAATTTTAGTAAGTAATAATTAATTTAGAAAAAAGAAAAGGAGTAACAAAAAACATGAAGAAATTTTTAGTATTATTACTGATCTCAGTTCTGGCCCTGTTTGTCTTTGCCGGCTGTTCCGGCGTAGTCCCGGGCGAAGGTGAAGGCGAAGGAGAAGGCGAAATTGAAGAAGTAACCGTTGAAATAGACGGTTCTGTAGTCTTAGAAGGTAAAACCTATGTCTCAGCAGGCAACCATACCATTACTGTTACCTTCCCAGCACCGGTTTCCGGCAGCGTTTCTGCAGAGATTACCGGCTGTACAGGTTATTACGGTGATAAAGGGGAAATTCCAGAGTATAATGGAGCTGTAGTCCTTTTCCCCAATGAAGACAAAACTGTCTGGTCCGGTTCCGGTTATTTTGGAGGATATATGGGTCCTTTGAGCAGCAGACAAGGATCACCTATACCTATAAACGGATTTTACAATGATTGCTGTGCCTCTTATGTCAGAATTAATGCCGGCGAATGTTCTGATGATGTCTGCATCGAATTTCCGGTTATCGTTGATGCTCTACCTCCTTATGCTTCAATTGTAATAGCTACAGATGATGAATGTGTCTGTGAAGACTGTGATATTACCTTCAGCATTTATGAAAGCGAAGTTGACTGTGCTGATAACGAAGCCTGCTGTGGTGATGATTGCTCAGGTTTAGCCAGCTGGTCTATTGCTGTCTTTGATACCAACCCGTTTGCAGAATGCTGCACCATTCCTTGTGTAGAACCAGTCTTTACCTGCAGCGGCACAGATTGCCCAATTGAATGCGCAACCGGCTGCCTGGTAGTAGGAGAAGAGGGAGACATGTACTATGTTATCGTCAGCATGGTTGACCAGGTTGGCAATGAGAATGAATTCTACGCAACTATAGAGATAGAAAGTGATTGCTCTATAGAGGTACAAGATTATAGCAGCAATATAGAGATTGGTGGAGTGCCATCCTGTACTGACTGGACCAACGGCCAAATAATCAGCGAAGATACTGAAGCTGGTGGCTATGTATTTGGTTATTGTGGTGATAAATTTAGAAATTAACCTGAATTAAAAAATAGAAAAAATAAAATAAAATATAATTGAAATTTAATAAATAAAAGAGGAGGTTTAACCTCCTCTTTTATTTATAGATGCTTTTTGTATCACAAAAAATAGGAAAAAATGCTATTAATTAATTAAATAAAATCAGATAGAAAATATTTTAATTTAAATCTATTTTTTGGTTTTGCTTGTCAAGGAAGAGATATTTCTATATAATATTTTCTATGATAAAAATTTACCCAATTATAAAAAAAGGTATATTGCTCTTATCCTGTCTAGTATTTGCATTTTTATATGCAGGATGCCATCAGGAAATTATTACCTCTAATCCGGATAATAATAATAATGATGACCAGTACTATAATGATATAAGAATACAATCGCTCCTGTTGGTCAAAGGAAATCCAGATATTGTTAAAGACTGTACTCCGGAATTTACAATATTTACAGAAAAGGATGAAGTTAAAAATATGTCTTTTAGCGGAAATGGGATAGACTGGTCTCCCTGGATTCCATATGCCGAGAATTATGAAAATTTTAATATTGCCAGCGGCACATATGGAACTATGCGGGAATCAGGAAATAAAACCATTTATATCCGTTTCCAGGATGAAAATGGAATTGTCTTTCCAGCCGGATCACAGGAACCTGTTGTCTGTAATTTTAAATATAAAATGCAGGATTTGTTTTCTATTAAAATTGAACCATCAACAACAGAAGTTATGAAAGGTGGAAAAGCTAGTTTCCAAATAAAAGGATATGACATAGTATTAAATGAAGTACCTTTAGATCCTGCTCTGGCAAGCTGGACCAAGGGTTGCGGTGTGGGGGAATTAAATCCCATAGTTGGTTTAAGTACTACGTATACTGCTCCGGATATTGCCGGTGTAAGAGATATTGCTGCTCATTATGGATCTTTAAGAGTGGGCGCCAAAATATATATTTCAGAAAAATAAAAATTATTATTAAATAAAGATTTTTAAAAAGGAGAAGATTATAATGAAAAAAATATTTGTCGTGTTATTAATATTATCAATAGCTCTGTTTGTTTTTTCCGGCTGTTCCGGTGTAGTCCCGGGTGAAGGTGAAGGCGAGGGTGAAGGCGAAGGTGAAGGCGAGGGTGAAGTCAAGCAAGTTGTTTTAGTTGAAACATTTGTAGCAGACGGTTGTGGCAATTGTGCCCTTCTTAAACCTAGATTAGAAGATCTTGCTGATGAATATGATAGAAATGAAATGATCTTGGTGGAACTAATCCCATGGGCGACTTATTCACTATCTTTAGCTTATGAACGTTTTGATTGGTATTCACCAGACAACAAGAATATACCACAAACATATTTTAATGGGTCAAATAAAACAGTTGGCAGCTCTGCTTCTTACGCAACATTAAAAAGCAGAATCGATGCTCAGTTAACACTCACTCCAAAAGTTTCCATTCAGGCTTCTGCGCAGCACAAATGGCCAGACTTCAATAATTACCGGCTCAATTAAAAATATTAGCAGCAATGATTTATCAAATCTGGTTATTAACGGAATGACTTTGAAAAGCAGAGGAAGCTTTGGTTATGCAGTAACAAATATTTTTGACAATGAAAAGATATCTCGTTTCCTCTTTAGCAGCAGGGGAGACTAAAAATTTCACAATGACATTAACAGATATAAATTGGGATGGCCAGGGTTATGATGGAGTTATTTTTGTTCAGTCTACAAGCGGCATTAAAACCATTTACCAATCTTTATATATTAACTAAATTGTCACAGGGACGGTTTTTTTGACAATATACTACGAAAAATTATTTTGTAGTATATTGTCAAAAATTAATATAAGTTCTTTTAAATGTAAACATAAACATTTATGAGTACAACATGAAACAGGCCTGTATCTTGATTAAATTTAAGATACAGGTTGTACTATCTTGTATCAACAATGATGTTTTGATCTAGCTTTTGTTTTTAAAAGGTTTTCAAATAAAAATTAAAAACTAAAACAAGTAATATTGTAAGTATCAAAAAATGAGCAGGATCACTTGTTTATATGCAAAATTCTCATTCGATCTGCCAGATATAAAAAATAAGAAAAGCCACTGAACTAAAACATAAACAATAAAGGAGAACTTTTAGATGAAAAAAATATGTTTATTGCTTTTAATAGTAATATTCTCATTTTTAATAATCGGATGTTCCGGAGTTACACCCAATACTCCTGGAGATGAATATGATGAACAAAATACACAGGTATCTTATATAAAAGTTACACCAGCAAGTACAGAGCTTTCCTTTGGCCAGTCCAAAAAATTTGAAGTCAAGGCTTACAATTCTGAAAACAAATTGGTTGCCATGGATGCCTCTAAGATTAAATGGACCTGTACTTATGAATGTATTGCCTGCGGAGTAGTTTGTAATGTATCACCAGTTACAGGATCAGCACAGACAACTTTTAAAGCAACCAACCCTGAAAAAACCGGCAGCTTTGAAGTCTGGGCAAATTATGATGGAAAATGGGCTAAGGCAAACGTTACTGTAAACTAAAGATTGTCACAGGGACGGTTCTTTTGACAACATAAAATACTTCTCGAAGCATAAAATAGATAAGTATTCTAATCCATTGCCAGCAGAAGAGGATTGAATTAAAAAGAATAGTACACTAAATTCACTGACACTGATAGAAAAAGTATAGATTTTAACAATATTAATATTGTTAAGTGTGATGATATGGAATCAAAAGAAAATATGAATCAAAGAAAGAACAAAATATCATTATGGAATGAAAGCATCATTGCGGTTTTGGCAGCTATAGTAATATTTATCCCTATTATCTTTTATCCATATTGCATTCCTGCATTCGATCCAATTAAAAATACTGTCCTGCAACTACTAGCTTTGCTGGGACTGGGTATATTTGTTCTAAAAAATATTTATACAGAGAAATTTTCTTTTGAAAAAAAACCTGTTGATAAAATTATTTTTCTATACTTATTGTATGGCTCAATTTCACTAATCTGGTCTGTAAATATTTACCACAGCATTATGGCTTGGCCTTTATTCTTGGCAGGTCCGATATTATACTTTCTTTCTTCAAATACAGTTAAAAAACAGCCTAATTTGAATTTTTTAGTATTAATTATTTTATATTCAGGAACCATTAAGGGTTTTTATGGAATTCTACAGTATTTAGGAATTGATTTTGATTTCTGGGCTGGAAATGTTAACCGTGGACAGGTTTTCGGCTTGTTTGGAAATGTAAATTATTTTGCGGAATATTTGATATTACCATTATCTTTAGCTCTGGGTTTATTTATAAATAAAGAGCGGGTGTTCTCACGATTATATTTAATTATTTCTTTAATTGCCATGGGCGGAGGATTGTTTTTTACTTTTACCAGAGGATCTTATCTGGGTATTGCAGCAGCTTTAACAGTTATGATGGTTTTATACTACCAAGGATCAATAGAAAAAACGCATAAAAAATATTACCAAAGAATGATCCTATTTTTTCTTATAATGATATTTATTGCTTTGGCTGTTATTTACATTCCTCATACTTTTAACAAAGCAGGTACTCCGCTAGGAAGGCTTAGAGAAAGAGTAACCATTGAAAATATTACCTCTGGCAATAATACCATACGAAGAATTGCCATTTGGAAAATTACCTGGTTAATGATAAAGGACCGTCCTGTATTAGGTTCCGGAATAGGAACTTTTGATTACCATACTTTGGATTATCAGGCAAAATTTTTTGCCCAGGGAGATAATAGAGATATTTACCCTCATGGTTTTGCTGCACAGAGCCATAATGAATATTTGCAGATATGGTCTGAATTGGGATTAGTCGGATTATTGTTGTTTCTTGGAATTACTTTTGTCTATTACAGGCATGTCCTGTTAAATTTAAAAAGAATAAATAAAATAAAAGAAAAAGCAATTGTTATTGGCCTGGCAGGGGGTATAGCAGCAGTTTTAGTAGATGCCCTGGTTAATTTCCCTTTACAATTGCCTGGTTCTATTGTCTTATTTTGGTTATTCATTGGCCTTACTAACACTCAAATAAATATATCCTGTAATACTGCACAGTTGGCTGGTAAAGAAGATACAAATACCAGGATAATCGATTCAAAAAATATTAATACTCATCAAAAAAATACTGATAGCAATTCACAGAAAAGATTTATTTCAAATAATATTGTAAAAATTACTCTGACAGTATTGGTAATATTAATTATTATCATTGCTTCTAGTTTTATTATCAGGCCTTTTATAGCCAGGGTTTATTGGTATTATGGTAATCGACAGATAGTTAAAGGAAACTTTAATGAAGCTATCAGTATATATGAAAAAGGATTAAAATGGAACCCCTGGCAGGGAGAGATGCATTTTGACATTGCAAGTATTTTAATGAGTAAAGGAATAAATAATGTAGCTTTAGAAAATTTTGAGCAAGCAGAAAAGTATGTTGCACATCATAATATACCTCAGAATATTGCTGCTATTTATTTAAGATGGGGGGAAGCTGAAAGAGCAATTCCTTTCCTGGAAAAGAGCATTTTATATCAAAAAGACAAAAAGAGTATGCTTCCTTATCAATTACAATTGGGGAATATATATTTAGCTAAAAAAAACTTTCAAAAAGCCAAAGAATATTTTGGTTCTGCTATTGATAATAACCCGGATAATGCTGAAGCATATTATGGAATTGCAGGGGTTTATGTAAATACCGGAGATAAAGAGCTGACTGTTGAATCTTTAAAAAAGGTAATTGAATTAGCTCCGGAAAGCAAATTGGCTGGTTATGCTAAAACTATGTTAATTAAAATAGAATTAGATAGCATAAAAGATACTTCGGTTTTTATCGAGTAAATAAAAACAAACACTCTTTTAGTGTTTTTCAAAGATTAAATATATTTTCAATTATTTAAAAAACAAATTTTTTGAACTATATTTTAGGATTAGGTATAATAAAAATATGAAAAAAAATAAAAAATCAATTAAAAAAATAATTTTTTCTTATATTGTGATTTCAGCACTGATTTTATTATTCTCTACTTTTTCTGTTTGTGCCCAGAACGATCCTGATAAAAAGGACAGTTACTCAATCCCTGCTGAAATATCCAAAAATGTATTGATCGAACTTTTTATCAATAAGGGATGCTCTGTTTGCCCTAAAGCAGCATTTTGCCTGGAGGAGATTGTGTGGGGGTATGAACCAGGTAAGGTAATTTTGGTAGAAAGCCATATTTGGGGTGATGGTTTTGACACACCAGAAACCAATACCCGTTATAACTGGTATGCTGGTGATGGACCTAAAGGAACTCCTGATGCCTTTTTTAATGGAATGTCAGACAGGATGCAGGGTTTATGTTGTGATTGCGGTGATATAGATGAAAACATTTCTGCCTATCAGGAGATAATCGAAAAACATTTAAGCAAAACAACTCCTATAAAAATAACAGCCAAGCAGGAAATATATGGTGATAAGATAATCATAGAAGGAGAAGTTGCCAATAAAAGTCATTCCATGTTAAACAATCTATTTTTAAGTGGAATTATCTATTTTGAAGGAGATGAGAGCGAGTTTTTCTACCTGACTAAATATATATTTGAAAATCAGGATATCTGTCAGTTAGCACCTCTGGAAAATCGTAAATTCAGCTTTGTTGCCGACTTAGAATTAAACAAATTAGAAAAAATTGAACAGCAAAAATATCGAGGGGTGGTATTTGTGCAAGAAAAACTAAGCAAGGAAGTAGTGCAATCTTTTCTTATTCCTTAAATAAATAGTATCATGTAAAAAATATTTTAGTTCTTTAACAATTTCGAAGCACAATTTATACTAAGATTAGTGAAATATTTAATTCTAAAAGGCAGGTTAGATGCAGTAAAATGGGGAAAAATTATAGAAAATCCAAAATAATAATTTTAAATGTTGCATTAATAGTAATATTTATTTTATCCGGCATAAGCCAAGTATTTGCACAATGTGAAATATCTTCTCCTGCTCCCGATTTTATATTACAGGATTTAAACGGGGAAACTTTCCAGTTAAACCAGATTAAAAATAAGTATCAATATGTTTTAATCAGTTTTTTGCAGGCAAATAACTCTAATTCAATTAATAAATTAAGTGAGCTGGTAAACTTTTTTGAAAACTGTAAACCAGCAGAAAATTACCTTCTTTTAGCTATTCTTGCTGATACAGAAAATTCAGAGTTTCAAAAAGATAAGTTTATTAATTTACAAAAAAGAACAGAGGTTCCTATAACATTATTATCTGCTGAAGATAGTCAGGTATTAGAAGATTATCAAATAGAAGGATATCCTACAATTATTTTATTAAGAAATGATCTTTGTGTCAGGAAAATATATTCAAAATTTACTGACCATGTTGAGAAGTCTTTTTATCAGTATCTTACATTTATAATGGCCTGCCAGAAATCCAGCAATAATAACAATAGTTCCTGTGATAGTGGAGTTTGTCCACCACCTGCCGGTTATTAAAAATTAAATAATACAGGAGGGAAGAGTTGGATTATATAGCGAAATACCAAAAATGGCTAAAAAGTTCTTTTCTTAGTGCAGAGGACAAGAATGAACTGCTTTCTATTTCCGAAAACAAAGAAGAGATACAGGATCGTTTTTATAAAGAGTTAGAGTTTGGGACAGCAGGATTGCGCGGTAAGATTGGCATGGGAACTAACAGAATGAATATATATACAGTTGGAAAAACTACCCAGGGCCTGGCAAACTATTTACTGCAAAATACAGAAAGCCCTCAAGAAAGAGGAGTAGCCATTGCATATGATTGCAGGTATAAGTCCCGGGAATTTTCTGCAAGGGCAGCCCAGGTACTGGCAGCTAATGGTATTAAAGTTTACCTTTTTGAGGATATCAGACCAACTCCTGAATTATCTTTTGCTGTTTATCACCTGCAAGCTGCTGCTGGCATAGTTATAACTGCCAGCCATAATCCGCCAGAATATAATGGTTATAAAGTTTATGCGGAAAATGCTGCTCAAATCATGCCGGAAACAGCTGATAAAATAATTGAAGAAATAAGCAAGATCAAAGATGATTCTGCAGTTAAAATAATTTCTTTACAAGAAGCACAGAATAGTTCTTTGGTAATAAATATCGGGGCAGATATAGATAAAATATATTATCAAAAAATAAAACAACTCTCTTTGAGTGAAGATATTGACAAAAAAGTCAAAATAGTATTTACCCCATTACATGGTACCGGCAATCGACCTATAAGGGAAATCTTAGAAAGCCTGAATTATGAAAACTTGTCGATAGTGGAAGAGCAAGCAGGCCCTGACCCGGAATTTTCTACTGTTGACTCCCCCAATCCGGAAAATCCGGCAGCATTTAAAATGGCGGTAAAATCAGGGCTGAAAAAAAATGCTGATATTCTGATTGCAACTGATCCTGATTGCGACCGGATTGCAGTGGCAGTTTTCAATCCTAAAATTTTTGAAAAATGTAACGATGAGGCAAACTTGTTTGACACTATAAATAATTATGTTTTTAAATGGTAATCAGACAGGTGCCCTGTTACTAAATTATATTTTAGAGAAGAAAAGAGAATAACCAGCTACCAATAGGATCTTTTGTCATTAAAACAATAGTAACTTCAGATCTGGGGAAAAAAGTAGCAGAAAAATACAATATTCAGATCTATGATACTTTAACAGGATTTAAATTTATCTGCAATAAGGCAATGGAACTTGAAAAAAAAGGTGGTACTTTTTTATTTGGCTATGAGGAAAGTATCGGTTATCTGGCAGGAAATTTTGTCAAAGACAAAGATGCGGTTATCTGTGCTATGCTGATTGCAGAAATGACCGCTTATTATAAGAAAAGAAACTTATCGCTTTTGGATGTGCTTGCTGATTTATACGGACAATACGGATATTTCCTGGATCATCTGGAATCCATTACCTTAGAGGGAATGGCCGGGGAACTGCAAATGAAAAAAATAATGGCTTCTTTTAGAGAGCAATTTCCAGTTATTCCCGGAATGGATGTTGCCCAAAAAATAGATTACCTGTCATCATTTCAATATGATTATCTTAAAAAAGAACAAAAATTGATTGATATCCCGCAAGAAGATGTTTTAAAGTGTTTTTTTACCGATGGGTCCTGGTATGCAATTCGCCCATCAGGTACTGAACCAAAAATAAAGATTTATATGTCTTTAGTGGGCAAAGATAAAAAACAATCTGAAGAAAAGCTATTGAAAATGAAATCTGTAATTTTACAAAAGATAAACAGTATTTTAAAGTATTCTTAGGGTAATTCAAGGACATTGAATTCAACATCTTCAAGATTAATCAGTAATAATTTATTTCTTAAAGAAGTTCCTCTGTTTAAAAGTACTTTTAGCACTTCCTGAACTTCCAAAGATGCTATTAAGGCCGGAGAGGCAGGTAAAACACTCAGGCGATTTTCGGAATTATCTTTTGTGTAATTTTCCTTTGGCCCATAGATATTCTGCAAACCTTTATCTTCAGGGAAAATAGTGCTAACCTGTCCAATAAAACCACCTACTGCCCCATGGATAAAGGGTATTTTTAATTTCTTACAACCTTCTTCAATAATAAAGCGACTTGGGATATTATCCAGGGCATCAACCACTATGTCAGAACCTGAAATTATTTCCCGGACATTTTCTGAGTCTATAAAACAGGAATAGCTGGTGGTATTGATACTGGAATTGATGTGTTTTATTCTTTCAAGAGCTTTTTCTGCTTTTTCGATTCCGATAGCATGCTCAGTGCATAATAATTGCCGGTTAAGGTTGCTTTCATTAAAAATGTCTCCATCAATAACAGCTATATTTCCAATACCTGTTCTGGCTAAGAGCTCTACTATATTGCCGCCTAATCCGCCACAACCGACTACAGCTACAGTAGACTGAAGCAACTTAATTTGATCAGAAAAGCTAATAGTATCATAATTGCGCTCATAACGAGTGGGCATAATATCCTGCTGTAATGATAATATTTCAACTTCTAAAGGCGATAGTGAATATTTTTTGGCAATATGTTTAACTTGATTGGTGGTAATTGTGAAAATAAAACTTTTCTGCGATAATTGTTTTTCCTTTATCTTTCCCAATTCGTTTATAATTTCTTTTATATTTTTATTTTTCATTACCCACCTGCCATCATTAAAAAGAGTTTTAATTCACATGAGTGCCGGATTAAATACTCTTTATTGATATTTTTTTCTCCATTCAAAAGAATAATCCCCAGATAGTCATCTTTTATTCTGCTATCTTTTAAAACCTGCTCTACTTTTACCGGATTGTCATATTTCAGTTCAAGAAGCTGAGTATTTTTCAATAAATCTTCTTTGCTGCTCAGATATTTCGGTATGGATAGCTTTATTTTAATTGTCTTCTTAAATTTTTTCTGGTTCAATAATAGTTTGTCTTTCTATATTTGATTATAATTATAACAGTCTGGTCAAGGTTTTTTTGCTGAGAACGAGAAAAATAATTCAAAAATAGAATAAGTATTTTGGGTATCTGAAATATGTATTTACTGTTTTTATGAATAAATATTTATTATACTTGTAAAGATTTCAATGTTATAATAAAAATATCTAATTTATAATTAATTAGTTGAGGTATATAAAATGGATATTTTAGAAATTCTTCAAAGTATGTCTGGTAACAGTTCAGCACTTAAACAATTAAATAAAAAAGTTGATGCTGAACCGGAAAAAGTGGAGAAGGCAGTACAAATCAGCATTCCAATGCTAATGGAGGCATTAAACCGTAACACAAATAACCCCCAGGGTGCCCAGTCTCTGGCAAAAGCTCTTGATCAGCATCAGAATGACAATGTAGATAATCTGGAAAAATTTTTACAAAATGTTGATATGGCAGATGGCTCTAAAATACTTGAGCATATTTTTTCAAATAAAAATCAGACAGTGCAAAATAGTCTTTCCAAAACAACAGGCCTTCAGCAAGACCAGATTGGTTCAATTCTAGCCAGTCTTGCTCCAATGTTGTTAGGGTTTTTAGGCAATCAGAAAAAAGCCCAGAATTTAGATGCTGACGGCATATCCAACCTGACTTCTTCTTTATCTCAAAACCTGCAGAAAAATACAGGCGGAAATCTTTTTTCACTGGCTACCAAATTGTTAGATGCCAATAAAGATGGCAGTATTATTGATGATGTATTAAAAATGTTTGGTAAATTTAAAAAAAGATAAAATATAACCTGCAACAGGTTAATTAAAATAAAAAATAAGGATATTAAAATGAATGATAGTATTTCTTTGTATGAAAAATTAGGGCTTTTTTATCTAGGAAAGGAAGTAGATCCTAAAACATTTCAAAGCACCCAAAATCTGTTTCTCTATAAATCAAAGGACTTTACAACACATGCTGCTATAATTGGAATGACTGGCAGTGGTAAAACCGGTTTGGGGATTTCTATCATAGAAGAAGCAGTAATTGATAAAATACCCTCAATTATCATTGATCCTAAGGGAGATATGGGAAACCTGTTATTAGCATTTCCCGATTTAAAGGCAGAAGATTTTCAGAAATGGATAGACCCGGCTGAAGCTGAAAATAAAGGAATGGATCCAATAAGATATGCAGAAAATACTGCAAAAAACTGGGAAGAGGGATTGCACAGCTTTTTTCAAAATAAAGAAAGAATTGCTTTTTACAAAGATAAT
Source organism: Atribacterota bacterium (assembly GCA_040767965.1). Lineage (GTDB taxonomy): Bacteria > Atribacterota > Phoenicimicrobiia > Phoenicimicrobiales > Stramentimicrobiaceae > JAXGNR01. The sequence goes on from JAXGNR010000004.1 coordinate 208,500, forward strand.
GCTGATTTTTCTATCTACACCCCTGGTAGTTCAGCTGGCATACCCATGTCAGTTTTAAGTAGTTTTGATGTTCCTTCACCGGATGTCCTTAATGATCCGGATACCTTTTCTTCAATTATAAATTCTACCGTGATGGGATTACTTTCACTGGTTAAGATTGAGGCTGATGTGCTGACCAGCAAGGAATATATCTTATTAGCAGCCATTTTTACCCATTTTTGGAAAAACAATAAAAATTTATCACTGGAAGAAATTATTGGATATATCACCAATCCGCCATTTGATAAAATTGGTGTTTTAAGTCTGAATCATTTTTATCCTCAAAAAGAAAGATTTGCACTGGCTATGCTTTTAAATAATATTTTGTCCAGTCCCGGATTTTCAATGTGGTTAGAAGGCGAAAGATTGGATATCCAGAATCTCCTGTATACTAAAGAAGGTAAACCAAAGGTAAGTATCCTGTCCATTGCTCATCTTGATAATAGTCAGAGAATGTTTTTTGTAACATTATTTTTGAATAAATATATCAGCTGGATGAGACAGCAAAGAGGCACTCCTTCCTTGAGAACAATCCTTTATATGGATGAGATATTTGGATTTTTCCCGGCTACCGCAAGTCCTCCTTCTAAAAAGCCTATGTTGCTTTTACTGAAGCAGGCCAGGGCTTATGGTGTTGGCATAGTTCTGGCAACACAGAATCCTATTGATATAGACTATAAAGGACTTTCCAATATTGGCAGCTGGTTTTTGGGGAGGCTGCAGACCAGGCAGGATAGAGATCGGGTAATTGATGGTTTGCTTAAAAATACAGAGAATTCTTTAAATAAAAGCGATATTGAATCCCTGCTGGCTAATATGAAAAAGAGAACTTTTCTGTTAAAAAGTGCACACCTTGATGAAATTCCAATATTGGAAACAAGGTGGGTGTTATCTTATCTGAGAGGACCTCTCTCCAGTATGGAAATAAAAGAATTGATGGAAAATAAGAAAGAATCTCCAGAAGAAAACAAAGCAGAACAGCACAGTTATCTCTGGAAGCAGGGGGAAAATTCCTCAGAAACAACAGAGGTGCTTCCTCTTATTTCTGATAAAATTAAACAATATTTCCTGAATAATCCCCCATTTGGCGAAGAAGTAATTTACGAACCAACAATAATCTTGAATGGTAGTATAAGATTTTACAATCAATCCAAGCGTGTTGATCAAAAAGAGAATGTATCTCTTAAATTACCAGTGAATAAAGACATGACTGATATTAATTTCCATGATGCCTTGCCCAATGATGATGATATAAACATGTATGATATAAAACCTTTTGAACAGGCGCACTTTTCTTTATTACCTTCTTTTTTAGAAAAAATTAAAGATGTAAAGACGATCGAAGATAAGTTCAAGAATTATTTGTATGATGAGAAAAGAGTAGAATTATATAATTGTAAGGAATTTAAACTGCTATCCATCCCGGGAGAAGAATTATCTGTCTTTAAATCCCGGATAATGGACCTTATTAGAGAGGAAAAAGACAAAGCTGTTGAAAAATTAACTGAAAAGTATACCAAAAAAGAAGAAAAATTGGAAAAAGATTATGCAAAGCTTCTAGAAAAACTGGAAAAGGAAGAAGCTGAAGTCAAGGCAGCAACAACACAAAGCGCTTTATCGATAGGTTCCAGCGTATTAGGTGCTTTGCTGGGGAGAACTAAAGTGGGGACATTGAGTTCCAGTGTAACAGGTTTAAGTAAAGCCAGTAGAGTGTTAAAGCAAAAAAAAGATGTGGATCTGGTAAAAAAGAAGATAGAGAAACTTACCGTGGATATTAATAAACTGGAAGAGGATCTAAAGCAAAATATAGAGGATATGTCAGTGGAATTTGATATTGATAAATATACCATTGAAACAATAAGCATCAAACCTAAAAAGAGTGATATTTACGGGATTAAAGTTGCTTTATTATGGGATTCTAAATAGTTTTTGACTAGAATTTTAAAAGTTAAAAACAAATTAAATAAATATGTAAGGAGGTTGAAATGGCAAAGATAACAGAAATAGAAGGAGTAGGAGAGGTTAATGCCGCGAAACTGAAAAAAGCAGGAATAAGCTCTGTGGAGAAATTGTTGAAAATTGGAGCTGAACCTGCTGGGCGCAAGGAAATTGCCAGCAAATCAGGATTTGATGAAAAACTAATCCTGAAATGGGTTAATTTTGCAGACCTTTTCAGAATTAAGGGAGTTGCCAGTGAATATTCCGAATTGCTGGAAGCGGCAGGAGTGGATACAGTAATAGAACTCTCCAAGAGGGTGCCGGAAAACCTGCAAAAAAAGATGGAAGAAGTAAACCAGCAAAAGAAGCTGGTGAGAAGAATTCCTACCTTGAAAGAAGTGGAAAAATGGGTTAGACAGGCAAAGGAATTGCCTAGAGGTGTTCATTATTAAATAAACTATTTTTTAAAAATAGCAGTCACCTTTTAATATTAATTGTTAATATTTTTATAGTTGTTAAATGGTAAACTATTCTAAAGAATAGGACACAAAACTATGGGTCTAAAGCTATTGCCAGGATTGCCAGGTTGCCAACTATCTTTTTATTTCTTGAAAATAAATATTTATCAAGCATAGTGTTTATAATATAATTGTTTTAGAAATGTGATAATAAAAATATAGATTAAAGGATTTTTAACAGATGTCTGTTGCAGAAAATTTTCAGAAGATAAGATCGGGAATTCCTTCTCATGTCAAAATTGTCGCAGCTGCCAAAACACGCACAACAGGAGAAGTAGAAGAATTAATTAAAGCAGGAATAACCGATATTGGGGAAAACTATGTGCAGGAAGCTGAAGAAATAATAAAATCTCTAAAGCCGGAACTGATTGAAAAAGTGAATTGGCATTTAATTGGTCATTTACAAAAAAATAAAATAAATAAAGCACTGCCTATTTTTAATTTAATTCAAAGCGTAGATTCCTTAGACTTAGCCAGAGAGATAAATAAGAGAGTGCAAAAGGCAGGAAAGGAATATATTTCTATTTTACTGGAAATAAATATTGGCAGCGAATTTTCCAAACATGGAATCCAACCTGATAAGAGCAATAACATAGATTTTGAGGAATATATAGAAAAATTAGCCAGAGAGATTTCACTGCTTCCAGGGATCCGCATGGAGGGATTGATGACCATGGGACCTCAATTTGATGACCCTGAAAAATTACGTCCATTTTTTAAAAAAACGAAAAAAATTTTTACCAGATTAGCAACATTAAATTTGGAGAGGCTTAATATGAAATATTTATCAATGGGTATGAGCAACTCTTATAAGGTGGCAATTGAAGAAGGTGCTAACATGGTAAGGATTGGAACTGCTATTTTTGGTCCCAGATAGCTTTCTTTAAAAACAGTTATAAAATAAGAAAAATTATAATTATAAAAGATTTTAATTTGGAATATTTAAGATTAAGCATAATAAATTATATAGTTAGAATATTAGAGTGAAAATGAAAGGGGAGTTTAATATGAGAAAAAAATTTTACCTGATACAAATAATGTTATTTTGTATATTTTTAGTTGTTTTTACAGTTAATTCCTTTGCAAATAATGTTAATTTTGTCATTAAACAGATGGAAGAAAGTTACAGCAAACAAATGAGCGGGATTGATGATATGACAATTGTACAAGGGATGGATGCCGGATTTTTTAATGTAAAAGCAATAACCTATCAAAAAAAGGATATTGTAAACAATAATGAAATTTTCAAATACCGGACTGAAACAGAAGTAATGGACATGAATACTGTAACAATTTATGATGGACTATATACCTGGTCTAACGACCCACTCAGTGGAGAAGTTGAACAGAAAGAAGGAGGAATTGATCCTTTGCAGGTATGGAAAATATTTGATCCTGATAAAATGCAGTATTTAGGTGAAGAAAAAGTTAATGACAAGGATGCCTATGTAGTACAGTTGGATGGTGCAATCTGGATGATGGGGCAGGAGGAAATTGCCAGTCAGAACATGTCCGAAGAGGCTGAAGAAATGGAAATGCAAAGTATTTACTGGATTGATAAAAGTCAATTTATCCCCTTGAAATCAAGAAATATAATGAAAACCACTACAATTGAAGATGGTGAAACAGTTATTGTTAATACAGTATCAGATGTTCAATTCTTAGATTACCGACTTGCTGGTTCAATGCTTATCCCCTACAAAGTAGTCATTTCAACTGAAATGGAAATTGATGACCCGACAATGAGTGAAGAAGAAAAGAAAATGGCCCAATCTATGATGAGCAGTATGGGAATGGGAGAAATGGAAATGACAGTCCAAAGTGTTGAGATAAATAAAGGATTATCTGATGACCTTTTTGATGGTACAAAATTGGAACCAACAGAAGGTATGCTGAAGCAAATGCCAGGTACCGAAGAAGGACAGAAAAGTTCAACCGGAGTACTTGACGAAATAGAGTCAATGTCTGAAGAAGACATCAGTCAGATGTTAGAAGGATTTATGGATATGATTAAAGATTTTGCCCCTAAAGAATAATAATTGAGTTTATTTTACTTTTGCTAAATATACCTGTTTGGTTATTCTTTAGTTATCATCTTAGCTTGTAACAAAACAAATAAATTATGAAGAATCGATAGGTCGAACATTAAAGGCTAAAAAGCTTCTCCTATCGATTCTTCTTTAAAATCGGCATAATTAAATATGAAAATAAAAAATAAAATACAAAATATTTCCTTAAAAGAATTAGGAGATAATCTTGCAGAGGTAAATTTCCCTTCTTTTCGCGCCAAACAGGTTTTTGACTGGATTTATAAGAAAAATGCTAGCTCTTATGATGAAATGCTGAATCTGCCAGCTAATCTTCGGGATTGGCTAAAAGAAAACTTACAGCTTGCCGAGATTGAATGTCTTAAAAGACAAAAATCACAGGATAATTCTGAAAAATTATTATTTAGAATCGACAATCGTTATTTATTGGAAACTGTATTAATAAGAGGGAAAAAGAGAAATACTGTCTGTCTTTCATCTCAAATAGGATGTGCAAGAAACTGTCTTTTTTGTGCAACAGGCAAAGATGGCCTTCAGAAGAATTTAGAACCCGCAGATATAATTAATCAAATTTTAGCTGTTCAAAAAATTACCCAGGAAAAAATAAGCAATGTGGTTTTTATGGGAATGGGAGAACCTTTTGACAATTATCAGAATGTTTTAAAATCAATTCAAATTATTAATCATCAGCAGGGTATAAACATAGGAGCCCGTAAGATTACTATTTCTACCTGCGGAATCATCCCTGGTATAATTCAGTTGACTAATTGCCCGTTACAAATTGAACTTTCTGTTTCTCTTCATTCTGCTGATGATAAAGTTCGAACTTACTTAATGCCTGTAAACAAAAAATATCCTCTCAAAAAACTATTACAAACCTGCAGAAGATATGTGGAAAAAAAGAATCGCCAGATTACTTTTGAATATTTGATGTTGAAAGGAATTAACGATTCTATGGAAGACGCTTTTCAATTATGCAAACTGATTGCAGGGTTCGATGCCAAAATAAATTTAATTGCCTATAATGATATTGAAAATAAAACTAACTTAATTCCCTCTGCCAAAGATACTATCCTTTCATTTCAGAAGATATTAATAAAAAATCATATTCCTGCTACAATAAGATATTCAAAAGGAGCCGATATAAAAGCTGCGTGCGGGCAATTAAGAAAGATACATTCTCAAAGCAATAAAAACAGCTAATAGTAGATAATCAGAACTGTAAAATATAATATCTTGACTTTCGTTTGATATCTGTTATACTTTTAAAGGAGTATTTTCTTAGGGCCCATAGCTCAGCTGGTAGAGCAGCCGGCTCATAACCGGCCGGTCCCTGGTTCGAATCCGGGTGGGCCCACCAAATAATCAAATATCTGTTATAAAAGAGTTCTTATGAAAAAAAACCGCTTAAAATTATTCAAAATATCCAATAAATTAAAAAAAGATAATAAAGCTGACTTGGCTATATTTATAAAAGCCTTACTTTAAAATAAAATTTAAAGTAAGGCTTTTTTGTTTATATAAAAGCCTTAAATGAGAGTATTAACTTGAAAGGAGTAGTTTATTGAAAGAACAGTTGCATGCCTTGCTATTACTACAGGAAATAGATACACAAATTAATAGAGAAGAAGAGAAGCAAAAACAGTTGCCTGCTAAAATAAAGGAAATACAGAATATAATAGCAGGAATAGAAAGTAGAAAAAATATTGGAAATGAAAACCTGAAATCAATACAACTAAAAATAAAAAGAAGAGAAATAGATGCCAAGGCAATTGATACAAAAATTGAAAAACATCAAAATGAGCTATATGGCGGAAAAACAAGTGATATTAAAGAGTTAAAACAATTGCAAAAGGTAATAGAATTATTAAAAGCAGACAGAGACAAAGTTGAAGAAGATCTGCTAATAATTATGGATCAGGAAGATGATTTAAAAGCAGAGTTGCAAAAAATAGAACAGGAATTATCTCAGGCAAAAAATCAACTGCAAAAAATAGAGCAAGATATGAATAAGCAGGAAAAAGAAATAAGTGCCTTTATTGAGCAAAAAACACAGGAAAGAAAGAAAATTATCAGCAGCATCAATAACGAGGATTTAATAAATAGATATAATATGCTCTGGCAAGAAAAAGAAGGCTTGGTTTTAACTGAAATCGAAGGATCTATTTGCAGTGGCTGTAACCTGTCTTTGCCCAGTGATATTATTTACCAGCTGCAAAAAAACAGTGTATTGATAACCTGCCCTAATTGTAATAGAATATTACTGTGGAAAGAAAATAAATAAATGTTTGCTGGCAAGTGAACCAGGTAATCGCAGGCTTAGCAATAAGCTTGAGGAAAGTCCGAGCTCCAAAGGGCAAGATGCTGGGTAACTCCCAGTAAGGGTGACCTTAGGAAAGTGCTACAGAAAAGAAAACAGCCAATATGGCAATGGTGAAAAGGTAGGGTAAGAGCCTACCAGTTATTGGGTGACCAATAAGCTTAGCAAACCCCATCTGGAGCAAGATCAAGAAGGAAACAATTAGTTGCCCGCTAGAAGTTTCCGGGTAGATCGCTAGAAGCAGAGGGTAACCTCTGTTCAAGATAGATGATTACCGCATCATATTTTTAATATGGTGACAGAACTCGGCTTATGATTCACTTGCCAGAAAATAGATAATTATTATTTCCCGAAACTACTCATAAAACCCCAGAAAAAATCTTTACTTAAATGAATATTTTTTATTCTCCAAAAATTATTTTTTGTTATTTGTATTATTTTAAAATATTATTCCAATTTTCATTAAAATATCCAAAATCTTGAAAAAAATTTTTTAAAAAAAAAGAGGATTTTTTTATTTAAATGTAGTATACTGTCTTTAAGTGGAGGAAAGTGGAGGAAAGTGGAAAATGATTTTCCTTGGTCAGTATGAACATTCCCTGGATAAAAAAGGCAGGATCATTATGCCTTCCAATTTTCGAGAAGATTTGGGAGAAAATTTTGTTGTCACTTTTGGTTTAGACAAATGCCTTTTTGTATACCCGATGGAAGAATGGCAGAAGCTGGCCAACAGCTTACAAGGATTACCTTTGGGTAAAAAAGACGCACGCTCTTTTAAAAGAACTTTAGCATCCAGAGCATTAATCAGTAAGTTTGACCTGCAAGGAAGAGTAGTTCTTTCCAAGCATTTAAGAGATTATGCAGAAATAAGCAAAAATGTCATGATAATCGGTGTCTTTGAACGAATAGAAATATGGGATTTAGAGAAATGGCAGGGTTATGCTGAAGAAACCGAAAAATCGTACGAAGATATCGCAGAACGCATTTATGAAAAAGAAGGGCCGGATTCATGATCGATTATCATGAACCGGTAATGTGTTCACAAGTTCTAAATTACTTAATAACTAAAAAAAATGGAATTTATTTAGATTGCACTTTAGGAGGAGGTGGTCATTCTCAAAAAATATTAGAGATTATTTATCCGGAAGGGTATCTGATTGGCTTGGACCAGGATATTGATGCATTAGAATATGCCAGAATAAAACTAAAAAAATATGAAGACAGATTAATGATAATTAAAAGTAATTTTAAAGATTTACGATTGCTTTTAAGTGAAATAAATTTCATGCAGATTACCGGTATTTTATTTGATCTGGGTTTATCTTCACACCAACTTGATAATCGTTCCAGAGGTTTTAGTTTTATGGGCGACCATTTGCTGGATATGAGAATGGATTTAAGTAGCCAATTTACTGCTTATGATGTAATAAACGGTTATACTGAGCAGGAATTATGGGATATTTTCAGCAGATATGGAGAAGAACGTTTTTCTCGCTCCATAGCAAAAATAATCGTGGAAGAAAGAAAAAAAAATCCCATTAAATCAACCACCCAGCTGGCTGATCTGGTAAAAAGACCTTATGTAAAATATAAGAAAAATAAATGGCGGATTCATCCAGCAACAAAAATATTCCAGGCCTTGAGAATCGAAGTAAATGATGAATTGAAGGTTTTACAGCAAGCATTACAGGATTCAATATCAATACTGGAACCGCAGGGAAGAATTTGCGTGTTAGCATATCATTCTCTGGAAGACAGAATAGCCAAACATACTTTTAAAGATTATTCAAAAAAAGAAACGATTAACAAAAATGGTTACGGTTTAAAAATATTATCAAAAAAGCCATTTTATCCTACAAAAGATGAAATTGAAAAAAACCAAAGAGCCCGTAGTGCAAAAATGAGAGTTGCCGAGAAAATCTTTTTAGAGGAAGTATCTAAAAATGAAAAATATCATGCTGATTGAAGAAAACAATCAATTTCAAAGAAAAAATCACAAGGTATCATTTTATATATTTTTATTTATTATATTTGTAGTCGGTTTAATGGTTATTGGTTATATATGCAGTAATATTGCATTGATGAAACTAGGATATCAATCAATTGATTTAGAGCAAAAAAGAGACTACTTTTTAAAGGAAAATGCTCAAATGGAATATTCTGTTGAATGTCTGTCTTCATTAACCAGGATAGAGCAAATTGCTTGTGAGGAATTAGGAATGCGCAGGGCAGAGAATATAGAATTTATAGCAATGGTTCCTGCTAAAATAAATACCGAAATGGTAGCAAGCAAGCCAGCAGGGGAAATGCAACAAACAGATTATCTGGAAGCAGGCAGTCTATTCAGGGAATTTGCCAGTTTACAAATATTTAGAAATCAATAGAATATTAGCATAAGAACAGAAGAATAGAATTGGACAAACGAGGCTAAGAAATTGTTTCAATTGGTTGAAAAAAAGAAAAGAGTTCAATTATTAACTTTCGGTTTTATTATAATTTTTTTTATATTAATTTACCGTCTCTTTCAAATACAAATTGTGGAGGGCAGTAAGCTAAGTGAGCTTGCACGGAAAGAACATGTGGTTTCTTATGTACTGGATGGTAAAAGAGGAGCCATTTTTGATCGTAATATGAAAAGATTAGCGGTAAATGTGGATGCCCAATCTTTATTTGCTATTCCTTATAAAATTGAAAATTCAGATGAAACAGCAAAGGTTCTTGCTGAAAAGACTGGATTAAAATACCAGAATATAAAAGACCAATTAGAAAAAGAAAGATATTTTGTCTGGATACAAAGAAAGCTGTCTTCTGAAAAATATCAAGAAATAGAAGAACTCGGATTAGAAGGAATTGATTTTGTAACAGAAAGTACCCGTTATTATCCTAAAGATTTTCTGGCTGCCAATTTACTGGGTTTTGTAGGTATCGATAATCAGGGATTGGAGGGTCTGGAGATGTTTTTTGAGAAGGAATTAGAAAGCATACCTGGTTTATTGGTAATGGAAAGAGATGCCTCCGGAGCAAAAATTCCTTTAAGTATGGAAAAGATGCAGCCATCCAAAGACGGTAATTCAATTGTATTGACTATAGATGAAGTTTTGCAATATATTACCGAAGAAGCATTAGAAGAAGCTTATCAGCAGTATCGTCCCAAATCTGCTGTTGCTATTGTAGTCAATCCCAAAACAGGAGAAATTTTAAGCCTGGCAGTAAGACCTACTTACAATCTAAATAATTTCCAAAATATCCCAAAAGATTTATGGAAAAACCGCGCTATAACCGATAGCTATGAACCAGGGTCTACATTTAAAATATTTACAATTGCTACAGCATTAGAGAATAATTATGCAAGTTTAAATGATCATTTTAACTGCAAAGGTTCAATAAGATTTCAGGGAACTGTTATCCGTGATATCGATCCTCATGGATACCAGGATTTGACTGAAGTGATGAAAAATTCCTGTAATGTAGGAGTAATTGAAGTAGGGATTAGAATGGATGAAAAAATTTTTGCAGACACAATACGGAATTTTGGCTTTGGTCAGCTAACTGATGTGCAGATGCCCGGTGAGGCAGCAGGATTATTCAGGCCTGTAGAACAGTGGTCTAAACTTTCTATCGCTTCCCTGTCTATAGGACAGGAAATTTCCGTTACTCCTTTACAATTAGCCATGGCTACGGCAGCAATAGCCAATGATGGTGTTCTGATGAAACCTTTGATAGTAAAACAGGTACTTGATTCAGAGTCTAATATAATCAAAGAATATCATCCTGAGAAAGTAAGGCAGGTTATTTCTCCAAGAACAGCCATGACTATGATGAATATATTAAAAGAAGTTGTAGATGATGGAACAGGCAGGAGGGCGATGCCTGATAATTATTCAGCAGGCGGGAAAACAGGTACTTCTCAAAAATTTGATTTTTCTTTAGGCAGATATTCAAATGAAAAATTTACATCCTGGTTTGTTGGCTTTACACCCAGTCATGATGCCGAGCTTGCTATTCTGGTTATGCTGGATGAACCTAAGGGGAGTTATTATGGAGGAACTGTTGCTGCTCCGGTTTTTCAGGAAATAGCCACAAAGGCACTTCCTTATATGTCAATTCCTCCTGAATAAAATAAATTAAAAATTATTTTACTTTTTATTATATATTAAGTAAGATATTCCTTGTGTGCACTATCAAGATAAAAAGCAGAAAAATTGAATTCCGGAATAAGGTGGGAAATTGAATTTAAAATCATTAATACAGGATATAAAAATTAAAGAAATAATTGGCAATACTGATATTGATATCAAAGGTATATCACAAAATTCCCAAAAAGTTCAAGATGGTTATCTTTTTGTATGCATTGAGGGATTTTACCAGGATGGCCATAATTTTATTGCAGATGCTGTAAAAAAAGGTGCTAAGGCAATTTTAGTGCAAAAAAAAATACCAGTTGATCAACATACTGTTTTGATTAGAGTAGAGGATACCCGTAAAGCCCTGGCTTTATTGGCTAATCGATACTATGATTTTCCTTCACAGAGAATAAAAATGATTGGGATAACAGGGACAAATGGAAAAACAACAGTAGCATATATGCTAAAGGCTATTTTTGAAGAGGCCAATAAAAAAGTTGGTTTATTAACTACTGTAGAGAATATAATAAATAATAAAAAAGTACCTTCAAAAATGACTACTATGGAGTCTCTTGATTTGCAGCAGGCATTCAGTGACATGATTGCCAGCAAAACAGATTATTGTATTATGGAAGTATCTTCCCATTCTTTGAGCTTGTCAAGAGTAGAAGGCTGTGATTTTGATATTGCAGTTTTTACCAATATTAGCGATGAACATTTTGAGATACATCACAATTTTCAAAATTATCTTGATAGCAAAAAAAAATTATTTCAAAATCTTACTCTAAACAGTCAAAACAGCCAGGATAAAGCAGGGATTGTTAATATAGATGAAGAATATGCAGACGAGTTTTTAAATAGTCTACAGGTAACAAAAATTACCTATGGAATTGAAAAAGATGCTATGTTTAGTGCCCAAAATATCAGGATGGATTTAAGAAAAACTAGCTTTCTTGCAAGAACACCTCAGGGAAATGCAGAAATCTTACTGAATATGAGCGGTAAGTATAATATTTACAATTCTTTAGCTGCTATTGCAGCAGCTGTGAATCAGGGTATTCCCCTGGATACTATTGCTCTTGCATTTCAAAAATTTTCCGGTGCACCTGGAAGATATAAATTATTAGATTACGGGCAGCCATATACTATTATAATTGATTTTGCCCACAACTTTCATGGATTGGAACATATCTTATCAACATTAGAGTTGTTTCCCAGAAATAAGATTATTACTATTTTCGGCCATGGAGGGGAAAGAGATAACCGGGTCAGAAAAAAGATGGGAAAAGTAGTTGGTACTCATAGTGATTATAGTATTATTACTGCTGATAATCCACGTAGCGAAGATCTGGAAACTATTGCCGGGGAAATAGAAAAGGGATTCCTGGAGGTAAAAAACAGTAATTATCAAATTATTCTGGATAGATTTCAAGCTATTAAACATGCCCTTGATGTTGCTGAAAAGAATGATATAGTGCTGATTGCAGGTAAAGGCCCTGAAGATCAGCAAGTATATCATGATAAAACTATATACCACAATGATGAAATGGTTGTAAGGAATATTTTAAAGAACAAAGGTGGTACTTAAATGTTTAGGCTGAAAGATCTGGCAAGTGTTATACCAGGAGCAATTATTTTAGGGGATCCACAAACTGAATGGAAAGATATTTCCATCGACAGCAGAACAATCAAGGCAGGTGCCATTTTTTTTGCAATACGAGGAGAAAAATTTGATGGACATCAATTTATAGTGAAAGCTTGCGAAGAAGGAGCATCAGCAATTGTTCTGGAAAATAGCTTTTATAACAATCATCAGCATTTGCATCAAGAGTTAGCCCAACCATTTTTATTAGTAGATAACACCATTGTAGCATTGCAATTATGGTCTCATTTTTATCATTCTTTATTTAAACCTCTTAATATCTGCATTACAGGCAGTAATGGCAAAACTACTACCAAAGAATTAACTGCTCATCTCTTAAAAAATAAATACCATGTCTTAAAATCACACGGCAATTTTAACAATGAAATTGGTGTGCCGTTAACTTTGCTCAATCTAAACAAGCAGCATGATGTATTAGTAATGGAGATGGCTGCACAAAAAACAGGAGAGATTAGAGAGTTAACAAATATTGTTAAGCCGGATATAGCAATTATTACCAATATTGGCGAAGCTCATATTGGATTGTTTGGCAATAAAGAAAATATCGTCAGAGAAAAGGCTGAAATAATTTTATCTCTGAAAGATAAAGGAACAGCTATTTTAAATAGGGATGACCATTATTTTGAATATCTAAAGAGTTGTACTTCAATACATAATGATATAATCAGTTTTGGCTTTCATACTGATGCTGATTTGAGGGCGGGAGACCTCGAGCAGGAAGAAACAGGTAATATGCAATGTAAATTGTATTATGAAAATCAGGAATACAAGCTTTTATTGCCATTTTTAGGCCTTTTTAATATTTATAATACCTTAGCCGCTTTAGCAGTGGGAATAAAAATGCATATTGCTATTGAGGAAATGATTGAACTTCTAAAGGAATTTAATATTCCCTTAATGCATATGGAGAACCGTCAGATGCAAAATGATATAACCTTAGTAAATGATTGCTATAATGCCAATCCAACTGCTGTAAAAGAAGCTCTAAAGAGTATTGCCCATTTGCCTGGTGAGAAAAATAAAATAGCTATACTGGGAGATATGCTGGAGTTGGGAGAGCAATCCTCTTTTTATCATCAGGAAATAGGGAAAACAGTGGCAGAACTCTCTTTTGATCTTTTGTTCGTTTATGGAGATGAGGCCAGTTGGATAGCTAAAGGAGCAAGAGAACAGGGAATGCCAGCTCAAAAAATATACCATTTTGAACGAAATAATATAGAGGGATTAGTTATAAAATTAAAAAAAGTAATTCCTCAAAATAGCATTGCTTTAATAAAAGGTTCAAGAGGTATGCAGATGGAGCAAATTTTCTGCTTATGGGAGAAATGTTCTATAGAGAAGGAGAATTGTTGAAATAATGAAAGTATTGCTATCTTTTATTATTGCTTTTATAATTCCTATTTTCTTAACTCCTTTTTTTATTAAAATTCAAAAAAAATACCGAATCGGACAAAGAATTAGACAGGAAGGCCCTGACCTGCATCAGCATAAATCCGGAACTCCCACCATGGGAGGCCTGATGATATATATGGCAGTTGCTGTAGCATTGCTTTTCTTCCAGTCAAAAGATATCAATGTCTATATAATCTTTTTTTTATTAATCAGTTTTGGGATAGTTGGGTTTTTAGATGATTTTATAAAAAATTATAAAGAAAGATCTTTAGGATTGAAAGCAAGAACAAAGATTCTCCTGCAGCTGATTATTTGCGTGCTTTTTTTATACTGGCATAGTCAGCATAGTTCTTTTAACCAGAATATATTAATTCCTTTTTTGCATAAATCATTTTATTTACAAAAAATATTTTATATACCTTTTGTTATTTTAGTTTTTATTTCTTCGACTAATGCCGTAAATTTAACAGATGGATTAGATGGCTTGGCAACAGGATTAATGATTATTGCTTTATTTGCTTTTGCTGTTATTGCTTTTTTCCAAAAGCAAACTGAAATTCTCTTTTTTATAATTATATTGATTTCAGCCTGTGCTGGATTTTTAATATTCAATTATCATCCAGCAAGGATATTCTTAGGAGATGTAGGCTCTTTAGGATTAGGCGGTGCATTGGCCGGGATTGCAATCCTGACCGGAACTGAATTGTATCTGCTCTTAATAGGTGGCGTCTTTGTTGCAGAAACACTTTCAGTAATAATTCAAGTATTGTCAATAAAATATCGTAAAAAGCCTATTTTTAGGATGAGTCCGGTTCATCACCATTTTGAGCTCTTAAAATGGAGAGAAAAAAAAATAGTTTCATTGTTTTGGGGCACTGGAGTTATTCTGGCGATATTGGGAATAATTGCTTACCCTTTTTCTTAATTAATAAAACAGAAAAGCTTTATTTAGAAGGAAATTACAGAAATGAATATATCTGACAACAAGCAGCCTGATTATTTTTTACTGGGAATTATATTTGTTTTAATGACTTTTGGCATTATTATGGTTTTCAGTTCCAGCTATATTATGGCTTACAAATGGTATGACAACAGTTATTATTTTTTTAACAGACAGATTATCAATGCTTTTATTGCAATTTTAGCTTTTATTATTGCTTTGAATATTGATTATCATTTTTGGCAGAAAGTTGCCATTCCAGTTCTAATATTATCTATTTTATTGTTGATCTTGATATATGTCCCCGGTCTTGGTCGTCATGTAAGAGGAGCTAAGAGGTGGTTGGATTTAGGACCTATTCCCCTGCAGCCTTCTGAATTTGCTAAATTTGCACTGGTATTATATATTGCTGACAGGCTTACCAGGAAAAATGATAGAATTATAAGCACTTTTGTGAGTGGGATTTTGCCGGTATTTATCATAACAGGATTAATATTTGTTCTGGTATACGAACAGCCCGATTTCAGTACTGCTATAGTCATAATGGGATGTTCTTTTATAATGCTATTTATAGGTGGAAGCAAAATTACTCAATTATCTGCTTTAATTCTATTAATTATTCCTCCAGGTCTCCTTATGGCTTTGGGAAAAGAGTATAGACGGGTGAGGTTGCTTTCATTTTTAAATCCCTGGCAAGATCCCTTAAATAGCGGGTTTCACATAATCCAATCATTGCTTGCGCTGGGTAGTGGAGGTCTTACCGGTGTAGGGATTGCTGAAAGCAGGCAAAAATATTTTTATCTTCCAGATCAGCATACAGATTTTATTTTTTCTATTATTGGGGAAGAGTTAGGTTTTATTGGAGCTGCATGTGTAATATTGCTCTTTATTATTTTTTTGTGGAGAGGATTTCGTATTTCCTTAAATGCCAGGGATAACTTTGGATTGTTATTAGCCGCAGGCATAACTTCTATGATAGTATTCCAGGCAGTGGTTAATATCAGTGTTGTTACTAAGATAATCCCCACTACCGGAATTACATTGCCTTTTATAAGTTATGGAGGCTCATCTTTAATTGTTAACATGTTTAGTAGTGGAATTATTTTAAATATTTCTAAATATACTGTTCAAAAAAATGGAGCTTGGTAAATCTGATGAGAATTATTATAACTGGAGGTGGCACTGGCGGACATATTTATCCTGGTATAAGTCTGGCAAGGCAATTTCAAAAAGAAAATCAGGGGAATGAAATATTTTTTGTTGGAACAGAGACCGGAATGGAAGCAGATATAATTCCCAGAGAAGGATTTAATTTTTTTTCTTTAAAAGTAAAAGGATTTAAAAGAGAAATATGTTTTGAAAATATTTCAGCATTTTTTCTTTTTTTAGGGTCTATTTTTAGTTCGGTTAAATTAATTAAAAAAATAAAACCTGATTTAGTTATTGGTACAGGAGGATATGTTAGCGGATCGATTTCTTTAGTATCAGCAATGCTGGGAGTTCCCACTTTTATCCATGAACAAAATGCCTTACCGGGTATAACGAATAAAGCGTTATCGTTTTTCAGCAAAATAGTCTTTGCTAGTTTTCCGGAATCAGAGAAATATTTTTGGAAGAAGACAAATATTATGTGTTTAGGAAATCCGGTAAGAGAGAACATCTGGCATGGGAATAGAGAAAAGTTAACTGATCTGGGAAAAATAAGTATAGATAAAAAAACAATTCTTGTTTTTGGAGGAAGTAAAGGTGCAAATGCTATCAACCAGGCATTTATTGATTGCCTGAATTTGATAGACAAGGTATTATTTGCTAAATGGCAGATCTTGTTAATAAGCGGGAAAGAGGATTATGAAAATATGCAGCTAAAAATTAACAATTCCAAATATCATGACTATGTTTACATTGTACCATATCTATATAATATAGAAGATGGTTATAACCTGGCTGATTTAGTAATTTGCAGATCTGGAGCAACAACAGTAGCTGAGCTTACAGCCTGTGGATTGCCTTCCATTTTAATACCATACCCATATGCTACTGGCAACCATCAAATGCACAATGCTCAATACCTGGAGAAACAGCAAGCAGCAACAATAATTCCACAACAAGAATTATCAGCAAAAAGACTTGCAAGTGAATTAATGAAATTTTTAGCAAATGATGATTTTCTAAATACTATGTCTCAGTACAGTAAAAAAATAGGCAACAGAACAGCTGCCAATGACATAGTAAAAGCGATTTATGCTAGTTTAAAAAAAGAAAGATAATCTTTTTTTAAACTATTTTAATAATGAAAAAAATAAGGTAAACTATTATGGTAAGGAGTAGGTGCCTTATTAAAAAAGAAAGGCGAATCTATGAATATAGAAGAAAAACGTATTCATTTTATCGGAATCGGTGGAACGGGAATGAGCGGTATCGCCTCAATTCTACTTGATTTAGGGTATAAAATAAGCGGATCTGATTTACAAAGCACAATTGTTACAAAGAGACTGATAAACAAAGGCGCTCTGATATATAAAGGGCATGACGGAAGCCATATAAACGGGGCCAATCTAGTGGTAATATCTTCTGCCATTAAAGAAGAAAATAAAGAAATAATAGCAGCTAGAAAAAATAAGATTGAAATAATCCCTCGAGCCGAAATGCTTTCCAGAATTATGCTGCAAAAATATCGAATTGCAGTCTCAGGAACTCACGGTAAAACAACCACAACCTCTATGATAAGTTTGATACTTGAGCGAATGAACCTTGACCCAACAATTGCCATTGGTGGAGAAGTTAATGATATTGGGGGAAATGCCAAATTGGGCAAGGGTGATCATGTGGTGGTAGAGGCAGATGAAAGTGATGGATCTTTTTTGCTGCTTAACCCTAATATTGCCGTTGTTACAAATATTGAAAATGACCATCTGGATTATTTTACCAGTTTAGAAAAAACAATTTCCAGTTTTCAGAAATTTATTGACAAAGTTCCTGATGATGGCTCTATTATTTTCGGATATGACTGTCCCAATGCCTTGCAGCTGATTAAGAAACAAGTTTCCAGAAAAAGAATTATTTCCTTTGGTTTTCATAAAAATGCTGATGTTAGAGCTGAAAATGTAAGTTTAATAGAAAACTCTTCTATTTCTAATATCTATTCTGGTAATAAAAAAATAGGAGAACTAAAGCTGAATATTCCCGGATACCATAATATTTCAAATGCTTTAGCTGCTATCGCAACTTCAATGGAGCTGGGAATCAAGTTTGAAGATATTGCAAATATATTGTTTTGCTTTAAAGGAGTTAAGCGCCGACAAGAATTTGTTGCTGATTATAAGGATACACTCCTGATTATCGATGACTATGGTCATCATCCTTCAGAAATTAAAGCAACTTTAAAAGCTATTAATAAAGGTTGGCCAAACCGCAGAATAATAACTGTATTTCAACCACATCGTTATAGCAGAACTAAATTTTTACTGGAACAATTTGCCAATGCCTTTGAAGACTCTGATATGGTTATTATTAACGACATCTATGCTGCAAATGAAAAACCAATTCCTGGAATTTCTGCAGAACTGGTATATGAAAAAGTGAAAGAGGCAAAAAGGAAAGACGTTTTTTATTTGTCTGGCAGAAAGGAAACCAATGCCTTTCTTTCTGAAAATATCCAGAAAGGTGATATAGTAATAACAATGGGGGCCGGGGACGTCTGGAAAATAGGAAAGGACCTGGCAAAAGAAAAAAGAAATATCAAAATAAAACAGGTATGAAGGGTAAATGCTTGATAAGAGATTAATTTGGGAAGAAATAAAGAAGCATAATTTAGGAAATGACATTCATAAGGATGAGTTATTAAAATATCATACATCCTGGAAAATTGGAGGTTTTGCTGACTTTTTTTCTGTTCCACAAAACTTAGAAACACTGAAAAATATTATAACATTTTCCATAGAACATGAATTGCCTGTTTATATTATTGGTAATGGCTCTAATATTTTAGTTCCTGATGATGGGATTCGGGGTCTAGTTTTAAAAATATCCGGTACTCTCGACAAAATAGAATATTCTGGTAAAATGATGAAAACAGGGGCCGGCGTACTCTTGCCTTCACTGGTAAGAAAAACAGTACAAAGTGAATTAAGCGGCCTAGAATTTGCTGCACATATACCGGGAACTTTAGGAGGAGCCCTCTCTAATAATGCCAGCTTTGGCTCAAAGTCTATTTCAGATATTGTTCATAAAATAGTCATTCTGGATTTTCAAGGGAACATTAAAGAAATAGAGAAAGCACAATGTAATTTTTTTTACAGAGGGCTTGATATAGGGCTAGATAGATATGTTATCTTAACAGCTTATTTGCTTATGCAGCAAGATAATAAAGATAACATAATAGCTAAGATCAAAGAAGTTTATGATAAAAGAAAAAAAACACAGCCTACTGAATATTTAACAGCAGGATGTATCTTCAAAAATTCTTCCTACAGCCCTGCTGGTTATTTAATTGAAAAATCAGGGGCGAAAGGCCTGATAATCGGCGACGCCCAGGTATCTGAAAAGCATGCTAATTTTATTATTAATAAAGGCAATGCAAGCAGCAAAGATATATTGTTATTAATAGAGGCTATAGAAAAAAAAGTTAAAAAAGAGTTTGGAATTACTCTGGAACGCGAAATAGAATTTATTGGTTTTTAAAAACAGATGATGATATGAAATTTAGAGCTTACCAGAAAGTTTCGAACTATAATATTAAGTTTAGACAAGAGGGTTTGCCGGTATAAGATATCAGGATTCAGATGAATTTGAAGAAATCTCATCAATAGATGAACAAGAAAATAGCGGGAAAATAAATTTTTTTAAAGTTCTTTTTTATTATATTACAATTGGATTTGTGGGTTGGGCATTTTTTAGCTTTATCTTTACATCTGCCTGGTTTAATATAAAAAGCGTAGAAATTGACGGAAATAGCTATCTTAGCAGTAATAGTATTATAAAATATGGTGAAATTGATTTTAATACTAATATTTTTCATTTTAATATCAAAAAAGCAAATCAAAATTTACTTTCTAACCCTTGGATAAAAGAAGTTAATATCAGAAAAAAATTACCAAATAAACTGGAGATAGCTTTAATAGAAAGAAAACCTGCTAATATTGTAATATATAATGATCTTTTTTACCTGATTAGTCAGGAAGGGATTATTTTATCAATATTAGAAAATTATAATAATGAATTAGGATTATACATTATAAGTGGTCTGAACCTGGAATATAAAAAAGAAGGGGAATCAATTTTTGGCTCATTATACCAGGAAATTCAAAATATTATTTATGCCCTGGACAATGTTTTCCCAAAACAGTTTTATAAAATAAAAATGGTGGCAGAAGATGAATTTCTTTTGTATCATAGAATAAGTGAGATTATTGTCAGGATTGAAAATGGAGACAGGCTAATTAACGAGTGGTATCTATTGGAGAGGGCGCTTCAAAGAGTAATACAGGAAAAAATCCCGATAGAAGAAATCAACATGAAATACAGGGATAGGCTGTCAATTATTTTAAAAGAAGAATTATAAGATATATAAATTGGATAATGTTCTTGATAATTATCTGAAATTTATTGCATGATTAGACATGCAGGAGGTTGTTTATGAGAGGTGAGATACTAGTAGCCGGTTTAGACATTGGAACAAACAACACTAACACTTTAATTGCGGAGGTGGGTGATGATAACCTGGTTGAAATCGTCGGTGTTGGCTCTGTTCCATCAAAGGGTGTTAAAAGAGGTGTTATTATTGACTTAGACCAGGCAGCAGAAGCCGTAAAAGAATCAATTAGCAATGCTGAAAGAATGGCTGGAGCAAAGATTGAATCTGCCGTAGTGGCAATAAATGGAAGCCATATTTCTTCTTTTAATAGCCAGGGAGTGGTAGCAATATCAAAGGAGCATCCTGAAATAGAAGAAGAAGATATAGAAAAGGTAATAGAGGCAGCCAAGGCAGGTGTTATTTCTCCTGAAAGAGAACTAATCCATATACTTCCAAGAGAATTTATTCTGGACGGACAAAAGGGCATTCAGGATCCCTTGGGAATGGTTGGTTCGAGACTGGAAGGGAAGGTACACATTATTACCGGTTCTGTTACTGCTGTTAAAAATTTATTAAAATGTATGGAAATGGTTAATATAGATGTAGATGAATTAATTTTTGGCAATTTGGCTTCCAGTAATGCTATTTTGACTAAAACAGAAAAAGAATTAGGTGTTTTGCTTGTGGATATCGGGGCTGGTTCAGCTGATATTTCTGTTTTCATCAATAACAATATGGCTTATTCTTCTGTACTGCCTTTAGGCGGTATGCAAATAACAAATGATCTTGCTATTGGCTTAAAATCTTCAATTGAAGAATCTGAAATTATTAAGATAAAATATGGCAGTGTTATCGGAAAATATATTTCTCCTGATGATTTTATAGAAATGTCCAAAGCAAATGGACAGGGGAAAATTACGGTTCCCAAAAAATATTTAGTTGATATTATTGAGCCTAGAGTACAAGAAATATTTAATATGATTAAAGATGATTTAGAAAGGGCTAATTATTATAATGCCATTACCCAGGGTGTTGTTTTAACAGGGGGTACTGCTTTATTACCGGGAATTGCTGAGTTGTCGGAAAAAGTATTTGGGAAGAATGCCCACATTGGAAAACCTAATTATAAAGGAGAACTAGGCGATCTTATTAATGAACCCAGGTTTTCTACTGTAGTTGGACTGATTGATATTGCAATTGAGCAAGAAAGCTTATACAGCTCTCAAAGATCAAAAAGAAATAAGAATGCTACATTCTTTTCTAAGTTAACAAGCTGGATGCGAGATTTTTTTTAAAATAATAAGAAAAAAATATAAGATTAATAATCAAAGAATAATTTCCCAATAATTGGAAGGAGGGTTAATTTTGAAGAATACACCAGAAAGACCTGGTTCGTTTGTTGATATAAAAGTGATAGGAGTTGGCGGCGGGGGTGGCAATGCGGTAAATCGGATGATAGAAGAAAATATTAATGGTGTTCGTTATATTTCTGCCAACACCGATGCGCAGGTGTTGACTTTATCCAATGCTGAGCAAAAAATACAAATAGGAAGCAGAATAACAATGGGTTTAGGGAGTGGCTCAAATCCTGAAATTGGTAAAAAAGCCGCCGAAGAAGATAAGGACAAGATCAGCAAAGCGTTAGAAGGAGCTGATATGGTGTTTATAACTGCAGGTATGGGCGGTGGAACAGGAACCGGAGGAAGTCCTGTTATAGCCCAGATTTCAAAAGAGTTGGGTGCTTTAACAGTTGGAGTAGTTACAAAACCATTTACTTTTGAAGGTATTAAAAGAAGAAAACAGGCTGAAGAAGGAATCAATAGGTTAAAAGAATATGTAGATACTTTAATTGTAATTCCCAATGATCGCCTGCTGCAGGTTATCGCTGAAGATACACCAGTCTTAGAAGCGTTCAAGGTAGCTGATGAGCTTTTACTGCATGGGATTAAAGGAATATCAGAGATCGTTGTTCAGGCAGGATTGATAAATGTTGATTTTGCTGATGTAAAAATGATCATGGAAGACGCAGGTACTGCTATTATGGGAATAGGCAGAGCCAGTGGTGAAAATCGTGCTGTTGAGGCAGCTCATAATGCTGTCAACAGTGCTCTTTTAGGGACCAAGATTACAGATGCCAAAGGAATACTATTTAATATCTCTGGCGGAAAAAATATGACTTTATTTGAAGTAAATAAAGCTGCTGAAATTGTCCAGGAGGCAGCAAATGAAGATGCTAATATTATCTTTGGAGCGGTAATTAATGAGTCTTTGGGAGAGGATATCCGGATAACAGTTATCGCAAAAGGTTTTGATGAAAAAAATCCTGAAGAAAAAGAAAGAGAACAAATAAAAGAAAGAATCATGGAAACAAAAAAAGAGGAATATGTGGAAACTAAAAAAGAAAACAATTATGAAATTCCCGTTGCCAACAATGACTATAATTACAATGATTTAGAAATCCCAACTTTTTTACGGAAAAATAGATAAGATATTTAATCTTTAAATAAAATATATTTTAAAATAAAAAATATAGGCTGTTCATTTAAGTTAATGATATGCCTATATTTTTTATTTAAAGATTAAGAAAATTAATATTTAGAAAATATTAGTAAAAACCAATATTATATTATATTTTTTTTGCAATTTCCTTAGCAACATCCAATGTGCTTGCATTACCACCTAAATCATATGTCTTTATTTTTGCTTCTTGAACAACCTCAACAATAGCGTTATGTAATTTTTTTGATAGTTGGTTTTCATTTAAATATTCTAACATTAAAACTACTGCTGACAACATTGCTATAGGGTTTGCTTTATATAAACCAGCATATTTAGGAGCAGAGCCATGGATTGGTTCAAAAACAGCATAATTATCACCGATATTTGCGCTAACACCAAATCCTAATCCACCTACAAGCTGTGCTGATAAATCTGAAAGAATATCTCCAAACAAATTAGTGGTAACTAATACACTATAATTTTGAGGATTTTTTATTAACCACATAAGCATAGCGTCAATATTTGTATCCTGTAATTCTATTTCAGGATACTCTTGAGCAATTTTACGAGCCTCCCTTAACATAATTCCACTAGTTTCTCTCAATACATTTGCCTTTTCAACTATAGTAACGGTTTTCTTTTTATTTTTTTTAGCATATTCAAATCCCTGCCTAATAATTGAATCTGAGGCTTTTTTTGTAATCAGCCTACATGATAAAGCAATATCATTAGAGGGGACATCTTTAAATCTTTCCATTTTTGGATTATATTTAATTAAAACTTCTCTTAATTCTCCAGGTAGCGGGTAATATTCTATACCACTATATAATCCCTCAGTATTTTCTCGAAAGATTACCAAGTCAATATCATCTCTATAATTAAGAGGGTTGCCTTTTATGGATTTGCATGGCCTAAAATTGGTATGAAGGTTTAGTTTTTGTCTTAATGATATAATAGGACTATAATATATATATCCTTTGCCTTTTAATTCCGGATTTAATTCAAGATCTGCCTCTTCTTTTGGTTTGGAGGTTATAGCCCCAAATAAACAACAGTCAGTTTCTTGTAAGATTTTTATAGTTCTATCAGGAAGGGGATTTCCTTCTTTTTTCCAAAATTCCCAACCCACATCTCCATTCACATATTCGGCATCGAGTTTTATTTTGTCAAGAACTATTCTAGCTGCTTCCATTACGTCAATTCCTATTCCATCACCAGGCAACCAGGCAATTTTATATTTTGTCATTATTTATACTCCTTATAAATTTTACATAGATAATTTTCTTTTAATGTTGATTGTTAACAAAAAGGTCAATATCTTTAGTGTTTTCAGCATAATCAGCATAGAATATATTTTCTTCAATAATAGCCAAAGCTACCACCAACTTAATGCCAGTAAGGGTATCTTTTGTTAAATGCCCTCCGAAACTATGAATCTGTTCTCCATCAACAGTTGAAGCTGAAAAGTGAGCATGTACTGCTGGTACATTGTCTTTTTTTCTGGTAATCCATCCAGCTAGAGAAAGTAATTCTAATGGTTTGTTGATTTCGTAATAAATTCGATCAGTTGTTTTTACAGGATATTCTTCAGGAAACCATTTTAGATTCCTGCATACTGCTTTACTTAAGGCACCAATGCCGGATATTATAATAGCTGAATTGATTTTTTGCTCTATAGCAATTTGGGTTATTGCATCCAAAAGACTCACATTTTCTTTTATTCGAAATTGAATTATTTCTTTTATTTTGCTTCTACCAATACAATCAAAAGTTTCACTATCCATATTCTCACCTTATTTACCTTTCTAATTTTAAAAAAATTTTATTTAACTAATAATTTAACTAATATTAATTTAAAGATGATTGAAAGTAAGATAATAAAAATTATAATTCCATAAATTACAATCAAAATTTAATATATTTTTTATGATAAAATTGGCAAAATATCATTCGCAAAAGGAACTATATAATAATCTTTATTATTTGGATTATCATTTACAGCTATTTTATAAGCTTTTTCAATAGAATTACAATGTTCAACAAATATTTCTTTTAATTTATCTTTTTTAAGTTTATCTGAAACAATTATAATTTTATGTTTGATTAATCCTCTTGCAAACATGAAAGCTTTTCCAGAAGCTTCACCTGTATAACCTTCTTTTTTGAATCTTTCTATAACATCTTTTGGATTTACAGCTTCAATCAACCATTTTGAAAACTTGCTCATTCCATCTCTGCATTCCGAAACAAGAATTATTGTTCCACCAGGTTTAGTTATAAGTTCTCCGCAAGACAAAGCCTTTTGAGATTGATGTAAATCAATATCTCTGGGATATCCACCAGGGCTAACAATACTGATATCAGCAAGCTGTTTTACTGGTGTTTTCCATAGCTCTTTTGAAATTTTAACACCTTCAAGGTGTGCTTGATTCAAACTCCCTGCAACAGCTGATACGATTTCATGTTTATTATTTAATATAACATTCAATATAAAATCTACCCCAACTTTTTCAGCAGCTTTTAATGATTCAGTATGAAATGAATTATTCTCAATTTTCCCCAACATTATATCATATGGCCTAATTGGAAATGAGTGGTGAACTTCTAATGATTTTATTCCTGCTATGCCTGGCATTATACTTTTCCGACCTCCACTAAATCCGGCAATATGATGCGGAGTAATCACCCCAGTTATAATTTTTAAATCTGAATTCGCCACTACATTATTTATCCATATTGGCAAATTAGAATCTGTTTTCCCCAAATATTTTAGATTATTTTCATCAAAACAATTATGATTGATAACCTTATATCTTTTTAATATGTCTTTTCCAACCATACTTTCTAACTCTTTAAATGTATTAGCACGATGATTACCAGTAGCAACTATAATGTTTATATTTTTATTATCAATATCAGCTGCTTCAATTTTTGGTAATAGGGTTTCTAGCATTTTTTTTGATGGAGAAGGTCGGGTAATATCACTTATAATAATACTAACGGTTTTTTTATTTTTTGCTATTTCTTCTAATTGTATTGTTCCTATTGGATTATCAACAGCATTTTTCAAAATGTTATAACTTTTGTCTGGAGTAATATTTTTTTTATTCTCAATAATCCCTAAAAAATTATTATTCGGAAGAATAAAGTCCTTAAATCCATTTCCATATGGAATTGTAAATTTCATTTTTCCCTCATTTCTTTTATTGTGTTTAATAATAATTCAATAAGTGAATATAATAAACAGCCTTTTGTTCAATGAGATCCAAAAATTTAACTGAATTTTTGGATAAGATAGAATTTATTTTAAATAATTTATAAAGATTTGAAAATTTTAAACAAAGATGTTATATTATAAACAATTATATATAATATTATATATAATATCATATATAATAATTTTTTCATAATTGAGAAAAATTTTAAATATGGGAAAAACCGAAGAAGTTTATCAGACACTTTTAATTAATATCTTAAAAGGAGAATTGCGTTTAGGTCAGAGATTAATAGAAAACGATCTAATAAATAAATACCATGTTAGCAAAACTCCACTTAGAGAAGCCTTGTTCAGACTTGAAAAAAACAATTTGGTTACCAGGACCCCTAATCGGGGCTTCGAAGTTATAAGTTTGAAAAAAAATGATATTGAAGAAATATTCGATCTAAGGGAAGTTTTGGAGGGTTTATCAGTACAAAAAATTTGTAATAATCTTACAGAAGAAAATAAACTAAAACTGTCCCAATTAATTGAAATAGATAAAATGAGATTTTATGCCTCAACTAATAACATAAAAGAATACAGGAAATTAGACACACACTTCCATTTATCCTTATGCGAAATGAGCCAAAATCAACGGTTATTGGACATAATAAAAAATATACATTATCAAATAAGAATATTGCTACATTCTACTATATATTTTTACGATAAAAAAAGAATAGAGATATCCTATACGGAACATAAAAAAATATATGATACTATCTTATTAAAAAAAACTGATACTGCTGTAAAACTAATCAAGGAACATATTGTAAATATAAAAAAAGCAATATTAATGCAATTATAATAATATAAATTGCTATAAAATGTTTAGAATTGCTAGTGATGATTATTAGTATTAATCTCAGTAGTGCAAGCAAAATAGATAGTTTTTTAAAATTAAAATTAAACCTGAAAAATTATTTTTTATTTAATAATTCAATATTATTTTTTGAACATTAATCCCAGTATAAATTCAAATTACAGAATCGAGGGAATTTTAAAATAATTTTTGTATTAGATCTTTATTCAATTAAAGCTAATAGGGTATATTAAAACTATTAAATTATAAATAAACAGATAAATTATCAACACTGAAAAGATTTCTGTGTATTTTATCGGTATCAGTAAAAAGATGAGAGAGGTGTAAAAAATGACCGAAAAAGTAGTTGCTAGAGAATATTCAGATATTATTTTTGTACAAGAAAAAAGAAAGAATATTCGCCTGAACAGAGAAAAAATATTTAAAGAAATACCAAAAGAAAAACTAATTAAGATTTATCGAAACATGGTAAGGACAAGAAAATTAGATGAAAAATTAGATAATATGCTAAGCAGAAGTATTTCATTAAGCCAACATTCAACTTGTGGACAGGAAGCGACACCAGTTGCTTCTATTGCAGCCCTGGAAAAAGAAGATTATATTTTCCCTTATCATAGAGGCTGGGCTTGGGCTATTGGGAAAGGTATGGATCCCAAACTCATAATAGCTGAATTGCTTGGTAAAAAAACTGGTTATTGTAAGGGAAAAGGCGGACCTCATTTAGCTAGTTTCGAATTAGGGGTAATGGGAAGGTCAGGAGTACAGGCTGCTCATATTCCTATTGCTGCAGGAGCTGGATTTGCCATAAGATATAAAAATGAAAAAAAAGCGTGTATTGCTTTTTTTGGAGAAGGTGCAAGCGACAATGGTAATTTTCATGAGGGTCTAAATCTAGCAAGTATATGGAAAGCGCCTTTAATTTATATTTGTGAAAATAATCAGTATATGCAATTTGATAGATCAGATAATACTAATTCAGTAGCTGATATTGCTTTAAGATCAATTGGTTACAGTATTCCTGGTTATATAGTCGATGGAAATGATGCATTGGCTGTTTATCATATTGCTTCAAAGGTTATTAGTGATGCCAAAAATGGCAAGGGCCCTAGTTTTATAGAGGCAAAAACATATAGATTACATGGTCACACCGGTATAGATAAAGGGTATTATGGAGGATATAGAACAAAAGAAGAGGTAGATCAATGGCGGGAAAAATGCCCCATAGAAAGATTAAAAAGTGATTTATTAATAAATAATTATATCACAGAAATTGATATGATTCAAATAGAGAAGGATGCAATTAATGAAATGGATGAAGCAGAAGAATTTGCTGTAAATAGTGAATATCCCGATAAAGATGATTACCTAGATGATATTTTTTTTAACGAAAATATGAGATGAGGTAGAAAAAAATGAAAGAAATTACCTTTGCAAATGCAATAAAAGAAGCCTTACAGGAAGAGATGAGAAAAGATGAAAATATATATATAATGGGTGAGAGCATTAGGCACAGTGTCTGGGGTGTTACCAGAGGAATGGATGCCGAATTTTCTAAAAAAAGATTAGTTAATGCTCCAATATCTGAAAGTGGATTTGCCGCAGCCGCATTGGGGTCAGCTCTTTTAGGCTTAAAACCTGTTGTTGAATTGATTTTTGGAGATTTTTTGCTTTTAGCTGCTGATTCAATTGTAAATGAAGTTGCAAAATATAGATATATGTGTGGTGGAGGGGAATTTAAAGTCCCAGTTGTAATTAGGGTTGCAGGTTGCGGTGTTGGGTCAGGTGGTGGTCCTCATCATGCCCAATATTTAGAAGGAGCATTCCTGAATTATCCTGGCTTAAAAGTAGTTACACCCTCAAATCCATATGATGCAAAAGGACTATTAAAAACTGCCTTAAATGATAATAATCCCATATTATTTTTTGAACATAAATTACTTTATGGCATGAGAGGAGAAGTCCCAGAGGAAGAATATTACATTCCATTTGGCCAAGCAGAAATAAAAAAAGAAGGAAAAGACATTACTGTTGTTGGGATTAGCAATAGCTGTAATAAAGTGCTTATTGCTGCAAATGAGTTATCAAAAGAAGGAATAGACATTGAAGTTATTGATCCTAGAACATTGATTCCGTTCGATAAGGAAACACTATTTAAATCACTAAACAAAACCAATAAACTTATTATAGTTGAAGATGGACCAAAAAGAGGAGGGGTTGGAAGTGAAATATCAGCCATGATAGCTGAAGAAGCTTTAACATTATTAGATGCGCCAATAGTCCGCGTAGCTGGCAAGGATGCTCCCTTGCCATCGGGGAGATATGGTGAAAAATTCATGGTTCCTTCTGTTGAAGAAATTATTAATAACTGTAGAAAATTGGTATAAGTATTATATTAAAATAAAAAATTTACAGAAGCAAAACTAATATCTATCTAAGCATGGTAGAGAGAATATATACCCGAATGTAAGATTAAGGAAATGATAAAGAAATTAAAAATAATTTTGAAAAAGTAAATATAGAATAATGCTGAAGGAACTAATAGTTAATAAGGAGTAGTATAAATGAGATTAGAAGGCAAAGTTGCCATTATAATAGGTGCTGGCTCTGTGGGTTCAGGTATGGGAAATGGGAAAGCAAGTGCAATTTTATATGCCAGAGAAGGAGCTAAGGTACTTTTGGTTGACTATAACTTGAATGCTGCTGAAGAGACCAGAAATATTATTCTTCAAGAAGGTGGAAAAGAGTGTATTTCTTTCCAGGCAGATGTCCGATATGCTGAACAATGCAAGGGCATAATGGATAAATGTATTAGTAGCTTTGGGGAAATAAATATTTTACATAACAATGTTGGTATTAATATTAGAGATGATATTGAAAAATGCAGGGAAGAAGACTGGTTGAATATTCTTAATACAAATCTTACCAGTATGTTTTACACTTGTAAATATGCAATTCCTTTTATGTTAGAAAATAATTCTGGTTCAATTGTTAATATCTCTTCTTTGAGAGCAATTAGGGGAGATGGTGTTCCTGCTACTGCTTATTCTGCATCAAAAGCAGGTATTCTTGCTCTAACCAGAGAGATTGCTATTCAATATGCCAAAAAAGGTATTAGAGCAAATACTGTAATACCTGGGAAAATAGACACACCCAGAATTTACACCAATAAAGAAAAGGCTTATGGTGATACAATTGATGAGAAGAAAAAAAATCGGACTAAGGTAATTCCAATGGGAAAAGAAGGTGATGCCTGGGATGTTGCCTATGCATCACTATTCCTAGCGTCTGATGAAGCAAAATATATAACGGGTACTACATTAATAGTTGATGGTGGTTTGTCTTGTGTTTATGGTAGTTTTGATTAATTTTTTAAAAGAGGCAAAAAATGAAAACAAAAGCGATCATTTCATATGAAAAAGAGACTAAAATTGACAATTTAGATATTTCTGAATTATCTGATGAATTTTCATTACTTAAAGTGGCATGTGCCCCATTTTCTTATCAAGATTGGCTATGTTTACAAAATAATACAATTAAATATCCTTATATTCCTGGTAAAGAGGCAGTAGGCTATTTAGAAAAGATAAACAAGAAATCAAGATGTCTTTCTTATGGCCTGGAAAATGCACAAGAAG
This sequence comes from Atribacterota bacterium, assembly GCA_040767965.1. GTDB lineage: Bacteria > Atribacterota > Phoenicimicrobiia > Phoenicimicrobiales > Stramentimicrobiaceae > JAXGNR01. The sequence continues at coordinate 239,270 of JAXGNR010000004.1, forward strand.
GAGATCTTGTTTACATTGAACCTTCAGTTGTTTGTTTGGATGTAACTTGCAAGACCTGCTTAAAAGGTTCATATTCTTTATGCGCTGGTGGTAGAAGATATGGGGAAAACGATATTAAAAAATATCCTTATCTATTAGGTGCGTTTAGTGAATATATGGTAATATTACCTGGTTCAAAAATATATAAATTATCAGATGATTTACAAATTAATCATTTTAATCTAATTGGTTTAATATCAAAGGCAATTAGGGCAATTTCAAAAAAAGGGAAAGCATCGATTGGGGATAATTTACTTGTTTTGGGATTTGATCTTTTTAGCATATGTTGTGCTTTAGTTGCTAAACATATTGGTTTAAATAAGGTAATTATCTTTGATAAAGATTTTGATGATAATACAAAAAATATTTAAGTAATATGCGTATTGATTTTCTAGATAAACTACCTGAAGATGAATACAACATAATAATAGATAATAAAGGAGAAGAAGAATTGTTCAATGATGCTTTGGGTTTAACTGCCCCGGAAGCAAATGTTTTTATTCCATTTGAGTTCTTGAGCGAGGCGCTTAATATTTCTAAAAGAACAATAATCCGCAAAGAAATTTCAATAACAGGGTTATCCGAATCTTCTTGGGATTCAGGACAGGCAATTAAGTTTATTATTAAAAATCAAGATTTATTAGCCCAGATACCTTTTAAAGAATATAATCTTGAAGATTTACTAAAAAGAATAAATAGTAATTTTCAACAGATTGATTTTAAATTATGTAACAATTTAATTAAACCATGGGTTTGAGGTGAAGGTAAAATGGTAAAAAAATGCATAGCAGCAGTATTAGAGTCACCAAAAAATTTTCAGATTAAAGAGTTTCCAATTCCAAAAGTAAAAAGTGATGATATGTTGTTGAAAGTTGAGCTGGTTACAATATGTGGAAGTGATAAGCATCATTTTATAGGAGATCATGCTGCATCTTCATATCCTAAAATATTAGGGCATGAATTTGTTGGTTTTATAGAAGAAATAGGGGAAAAAGCTGCCAAAAAATATAATTTTAAAAAAGGAGACAGGGTAACCGTTGAGGCATCTAGATTGTGTTTTTATTGTGAATATTGTCTTTCGGGCACCTATCAGATGCATAAACCAAGAAATGGTTATGGTGTTGGTTTAACATGTGATAAACCACCTTATTTGTTAGGGGCGTATAGCCAATTTATCTACCTTTTTGATGGCAGCAAGTTGCATAAAATTAATGATGATGTACCAGCAGAGGCCGCTGCTTTATCATCAGTTATTGGTAATGGCATAAGATGGGTTAGAGAGAAAGCAAAATTAAAGTGCTGTGAAAGTATAGTAATTGTGGGTGCAGGAGCCCAGGGGCTGGCTACTACTATCGCTGCCAAAGAAGCCGGCGCCTATCCCATAATAGTAATGGGTATTAGTAATGATTACAAAAAATTTGAATTGGCAAAGGAATTTGGTGCAGATTATATAATTAATATAGAAAAAGAAGATCCTGTTGAAAAGGTAAAAGAGCTTACTGAAGACAAGTTAGCTGATGTAGTAGTTGAGTGTTCAGGAAACATGAATGCTATTAATATGGCAACTAAATTAATCAGACCAAGAAAAAGAATGGTATTAGTTGGCTTAACAGGAGGAAAAGAGGTAAAAATAAATACAGATTTATTTATAAACCGTGAAGTGCAGATAATTGGGGGTCATGGACAGAATTGGGACGTAGAAGATGCCGTGAGATTAATTAATTCAAGAAAATATCCCATAGAGAAAATAGTATCACATAAATTTCCATTAACAAAAGTAGAAGATGCTATGGATTTCTTTTTTAAAGCTCCACCAGAATGCATAAGGATAGGGCTTGTTCCTTAAAGATAAAATAATATTATTGTATTGCCTTTATTCGGTTACGATAGGATTAAATAAAGAATTTATTAGAATAAAGGCAGAGGTAAGGAGGTGAAGTATAGTCAAAAAAAAGAAAATAATCCGTCAGAAAGAATTATAAATCAAAAAGGAGGATTTTGTAATGAGAAAAGTATTATTATTTTCTATATTGTTAATTTTTGTTTTTACTATGGGATTATCAGCTGCTGACTATCCAAGCGATAACATCAAACTTATTGTTGGCTGGGCAGCTGGTGGTGGTAGTGATACTATGGCGAGAGTAGTAGCTCCCTACCTGGAAAAACATATAGGCGTTCCAGTTGTGGTTGAAAATAGACCTGGGTCAAGTGGAGAGGTATCCTTTGTATATCTCTATAATGCTAAGCCTGACGGTTATACGCTTGGATTAAGCAATATTCCTGTTCTTTTTTCACCTGCTTTAATGAGAGAAGTCCAGTATAATTGGAGAGAATTCGAACCATTAATTAATGTAGTTACAGACCCGGGAGTCATTGCAGTTAAAGCAGATGATGATCGTTTCCCAGATCTGGAAACATTTTTAGCTTATGCCAAAGAACATCCAAAACTATTAACTATTGGTAATACTGGAGTAGGAAGTGGAGATTATGTATCTGCCTTAATGCTGGAAGAAGAAGCTGGTGTAACATTTAACAATATTGCCTTTGATGGTGCTGGTGAATGCATTCCTGCATTATTAGGTGGTCACATTGATGCTATAGGAGCAAATGCGTCAGAATTAGTTCAATTTGTAGAATCTAACCAAATGAGAATATTGGGTTCTATGTCTGAAGAAAGATATCCTGATTATCCGGATGTTCCTACTTTCTTAGAATTAGGTTATGACCTTCTTGCCAGTTCCAGTCGCGGTATTTCAGCTCCTCCAGGAACACCTGATGATGTATTAGAAATTCTTGGCGAAGCTTTTGAAAAAGCGGTAAATGACCCAGAATTTCTGGAGCAAGCAAAAATAGCTGGATTAGCTTTAAATGTTAAGCTTCTGGATGATTATAGAGTAATGAGAGACAATATGTGGGAAGATTACGAAGAATTATATTCTAAACGTCCATGGGGTGGCGAGTAATCAAGATTAATTAATTAATAATTGAATGACTCAGGTTTTTACCTGAGTCATTCAATTATTAAATTAATAAATGATATTAAAGGAGGGTATGATACATGAACTTGACAAACAAAGTTAAAGACAGAATTTTAGCTTTTATTGTTTTATCCTTAGGATTTGCTGGTTATTATGCCACCAGATCATTTCCTGGACAATCAGGTGTTTTTCCAAGAGGTATTTTTGTCTTCTGCAATGGCATCAGCAGCTTTATTATTTTTGGTACTTTTTGGCCTTTCCTTAAAAAGAAAAAAGCGAAAAATACAACTATAAAAGAGTTTTAATAATTGCTCTATCAACTTTAATTTATTTCCACGATTAATTTCTTGGGATATTTTATTGCAACGCCCTTATTTCTTTTTACTGTCAGTTACCTTTTGGAATTGCGTAAATTTAAAAATTATTAGTACTATACCCATTAGGATTTACTTTTTCTTTATGTAAGCTTTGTAATATTGCTGCATGTTCCACTTCCAATGGGAATTTTTGAATAAATGAATAAGTTTTAACTAAAGTAAAAGGCAGGTGTAATTTGTGTGGAATGAATTAATAAATGGAATCTGGATAGTTTTATCTATAAAACATTTAATTTATATGACATTCGGAGCGTTGCGGGAATTGCAGTAGGTGGGCAACTCCTGGTTTGACATCCAGCATGGGTGTGTAGCTCTTTTGATTCCAATAACATTTTCTATGCCGGCGACAACAGGATTAATTTTTGGAAGCATGAGTATGTTGGTTCAGTTTACGGAGGTTCTATCTCAGCTATATTAATAGGGGTATTCCTGGCACACCGGCTTCTATTGCAACATCTTTTGAGCAGCGGTCACGGTGTTGTGAAGAATGGTGAAGCTGATATGGCTTTACGAACATCTATATCTGCATCAACTGTTGGGGGAATAATTGGTGCATTATGCTTAATATTTATAGCTCCTCCACTAGCAAAAATAGCACTTTCTTTTGGTCCAGATGAATACTTTTGGGTCGCTGTCTTTGGCTTAACAATTATAATATCTATCGCGAGTAAAAATCCAATAAAAGGGTTCATATCAGCAGCACTTGGATTTTTTGTGGGAACAATTGGCATGGATCCTGTTATTGGCAATACAAGATTTATTGGCAGTACAGAATTGATTGGTGGTATTGATGTAGTTGTATTATTAATAGGACTTTTTTCTATACCGCAGGCTTTAAGTAATGGCTGAAACAGGTGATATAAAGGCTTCATATAGTATTGAAAACGGAATAAAAATGGCAACTTTTGTAGACGTAATATGAAAGATATAAAGAACACTTTGGGTAACTTATTTACGTTCATCAATATTAGGAACAATTATTGGAATTATTCCTGCGTGCCGGTGGAAGTATAGCTTCTTACCTGGGATATAACGAAGCAAAGAGATGGCCGAAGAGACCAGAATTATTTGGTACAGGTATAGCAGAAGGAGTTTCCGTTGCTTCAGAAGCCGCTAACAGGCCGCTGTTGTTGGAGGAGCCATGGTTCTTTTTATTGGACATTGGGAGTTCCGGGTAATAATGTTTCTGCTATTTTGATTGGGGACTGATGATTCAGGGATTAAGGCCTTTTGACCAATGTTGTTTGTTCAAAACCCAGATGTAGTTTATTCTTTCATGTTTTCACTACTATTTGCTAACTTTGTAATGCTATTTTTGGGTTATTATGGTGCTAATTTCTTTGTAAATATTGTAAAAATTCCCAACAATATTTTAGCCCCATCAATTATAACATTAAGTATGATAGGTTCTTATGCAATTAGAAATAGTTTTTTTGATGTTGGATTGATGATATTTTTGGTTTTCTTGGTTACTTGATGAAAAAGTTAATATTAGTTTTGCTCCAGCAGTTTTAGCTTTAATCTTAGGACCAATTGCAGAGTCAAATATCAGAGAGCATTCCAGATTAGTAATGGCAGTGTTAGTATACTTTTTTCCAGTATGCTTGATTGATATTAATTTCATTGAGCATTATTTCAATATTTTTCGCTTTAGTAGTTTTTATCAAGGATCGCAGACAAAGCAAAATTTCTGTTAAATAAAGTACTAATTACTTGTTAGAAACATAAACCATTTTAAATTTTATGAGAATATCTAAATATAATTTACCAATGTGAAATGAGGTAAAATTATGAAAAATAACTCTATTAAAAAATTAATCAATGAACCGGAGATATTGATAATGCCGGGTGTGCATGATGCTTTAAGTGCAATAATTAAGCGAGAAGGCTGGTTTCAAGGCAGTACAAGGTTCCGATGGGTTTTGCTGGTAGTTATCTTGGTTTGCCTGATGTAGCCATCCTGTCTTCAAGCCAGATGATAGAAATTACCCGAATATTGCTAAAGCTGTAAATATCCCTGTTATGGCAGATGGTGACACGGGATTTTGCACGTTGCCAGTGTATTCTATAAGAAACAGAGGGTTTGAAGATGCCGGTGCTTCCGGAGTTAATTTAGAGGACCAAGTTTTTCCGAAAAGATGTGGGCATATGGAAGGAAAAAAAATTATTCCCATGGAAGAAATGGTAAAAAAGATTGAAGCTGCTATGGAAGCAAAAAGAGATAAAGATTTTGTTATTAATGCAAGAACTGATGCTATTGCAATTTCAGGAGTAGATGAGGCTATAAAAAGAGGAAATGCCTATGCCAAAGCTGGTGCTGACCTTATCTTCGTAGAAGCCCCTACTAAAGAAGAAGACATAAAAAAAGTTATCAGTTCAATTAATGCACCAGTTAGCATCAATTTGCTGCAAGGAGGAAAGACACCTTTAGTCCCTATTGCAAAATTACAGGAATGGGGTGCGGCTAGAGTAAGTATTCCTGTTACTTCTGTTATGATAACTGCAAAGGCATTGATGAGGGCTTTTGAATATATTATCAAAAATAGAGAGATATCCGGATTAGAAGGAGATGCTACAACTTTTTCAGAATATACCAAGCTGGTAGGTTTGGATGATATAAAAGAATTGGAAAAGAAATACTCAATATAAAAATCATTTTTTAATATATTTTGTATTTTCGCATTTATTTAATTGTAAAAATTGTTGTTTTTTATTATAGAATAATAACTTATAAAAAGAGAGGATTTTGGATGTCAATTAGAATTCTAGATTGTACTTTAAGAGATGGTAGTCATGCCATAAATTACAAGTTTGACAAGGATTTAACTAAAAAAGTACTAAGCGGATTAGAGAATGCAGGGATTGAATGGATTGAGATGGGACATGGCCGGGGACTGGGAGCAAGTAAGAGAAGTGGCAAGGCAGCACCGTTGAGTGATGAAGAATACATTGATTTAGCCCAAGAAACATTAAAGAAAGCTAAATTTGGTTTTTTATGTCAAAAGAAGTTTGGTAATGAAGAAGATGTAAAAATGGTTGCTCAAAAAGGGGTAGATTTTATCAGAATTGCTACCAATATAACTGAGACTGATCAAGTTGAAAATTTAATAAAATATGCAAAAGAACAAAATTTATCAGTATTTGTTGCCTTAATGAAGGCTCATACTGTGCAAAATATGAGTGAATATATAAAAATATTACAAGAATTACAGAATTGGGGAGTAGATCTTGCCACGTTAATGGATTCAACAGGGACTATGTTGCCGGAAGATGTGCAAAAATATATTAATTTTGCCAAAACTAATGTAGATTTAAAGATTGGTTTTCATGCCCATAACAATTTGCAACTAGGAATAGCAAATGCAATTTCTGCTGCAAAATCAGGGGCAGATTCTGTAGATGCAAGCATAGGAGGGCTTGGTAGAAGTTCAGGGAATGCCCCTACTGAGATTATGGCTTTAATATTTAAAAAATATGGCTGGAATGATAACGTAGACTATAAAATAATTTCTCAACTTAATGACGAACTTATTTTCCCATTAATAAAAGGGGAGAACAGGTTTTCCTCAAAGGCTATTACCTTTGGGTATGCTGGTTTTCATTCAAGTTTTTTCCCAATAGTGGAGAATGTCGTAGAGAAAAACCCTAATCTAGATTATCGAGATATAATTATGGAAATCAGCAAAATAAATCAGGTAAATGTAAATGAAGAAATAGCTGAGAAGGCAGTTGCTAATTTATTAAAAAAGCAATAATAAGGAGAAAGAAAAAAGGATGAGTAAAGGGAAAAAATATAAAGTATTAATAACAAGCCCAATTATTTGTCAAGATGCAATTGACATGTTAGAAAAAATTGCTGATGTAAAAATAATTGACGCTAATTCCTCAGAAGAAATTGTCATTAATTCTTCTAAAGATGTTGATGCTATTTTAGCCAGAACTGTAAAAATAACCAAAAAAGTTATAGATTCTGCCAAAAACTTAAAAATAATATCCCGTCATGGAGTCGGGGTTGATGGGGTAGATATTGAAAGTGCAACAAAAAAGGGAATTTATGTAACAATTACACCAGAAGCTAACGCAGAGGCAGTGAGTGAATTTGCAATAGCATTGATGATGACTTTTAATAGAAAAATTATTGATTGTTTTGAAACTGTAAAGTCTGGTTCCTGGGAAAGAGGAAGGCTAATACAAAGTGAACTTTTTAATAAAAAACTAGGTATCGTAGGGCTAGGGAATATTGGTTCCAGAGTAGCTAAAAAGGCCAAAGCTTTTGATATGCAGATATACGGATATGATCCTTATATTTCTCCTGAAAGAGCTGCTAAAATTGGGGTTCAATTATTGAAATTTGAAGAACTATTAACTGAATCAGATATAGTAACCGTACATATCCCAGCAAATCCTGATACAAAATATCTGTTTGATAAAGTTCAGTTTGATTTAATGAAAAAAAGTGCTCTTTTTGTTAATACTTCCCGGGGTGATATTGTCAATGAAAAAGCATTAATAAATGCCTTAAAGAATAAAGGCATTGCCGGAGCCTGCTTAGATGTATTTAGCAGTGAACCGATTAAAGGGGATAATGAATTATTATTTTTAGATAATGTAATACTTTCTCCTCATGTAGCAGCCCAATCCAAAGAAGCTTTGGAGAGAGTTGGCAAAGAAGCAGCACAGAATATTATTAAAATGCTGAATGGGGATATACCTAAGGGTGTATATAATAAAGAACTTGTTTCTAATAATAATTAAAATTATAAAAGTTATATTTATTTAAATAATAATCCAAAGGAGGATCATATCTTGTCTGATAAGATTAGAATTCAAGAAGACCAGTTACGTTCTTTTAGTACTCAGCTATTCCAAAAGGTAGGCTTAAATGCTGCTGATGCCCATACAGTTTCTGATGCCCTGGTATTTGCCAACTTACGCGGGATAGACTCTCATGGTATCCTCAGACTTCCCTTTTACCTGAAAAGATTAGAAGTAGGAGGATCCAAGTCCAACCCCAATATCTCTACCATCAAAGAAAAAGCCGCCTATGCCCTCCTGGACGGTGATAACGGCATGGGTCAGGTTATCGGAGCATATGCTGCCAGAATGGCTGCTCAAAAAGCCAAAGAAGCCGGCATCAGCTTCATTGCTGTCAGAGGCAGTGCCCACTTTGGTGCAGCTTCCTACTATTCCAATCTGATAGCCAAAGAAAACATGATCGGTTTTGCCACCACCAATACCACCCAGATAATGGCTGCCTGGGGAGGATCTGATAAGATCCTGGGAAACAACCCCATTGCTATTTCAGTGCCCAAAGATGGCGAACCTTTAGTCTTGGATATCTCTATGAGCAGGGTAGCAGGAGGCAAGATCAAACTTTATGCCAAAGATGATAAAAAAATCCCCTTAGGCTGGGGTTTAGACAAAGAAGGCAGAAACACCACTGACCCCAATGAGGTTATCAACGGTGGAGCCTATCTGCCTTTCGGTGAGCATAAAGGGTATGGATTGGCAGTAATCCTGGAAATCCTAAATGGTGTCCTAACAGGAGCCAGCATGCTAAGTGAAACTTTCTCCTGGTGGAAATATCCTGAAAGACCTCTTAATCTAGGCCATTGTTTTGCTGCTATCAATATAGAAGACTTTATTGGTCTGGAAGAATTCTCGCAAAGATTAACAAGAATGTCCCAAGAAATAAAAGCTTCTTCCCCTGCAGAAGGTTCCAGTGGAGTTGTTATGCCTGGGGAAATTGAAGACAGAGTAAAAGCAGAAAGAAGCAAAGAAGGGATACCTGTATCCCCACAGATCGTGGAAGATTTAAAGATGTTATCAGAAAAATACGATGTACCGTTTAGCTTATAGGTAATAATAAATAATTATCAAAAGATATTAAGGAGAATGATAATGAAAAATCAGGAGAATAAAATAAAGAAGAAGTTAAAACTAGAACAAGTAGTTTATGGAACATGCATTAATGCGCCTAGTCCTGGTTTAGTTGAACTTGCTGGATTTTCTGGCTTAGATTTTTGTAGAATTGATAATGAGCATACCTGGAGACAAGACGGAAGTATGGATAATATGATGAGAGCGGCCTTAGTTGGAGACATTGTAGCTATTCCAAGAATTGACAAGGGTAATCCATTTCTAATTCGAAAAATATACGAGATTGGTGCAAAAGGTTTTATTATTCCCGATATCTATAATAGCCAAGAGGTAATTGATATTATAAAAGCTGCAAAATTTCCTCCAAAAGGAAATAGGGGATATAGTAGTAATTGTTTATCCTCACAGTATGGTTTACATAAAGGAGAAGATTATATTAAATGGAGTAATGAAGAATTGTTGGTGGGAATAATGATAGAAGAAAAAGAAGCCTTAGATGACATCGAAAATATTATGGCTATAGAGGATTTGGATTTTGTCCTTTTTGGACCTGCCGATTATTCTTTAAGTATTGGATTACCTGCTCCCAGCAAAAATCATCCTAAAGTTCAGGATGCTATCAAAAAAACCATTGAAGCTGCTAATAAAAATAACAAATATGTAATGATTGGTGTTGGCTACCCCTGGGAAGAAGAGGCACAAAGCTATATAAAAATGGGTTGTAAAATGATAGAAATAGGGCATGACTATTCCATTCTAAAAACTGTTTGGAGTAATACTTTAAATAATTTGGTAAAATAATATTTTAAATACATAATCTAATATAAAGATATAAAAAATTTTATAACTTTTCAAAAATAGAATTAATTTTATTATTTTTTAACAGGAAGTAGCTTAAAATTAAAGACTATAGGTTACTTCCTGTTAAGTTAGAAAGGAAAAATAAATCATAATGTCAATGAAGAAAACAGCTTATATGTTTGTATCTGCTGGAGTTGATCCAAAAATACATAGAAATTAAATAATGCGTCCAAATGGAAAAGAGTTGATTACTATTGGAGTAAGAAATTATGCACAAGGTGTAGAAGTAGCTAAGGAATTAGTTAAAGAAGGTGTTGTTGGTATTAGCTTATGTGCTGGTTTTGGGAATTACGGAGTTTCAATGATTACCAGTGCTGTTGAAAGAAAGGTACCGGTGGGAGTGGTAAGGTTTGATTACCATCCAGCATTAGAATTTAAAAGCGGAGATGAAATTAACTTCTAAATTGTTGATAGGTTAATATAAAAACATGAAAATTTTACTGGCTTGATTTTGTTATTATGAATTTACGAAATAATGATAAAGAATTAACAGTTTTTTAACTTACTATTTAAAAATAAATTTTTAAAAATTATTTATAATATAATTTTTACTGATTATTTTGGAATATTTTGTTTTTATCTATAAATTGCATATCTGCCGAAATATCCCAAGACAAAGATATATTCTAAATTAATCTAAATTAAATAGAATGTATCTTTCTAATATATCTACATGTATTATAAAAATCCTCTTTTGCTTAACATAAACAATTTAAAATTATTCATTTATTATATTAATACTATATTGACATTCATTATTTAGCGTATTAGTATTAGTGATAACTCTAAATATGGAGAAATATATGAAATGTCCTTTTTGTAAAAATATGGATACCGGGGTAATTGAATCCAGAGCTATGGAAGATGACACAGTTATCAGAAGACGTAGATATTGCAAAAAATGCAAAAAACGTTTTACCACACATGAAAGAATTGAACTTGTTCCCTTGATAGTAATAAAGAAAAATGAAAACCGGGAAGTTTTTGATCGAGGGAAAATTATAAAAGGTATTATAAAAGCCTGTGAAAAAAGACCGATATCCTTAGAAAAAATTACACAAATTGTTGATGAAATAGAAGAAAAACTTAAACAAGGTGCAGGCAATGAAATTAGCAGTCAGGAAATAGGAAGGTTAGTCATGGATCAATTAAAAATGATAGACGAAGTCGCTTATGTAAGATTTGCTTCAGTTTACCGTCATTTTGAAGATATTGGTAGCTTTTTAGATGAGATTAATAAAATCAAAAAAGAAATTAAATAAACAAAGGCAAGGGAGTGCTGATAATGGTTGACAAGATCAAAAAAAGAGAAGGTTATCTGGTTAATTTTGATCAAGAAAAAATATACAATGCCATTTTGGCTGCCATGGAGGCTGTAGAGGAAAAAGAACTGGTTCAGGCCCGAAAAATTACAGATCATGTAATCTACAGATTAGAAGTGAATTTTGAAAAGAAAATTCCTTCGGTGGAGGAGATACAGGATATAGTAGAAGAGCAACTTATTGAAGCAGGATTAACAAAAGTAGCCAAAGCTTATATACTTTATCGAAATAAAAAAAATGAGCTGAGAAAAAAATTATATGTGAGAGATAAAGCAAGACAATATAAGGATAGTACCGAAATGTCTCTACTGGTTTCTGCTTCTGCAAAAGAGGAAATATCTCTGTGGGATAGGAATAAAATCATAGATGCTTTATGTAAAGAAGCTGAAATACCCTTGTCTGTTGCTCAGAAGATTGCCAAGAACGTAGAAGAAAAAATATTTGCTTTAAATTTTAATAATATTTCAACTACCTTGATAAGGGAATTAGTAGATAATGAGTTATTTACCAGAGGGTATGAACAAAAATGGAACAAGCAAAGAATTATTGGAATGCCTGCCTATGATTTAAAGAGACTTTTCCTGTCTAAAACAAAAGAAAATAGCAATATTGCTACTAATAACCCGGAAGCCATTAATCTTACTATTGCTGAAAATACAATTAAGCAATACATGTTACAGGAAGTGTTTAGCGAAGATGTGGCAGATGCTCATTTAAAAGGGGTCATCCATATACATGACTTAGGATATCCAAGGGTTTATTGCTCAGGACATTCCCTGGAATATATTAAAAAATACGGGTTAAAACTGGATAATTTAGATACGGCTTCTTCTCCCGCCAAGCATGCCAGGACTTTGACTGGTCATTTGAATACTTTTCTTTCTTCAATGCAGGCATATTATGCTGGAGCATTGGGGATTGCATATCTTAATATTTTTTATGCTCCTTATCTGGAGGGTATGCCATATGAAGAAATGAAACAGGAAGCCCAATATTTAATATTTAGCGGCTCCCAGAATGCTTTTTCCAGAGGAGGGCAGAGTTTATTTCTAGATTTCAATGTTCACTTAGGAGTACCTGATTATTTAAAAGAGATTCCTGCTATTGGTCCAGGGGGCAGATATACCGGAAAAACCTATCAGTATTATGAACAGATCTCACAATTATTTTTAAAAGCTTTAATGGAAGTATGGGAAGAAGGTGATTCTAATGGAAAAGTATTTGCCTTTCCCAAAATGGATTTACACATTAATAATAATTCTTTTCAGAATCCTGCAGAAAGAGAACTGTTGCAATATGCATGCAAAATAGCGTCTAAAAATGGAACCCCTTATTTTATTTTTGACAGAGACAGTGTTTCGCTTTCAGCATGCTGCAGGCTTAAAAATGAAATTACAGATATGAATATGATAAAAAACCCTGAAAAATTAAGATTTTCCGGCATACAAAATGTAACAATAAATTTACCACAATGTGCATATAAAGCAGTGCAGGAAAGCAAGAAAAATAATGGCGATAGTCCAGTTTCAGACAGCCTCCAAAATCTGTTTAATATATTTTTTGAACACATAGAATTTTCTTTAAAACTCGCTGTAAAAGCTCATCAGGAAAAGAAAATATTTTTAAAGCAGATGATGGATTCCCCGGAAGGACCTTTATGGCAGATAGGCAAAATTAGTCCAGACGGTGAACCTTATGTTGATTTGGAAAAAGGTACTTATTTAATAGGAATTATCGGTCTCAATGAGGCTATACAGTATTTAACCGATTGCCAAATGCATGAAGATGAAAAATCTTTTATTTGGGGATTAAAGACTATTTCTTTTTTAAATTTAAAATGCAATGTTTATGGTGAAAAATATAGATTAAAACTGTCCTTAGAAGAATCACCTGCGGAGAGTGCTGCAGGGAGGTTAGCTAAAATTGATTTGAATGAATATGCAGAGAGCAAAAAGGTTATAAAGGGAAGCATTGAAAATGATGAATGTTATTATACTAATAGTATTCATTTTGCTGCATCTGCTGATATTGATTTCATCTCCAGAATCATCAAGCAAAGCAAATTTCATCCACTTATTAAAAGCGGAGCTATTATTCATGCTTTTGTTGGAGAAAAAAGACCTCCTGCAGAAAGTATTTATAATTTATTAAAAAAAGTCTGGGAGAATACTCTGGCAGCACAATTGACAATTTCTCCTGAATTTACCATGTGTAACCAATGTAAAAAAATTAGTCCGGGACTGCTGAACAGTTGTGGCTACTGCAATAGTGAAGATATATATGGTATTACCAGAATTGTAGGTTATTATAGTAAAGTAAATAATTGGAATAAAAATAAAATTGGTGAATTAAAAGACAGAAAATCCGGGAAATACCAGATTGTGTAGAATTGAGAAAGAGAGCAATAAAATAATGAAAATTAAGATATTTTGGAAAAGAGATTGTCCCAATTGCCCTCAGGCAAAAAAGGTAGGGAAGTTAATCAAAGACATTATTAGTGTAGAATATCTGGATATCGATACCGTTGATGGGCTTGCTGAATCTTGTATATTTAATGTCATGGCTACTCCCAGCATGGTTCTGGTTGACGATAAAAACAAAGAAATAGAATCCTGGAGAGGTGTGGTACCTGAATCTGATGTCATTAAAAGAAGCATTTCAGACAAAAGAAAATGTTAGAATTAATAAAATGATTGAGTCATCATTAATTGATTGGGAAGGAATGATTGCAGCAACCCTTTATGTTGGAGGGTGCAACTTTCGCTGTCCATTTTGTTATAACAGGGAATTAGTTATACATCCTGAAATTTTACCTGTAATCCCGGAAGGGGATATTCTATCTGCCTTGAATGAAAGGAGGCCTTTTCTGGATGGAATCTGTCTTAGTGGCGGAGAACCAACAATCTATACTAACTTAGAAAAGTTTTTAAAGATCTTAAAAGAATATGGCGTAAAGATTAAACTTGATACAAATGGTAGTTTCCCTGATAGGCTAGAAGAATTAATTAGAAATAATCTTGTTGACTATGTAGCAATGGATATTAAAAATAGTTTTCATGACCAAAAATATTATCAATTAACAGGCAGTAAAGATCCATTCCTGCTGGAAAAAATTCAAAAAAGTATTAATCTGATCAGGGAAGCAGACATTGACTATGAATTCAGAACCACTGTTATTCCTGGTTTCCTGGATGAATTGGAAATAAAGGAAATTGCCTGTTATATTCAAGGAGCAAAAAAATATGTATTACAGAATTTTGTAAATTCTGAAAAAATGCTGGATCCTTCTTTGAACAAAATTCAACCTTATACTGAAGAAAAAATGCAAAAAATGGCCCAAAAAATTGAATATTTTGTAGAGAAAGTATTAGTCAGATAAAAATTCCTACTGAAGTTTTTGTTTAAGCGTAAAAGAAATATTAGAACGACATATTATATAAAAAATATATAAAAAATATTTATTTCTAATATAATCACGTTTATAAAAAAGCAGAGCAATGATATCATAATATCTTGCAGTCTGCTTTTTTCTTTTTTAAAATATTAAGTATTAATTTATGATTCAAAAAGAATTTCTTAATTGCAATATTTTAATAATTAATAAATTGCAATATTGAAGAGTAAAATGATAAGATATAAAAATGATTTAGAGAAATCTTAGCAGATACAAATCAAACAAGTTGTATAAAGATTTTTCCAGTTTATCAACAAGACTGTAAGATATAAAAAAATTTTTAATTTATTTTTTATAAAGGAGGAGAAGAGAAGGGCTAAATAAAAAAGACGATTGTTAAATGTGAAAAACTACTGTGTACCAATTTTCAGTGGTTATTATAAAAAGGAGGAATAGAGGAAGATATGAAAAATTTTATAAAAATATTTAGTTTTTTAGTAATAATTGTTTTGTGTATTAACATCAACGGAATAGCTCAAAATGACTCAGTATTAATAGGATTGCAAGGTCCTTTAACCGGGTCTGAAGCTATTGAAGGTGAAATGGCCAAACGATGCGTAGAAACAGCTGCTAAAATGGTAAATGAAAAAGGTGGTATTCTTGATGGAAAGATGATTGAGGTTATTGTTGTTGATGATGAATGTTCACCTAGAGGTGGTTCCTTAGCAGCTCAGAACCTGGCTTCAAAAGGAGTAGTTGCCAGTATTTCTACATACGGATCTTCAGTTACCCAGCCTGCTTCAGATATTTATGAAAGCTATAAGCTGGTTAATATTGCTTATGGGGCAACCGTTTCTCAGTTATCAGAGAGAGGTTTGAAATATTTTTTCCGCACCTGTGGAAGAACAGATACTCAAGGAATGTTTTTTGCCAATGAAGTGATTCCTTATTTTACAGCAAAAAGAGTTGCTATTATGCATGATAACACTTCTTTTGCTTTAGGATTAGCCGAAGAGGCGAGAAAATACCTCTTAGAAACAGAAGAAGCAGAATTGGTCTATTTTGACGCGATTACCCCGGGAGAATCTGATTACACTGTTCCTTTAACAAAATTACGTGAAACAAATCCCGATGTATTCTATTTTACTGGTTATTTTTCTGAAGCAGGATTAATAGTAAGACAAGCAAGGGAAATTGGAATAGAAGCTATTTTTATAGGAGGAGATGCTGCAATTAATGAAGATTTTATCAAAATAGCAGGTTTGGAATATGCAGCAGGCTGTTATATGACTCAAGAGGCCTTAATTCAATATTTTACTAACCCGGAGGCCATAGAATTTAAAGAGAAATATCAGGAAGCTTATGGTAATCTTCCATCAAGCCCATGGTCTGTTTATGCGGCTGATGCGCTTTTAGTTTTAGCTGAGGCAATAGATAAAACAGGCTCAACTGATTCTGACATTTTGGCAGGTTATCTGAAAAATGAAATGATGGAATTCCCTAGCATCACAGGTCCTATCGGGTTTGATGAAAAAGGAGATCGTGTTGGTACGGGAATTAATTTATATGTAGTAAATAATGATGGCAGTTATGCTATTGTAGAAAGATAATTATCCAGGAGTACTAGTAAATGAAGTTAATTGTTGAACAGATCTTAAACGGGCTAACAATAGGGTCCTTTTATGCCTTAATCGCTTTGGGATATTCTATGGTATATGGAGTAATGAAGCTTATCAATTTTGCTCATGGAGATTTATTTACCCTGGGATCATATCTGGGTTATACATTGCTGGTGATGGGGACTGCCTATATAACTTCTACTTTTGGAGTATGGGGTGGAATGATTGCGGCTATTCTGATAGCCGCAATCGGAACCGGTATTATTGGCCTTGTTGTAGAGAGGATTGCTTACCGCCCAATCTATGCCACAGGGCGCCTGCCAGCGGTGGTTTCTGCATTGGGTGTATCAATTTTTTTACAAAATGCTATTATGGTTATTTGGGGTGCTCGTCCACAGGCATATACATCTAATGTTATTCCGAGTTATATATTAACAATTGCCGGATTAAGAATAAACGTACTACAAATCATTATTCTGCTTTTATCATTCCTGCTAATGGGAATTTTGTATTATATTGTCCAAAAAACAACCTTTGGAGCTGCTATACGGGCCTGTGCGCTGGATAGAGAAGCAGCTGCATTGATGGGGATTAACATTAATTTAATAATATTTTTTATTTTTGCTCTTGGTCCTGCATTAGGAGGAACAGCAGGTGTTATGGTAGGGATATACTATCGCAGGATAAGTTTTATTATGGGTTGGAATTATGGGTTAAAAGCCTTTACAGCTACCATATTAGGTGGTATTGGAAATATTCCTGGTGCTATGCTAGGAGGGCTGTTGCTTGGACTGCTGGAAATGATTGGATCTACTTATATTTCTACAGCTTATAAAGATGTCTTTGTTTTTCTGGTATTGATACTGGTATTGATTTTTAGACCAAGAGGAATTCTTGGAGAAAAAATTGCTGAGAAAGTGTAAGGTGGCAATGAATATTGAAAATTATTTTAAAAAATCTAATAATTTATCCCTTAAAAATAAGATTATTGTGTTATTGCTAATTTTTTTATTCTTATTATTTCCAGTTTTGATTAAAAATAATTATATAATAGATGTTGCCTTTTTCTTTGGGTTATATACTTTATTAGGTTTAAGTTTAAATATAGTTTTAGGAGAGGTGGGTTTATTTGATTTAGGGCATATGGGCTTTGCTGCCATAGGGGCTTATACTACTGCTATTTTAAATACCACTTTTAATGTGCCTGTTCTGCTTTTATTACCAGTAAGTGCAATATCAGCAGGTATTTTTGCTTATTTAGTCTGTTCTCCTATTATTCATCTAAGAGGAGACTACTTATGTATTGTAACTATTGGTATGGGAGAAATCATAAGACTCACTTTAATCAATAATCCTTTTGGTATTACCGGTGGTCCAAATGGAGTATTTGGGATTACCTTTCCTGCAATAGGAAGTTTACTTGTAATCAATAATTCTGTTAAATTCTATTATTTTATTTGGATTATAGTTGGCTTGACTGTAATTGCTTTAATCAGGCTGCAAGATTCCAGAATCGGAAGAGCGTGGAATTATATCAGAGAAGACATAGTTGCAGCAGAAGCATCAGGGGTTGATGTCCGATACTATAAGTTGTTAGCTTTTGTATTAGGTGCAGCTCTAGCTGGTATAGCCGGAAATATCTATGCAAGTAAATTGATGATTGTATCTCCGGACAGCTTCACTTTCATGGAATCATGTTTGCTGTTTTGTATTGTGTTAATTGGCGGCATGGGGTCAATTCCTGGAATATTTATAGGTGCTGCTGCTATTTCTCTTTTTCCGGAAATATTTCAAACATTTGCCCAGTATCGAATGTTGATTTTCGGAATCGTAATGATAATGATGATGATATTTCGCCCCGGTGGTGTTTGGCCTAGAAAAAGAGGCAAAATGCAAACAGAATCAATCTTAGTGAATTCAGAGCAGAATGAAATCTAGCAAAATAGCAAATAAGTAAAACTAAGGATAAAGTAATGATTAGAAATATTGAAAATATTTTAGAAACAAAAAAATTAACAAAAATATTTGGTGGGTTGATCGCGGTCAATAAAATTGATTTACAGATAGCCAAGGGTAAAATCAGCAGCATCATTGGGCCTAATGGGGCTGGAAAGACTACTGTTTTTAATGTAATTACTGGTATATACCAACCTGATGAAGGTGAATATTTCTTTAAAGGAGAGCATTTAATAAAATTGAAACCACATCAAATACTTGCCAAAGGAGTTGCTCGTACCTTTCAGAATATCAGGCTTTTTAAAAATATGACTTGTTTGGAGAATGTAATGGCCGGTCAACATGCAAGAAGTGGTTCAGGTATGTGGTCTTCTATCTTTAAATTACCCTCTCAATGTCGAGAAGAGAAGGAAATACAAAAAATTGCTGAAAATAAATTAAAACAGGTTGGGCTTTATTCGTATAAACATGAGTTAGCTAAAAATATATCCTATGGTAATCAAAGAATGCTGGAGATTGCCAGGGCTTTGGCTAGCAATCCGGATTTGCTTATTCTAGATGAACCAAGTAGTGGGCTCAATGATAAAGAGTCTGAAGACCTGATGAAATTTCTTAAAAACCTCCTTAAATCTGATCTGACTATCTTGCTCATTGAGCATGATATGAATGTGGTGATGGGTATTTCAGATTGGATTACAGTTATGGATGAAGGAAAGAAAATTGCTGAAGGGAAGCCAGAAGCTGTTTACAACAATCCTATTGTTATTGAAGCTTATTTGGGGAAAGAAGAAGAGGAGGAGGATTATTAATTTGCAGGGCAACTTATTGGATATTACAAATTTAAATGTTTACTATGATTCAGTGCAAGCTTTAAAAAGTGTTTCTCTATATGTTGCACGAGGTGAAATTGTCAGTGTTTTGGGTGCTAACGGTGCAGGCAAGAGTACTTTGCTGAGAGCTTTAACAGGGCTGGTCCCGGTAAAACAAGGAACAATTATTTTTCAGCAAAAATCTATTGTAAAAACTGATACCTACAAGATAGCTATTGCAGGAATTTCACATGTTCCTGAAGGCAGGAGGATATTTTCAACACTGACAGTAGAAGAAAATCTTAATTTGGGGGCTTTTAATAAAAGAGGAGATATAAAAGCTGTTACAAAAAGAAAAAATCGGGTTTATGATTTATTCCCAATACTTCTGGAGAGAAAAGAGCAGTTAGCAGGAACTTTATCAGGAGGAGAACAGCAAATGCTTGCGATAGGAAGGGGTCTTATGAGCGATCCCCAGCTGTTGCTATTAGACGAGCCTTCATTAGGTTTGGCACCTCTTCTTGTAAAACATATTTTTAAAATAATAAAAGAGATTAACCAGCAGGGCGTGTCGATTCTCCTGGTAGAGCAGAATGCCAGAAAAGCCTTATCAATTTCCCAAAGAGCTTATGTTTTAGAAACCGGAAGAATAACTATAAGTGGCTTTTCAGCAGAATTAAAAAACAACCAAAAAATACAGGAAGCCTATTTGGGAGGAGTAACTTTAAAAAAGCAACTGATATAATTTAATAACACTCTTGGTTGACCGGGATCATAAAAATTAAAACTGGAGTCTAACTATGTTGTTTGTGGTTTTGAGTTTTAATAATTTTAATTTAATTGAAAAAAAGAGGCTTTTTTGCTATATTATATGAAAGTTATTCTAATTAATCTCACTTACAAAAAGGATAACAAATGAACCAGTATAATAATAATGAAGATAAAGAATTAATTTCTATATTTGATACAGAATTATCTGATTTAAAAAACAATTTAGTTAAAATGTCAAATATGGTTCAAAACTCTTTAGAGAGGGCAATTCAATCTTTGGTTAAAAAGGATTGTGACCTGGCACAGCAGGTAATCGAAGATGATGAAAAGGTTGATCGCATAGAGCTTGATATTGAAGAACAATGTCTGCAACTGATTGCCTTAAAGCATCCTGTATCTAAAAAATTAAGGATAATAACCTGTGCCATGAAGGCAATTGCAGAATTAGAAAGAGTTGGTGATAGAGCTACCAATATTGCTGCGGCAAGTTCATATTTAGCCTCGAAACCTTTAGTGAAACCTTTGGTCGATATACCTAGAATGGCTGAAATAGCTAAAAATATGTTACACAACAGTCTAGATGCTTATTTAAGAGGTGATGTAGCTTTAGCCAGGGAAGTATGGGAAAAAGATAAATTAGTCGATCAAATAAATCAACAAATATTTCGTGAACTGCTTACTTTTATGTTAGAAGATCCGCATACGATCAGCAGAGCTATCCATTTAATATTTATTTCAGATAATCTGGAAAGAATTGGAGATCATGCCGGAAATTTAGCAGAAAGGGTAGTTTATATAGTGGAAGGACAAAGAATGAAAGACAAAATAGAGAGAATACATGAGGAAATTGAATAGATGTATATATTAATTAATGTTATTAATTTTATTTTTAGAATATATGGTTATTTCATTATTGCCCGGATTTTCCTTTCCTGGGTTCCGGTTGATCGATCTAACCCAATAATAAGATTTATATATAGAGTAACCGAACCTATCCTGGCACCTTTCCGCATTATCTTGCCTTTGGGGGGAGTAGGGATAGATTTATCACCAGTTATAGTATTTTTCTTACTTAGCCTATTAAGAACATCCTTAATAAGACTTATTGTCAATTTATATTATTAGTTTTAAATTAATAAATTACTTATATTCTTATAAGTGAATTATTAGTCAGCCAGTAAAAGGAGGGCGATTAATGAAAATTACCCCAATGGATATAGAACAACAACAGTTTGGCAGATCTTTTAGAGGATATAACGAAGAAGAAGTTGACGATTTTTTGGATCGTATTGCTAAAGACTATGAAGAAGTTTTAAATGAAAACATAAAGCTTAAAGAGGAATTAGAAAGGCTCCAATCTAGAATTGAAGAATACTCTAAAATGGATGAAACACTGAGAAGCGCTTTAGTAAATGCCCAAAAAAGCGCAGCCAATATAAAAGATAATGTTGAAAGAGAAGCACAGGTTGTTATCGAAAATGCCAGGATTGAAGCAGAAAGAATCAAACAAAAAGCCAGTCAAGATGTTTATGATCTCAATAATGAGATTGAAGCATTGAAAAAAAGAAAATATCTTCTTTTAGAAAAACTTAAAAATACTTTAAAATTGCATATTAGAATGCTTGATGAAGAGAGTGCAGATGAAACGGTAATTGAAAAACCTGCTTCATATATTCAGGATAAAACAATTGAAGATTTAAAAATGAAACTTTACCCGAATGAGCATAATCGTGAGCAAGAAGATTTTTCCGGCAAAATAAATAATACACCAGAAAAAGAGAATAGGTAGTTATTTAATAAAAAGATAATTAATCGCCTGCTTCTTGACTGTTTTTTAAAAGAGTGATACGATTTTTTATTGTGATATTTACAAATAATAGTGCTGGTTTTTAAAAGAGGAATAGTAAGAAAAGTTTTTCTGAAGATCACCTCTTTCTATTTTGACTGAAATAGAAGATAGAAGTAGGTTAAAACGGTTGTACCGATAAAACTAAACATGGGAGAATGTTATACATTCCTTCCATAAAGTTTATAATATATTGTTTTTAGAAAATGTTATAAATTTATTAAGGTGGTACCGCAAGAAATTATAACCTCTTGCCCTTTTAACGGCAAGGGGTTTTTATTTTAGTTTTTATTTAAATAGAGGGAGTAGATTATGGATTATAAAGATACGCTTAATTTACCAAAAACTGAGTTTTCCATGAAAGCCAATTTGCCTAAAGAAGAGCCAAAAATGTTGGAATTCTGGCAGAATATGGAATTAGACAAAGAATTATTAAAAAAGTACAAAGATGAAGAAAAGTTTATTTTACATGATGGACCACCATATGCAAATGGAAATATTCATATCGGAACTGCATATAACAAAATATTAAAAGATATAATTCCCAAATATCATTGGATGAAAGGGCATAATGCTTATTATGTTCCCGGATGGGATACTCATGGTATGCCAATTGAACATCAGGTAAGTAAGAATTTAAAAGTTACCATTCATGATATAGATCCAGTAAAGTTACGTGAAAAATGCCAGGAATATGCTAAAAAATATATCAATATTCAAATGGAAGAATTTAAGAGGTTAGGAGTTATCGCTGATTGGAAAAACCCTTATTTGACATTTCTACCTGAATATGAAGAAAAACAGATTGAAATATTTGGCCGCATGTATCAGAGGGGATATATCTATAAAGGGAAAAAAGCTGTTTATTGGTGCCCATCCTGTGAAACTGCACTGGCAGCTGCAGAAATTGAATACAATGATGAACAAAGTGATTCCATATTTGTAAAATTTCCTGTTATTGATGATGTCAAAAAAATATTCCCAGAAGCAAGGCAAGGTGATACTTTTATTGTAATCTGGACAACAACTCCATGGACAATACCTGCGAATATGGCAATAGCTGTACATCCTGATTTTGATTACAGTCTGGTAAAAACTGAGCAAGGATATTTGATAATGGCTTCTAAACGGGTAGAAGAAGTCATGCAGAAAAACGGTATTGAAAATTATCAGGTTTTAGCCGAGAAAAAAGGATATTTGTTTGAGAGAATAAGAGCCAAACATCCATTATTAGATCGCGAATCACTGGTAATTCTGGGTAATCATGTAACTTTAGAAGAAGGAACAGGATGTGTTCATACTGCGCCCGGTCATGGCCAAGAAGATTATGAAATCGGCATTAAATACAAGTTACCAGTAGAATCTGTCCTGGATAGCAAAGGAAGGCTCAATGAGAATTCTGGTCCTTTTAATGGTCTGAATTACCAGGAAGGCAACAAAAAGATTATTGAATCTCTGCAAGAAAAAGGATTTTTATTAGGCAAAGGGAAGATAAAACATTCTTATCCACACTGCTGGAGATGTAAAAAACCCATTCTGTTTAGGGCAACTGAACAATGGTTTGTATCAGTAGATAAATTCAGAGAAAAATCTTTACAGGCAATTGATGAAGTGCAATGGGTTCCTTATTGGGGAAAAGAGAAAATTTATAGTATGGTGGAAGAACGTACTGATTGGTGCATTTCCCGCCAACGAGTATGGGGAGTACCTATACCTGCATTCTATTGCCAGGATTGTAATAATGTAGTTGTTACTGAGCAAACAATTGACATTGTAAAAAAATTATTTAAAGAAAAAGGTTCAAACTCCTGGTTTGCGATGAGTGCAGAAGATATTCTGCCTTCAGAATTTACCTGCCCTCATTGTCATGGTACCAAATTTACCAAGGAAAGTGATATTATGGATGTTTGGTTTGATTCAGGCTGCAGTCATGCTGCAGTGCTACAAACCAGAGAAAACTTACATTGGCCATGCGAACTGTATCTTGAAGGAACTGATCAACATAGAGGATGGTTTCAAACTTCACTTTTAACAGCTGTTGCCAGTTTTGACAAAGCCCCTTATAAATCAGTATTAACCCATGGGTTTATAGTTGATGAAGAAGGCCGGAAGATGTCTAAATCTATTGGCAATGTAATCCCCCCCCAAAAGGTAATTGATCAATATGGTGCAGATATACTGAGACTTTGGGTAGCATCTTCTGATTATCGGAGAGATGTTAGAATTTCCGATAAAATATTAAAGCAGCTGGTTGAAATCTATCGAAAAATCAGAAATACCGCTCGTTTCATATTGGGTAATTTGTATGATTTCAACCCCGATATTAATAGTGTTTCTTATGAAAAATTAGAAGATATAGACCGAATTATTCTAAGCCAATTCCAAAGCTTAATTAAAAGAACTACCGAAAACTATGATAATTATGAGTTTCATACTCTATATCATGATGTTCATAATTTTTGTACATTAAATTTGAGTTCTTTTTATCTTGATATAATTAAGGATAGATTGTATGTTCTCAATGCTGATTCATTATCCAGAAGGGCAGCCCAGACGGTTTTATATAAGATTGTTAGTGAATTAACCAGGCTGATTGCCCCGGTGTTAAGTTTTACTGCTGAAGAAATTTGGCAAAATTTAAATAAAATTACTCAAAAAGAAGAAAGTGTTTTTCTTGCCCCATGGCCTGTAGTTGATGAGCAAATGGTACAAGTGAAAATGGAGGAAGAATGGAGCAAGCTGCTTTCAGCAAGAAAAGATGTTCTAAAAGCCCTAGAATTATCCAGAAAAGAGGGACAAATTGGAAATGCTTTACAGGCACAAGTAAATCTAATAACAAAAGATCAGGAACTTTTTACATATTTGAATAATTTTAAAGAAAAACTGGAAACGATTTTTATAGTATCAAAAGTTGCAATAATTAAACAGGATGGGGATATTCCAGCTGAAAATATCATTCAGGGCGAGGAAATACCTGAGCTTTTCATTGTAATTAAGAAAGCTCCTGGTGATAAATGTGAAAGATGCTGGTGTTATTCTGAAAGTGTGGGAAAAGACCAGGAATATAGTGATATATGCCATAAATGCGTTACAGTCTTAAAAGAAAACTAATTATAAATGGGTAAAAGATGGTTGTAAAAAAGAAGCGAAAACAAAACAATAGAACAACAATATTCTTTTTGATGGGAGTATTTTTAATTACCTTTTTTGACCAATTTACTAAGATATTAGTACAATCAAAAATGGATTTAATGGATTCGATTCCGGTAATAAAAGGAATATTCCATATAACCTATATCCTTAATCCTAATTCTTCTTTTGGTTTGCTAAAATTCCCAAGTGCAGTATTTGCTGTTATTATTATAATAGTAAATTTGCTGATTATTTTTTTGTTGCGCAAAAAAATATCCAAGGAGAATAAATTAGTGTATTTTTCTCTTATTTTTATTTTGGGAGGCTCTTTGGGTAATATGATAGATCGGCTTAGAGTGGGCAGTGTAATAGATTTTCTAGATTTCAGGATATGGCCTATTTTCAATATTGCTGACTCGGCAATTAATATAGGCTTATTACTGCTTATTATTCACTTTTTGTTTCATAAGGAAGAAGAATTAAAAGAAGATGAATTTCTAGAAGAAGATCTATAAGACAAAAATGGATAAGCTTGAATAAAAATATATGGTTAATATAATATCAAAACATATGAGGTAGTAGATATATTAAATCTGTCTGATATCAAAAAAATTGTATATTCCGCTGATATAAATACCAGGGTCGATTCTTTTTTAGCCAAAGAAATTGGTCTAGATTTTTCAAGAAGCAGGATAAAAGAATTAATTGAACAAGGGGATATATCTGTTAATGGCGAAAAAATAAAAGCTAGTTATTTATTAAAAAAATCTGATTTGATAACAATAAAATTACCTGAGCAGAAAAATTTAACTCTGCAGCCAGAAAATATCCCTTTGAATATTTATTATGAAGACGAACATATGCTGATAATCGATAAAAGTGCCGGCATGATTGTCCATCCTGCAGGGAAAGTGAATACCGGCACTCTTGTCAATGCTTTACTTTATCACTGTCAAGGGAAATTACCTGGGATAAATGGCGTAAATCGTCCCGGAATTGTACATCGTTTAGACAAAGAGACATCAGGTTTGATGATGGTAGCAAAAACAGAAAAAGCCCATCATCTTCTTACAGAACAAATCAAAGATAGAAAGATAATAAAAAAATATCTGGCTTTAGTTTATGGAACTGTAAAAGATCAGGCCGGCTATATTGAAGCTCCTATCGGCAGAGATAAAAAACATCGCAATAAAATGGATGTTTCCAACATAGCCAGTCGAGATGCGAAAACGTATTTTGAGGTTGTTAAACATTTTGCTGATTTTACATTATTATTGTTACAACTTTATACAGGCCGTACTCATCAGATAAGAGTTCACTTAAAATATATTGGCTATCCTGTTGTGGGAGACAAAGTATATGGTTTACGCAAAGAAAACCGCCAAAAGATTAGTATAAAAAGACAAGCACTGCATTCTCATTATTTGCAGCTATTCCATCCTATTTCAGGGCAAAACATGAGCTTTACTTCATCTTTACCTAAAGATATGACTGAACAGATTAACTTGCTTATCTGAATCCCATCAATTAAACAACTATCATTTTATCTATTTCATTTTTTATTGTTTCATATTCAATTGTAACCGGGAAAGTCTTTTCATTTGTATAGATAACTTTTCCCGGCTTTGAATTTTTTGCTTTCCTGACATATTTTCTTTTTGTGTAAATAATATAGGCTGTTTCTTTGTCTTTGGTCTTGCTGTAATAACTGGCTAAGCTGGCAGCAAAATTGAGAGTTAGGTAAGGAGGGCTATCCAGATTATTATGGTTTTTTATAATAACATGTCCTCCTGGTTTTGTAAGATTATGAAGCCAAAAATCATTGCCGGTAGAAAGATTTCTTAAAATATATTCATTTTGTTTATTATTTTTGCCGACTAAAATAGTCCAGCCATCAGGAGAAAGGAACTTGCTTATGGCAGGTTGCTGCTCAGCCTTTTTACGTAGCGGGGTATCATTGTTTTTTTTGATATACCCCAGCTTCATTAATTGATTGTAAATGCAGATTAAATCTTCCAAAGAGTTCATTTTTTTATTTACTTTATTCTGTAGAATAATTAATTCCGACAATTCCTGTTTATTGTTATCAATTTGCTTCTGGATCATATCAGCATTTTTTTTTAATTTTTTATATTTTTGGAAGAGATGGGTCAGGTTTTGAAGTGGAGATAATTGGGGATTCAATAAAATCATTATTTCCGGAAGTGAGTTATCAGTATAATCGATAACTTTTACTTCTGTTGATCCTGGGGTAATTTTCCAAAGGTTAGCTTTGAGCAATTCTCCTTTTTTTTTGTACTCTTCACAATTAAGAATTTCTTTTTCTCTTTTTAATAAAGATGATTCTATTTCTGTCAATTTTTCTATATTTTTTATAATTATCTTTCTTGTAATATTATATAAATTTTGTTTTTTCTCTTTTTCTATTAATTTATTATAAATAAAATCCAAACAAGAAGAGGTGTTTTGAAAAGGAATTAACTTATAATCCTGTTCAGCAGAAGGAGAAAATAAGAAATAATCAACAATTTGACCAGTAGAGTTATTGATTAAGACTGTGGGATTAAAATTATTATTTTTTATTTTTTCTATTAATAAAGAGAATTTGACAGACAATAGGTTAAATTTTTGTTCATCAATATCAGTAATTATCTGTTTTGGAGAAAAGTCTAAAAAGGAAACTATTTCCTGAGCGGTTTTCCCGCCTATCCCTTTAAAATTATCTAGAAAGAATTCCCATAAATAATTCTCTTTATTTTCAGTCAGGTATTTTTTCCATATTTGAATTAACTGCTTTGGACCAGTTTTTAATAAATTGTTTTTTTCTTGTTGTGGAGGGTATACATAAAGATTACCAGACTTTATTTCTCTAAACCTGTTAACATCAGAACCAACCTGTTTTAAAGGTGCTTTAATAATTTCCTCATCATCAATTAGCACAATATTGCTGTGTTTACCCATAAATTCAATTAATAATTGATATTTTTTAATTTTGCCAAATCTGTTATAAGGTTCTATTGAAAGCTTTATAAATCGATCAAAATCGTAATGTTGTGCATCTGTTAACATTCCTCCTTCTATCCAGCTTTTAAGTTGTTTCAAAAACAATGATGGAAAATTGTCTTCTGAAAAGAAGGATTCTTTGATAAAAAAAGCCATTCGATCAGGGCGAATAGAAATAAAGAGATTTCTTAATATCTGTTTATTTTTTAAAGCAAAGGAGATTTCATACTTACTTATTTGTTTTACTTCAACTATTTTAGATGGCAGGTAATTATTTTTTATTTCTGATAAAACAGAAGATAAGGTAATGCTATCAAGTTTCATAAAATTCACCTTTTCTAATATTAAAAAGAGGATTTATTTGCTATCACTACAGGTCTTTTATAATATATTTATAGCTGAAGGTCAAGAAATAAACTATCAAAAAGATATATTTTGCAGAAAAGAGAAGGACAATTCTTTATTATATATGCTAAAATTATCATAGAAAAATTTAGATTTACGGCCATAAAAGGCAATAGCTAAAAAATCAGATAGTGTTAATCTTCAGAAATCAGCAATATTTATCTTAGATTAGTATGAATAATTATTACGTGAGAATAGAGTAAAATAGAAGTTTAAGACAATATAAAAGAGGTGTAAAAATAAATGATAGTAAAGATGTTGTTTTTGTTTATTTCATTTTTATTTCTTTTTTTCATCAACACCAGAACAGTTTTTGCTGCAAAAAAAGTTAATTATCAAAATGCTTACCTGAAGTGGGATGGAAAAACATCTGATAAGGATTTTACCGGAGATACCTTCGCTGCTTTGACTAAAACCACAGTTTACAGATCTGAAAAATCTCCGACCGGTTTTTATGTAACTTTTCGTTATTATGCTCCAGAGGCAAAAAGAGTACAAATATCTGGAGACTGGCTGTTTAGTGAAAAGCATCTGTCCACTGCCAACAAAGCTCCCAGAATTCATCCCAATAACTGGTATAATGGATGTATTTTACATACCTGCACCAGACCACATGCATTGCGACCGGTAGATGATATGGTTTTAAATAAGGAAACAGGATATTGGTTTTTTACGATTCCACTACCATCAGGTTGGTTTACTTACCAGTTTTTTATAAATGGTGAAGATGAAGTAAATTGGAATAACAGGGTAACAGATCCTCAAAATCCACCAGCTGAATACAAGCCTGGTGTAGAAAACTACAGTATAGTGCTATTACCTTATGATCCAGTTAAACAAAGCAAAAGTCCCGATTATAGCTATAATGGTCTTTTAGATGAATGCGAACAGATGGGTGATTTTGTGTTTGATTGTGTTCCTTCTAAAATTCTGGGCTGGGATGCCCCTGTTGGCATATATACTCCTAATGGGTATAATCCAAATAAGAAAGATGGTTACAAATATCTTATCATTATGCACGGGATGGGTGGTTTTGCCACAAATTGGATTTCTCAAAACTGTATGGGTAATATTACTGATAACCTTATTGCTAGACGAGAAACTGAACCTTTAATTGTTATTATGCCGGAAATGAACAAAAGTAATGGAGAATGGGCATATAGATATATTAATTATGATGGATCCCTGATTAATAAACCCAATGTAGAAGGAAAAGTTTCCGAGGCAGTTCCTTATATAGTAAATGAACTTATTCCCTGGGTTGAAAAAAATTATAATGTATCTAACATTCCCGAAAATCGAGCTTTGGCCGGTCTTTCCAGGGGCGGAGAAACAACTTTTTCCACATACCTCGCATATCCGGAAAAATTTGCTTATTTTTATTGTATGAGTCATGGATATAAAGAGCCTGATGTATTTAATTATGACTATTCAAGAAAAGAGTTAAAAAAACCAACTCTGGCCTTTGGATTTGGTTTATTTGATTTTGGTTTTTTTGATGGAGGGGCAGAGATAACTATGAGGGTATTGAGTGATGCAGGAATTGATTTTACAACTAACTATGCCCTTGGAGGACATCGCCCTGATGTATGGAGGGATTGCTATATTGACTTACTTAGAAGGGTGCTCTGGAAGTAAAATATAACTAACAACCAATTAATATTATGACAATATTCCTGAGACAGAGACGCTGTAAATCAGAAGTAATTATCTTGACAATATAAATCCTGAATTTAACGGGTATTAAAAATATCTTTTTATTTTTCTCTTTTTTTATTCCAGTAGGATCTTGCCCGGGTTGCTATTCTTTCTTTCTGTTGATCCCAGATATAATCATCAATAACAGCATTTTTATTGCTTTCCAACAAAACAGACTGTTGTTTTATAAATACGTCACCCGGGTACTTTATTTCATGTAGATAATAAATTTCCAGTTTTTTCAAAATGTAATTGTGCAATATTGTTTTTGGTTTTGAGGAAAAGATCCAGTTAATATATTTAGAGTTATGGACATGGTCAAGAAAATCAATATCATCTGATTTAACGGCAATTCTTTTTGCATCTATTTTATTAAAAGAGGAATTTTCTATCAGTATAAATTTGTTAGTAGCTGAAGGGCAGGCTTTTCTAGAATTAATTATCCATTTATTTGCCAGTTCATACAGTATTCTGACAGGCATTTTCTTATTTATATTATAGAAAACCCATTGAGAAGAAGCTCTAATTATAATATTGGTATCATTTGATTTTACTAAAAATTCCCTGAATACAAAACATCTTTTTGTATGTGAGATCCAGGTTTCAATATTTAATTTATCTCCATTTCTTGGTAGCTGATCTATTTCTATATTCCAGGAGAGAAGAACCCAGGAATAGCCTTTTGTGAACAATAATTTTAATGGAAAACCAAGTTGCTCAGAATGGCAACCTGCTGTTTCATTAAAATAATCAATTATTGTTTCGATTATTGATTGCTGATGATTGGCAGATCTGTTTTTTATATTGAGCTGGAAATTTTTAACAAAAGATTTATTTATCTGCACTGTTCAAAAAACATCCCTCATGATTAATATTATTTATAAAACCAAAAAGCGCTGTAATTATAGTTAAATATTATTTTTAAAACAAGGAAATTATTTTACTGATAAAAAGCAATTAGAAAATATACTTATAATATTACTGAATAATTTTGAAAAGGTCTAAGAATTTTTTAATTTTTTTTAAAATTGGCAGACACTTTAAATTAATTCATATGTTGCTTTATGAAGTGATTATACCTGGATTAACTTAAATTTTAGTGAATGGAATGTTTAGCAATCAATAATTTGACAAAAATTAACAGATAAATTAACATTAATATATAGGATATGAACAATAATTCAATAAGAATATAAAATAAATTAATAAATGCATATAAGTAATAAAAAATGTTAATTATTTTATATTTATCAGAAAAATATTTAAAAAATTCACTAATATAGTTATAAATTAAACTAAACCGATAAAATAATAAAAATGCGATATGCTCTATAGCATGCATATAAATATTCTGCAAAATAATTTGAATTAAATAATAAGAATGAATATATTTAAATGCAGTGAGAATTTTTGAAAAACTCCAGATGATAGTTGTTGGTATGTTTAATATGAATAAAACTTTCCTTTTGGTATTGGAATTTTAAGGATCTCAAAATAATATTTGAGAGAAAAGGAGGTTTGTTAAAATGGCTATCAATCTTGTTTTTGCAAAAAAATTTGCTGCTGAGCAAGCGTTGAGGCAGATATTAAGATATTTAGAAAAAGATCCTGAAAAGAATTTTGACAAAATTTTAAATTTTGCTGATAAAATTGCCCAAACTGAGAAGCATCATCAGGAAATTGCAGCCATAAGGGAAAATTACTATAATAGTCCTCTTATAAAAAAATATATCCAAAAACTTTCCAAAATCGCTCCAAGCTACAAAGATGGGCTTATTTTGAATTTTTTTATAAATTCAGCCCTTATGGGAATTCCAAGACAACTTCAAATAGCACAAGAAATTGGAAACAGTGTGCCATGGACTATTCTGATAGATCCGACAAGTGCTTGTAATCTTAATTGTATTGGATGTTGGGCAGGAAAATACAAAAAAAGCGATAGTTTAGATCTAAGCACTATTAATAGAATAATTGAAGAAGCTAAGAAAATGGGGATTTATTTTATAGTATTATCCGGGGGAGAGCCTACTGTATATCCTGGCCTTTTTGATATTTTTGAAAAACATCAGGATGTGGGTTTTATGATGTATACTAATGGAACTTTGATAGACGATAAAATGGCCGATAAAATGTTAGAAGTAGGAAACATAACTCCAGCTATAAGTTTAGAAGGCTTCCGTGAATCAACAGATATCCGTAGAGGGGAAGGAGTTTATGATAAAATTATGGCAGCAATGGACCGATTATCTGCAAGAGGAATTATATTTGGTTTTAGCATTACAGTTACCAGGCAAAATGCTGAAGAATTGTTTGGTGTAGATGATTTTATTGACCATATGATAGAAAAAGGTGCTCTTTATGGCTGGTTTTTTCATTATATACCGATAGGGAAAGATACCGATATTGAGATGATGATTACATCAGAACAAAGAGTTAAATTGGCCTATAGGATTCCGGAAATAAGGAATAAAAAACCGATCTTTTTAGCTGATTTCTGGAATGATGGCACTTTTACCGGAGGTTGTATAGCAGCAGGCAGAAGGTATTTTCATATTAATGCTAAAGGAGATGTAGAGCCTTGTGCTTTTGTCCATTTTGCCACTGATAATATCCGGGGGAAAAGCCTGCGAGAAATTTTACAAAACCCTTTGTTTAGATATTATCAAAAATGTCAGCCCTTCAGCAGTAATTTAATGACTCCTTGTCCTATTATAGATCACCCATCCAGGTTAAGAGATATTGTTATAAAATCAGGGGCCAAACCAACACATGCTGGAGCAGGGAGTGTTTTGACAGGTAAAATTGCTGATTTTTTAGATGATCATTCCCGGATCTGGAGAGAAAAATCTAAACCAATTAACATTGAGAGAAAAAAGAAGAGGGAGGAATCAATTAAAATCTACGAGAAGAAAAAAAACAAAAAAAGACATTATGAGACTGTTAATTTTAAATAATTTGCTCCAGTAAATCTGTCTGCAGCTAAAAGAAATTTGTTTTTGATTGCAGGTAGAGTTACTGATTACTCATGGTATGTTGTTTTTTGAAATAGATTTATTATTAAGAATATAATCTTTAATACCTACCATAATTCTATTTATAAAATGTTCTTGTGCAGAATAGGCCATATGACCTATTCTGAATACTTTTTCATGTAATGGCCCAACACCGCCTGCAATTAATATCTTGTATTTATTTTTTAAAAAATTTTGTAATTCTATTGAGCTTAAACTATTTGGCAATAAAGCAGAAGTTGCTGTTGGGAGTCTATAGTTTTTATTTTTTATTAATAAAGATACACCTATTTCCTCTAAGGCGGAATGAAGAATTTTAGAGATATTCTTATGCCTTAACCATCTTTGCTCTAATCCTTCTTCTAAAATAAAATCTAATGATTTGTTTAGCGCAAAGAAGAGATGTACTGGTAAAGTTATTGGAAACGGGTGCCAATCTTTCCAATCCTCTGCATATCTCTGCCAGGTCTTTAAATTAAAGTACCAGCAAGGAATTTTTTCTTCTGATGATATATTTTTCCAGCCTTGTGGACTAACTGATATTGTAGACAAGCCAGGAATTGAACCTAATGCTTTCTGGCTAGCTGATAAACAGAAATCTATTTTTAGTTTATCTACTGAAAGTTTAGCTCCACCTAATGTCGAAATAGCATCCACTATAAACAAAATCTTATTTTCTTGACAAACATTAGCAATATCTTCTAAAGGGTTTAGCATACCAGTAGAGGTTTCACCGTGTACCATTGCTAATAAATCAGGTTTTTCTCTTTGAACGATTTTTTTTATCTCCTGTGTCTTAAAAGGTTCTCCGGGATTTTTGGTAATTACAGAATATTTATTTAAATAATGGGATGCAATTGCGGTTAGTCTATTTCCGAATGTTCCATTTTCTAAAATTAAACCTTTTTTACCACTCAAGTTAGCAAAAGCTGTTTCCACTGCTCCAGAGCCAGAAGATGGAAAAATAAATACCTTATTTTTTGTTTGATAAACTTGTTGTAATTTGTGGAGTGTGCTTAGATAGTATTCCAGCCATAAATCACCGTAATGAGGGATATTTGGTTTATTTAATTCATTTAATATTTCTGGATCGCATTCTGTAGGACCGGGTAATGACAATTGATATATGTCCATTTTAGACCTCCACCCATAAATAATTTTTATTTCTATTCTAGAAATTTTTTTTGGTTAAATTTTAACAAAAATCTAAAAATCTTATCAAATAATCTATGGACACTGAATTACTCCTTGAGCCCATAAGCAACCCCCACAGGTAGGAAAAGTATTCCCAAAACAATCCTCTTCGTTTTTACTAGATAAAAGACATGGTCCACAGCGCAAACATGGTGAAAAATCAAAATTATCAACCTTTTCTCTAAATTCCTTGTATTCGTGAGAATCCCAAATTTTCTTCAGAGTTTTATCATTAACATTACCTAAAGCATATGATTTTACTTTTCTATCATAATTATTTTGGAAGAAGGGATACATCCTGCTTTCATGCATTAATCCCATACACGGAGTTACCATCCCATCCCATCTGATAAAGGTATTTCTTTCTTTTATAAATCTGCATTCTGATGTTTCTGCCCCTATTTCATTTCCCATAATTGATATCTTATGTTTATTATTTCTAAAAAGACTATAAAGTGCTTTTTTAGATGTGTCATTGATATCCAGTAAAGGCAAGCTAATTTCTAAAGAATTCTCAGATTTATTTACTCCCGCAACAGACCAGTAGCAGACCATTTCTTTAACGATATCATTGCTATAGGGCAAAACATTACTTATTAATACTTTTGATGCGCCAATTAGACTTGTAAGTTTTTCTAAATGAATCAGGCTATCAATATTCTTTTTCATAATTACAAAAGATAAACCAATATTTATCTTATGTTCATTTATCTCATTCAATGATTTTAAATAAGTCAGATTATCCAGAACTTTCTGGAAACTAGCCCCTTTTCTTATTCCTTCAAAAACATTTTCATCTGCAGCATCAAAAGAAATCCATAAAGTATCTAATCTATTATCCATCAACCCTTTTACAATTTTTTTATTCAACAAAGTCCCGTTGGTAGTAATTTCTACCTTTATTCCCAGCGATTTTACTTCTTTTACCATATATAGAATATCTTTATGGAAGGTTGGTTCTCCAAAGCCACCAAACATTACTGTTTCTAATTCCTCAAATTGTTTCAAATCTTCTATTATTTTATTAAAAGTGCTAATATTCATATTGCCCAATGGTTCATTCCAGGTATTTCGAACACAAGTTTGACACATTAGATTGCATAATGTAGTTGGTTCAATATAAACTTTTGCTAAACTGTGGATATTGGGAAACAATGTTATTTTATTTTTTTGAACTGTTACGTTAATTTCTGCACATCCATTCAACCCTAACTTTCTTTTTAGTTTGTCAGGCAAAATCAGATTACCATTTTTATCGGATTTAATCTTGTATTTTTTTATTTCACTATTGTTGCTTTTAATAATATTTTCTTTTTTGCCAAAAAAATCGGGCATTTCTCCTCCTGATTAAAAAATTAAAATATAAATAATACTTGTATTTTTACAAGTTTTTGCTAAACATTTATCAAATTCCTGATATTGAATGAAAATTGTAATATATTCTTGTTTTATTTATGAGGGAAATAGCAATATCAGATTTTCTAGAAAAATATTTTTTAAAATACATATTAGGAATATTCTAATTGAAATAAGTCTATAATACAACAAGATGCTCCTAAGAATAAAATATAACACCAGCTTGAGAATATAAACTGATGTTATATTTTATTAGATGGCTTGAAATATTTAAGTAAATATTTCAAAAAAGCCATTCAAGTGAGAAATATAACCCCTGGGAATTTTTAAATAATCCTAATTTGGATTGCTGGTCACCTGTCAGGAAAGAATAGTTAATTGAGGCTGAAACACTTTCTGTCAACTGGTAATCTACTCCAATAACATTTATCATGCTCGTATCTTGCAGACTTAAAACAGTCACATAAAACGGAGTAAAATCACTATCTTCAAATTCTTTTTTGGTATTAAGATAGACATAAGGAGAACAATCATTTCCTTTTTCAAATGGCATTCCATAGATAAATCCTCCGTTAAAATACCAGTTTGAATCAGTAGTGTAATCAGCACTTATTACACCTTTAAAATAATGGTTATCCAACAAATCTTCTCCCTGAAATAACCAGTGTTCAGGTATTATATAGGCAAGATCTCCCCTTAAGGTAGCCCCTTCGATACCGGGAAATTCTCCCTGGAATTCCAGACCAAGAACCTGTTTGGAGGGATAGCCAACTGTAAATTCTGTCATGCTATCCGGAGAAATAGAAAGGTTCACTGGAAATGGGTCCATGTAATTTCCGTGGTAATAGCTAATGCCTGCATCAAAGGTTGGGAAACTATGAGTCAGACGCAATCCCCATATAATATTTTCTGTTTCCTGGTAATTGAGCTTGACCTGGTTAATACCAAGCCCTTGTTCCGGTATTCCTGTAGCATAGCTTGACAGATAATTACTTTTTAAATATTCATCAGGATAGGGAGTAGGCGTAAGCCAGGGGAGAATAACTCCATACAGATAAGTGGAATTACCCATATAATAAGAAGCACTAATTCCAAAAGCGCCTATTTTATTTTGTTGTCCTGTTAAGGATATTTCTGGAGGCGAAGGATTGAAATTATCCAGAGGGCTGAAAATATCAGCAGCTCCCCATCGATTTATTATCTTTCCTGCCTTGAGGTCGAGATTCTCAATAACATTATAAGCACTTATGTAAACCTCATTAGGAAATATTACAAATGGCTTTCCGAAATTTTTATTAGTTGTCCTAATTATTAAGTCTCCTTCCAGATAGACATCATCTGTAAGTTCATGAAAATAATCAATGTCCAGGGTTAAAGTATGATTTATCATCCAAGTAGATAATAGATAGGAAGTATCATATTTTAATGTTTGTGATGTATTAAATGCTATCCCTGAATTGGTAATACCCAAGATAAAAGCAATTATTAAAAAAATGCCAAGAGAATATTTTAATCTCATCATTATTTTTCCTTTCTTTGCTCTCTAAAGGACTGGTTTCTGCAGGGTACGGATACTGAAAAAGCTAGATGAAAGGTCCAGATCATATTCAATTTCCTTGATATTCATCTGTGTCTGATGATTATCAGACAGATTAGTTATCTGCATTTTCATGGGAGTAAATCTTCCCTCATCATCAAATTCTACTTCTTTTATCTCAAGGGTCTTGGTGTGCTGTCCGTTCAGGTCAAAGAATTCCACCTTTTCAACATAGAATTGTTCTTTATTGACATAGAGGATAAATTTAGTATAGGATAGCTCTTCATCATCAGGTATTATTTCAAGTACATATTGAGTATCGCTTTCTTTTAATAGTTCTTTGGTATAATTATCATTCTGATAGTCCATGCTAAGGTCTTCATAGGAGAAATCGGTTCCCATGAAGTTTTCCTGCTTGGAAGAGCCTGCAATCCTTCTGGGTTTTTGATAAGCAGGCATGTAAAGATATATCTTATCACCATTTTCAATACTCAATAATGTTACCCCCTCTACTGACTTGGGTGAGAGAAAGCGCATTAACATGGTAATCTTATCATTTTCTTCTTCCTGTTCAAACATGATGATTTCCCTTCTTTCTTCTTTTCCCTCATTGTTGACTAAAACCATCTCAGCCTGGGTTTTACTGTTTTTATACTCAGCCTGGTTTTCTTTTACTTTATCCATAATCTCATCAGCAGTCAGCTGAACTGCTCCAGCAGCTAAAGCAATGCTGCCAAACAAAGCAATAACAACTAATATAATAAAGCAAATATTATAATTTTGTTTAACATTTTTTCCTCCTTGAATTTAACATTATTTAACAATATTGGTAATAATAGCAAAGTATATATTACACTTATTAGCATTACACTGGAAATAAGTTTTCCAAAGATTGAAATCATTTCAATCTTTGATAGAATAATATAATTAACCCTGCAGCTACAGATATAGAGTTGAAAACAATGGCGCGTCGGTTCCGGTCATGGTATTTTTCATTGCGTCAATTCTATTATTCTTTTTTAATTCATCCTTATAACGATTTATAAAATGGATAGTATAGTCAATACCGGCCCCAATGGCTACGCTTGCCACCATCATAGTGCCTATGTTCAGTGAGATATTTGTTATTCCCATAACACCAAAGGAAGTGAGGATAGTCAGTAATATGGGTATCATTGCAACAAGCCCAATCCAGATAGAACCGAACTGGAAAGATAATAATATAAATACTGCAACAAAAGCAGTCAACATACTTTTGATTTGTCCCTGGTAAACACTGTCATTTACCCGATTTGTAATAACGGGCATACCAGTAAGATTAAAAGAATAAGTAATTTCTCCGTCAGGATCAGCTACATAGACATAATCATCAGTCAGGTACCAGAGATAATTGAAATTATCCGGGCTTAGCTGAAAAGTTATCATACTGGATATTTGCTCATGGGCATACTGGATTTTCCTCTTCTCTCCTGCAATGGCAATAGAACTGTCAATGACATCTATTAAGTATTCAACGTCATATTCTGAGATATCCATCTGTTTTGTTAGCTCATTCATAAATAGTGTATCATCAAGATTGGATTGCAGGTATCTGGTGATAACAGGTTCTATCTCGATACCTGTTATACCGAAGTCTTCCAGCTCTAAAGATGATAAGCTGATTATTTCTTTGGTGAAGTCCTCATCTGCCTGGATAAACTCT
Source organism: Atribacterota bacterium (assembly GCA_040767965.1). GTDB lineage: Bacteria > Atribacterota > Phoenicimicrobiia > Phoenicimicrobiales > Stramentimicrobiaceae > JAXGNR01. The sequence goes on from JAXGNR010000004.1 coordinate 278,160, forward strand.
ATATCAGCAAGTCCGGCAATTCTAATCAGCTCTTCTTTTAATTTTTCTATCGGTGCCTGATTAAAATCTATTCCATTTGCCTGCCAGGAGGTGATAATTTCTTCTGCAATATAGGGATAGTATTGCTCTCTTTCCTCAGGGGATAATTGATTTATGTCAATTTGTTTAACTGTCTTCGGAATTTGCTGGATAAATTCACTGACTTCCCGGATGGATTGTTCAACAACAAGAGAAGTCATCTCTTTTGAACGCACTTGCAGTACTGTGCTTTGACCATCATCTTTAATCATAGAATCAATAAATTCATTGCCTTCTGCAAAAAACCAGAGATTATCTATTTTAGCTGGATTGGCAGGAATAATCTTTTTATTTTCCATTGCCTCATTTAGCTGTGTTAAGAAGATACTAATGGAAGCTGGCTGAGAAAGAGAGGGCAATCTTTTGGCAAAGTTTTGAATTTTATCAATACTTCTTAATATATAAGGATGCTTGACATTTTCTGCTTCAGTATACACATATAAAAAATCAACGCCACCAAATTTGTTTTTAAAGTAATCCATGCTTTTTGTGATAGGATTATTCAAGCCTAACCTGGCTTCGATTGATGAGTCTGGTTTTACTTGAGTCACATAGAACCCTGAAATAATAACAACAACTATAATAATGCTAATAAGCAAACCCTTTTTCCTGACAATCGAATTTGCTAAAAAATTAAGAAAACTAGTTATCAAGTCTTCCGAATGATGAGAGAAATTTTCCGGTACTTTTTTTGGAGCAAAGACACTAAAAATTGCCCCAAGGAAAAAAATTACCAGCAGAAATGCAACAAAAATTCCGATTGTGGCAAAAATCCCAAATTCGGTCATTGGTATAATGATAGCAGTAATAAGAGAAGCAAAACCAGCCATCGTAGTTAACGCACTCATCATAATAGGAACAACTGAATATTCTATTGCCTTTTCAATAGCTTTTTCAGGAGCAAAATATTGCCTTTCTTCATAGTATCGACTGATAAAATGAATACCATATGCAGTTACCAGGGAGAGCATGACTACCGGAATTACTGATATAATAATAGTCACTGTTTTGCCGGAGGCAGCAATTGATCCCAGCAGTAAAAGAGAAGAGAGAATTGCAACCAGTGCCGGAAAGATTGTTCCTTGAATGCTTCTAAAGCTATAATATAAAAGAGCAAGAATAACAATAGCTGCAATTACTACTAAAGACATATTATCAGTAGCCATTTCAGTGATTTGTGCATCCATAATTGGATAGCCGTGGTATACAACATTTTTTCCATTTTCTAAATTTTCCTGTACAATGCCCTCAATTTCATTTTTTAGTATGGAACCATCAATTTCAGGCACAGATTCAACCATTAACAAGACTGCCTGACCGTCTGGTGATAAGTATGAGCCCAGGATCAATTCATCTTCATATGCATCTAGTTGCAGTTGTTGGGCTTCCTGTTGGGTTTTCGGAAAAACTTCAACAAATTCTCTTACTTCAATACCAAAGTCTGTTGCAATAATTTTGGGCATGCTTAAGAATGAATTTACTGAATTAATATAATCAGATTTTTCCAGCTTTTCAGAAATATATTTAAAGTTTTGCAGGTTTTCTAATTTAAATAAATCATCATATTCTATAGCAATCAGGATAATGTTTTCATCATTACTGCCAAACTTCTCTGAAATTTCTTTATAGAATTCAATTTCCGGATCACCTTCAGCCAGGTATTCAGTAATATCATCATCTACTATTAAGTTTCTGATTTGAGATAAGCTGAATATGCTTAAAATGATCGTGATAACTATAATTAATTTTGCATATTTTCTAATAAAAGATGCCATTTTTTTCATATATAAACTCCGTTTTTGCATTTATTTTCAGGGAAAAAGATTAATTAATCATTAAATCACTATCATCTTTAATAAGGCCCGAAATGATGAATTTTGACATCATATTTACTACTTCATCTGTAGAATAAGGAAGTTGAGCAATTGTTTCCGGGTTTATTACAGTTTGAATAGTATTTAGAATCAGCAAAACTAAGATGTTGATGTCAATATCCTGGCGGATAGCACCTTCCTTTTTTGCCTTAAAGATTAGCTCCTCCAGCTTCTTATTGATTGTTTTTTCTCTAAGATTCTTTATTTTTTGCCATGCCTCCGGGTTGCTTTTGCTAATATCTTTAAAAGCATAAATATTGAATATTGCTAGTTGTTCTTGAATTAAACCAATAAACATTTTTAGCGTACCCAGCCCTTGAGTGTTTTGATTAGTCGTAATTTGGTTAAGTTTATTTTGAAATTCCTGAAAAAAATCTTTGATTACTGCTTTTAATAAAAAATCTTTACTTTTAAATAATTGATAAATAGTTCTTTTACTCATATTTAATTCTTCAGCTATTTCATCCATGGTTATTTTGGAGAAACCTACACCAAAGAACAATCTTCTGGAAGCCAGGAGAATTTTTTTTCTTGTATAAATTTGTTTTTCTTGTAAAGTATCCATAATATTAACCAATAATTATAAAACTATATAAGTTTTTATAGTTTTCTTGGATAAATAATAGAAGATATCTGCTTTGTTGTCAAATTTATTGTCAAATATTTTCTAATGAAGATGTATCTCTATCTTCAGATTATTCCTTAAGTATTTGACAGAGTTTCCTGAATTACCTAAAATAATTGTAAAATCATCTCATTGAAAGGAGAATTCTTTGGTAAAAAGCATGACTGGTTTTGGAGTAGGTGAATTTGAAGTAAATGGCATTAAATCCAAAGTAGAGATAAAATCAATTAACAATCGCTATTGTGACATTAAAGTAAAAATGCCTCTTCAATCTTTGGATATTTTACAAAGAATTGAAAATATTATTCAGCAGAAAATTAGCCGAGGGAGCATTAATGTCTTAATAAAAACTGAAATAAGCAGTGAAAAAATTACAAATATAAAATTGAATGAAGAGTTATTGCAGTCTTATTTAAAATCTTTTCAGAGATTAAAAGAAATAACTCAGATAGATGAAGAAATTACCCTTGATTCTCTATTACGCTATAAAGAGATTTTTGAATTTGTAAAAGAAGACGAAGGTGAAGATTTGTGGGAATCTATCAAGATATCCCTGGAAACAGCAATGGAAAAACTTGCAGAAAGTAGAGAAATTGAAGGAGATAAACTGATTAAAGATATTTTAAAAAGATTAGATAAAATGAAGGTTATTATTTTAGAAATTGAAAAAAATAAAAACCAGTATCTGCAAAACTATCAGGAAAAATTAGAGGAAAAAATTTTTCAAATCGGCCAAAATATTTCTTTAGAACAAGGAAGAGTAGAGATGGAAGTATCTATTCTGGCGCAGAAAAGTGACATTACGGAAGAAATTATTAGACTAAAAAGTCATTTAAGTCAGCTAAAAAAAATAGCAAAAAATGTTAATCCCATTGGAAGAAAAATTGAATTTTATGTGCAGGAAGTTGGAAGAGAGATAAATACTATTGGTGCCAAAACTAATGATAAAATCATCTCTTCAAGAGTTATAAAATTAAAAGAAGAACTAGAAAAAATTAAAGAACAAGCAAGAAATATTGAATAATGCAGGAGAATGATGATGAGTTTTTTTATGATGAATATAGGTTTTGGAAATTTTGTAAATTCTGACCGGGTGATAGCGATTCTGGATCCGGATTCAGCTCCAATGAAAAGATTAAGAGAAGAAGCCAAACAGTCTAAAAAATTAATTAATGCTACCTATGGCAGAAGAACTCGTTCTGTCCTGATTACAGATAGTAATCAGGTGGTTCTATCTGCTCTTCAACCGGAGACTATAATCAATAGATTAACAAGTTACCAGAAAAAAGAGAATAACTAAAATAATGGATACAATGATAGATAAACCAAAAGGGCATTTATTTGTCATTTCCGGACCTTCAGGGGTAGGCAAGGGAACTTTAAGAGAAAAATTGTTTAAAAATGTTCCCAATTTAAATTATTCCATTTCGCTTACTACCAGAAGACCAAGAAAAAATGAAGAAGATGGGGTAGATTATTTTTTTGTAAATGAGGAAACATTTAAAGAGTATATAAGGGAAAATAAGTTTGCTGAATGGGCTTTAGTGCATGGCGATTACAAGGGCACTCTTTTAAGCACAATAGAAAAAAATTTACAACAGGGGAAAGACTTAGTCCTGGAGATTGATGTGCAGGGAGCTATAAATCTGAAAGAAAAATTTCCAGAAGGTGTTTTTATATTCATTGCTCCACCATCCTGGGAGCAGCTGGAGAACAGATTAAGAGGTAGAAACACTGAAAAAGAAGAAGATTTAAAAAAAAGATTAGCAGATGCACATAACGAGATGCAGCAAATTAAACATTATGACTATCTGGTAATCAATAATTATTTACCTGAAGCATTAAAAGAATTGGAAGCGATTATTATTAGTGAGAGATGCAAGATAAGAGGAGAATAGTCTGTAATTTTTTTTAATATATTTAAAGTATTGCACAAGAATAGGTAAGTAGCATTTTTATAAGATATTATATATAATAAGATGTTCAAAATAATTACCCTTAATAAAAAACTATATTAAAATAAGATCGGTATTCTATATTATGAGATTTACAGATAAAAATAAAAACCAAAAAACCAATATTGTTCTTGGAGTAACTGGCGGCATAGCAGCTTATAAGAGTGCAGAATTAGTAAGATTGCTGAAAAAAGATGGTTTTAATGTACGAATAATAATGACAAAAAATGCCCGGCAATTTATTACTCCACTTACCTTAGCAGTTTTATCTGAAAATAAAGTATACACAGAACTGTTTTCTAAAGACCAGGAAGATGAAGAAATAAGACATATTTCTTTAGCTCATTGGGCTGATCTTTTTGTAATTGCACCTGCTACAGCAAATGTAATTGCCAAAATAGCACTGGGAATGGCTGATGATTTGTTGACATCTTCTATACTGGCATTCCAGGGGCCGGTTATATTTGCTCCGTCAATGAATACTGTCATGATCAGCAATTCTTTATATTTAAAAAATGCTGACACTCTTATCAGCAAAGGATATAGCTTTATAGATGCTGAAAAAGGTGTGCTAGCTTGTGGTGATTATGGCAGTGGTCGCCTGGCTGATCCAGTTAAAATTGTTAATTATATTAAAAAAAAGATTAACCCAGAACTTTTTTTGGCAGATAAAAAAATATTAATCACAGCCTCAGCAACCAGAGAGCCTATTGATGATATTCGATTTATTTCAAATCCCTCGACTGGTAAAATGGGATTTGCGTTAGCACAAGCAGCCCGAGATAGAGGGGCACAGGTAACATTAATTACCGGGCCTACTAATTTGCAGGATATAACAGGAATAAAAACAATACATATTACAACTGCTTCAGAAATGTATGAACAGGTAGAATTTTTTTTTGATAGTACTGATATATTTATTTCTGCGGCAGCAGTGACTGATTTTAAGCCTATTAATTATGTTGCAGGAAAAATTAAAAAAGATTTAGTGCAAAATATGAATTTGCAACTTGAAAAAAATATTGATATTCTTAAAACTGTCAGTAAAAAAAAGGAAAAGCAAATCTTGGTTGGTTTTGCGGCTGAAGTACAGGATTTGCTTACAAATGCATGCAGTAAGTTGAAATCTAAGAATTTAGATTTTATAGTCGCTAATGATGTGAGTAGAATCGATAGCGGGTTTGCAGTTGATACTAATAAAGTATTTTTAATTGATAAAGATAATAATCAGATTGAATTTCCTTTGCTGACAAAACTTGAGCTTGCAGAGCGTATTTTCGATTGTCTGCAAGAGTATTTAAAAAAGCAGAACAATGGTTTTACAGAATAATGAACAATAAAAATAATGTCGCAGAGGTAATTCCTCTAAAGATGCCTTTAGAAAAGATTTTTCATTATCTAGTACCTGCTGATTTAACTGAAAAAACGAAAATTGGTCAAAGAGTAAAAATATCTTTCGGTAATCAGGAAAGACTTGGAATAATAATTAACCTGACCAGTAAGTCTGATGTGGAAAATCTTAAAGAGATAAAAGAAATTGTTGACATTTTCCCCTTAGTATCCCCTGCAGTTATTCAGCTAATAAATTGGATTTCAGAATATTATTTATGTCCAAAAGGAGTTATCTACAATCATATTATACCTTCTAAATTATCCAAAAAGAAAACTATTTCAATTTTAAATGGCTTTCCAGAGTTTAAAAATAAGAATATAAAGATGAATTACCCGGAAAGTGAAGCAAATTCTATAATAGTTAATTGTGAGAAGAATGAAGATAAAAATGATTCTGATAGAGCTAGAACAATACTATTTCAATATCAAAATCTGTTAACAAGAGACAGATATTATCAAAAGCTGATTGATAGTACATTAAAAAAAGGCAAACAAATTTTAATCCTGGTCCCGGACCAGTGGAGCTATTCTCAGTTCAAGAAAAAATTAAATAAAAAATATGGGGAAATAGCAGGTCTTTTCGATAAAAAAGTAACACAGACAGAAAAATATTTACGCTTTTTGAAAGTAGCATCTGGGGAAATAAAAATAGTATTAGGAACCAGGTCTAATATCTTCTTACCTTTTCAAAAATTAGGACTTATCATAGTGGATCAGGAAAATTCTGCTTTATACAAAGAAGAAAGAAGCCCCAGATATAATGCTAAAAAAGTTGCTCTAGCCAGAGGAGCCATAGAGAATTTTCCAATTATTTTAGGAAGCTCTGCTCCGGCAATAGAAAGTTATCAACAAGTCCTGGTAAAAAATTATCAACTAAAAAGAGAAAAGGATACTTTTCAAAATCTTTCAAAATTACCGAAGATAGAAATTATTAATATGGAAGAAGAAAAGTCTTTTCAAAGAATAATTAGTTTTAAATTGCAACAATCAATTATACAATGCTTAAGACAAAAAGAAAAAATAATTTTATTCATAAACAGGAGAGGTTTTGCAGGTTATCTTATTTGCTCTCATTGTGGAAATGTAGTAAAATGTCCTGATTGTGGGAATCTATTATCTTACCATCTGGAAAATAATAAAGATATGGTTCTTTGTCATGAATGTGGTAAAAAAATACCAATGAAAAAGAAATGTTCTCATTGCGGAAGAGTAAAAATAAAACCACTGGGGTTTGGTACTCAACATGCTGAAGTTTTAATCAAAAGAATGTTTCCAAGAGCAATTATCCGCAGATTAGATATAGATGTAGCACCAAAGAGGATTATGCAAAAAAAAATTGTTAATGAATTTAACAAAGGAGAAATAGACATCCTGATTGGTACTCAATTGATATTTCAAGAAATTAACTTTGAAAAAGCAGGCTTATTAGCTTTGCTGTTTGCTGATCATATGCTTAATATTACCGATTATAGTTCAGCTGAACTATCTTATCAGTTTATAAAGAAATTAATCCTCTTTTTAACCCAAAAAGAGAAAGAGAAAAGCCTGATTATTCAAACCTATCAGCCTGATCATTATATTTTTGAGGCTATAAAAAACAGAGATTATAATTATTTTTACCAGGAAGAAACTAAAATTAGGAGAGAACTAGATTACCCGCCTTTTACAAAAATTATTAAAATAGATTTTTTTGGGGAAAAAGAAGAAAAAGTAAAACAGGAAGCAGTTTGCTTTTTGGAATTTTTAGAAAAATCAGCATTGCTGGATAAATCAGGATTAGACGCTGCTATAAACAAAGATAACTTGGCTGTTATTAAAGAAAAAGAAAAAAACAAAATAATTTTTACATTAAAAGTAGATTTAACCAAAAACGATTTGGCTACTCTAAAGAGGAGTTTATTAAAATATAATATCAAAAATCAATTCTCTGAAGTTAGAATGACAATTGATATTGATCCTATAAAGATGTCTTAGGAGGATAAAATGGCTATATTAAAATTACATAAATATGGTTCATCTGTTTTAAGAGAAAAGGCTAGCTTGGTATGTAAAATTAATGATGATATAAAACAACTGGCATTGGATATGATCGACACTATGTATGCCGAAGGAGGCATTGGTTTAGCTGCACCCCAAATTGGTATTTCCAAGCAAATTATAGTTATTGATAAAGAAGAAAAAGGGGCAATTGCTTTGATTAATCCAGTTATAATTAAAAGAGAGGGTGAAATCCAGGAAGAAGAAGGATGCCTTAGCGTACCAGGAATTTATCATCCAGTAAAAAGATCTGCTTCAGTTACTATTGAAGCCCTGGATTTGAATGAGAAAAAAATACGTATAACTGAAGAAGGTATTTTAGCAATCGCTTTGCAACATGAAATAGATCATCTGGAAGGATACCTGTTTATAGATAGAATCAGTCCTGCTAAAAGACTGTTGATTAAAGAACAATTAAAAGAAATTGAACTTTCCATGAGAGAGGAATAATATTTTGAGAATAGTTTTTATTGGCACTTCAACATTCGGTATTTCAGTGTTGAGAAAATTGATTAATTTAAAAGAAAATATTGTTGGAGTGGTTACTCAGCCTGACCGCCCTTGTGGTAGAGGGAAAAAAATACAACCTACTCCAATTAAAGAAATTGCTCTAAAATATGCCATATCGGTATTTCAACCGGAAGATATTAATTCTCAGAACTCAATTAAAGAAATTAAAAAATTTGATCCTGAATTGATTATCTTGATTGCCTATGGACAGATATTAAAGGGCCAGGTATTGGACATACCTTCCAGGGGATGTCTAAATGTTCATCCCTCTTTGTTGCCAAAATATAAAGGATCTGCTCCGATACAATGGGCTATTATTCGAGGAGAGCAAGAAACAGGGATAAGTTTTTTGTTTATGAATGAGAAAATTGATTCAGGTGACATAGTCCTGCAGAAAAAAGTGAAAATAATACCTGGAGAAAATTTTCAGCAATTAAGCCAAAGGCTTGCAGATGAAAGTGCGGAAATATTGCCAGAATTGTTAGATAATATCAAAAATGGAAATATTAAAAAAATAGCTCAACCAAAGGGAAATTATTTTTATGCAAGAAAAATATGCAAGACTGATTGTAAAATAGACTGGTTATGTTCAGGTGCTGATATTATTAATTTAATAAAAGGGATTGCTTATTTACCCTGTGCTTTTGCGGTAATTAAAAATAAAAGAATTAAAATTACTGAAGCAGAATTAATACCAAAAGAAGAAACCGAAGAAAAAAAACAAATTGCTGTACCTGGAGAAATTGTAAGTGTTAGCAAAAAAGGCTTACAGGTTATGACAGGTGATAATAGTAGTGTTTTAATAAAAAGACTTATTATTCCCGGGCGGAAAGAGATGGATGTTGCCCAGTTTATTAATGGCTATCAGATAGAAGCTGGTAATAAATTTGAATAAAATATATTCTGGGAAAATTAATCCTGATAAACTGTTACATTTTAAGGAAAAAAGTTGAATAAAACAAAAAATATAAGAGAAGTTATATTGGAAATATTGCTAAGAATTGAAAAACACAACTCTTACCTCAACATTTTACTTCAGCATTATTTCAATAATTACTATTTTAAAAGCGAAGATAAGGCTCTTTTGCAGGAAATTACTTATGGAGTAATTCGGTTTAGGCAAAAAATAGACTGGATAATAAAACATTTTTTAATATTAAGAAATAAAAAATTACCGATAGAAATAAATAACATTTTAAGGATTGGTGTTTATCAATTATTTTATTTAGATAAAATTCCCCATTATGCAGTGGTTAATGAATCTGTCCAGCTAGTTAAAAAGATTAAAAAATATGAATATGCCAATTTGGTTAACGCAGTTTTGAGAAATGTAATCAGAGAAAAAGATCAACTAAAGTGGCCAGCAGATATGAAAGGTAATATAGAAGATATTTCGATTTTTTATTCTTTTCCAGCCTGGCTTATAAAAAGATGGATAAGTAGATTTGGCGAAAAATTATGCATTCAAATTTGTGAAACTATGAATAAAAAACCGAAAATAACGATCCGATCTAATCCAATCAGGGCTGATCTGGATTTATTAAAAAGAGAATTAGAAAAATTAGGAATTGCTTTTCAGGAAAGCCAATATCTTTCGAAAGAGCTATTAACACTGGAGAATATTATTAATATTGCTGATTCTGATATTTTTAAAAAGGGATTTTTTTCAGTGCAAGATGAAAGTTCTGCTCTTGCTTCAAGATTTTTAGCCCCCTTACCAGGAGAAACTATTCTTGACATGTGTAGTGGACCCGGAGGAAAAACCACTCATATTGCACAATTAATGAAAAACAAAGGGAAAATTATTGCTTTTGAAAAAAACAAAAAAAGGCTGAATATGGTGGAAGATGAATGCCGAAGGCTGGGAATTAATAGCGTGGAAACGGTTTTGCTGGATGCTGCTAAATTATGCAGCAATTATCTGGGAATTGCTGATAGAATTTTAGTGGATGCTCCATGTTCCGGCAGCGGGGTAATTAGGAGAAAACCAGATTTAAAATGGAAAAATTGGGATAATAACCACCTGAAGATTCTGAATCAGCTGCAAAAACAAATTCTCAATACTGCTGCCAGGTATTTAAAAAATGGCGGAGAAATTCTTTATTCTACTTGCAGCATGGAAAAAGAAGAAAATGATGATATTATAGCTCATTTTTTAAGCAAAAATAAGAATTTTATTATTCTGAACAGTGATTCTTTTTTAAAAAAATATGGTGTGTTAAAATATAATACTGATATCAGCCAATCTATTCAACTTTTGCCAGGCTACTCCGGTAAGAATGTTGATGGTTTTTATATGGTTAAGATGCAAAAAGTAAATATGGAGTAAACGATGTTATTAAGACTAATATCTGGAATAACCCGATTAGCTTTTGTGCTTATGGTTGCAATAATTTCAATAGCTGCTGGAGGATATATCGCCATATTGACCTATCAGGCAATTTTTTATATACCAAATGTAACCGTTCCATCTGTTTTAAATATGGAGATTAATGCTGCCCAACAGGAATTGCACCAAAGTGGACTAAAAATGATGATCGTTGACGAACCGGTTTTAGGAGACAGTAGCAACTGGTTTGTGATAAGTCAGAAGCCATTGCCTGGCGCTGAAATAAAAAAGAATCGCACCATAGAAGTAGAAATAAGAGATATAAGAATATCTAATCAGATACCAAACTTGATTGGTAAGACTCTTCAAGAAGCAGAAAAGCTGCTTGTAGAATCAAATTATACAATTGGCAATATAGCTTACTCTATGCACCATCAAATAGCTACAGGAAGAATCATTGCACAAACACCCAATGCAGGAGAAATCTCCGCTGATAATATTGAAATCAGTGTTCTTGTAAGTAAAGGGGTTTATTAGATATTTTTTGTAAAAAAACAGGTTTTTATTATTAAAGCTAGGTAGAAAGATGATTGAAAGCAAAGAATTAAAATATTGGTTAGCCTGGAACAAAGTCAAGACCATTGGCCCTATCAGGTTTTATAAATTAATTAAAAATTTCAACTCTTTGGAAGAAGCATGGAATAAAGCACATAAACCAGATGAAATTATTAGGGTTTTGGGTATTGGCAGGAATGCCTGGGATAAAATAAGGCAAGAAAAAGAAAAAATTAATCCTGAAGAAGAATTAAACATTTTACAAAAATCAAATATCAATACAATTACCATTCTAGAAAAAGATTACCCTGTAATGTTAAAAAATATATATAACCCTCCTCCGATTATTTACTATAAAGGAGATTTAATATCCTCCCTGCATCAAAAGAAAGGATTTGCCATTGTCGGATCTAGAAAATCTACTTATTATGGCCGAAAAGTAGCACGTGAAATTGCTGCTGAATTATCATCATATGGCTTTGTGATAGTAAGCGGTCTGGCAAGGGGAATTGATACAAATGCCCATCTTGGTTCTTTGGATTCTGATGGAGAAACAATTGCCGTATTAGGATGCAGTGTTGATAGAATATACCCTCCTGAGAATAATAAATTAGCCAATCAGATAATGGAAAATGGAGCGATAATATCTGAATTCCCTCTTAATACACAACCGGAAAAGAGTAATTTCCCTAGAAGAAATAGAATTATTAGCGGATTAACCATAGGAACTTTAGTGGTTGAAGCCGCTGAAAGAAGCGGTGCTCTCATAACTGCAGATTTTGCTTTAGAGCAGGGGAGAGATGTTTTTGCAATACCTGGTAATATTCATTCTTTTCAGTCAAAAGGATGTCATAATTTAATTAAACAAGGAGCTAAATTAGTAAATTGTGCTCAGGATATATTAGAAGAATTTACAGATGCAAGTGAATTATTCCAATCAAAATTTACAAAAAAAGAGAACGGACAGTATCTTGTTGAATTAAATGAAAACGAAAAAAAGCTTTTAAAACATATATCAATAGAACCATTGCATATTGATGAGTTGGCTGAATTAGCTAATATTCCCTATAATGAATTTAATGAAGTTTTGTTGATGCTGGAATTAAAAAATCTTATCAAGGAAATCGAAGGCAAGAGATATATCAGAATAAAATAATATAACCGGGAAAACATTTTTCATGATTATTTATCATATTTAGTTGCTAGAAAAATAGCGCTACTGTATAATAGGTTTGTATTATTCTAAAGTCGGGGCGTAGCGCAGTTTGGCAAGCGCACCTGAATGGGGTTCAGGGGGTCGGAGGTTCAAATCCTCTCGCCCCGACCATTAATCCAAAATAATATTTACTAAAAAATGTGCATCTAGATAGAGTTCATAAGTTTATATTTGATATTGACCTCCATAATTAATGCCTAAACCCACATTTAAAGCTGGAAAGCATTATTCTGGCTTTTTTAAAGCTTCTTTTTAATTGTGAGGAAATTTTTAATAATTTTAAATAATATTTTTCCATTATAGGATGAATAATTACTTATTTCATACACTAAAATAATTGAGGCAAGTATAATTGAAAATACTATTAACAAATGATGATGGAATTCATGCGAAAGGTTTAGCAGAATTAAAAAATTGCCTCCAAAAATTTGGAGAAGTCTTGGTAGTTGCTCCGGACAGAGATAGAAGCGGTGCCGGTCCTTCCACTACTTTTTATAAAACAGTTAGCTGTAAAGAGGTCTGGTCTAAAGAAGAATTTTTTGGTTATTCGGTAAGCGGAACGCCTGTCGATTGTGTCATTATCGGTATAGATAAATTATGTGTAGACTTTAAACCTGATTTAATTGTATCAGGTATAAATGCCGGTGCTAATCTTGGACAGGATATATTTTACTCTGGTACTGTAGGAGCTGCAATAGAAGGATTTTTCCAGGATATATTTTCCATAGCCATATCTATAAACAAAAAAGAGAAACCAAATTATGATACTGCAATTAAAGTTATAGATAAGATAATGTCCACTTTACCAACAGGGGTTTTTAAAAAGCAGCACCTTTTAAATATCAATATTCCCAATGTTGAATATCATTCAATCAAGAGAGTTATCTTAACAAAATTAGCCCAGGTTTTTCATCAAAAAAATATCAAAGAAATTTACCAAGCAGGGAGGACAAAATATTTTTGGATTGCCGGCAGTCAACCGGAAGGTTTTGCAGAAGAAGGTAGTGATTATTGGGCAGTGTGCAATAACTTTGTTTCAATAACAGATATTGCTCCACGATTAAGAAAAAAGAATACTCAATATGATCTCAAAGAATGGATTGAATGTATTAATTTTTAGCATAAAAATGGAGAGAAAGTAAAATCAGCTATTATGAATGAAGGGCTTTTCCTACTGGTAATTTTAATTTTTTTAATTGTTGTTTTGTCAAAAATAATAGTTAAAATGATGAATTCAGGCAATGGTAAATATAAAGTGGCAATTTTTTACAGCAGGATGCTACTGGGCTTTTTTTTAACCATGGTTGTTTATATTGGTTATTTACTGATAAAAGGGGAAGATATCTTAATCAAATTTTTTGGTTAGGAAAAATAACTTGGAGCGGGAAACGGGTTTTGAACCCGCGGCCTTTGGCTTGGGAAGCCAACGCTCTACCAACTGAGCTATTCCCGCATCAATTTTAATTGAGTTTTATTATATATTAAAATTATTATATTTTCAATGTGCTTTTTATGGATAAAATAAAAAACTATCAAAAGGAAAGGAAGAACATTTGAACCACAGAAATTATTACAGTAAAAAAAAATCAGATAGAAAAAATAAAAAAATAGGGAGATTTTTAATAATCATTTTATCAGTATTTATCGCTTTTATGATTGCGTATTCCGTTGATTCATTTTTCTATAGAAATAAAATATATCCTAATGTGCATTTGTTCCAATATGGAATCGGACGTTTAAATGAAGCACAAGCCCTGGAGAAAATAAGAGATATCAGTAATGAGATTTTAAACAACTCTCTTCTAGTTGTTTTTGAAGGCAAAGAATACAGAATAATCCCATCAGAAGATCTGGGAGCTTCTTTAAATATAGAAAAAATATTTCAAGAAGGATATTCTGTTGCCAGAAGGGGAAATCTTTGGAATAGGATTTCTGAAAGAATCTCATTATTTAGTAAACCTCTTCAAATTTCTGAATCTATTAGATATAAAGAAGAATCATTTAATTTATTTTATGGAAAATTACAAGAATGGGTTGAACGACCTACCAGAGATGCTCAATTGGTGTCGTCAAAAGTTATTTCTTCTGAGGTTGGAGTGGAAATTAACAGGATAGAATTATTAAAAGAATTAACCAATACCATTATTAATCAGCCAGAAAGTTCAGATATTGTTAATAAAATAATAATTCCTGTCAATCTTCAAAAACCACTAATATCGACTAATGAAATTTTAAATCAGATGGAAACAAACCAATTATTAAGTACATACGAAACATCTCTGGCGGGAAAAGAAGAAAATACTCTCTTTAATATAAAAAAAGCAGCAGCTGATGCAAATGGAATTATATTAAAACCAGGGGAGACATTTTTCTTCAATCAGCTTATTGGCCCTGCCGAAAAGGAAGATGGTTATAAAGAGAGCATTATTATTTCCAATGGGCAATTCACGTCTGGATACGGGGGAGGAGTTTGCCAGGTGTCTACCACTATTTATAATGCTGCTTTGCTGGCTAACTTGCAAATAATAGAGAGATATAACCATTCTATTTACGGTGATGCAACAAGTTATGTCCCTCTGGGACAGGATTCTGCAGTTTTTTATGGCTACAAAGATTTAAAATTTAAGAATAATCTGGAACAGCAAATTGTAATTTTCAGCGAGGTTGAAAAAGATAAATTAATAGTAAGAATACTGGGAGAACAGTCTTTGGATGTGAATATAAAAATAATTACAGAAGATAAGCAGATTATAGACTACGATATTATTGAATTGAAAAGGAAAAATGGAAATTATATTGAGAACCGCATTTTGCAAGAAGGAATACCAGGTTATCAAATTACCACCTATCGGCTTATAACAGGTTCTCAGGGAGAGAGAAGGGAATTTATATCCAGGGATCAATATATTAGTGTTCCCCAAAAAATAATAGTAGATTAAAAAAGTGAGGAATAAAATATTTTTTTAAATAGAAAACACTTTACATTTTTTAAGATAGGATTGAAAATATTGTTTTCTTTATTAATTATTCATGTTTTATACCTGCAGGGGATTACTGAGGATAAGCTTTTGATTAACCGGCAAGAGATTATTCTCTGTGAAGGAACTGATTACCAGACAAACGCCTATTTATTTTCCAGTCAACAATCGGAACCTGCTATAATGATTATAGCTGGAGCTCATGGTGATGAAATTGCCGGTATTGAAGCAGCTAAAAAAATTTTAGATAATTTTAAACTGGAAAAAGGTACAGTAATTTTTATCCCGGAGGCAAATAAACTGGCTGTAGA
The DNA here is from genome assembly GCA_040767965.1 of Atribacterota bacterium. Lineage (GTDB taxonomy): Bacteria > Atribacterota > Phoenicimicrobiia > Phoenicimicrobiales > Stramentimicrobiaceae > JAXGNR01. The sequence goes on from JAXGNR010000004.1 coordinate 294,020, forward strand.
TAATCATGTTCGTGCAATAACTCCTGATGAAGATTTAAATCGTCATTATCCTGGTGATGTTACTCAGGAAGGAGTAATAAGGTTGGCTGGTGAAATATTCTCTGTTATGGAAGAAAATAATGTTATTTTTTTATTGGACTTACATGAATCTACTGATTACTATCAAAATAATGAAACTAGTTTCGGTCAAACAATTGTCATTGATGATATGGACCATACTTTTCTATTAGAAATTAGCCATTTGCTAGCAGAAAGTCTTAATGAGAGTATTGTTTTGCCACAGAATTTATTTCAGGTGATTGAAGCTCCTATCGAAGGAAGCAGCACTTATGAATCTTTAAGAAAATATAATATTCCTGGTATCACATTTGAAACCTGTACCCTGATTAATCTTAAGAAAAGAATTAAACTCCATTCTTATTGTATTCAATATATATTAGATTATTTTGATATAATACAAAACCAAGAAGTTGAGATAATCTATTAATAATTCGAAATATGTGAAAATAGAAAGACCCCAAAAATAATTCTAAGATTATTTTTGGGGTCTTTCTATTTAAAGATACAAAGTTTATTTAAAGTTTTAATTTATTAAATTATTTATTCTTCTTCTTCAAAAACTTCCTGATTTTCTCCTTCTGTAACTTCTTCTTGTAAGTTGATATCAGCATCATCTTGTTCAGTATTTTCTATCTCAGAGGTGAAGTCATAATGGATTTTGATATCAGCATCATCTTTTAGCTGGGCTAAAAGTTCGTCTAATGATGCATTTTGTTTTTGAGATTTTAAGATATTTCTAATAATTTCTTTTGAATCTTCAAATGTTTGCTGTTGTTCTTCCTGAATATCTTCACAGATAATTATATGAAAACCAAATTCTGTTTCAACAATATTGCTTATTTGGCCAATTTCCAGAGCAAAAGCGGCCTCTTCAAAAGCAGGGACTGTTTGCCCTCTAACTATATAGCCTAAATCGCCACCCTGTTCAGATGATGGGCAAATTGAATTATCCTGAGCGATGCTTTCAAAGTCAGCTATTCCATCATTTAATCTGTTTAAAATAGCCTGTGCCTCTTCATAGTCTTCAAGCAAAATATGTCTTACTTTTCTTCTTTCAGGCTGGAAAAAAAATTGTTCATTTTCTTCATAGTACTGCAGCATTTCTTCATCATTTATTTCTATTTTATCATACTCGTTTTGAATGGCTTTCTCGATCATTAATTGCCTGTTGATATCGTTTTTTAATTGATTGACAGTAATGTTATTTCTTTTTAATGTTTCATTAAAAGTTGACTCAGAATCGAAGTTTTCTTTGATTGATTCAAGTTCACTATCAATATCACTGCTGGAAATATTTATATTTTGTTTTTGAGCATGCTCAAATAATAAGGCAGTATTAATTAACTGATTAGTAATATTGTTTTTTAAATTAGCCAAATCAAGGTCAGTCATATTGGATAAGGTCTGATTATCATAACGGGAAATGAAATTTGTAAAAGTACTTTGCCACTGCTGGTAACTGATTCCAGAATCATTTACTTCAGCTATTAATCCGCTTACAGCCTGTTGTTGATTCCCTGATGTTCTGTACTGGCCTAAACCATAAAAGACAGAACCAACGAAAAAAACCAGCAATGCTATAAGGATTGGCTTTAAATGCTTGCGTATATATTGCATAATATTATGTGGTCTCCTTAATATTTTTGGATTTTGATATCGATTATAAATATAATATTACCATAGATATTTGTCAAATAAAGAAAATTATAATTAGTAATTGTAATATTTCATAAATATTGAGATTTTTAGTTAATTTGTTATATACTATAAACATTAATTATTTACAAGATGATATTAAGTAAAGTATACAAAAAGCAAGGTATACAACAAAATGAAAAAACATAAATATAGTGAAAAAAAACAAATTATTCAGGAAATTAGTAAATTAAGAGAGGATATTCATCTACATAATTATCGATACTACGCTCTTGATGAACCTCTAATATCTGATTTTGAATATGATAAATTAATGAAAAAGCTTCTTGAGTTGGAAGAAAAATATCCTGAATTGATAACTGCTGATTCCCCAACCCAAAGAATTGGAGCTAAACCATTAACTGAATTCAAAACAGCAAATCATCTAGTACCAATGCTGAGCCTGTCAAACGCCTTTACAAATCAGGAATTAATTGAATTTGATCAAAGGATTAAAAAAAGATTCCCTGGAAAATTGTTTAATTATGTGGTTGAGCTTAAAATAGACGGACTGGCAATTGCATTAGTATACGAAAATGGGTTTTTTGTGCGTGGAGCCACTAGAGGAGATGGAAATACCGGGGAAGATATTACCCAAAACCTGAAAACTATACACAGTGTACCTCTTAAATTAATAAATAATACTTATCCTGACCGAATTGAGGTTTATGGTGAAGTATATATGGACAAAACCAGCTTTAAAAGCCTTAATAGTGAAAGATCTAAAAAGGGAGAAAACCTGTTTGCTAATCCCAGAAATGCTGCTGCCGGTTCTGTCAGGCAGCTTGACTCTTCAATCACGTTGACCAGAAAATTAGACACTTTTATCTATCAGGCTAATTTCCCAGATGGAAATGGATTTAATACTCATATGGAAACTTTAGATTTTCTGAAAGAGGCTGGTTTTAAAGTAAATCCTGAAATCAAAGAATGTGCCAATATCGAAGAAGCAATTGCATATTGCGAAAAATGGAAAGACCTTAAGGATGGATTAAATTATGAGATTGATGGTATAGTAATAAAATTAAATCAAATATTTTTAAGAGATGAATTTGGATCAACCTCAAAAAGCCCACGATGGGCAATTGCTTATAAGTTTCCTGCTGAACAAATGACTACTACTATTCAGGATATAATAGTGGGAGTAGGAAGGACAGGCGCATTGACTCCTGTGGCTATTCTGGCTCCTGTAAACATTTCCGGATCAAAAGTTCAGAGAGCTACTCTGCATAATGAGGATGAAATCAAAAGAAAAGATATCCGAATTGGTGATACAGTTTTAATCCAGAAAGCTGGAGAGATTATTCCAGAAGTAGTAAAAGTGATAAAAGAAAAAAGGACAGGCAGTGAAAAAATATTCGTTATGCCTGACAAATGCCCTGTTTGTGGTTCTAAAACAATAAAATTAGATGAGGAAGTTGTTTCTCGTTGCAATAATATATCCTGCCCAGCCCAGATAAAAGAAAAGATCAGGCATTTCGCATCCCGTCAGGCTATGGATATAGAAGGAATAGGACCAGCATTAATTGAGCAGCTGGTAGATAAAAAAATAATCAAGGATTTTGCTGATCTATATTATTTAAGAAAAGAAGATTTAATAAATTTAGAGAGAATGGCAGAGAAGTCTTCTGGTAATATTATAGAAGCAATAGAAAATAGTAAAAATAGACCCTTATCAAACATGATATATGCTTTAGGAATACGTTATGTAGGAAGTTATGCTTCAAAAATTTTGGCAGGAGAAATAAACAGTTTGGAAGGTTTGCAAAAAAAATCAGCTGAAGAATTATTGGCTATTCCTGAACTTGGTCCAAAAATTACTAATAGCATTATTTTATTTTTTGAAAAAGAAGAGAATATCGCTATTCTTAAAAAACTCAAGAATGCAGGTGTTAATCTTTCTTCTAAAGAGGAAAAATCCACAAAGAAAAATCTTGAGGGAATGCAATTTGTTTTAACAGGTTCTTTAAAAGATTTTAGCAGAGAGGAAGTAAAGAAGAAAATTGAGGAACATGGGGGAAGGGTTACTGGTAGTGTTACTAAAAAAACAGACTACTTGATAGCAGGTAAAGACCCCGGGCAAAAACATCAGAAAGCCCAAGAATTAAATATTAAAATAATCAATGAAGAACAATTCAAAAATATGCTAATTGAAGATAATTAACATAATCATTAAAAGGGGTAATATCATGACAGAAAAGATAATCACAAAGAAAGATGTTGAATATGTAGCTGGATTAGCAAAACTAGAGCTAACTGAAGAACAAAAAGAGCTCTTTGTTAAACAGTTTAATGACATTCTAACTTATTTTAAAAAGCTAAACGAGGTAGATACTGAAAACATTGAGCCGACATCTCATATTTTACCATTAGCCAATACATTCCATGAAGATTCAATTAAACCATCCTTATCACAGGAAGAGGTTATGAAATTGACTTCTTGCACTAAAGATGGATATTTTAAAGTACCAAAAATATTATAGTGATTGAAAGTAAACAAAAGACATATCTATTTAAAACAATGGGAGGAGATTGTTTTGCAGCTAAATAAATTAAAAGCAATTGATTACATCGAAATGGTCCAAAAAAGAGAAGTATCTGTTGAACAGGTATTTGATGATATTTTCCAGCAAATTGATACTAAAGATAAAAAATTAAAGGCTTATTTAAGTTTAAATCGGGAAAATGCTTTATCTGAAGCAAGAGAGATGGATAAAAAAATAGCTAAAGGAGATAAAATTCCCCCTTTAGCAGGATTACCCGTTGCAATAAAGGATATTATAAGCACAAAAGGGATTGAAACAACCTGTGCTTCCAAAATGCTGCAAGGGTATATTCCTCCATATGATGCAACTGTAATAAAAAAAATTAAAGAAGCCGGAGGAATAATCATAGGTAAAACCAATATGGATGAATTTGCAATGGGTTCCTCAACTGAAAGTTCTGCTTTTCAACTAACATTGAATCCGTGGGATATCAGCAGGGTTCCTGGAGGATCTAGCGGAGGTTCGGCAGTAGCGGTTGCCGCAAATGAAGCATTGATTGCCCTAGGTACTGATACCGGAGGCTCTGTGAGATTGCCAGCTGCTTTCTGTGGGTTGGTTGGTATTAAACCTACCTATGGCAGAGTTTCCCGTTATGGAGTGATTCCTTATGCTTCTTCATTAGACCAGGTAGGTGTATTAAGTAAATGTGTCCAGGATGCAGCCTTAATGCTAAATACTATTTGCGGGTATGATTCTCTGGATTCCACTTCTGCTAACCTTTCTGTTACTGACTTTCTTTCTTCATGTCAGGAAGGTATGGAAGATTTAAAAATTGGTGTACCACAGGAATATTTTAAAGAAGGGTTACAAAGTGAAATAAAAAACGCTGTAATGAACACTATTCAAGGAATCAAAAATCTAGGTGGGAATATAGAGGATACATCTTTGCCACATATTGAATATACATTGCCTGCTTATTATTTAATTGGAATGGCTGAAGCAAGCTCGAATATGGCTAAATATGATGGTGTTCAATATGGATTAAGAATTAACGAAAACAACAACTTAGAGGATATGTATAAAAAAACCAGGAGCAGGGGATTTGGCTCAGAGGTTATCAGAAGGATAATGCTAGGAACCTATGCCCTTAGTTCAGGTTATTATGATGCCTATTACTTAAAAGCTCAAAAAATTCGAACAATAATAAAAAGAGATTTTGAAAATGTTTTTCAAAAATACGATGTGCTTATTTGCCCTACTTCACCAGTTCCAGCATTCAAAGTTGGAGAAAAAATTGATGATCCTTTAACAATGTACTTAACTGATGCATATACAATGCCAGTTAACATGGCCGGCTTACCGGCTTTATCAATTAATTGTGGTTTTACTAAAGAAAATCTACCAATAGGAATACAAATAATTGGTAAACCTTTCCAGGAAGATAAAATATTAAAAGTTGCCTATAATATTGAAAAAAGGATAGATGGAGCTGGTTTTAAAAATCCGGAAATGAATTTTTAGAAATTAATAATAAGAAAAACAAAGAAATGGAGTTAAGAATGGTTAATGATATTGTAATTGGTTTAGAGATACATGTCCAGTTACTGACAAAAACAAAAATATTTTGTAATTGCAGTACAGATTATATAGATTGCAAACCTAATACCAATACTTGCCCGGTTTGTTTGGGTTTGCCGGGAGGATTGCCGGTCTTAAATAAAAAAGCAGTTGAATTAGCTATAAAGACTGGAATTGCTCTTAATTGCAAGATAAATACCAGAAATATTTTTCATAGAAAAAATTATTTTTATCCTGATTTACCTAAAGCATACCAGATATCTCAATTTGACTTACCTATTGCCAGTGGTGGATTTCTGGAAATCCCAGTTGCTGATTCGGGAGAAATCAGAAAAATAGGAATAAACAGAGCTCATATGGAAGAGGACGCCGGGAAACTGGTGCATATTATTGAGCGGGGACAGATTGTTGATTCCTTAGTTGATTACAACCGCTCCTGCATACCTTTATTAGAAATAGTAACTGAGCCTGACTTGTGCTCATCAGAAGAAGCTATAATTTTTTTGCAGAATTTAAGAAGTATTGTGCAATATTTAGGCGTCTGTGATGGAAACCTGGAAAATGGTTCTATGCGCTGTGATGCTAATATATCTATCAGGGATGCACAAACTCATCAGCTGGGAATTAAAACAGAAGTAAAAAACATGAACTCTTTTCGTTCTATAAAAAAAGCTCTCGATTATGAAATAGGAAGACAAAAGAGTTTGCTTAATAAGGGGGAAAAAGTATTTCAGGAAACAAGAAGATGGGATGAGGAAAATAATCAGACAATTACCATGAGAACTAAGGAAGAAGCTCATGACTATCGCTATTTTCCAGAACCAGATTTACTGCCTCTTGTGATAGAGAAAGAGTGGATTGAAAAGATTCAAAATAATTTACCGGAATTGCCATCCGAACGCAAAGAAAGATTTTTAAAAGATTTTAAATTATCTGATTATGATGCAAACCGACTGGTTGAGATTAAAAGTTTGGGAGATTATTTTGAAGAGGCTGTCAGTAAATATTCTGATCATAAAAAACTAACAAATTGGATATTAGGTGAGTTATTAAGATATTTGGGAGAAAAAAATTTAGAAATTACTTCATGTCCTGTGACAGCAGATAAATTAGTGGAATTGCTTGAATTAATAGACAAAGGTATTATCAGCGGGAAAATAGCTAAGACCATTTTTGAAGAAATGTGTAATACTGGAAACCGAGCTAAAATACTGGTTGAAAAAAGCGGTCTTACCCAGATAAGTGATAAAGATGAGATTGATAGAATAATAGAAAAGGTTGTTGCTGAAAATCAGCAATCTGTGAAGGATTATTTGTCAGGAAAAGAGAAGTCTGTCCATTATCTGGTGGGCCAGGTAATGCGTTATACCAAAGGAAGGGCACAACCTGATTTAGTTTTAGATTTATTAAAAGAAAAGATGAATAAAATAGAAAATTAGTTTATAATAATTAAAGTTGCTTAAATAATTTTAAGTAACTTTAAAAAATAAAAAAAATGTAAAGGAGATTATAAAATGGATAAATATGTTTGCACAGTATGCGGTTATGTTTATGACCCTGAAAAAGGAGACCCTGATTCTGATATTGCTGCTGGAACTTCCTTTGATGATCTGCCTGAAGATTGGGTTTGTCCTTTATGTGGAGCTGGCAAAGACGAATTTGAAAAGGAGGAATAGGATTGGTAGTAAGAGCTATTGGTGATAATATTTACTCAGTTGGAGTTATAGATTGGGACAGAAGACTTTTTGATGAATTAATACCTTTACCTGACGGTACCACTTATAATTCTTTTTTGGTAAAAAATAACGAAGACGCTCTATTGATTGACACTGTCGATCCATCCAAAAAAGAAGAATTTTACCAGAACCTACAAGAGGCAAAAGTAAAAAAAATCAGTTATATAATTGCGCATCACGCTGAACAGGATCATGCTGGTTGTATTGGTGATATTTTAAAAAAATATCCTGGTTGTCGGGTTATTACAAATAAAAAATGCAAAGAGCTTTTGATAGCTGAACTGCATTTAGATGAAAATTATTTTATAGAAATAGCAGATGGTGATTCTTTTCAGTTTGGTGATAAAAAGTTTTATTTTGTTTTTGCCCCCTGGGTTCACTGGCCCGAAACTTTTTTAACATATTTACCTGAGGAAAAAATATTATTCACCTGTGACTTCTTTGGTTCTCATCTCGCTACCAGTGAGTTATGGGCATCCGATGATGAGCATCTATTTCTTTCTGCAAAACGTTATTATGCAGAAATAATGATGCCTTTTAGGTCATACATTAAGAAACATTTAAAAAAGCTCAAAGATTTTTCCATAAAAACTATTGCACCAAGTCATGGTCCGGTTTATAAAAATCCAGAATTTATAATGAATGCTTACCAGCAATGGATATCTGATAAAGTAAAAAACGAAGTAGTGCTTCCATACATTTCTATGCATGGAAGCACTGAAAAAATGGTATTTCATTTAGTAGAAGAGCTAATGAAAAGAAATGTAAAAGTAATTCCTTATCATTTGACTAATACTGATATAGGTGAATTAGCTATGTCTTTGGTTGATGCGGCTACTATTGTTTTAGCCTCACCAACAGTATTAACCGGACCTCATCCACAAATTGTTTATGCTGCTTATCTGGCAAATGCACTAAAACCAAAAGTGAAATATGCAGGCATAATAGGCTCGTACGGATGGGGAAGTAAAATGGAGAAAGATCTTCTTCAGATATTAAGCAATTTAAAGGTTGAATTATTACCAACTATAATGGTAAAAAGTTATCCCAGAGAAGAAGATTTAAATAAATTAAATGACTTAGCTGATACAATAGTTGAATACCATAAAAAACTAAAATAAATTCTATTAACATTTAATTACAATAATTTTGAATCCTGTAGATAGATAGCTATAAGTTGGTTTAATTAGTGATTATTTGGCTATTATTATAGGCAGGGAGATACTATATATGAATAAAAAAACAATTATTTTTATATTGATTGTTCTTGGCATACTTTTCTTGAACATTACAATGAATACAGTTTATGCCCAAAAAAGCTTAGATGACATACTTTATGGGGATTTTGCTGAAATTGATAATTTTGGTTATATATTTGTAAAAATACAGGGAGAAAACTCTTCTTTAATCGGTTTAGATAGTTATGAGCTTACTAATTATGCAAAATTGAAATATAAAAATAATTTTAGCGGAATTGATTATCGAGAAATTACTGCTGATGAATATGTAATTTTTCAAGAGGAAGAAAAGGCTAAAAAAACTGGCAGTATCTGGTTTAGAATCTGGACAGCTGGAGAAGGGTATCCAATAGTTTATTATATAGAATGCAAAGCTGGAAATTATCAAAATTATGATATTTGGAATGATGAAGTGCTTGGTTTCTGTGATGAAAAAGAGATAAATCAAATTGCCCGTACTGAAATTACCAGAATGATAGAAAATTTTGCCATAACATTCTTTAAAGTTAGAGGTGAAATATAATAGCAGGAGGTAACCAGCAAATCAAAATAACAGTTCTAATTGACAACAATAGTATAATAGACAGATATTTTCTTGCAGAACCAGCTCTTTCTTTTTTCATCGAAGCTGATAATAAAAAAATATTATTTGATGCAGGATATTCTGATGCTTTTCTTGCCAATGCCGAGAAAATAAAAATAGATCTGCTCAATGTTGATTATATTATTATTTCGCATGGACATATTGATCATACTGGTGGGTTGCCTTTTTTAATGAATAAAATAAGTGAAGCAAGGATTGAGAAAATACCTTATCAAAATGCGTCACTGATAACGCATCCTGCTACTTTTATGATTAAGAAAACTATGGAGATTGGCTCTATTGGATCTTTGGTAAATGAGAATATTCTACAGGAATTTTTTCATTTACAGTATTCTAAAAAACCATTGTGGCTGACTCCAAATGTGGTATTTTTGGGAGAAATACCCAGAGAAACCACATTTGAAATTGAAAAACCTATTGGAAAAACCATCATTAACAATATTGAAAAAGATGATTATATACTAGATGATTCTGCACTGGTAATTCGTATGTTGGAAGGATTAGTTGTTGTAACTGGTTGTTCTCATGCTGGAATTTGCAATATAATAAATTATGCTAAAAAAATATTCCCGGAAAATAATGTTCTGGATATTATAGGCGGATTTCATCTTTTAAACCCTGGCAGAGAGCAATTGGAAGGAACAATTGATTATCTCGAGAAGATTGCACCAAATACTATTCATGCCTGTCATTGTATTGATTTACCCTCCAAAGTAGCCTTATCAAAAAGCTTACCACTTAAAGAGGTGGGCTCAGGATTAAAGATAGAATATTAAAAAAATAATTTTTATAATTCTATAATTTATGACAATACCCACTAACAAAACTAAAAGAATTATTAATAATTATCAGAATTAATCAAATGTTAAAAAATTAATCGAGGTAAAAAGTAAATGTCAAAAAAAATAATATTTTTTACTTTAATTTTCCTGATATCAATATCCAACTTTAGCCTGGCTAATCAGATAGAAGTAAATCTTGGCACTAAAATAGAAAAAGTTTATCTTTTTCCTGATACTGCAATATTAGAAAGACATCAGAAAACTAACCTGGAAAAGGGAAGTTATCAAATAATATTTAATGATATAATTGAAAAATTTAATGAGAAAAGTATCCAGGTAAAACTGAAAGAAAGCAATTATATTGCGAGAATTAATGGTATCGCTATTAAAAAGATCTTATTAGAGGATCAGCCAAATGAAAATTTAAAAACCTTACAGATTGAGATTACTCAACTAGAAAATGAAATTAGAATAATTAATTCTAAAAAAAATGCACTTAAAGATAAAAAAGATTTTCTTAACTCTATGAAAAATATATTTTTTACTCAGGACTCAAAAGGCAATGTTAGTTCTACCGGAGATATAAAAATTATAGATCAAATAGAAAATATGTATTTATTTTTAGAAAAAGAAATAAATGAAAATTATAGCCAGTCTCTAGATTATGATTTCCAAATAGAAAAGCGCCAGGAAAGAATAGATTTTCTGCAGAGAAAAATACAGCAGATTACCAATGAAAAAATTGACGAAAAAAAAGATATTATTTTAGACTTAGAAGTATATGAAAATAGTGATTTAAACTTTATTATTTCCTATCAATTGAATGGAGAAGCTGGATGGAAACCTCATTATGATGTTAGGGCTGATATTAAAGGGAACAAAGTAGAGCTCGTAACTTACGCTCTGGTAAAACAATCAACAGGTATTGATTGGAACAATGTTTTTGCATCACTTTCTACGGCTAAACCAGCTATTTCGGGCCAGATACCGGAAATTGTGCCCTGGTTTTTAACACCATATCAATTATATCAAAAATCAGATAAATCAGTAGATGCTGCTTTTTTGCAGATGGAAAGAGAATCCTTTGCTCCGCAGTCCAGCACAATAAATGAAGATTTTCTAATCCCTTTTGAGCATAAAGGTACTATTGTAAATTTTAACATCCCATATCAAATTTCTGTATTATCAGGAAGTACTCAGGAAAAGATATTAATATCTAAAACTGAACTAGATTGTCATTATGACTATAAAGCTTATCCCAGAGAAAATCCATTTGTATTTTTTAATGCTTCTATCAGTAATAAATTGAATGTTCCTTTATTGCCAGGAGAGGTAAATATTTTTATTGAAGAAGCATTTGTCGGTAATTCTTTTTTTAATTATACTCCTTCTGGAGAAAATATTGATATTTCTCTTGGTATAGCAGAAAATGTCCAGGTGAAAAGAGAATTGCTTAAAAAATATCGGGATGAAACGTTGATTGCCAATATTCCTTCAGCAAGAGCAGTTACCAATTATGAATATAAGATTTCTATTGATAATTTTCAAGAAAATGATGTATTATGCCAGATCTATGAAAATATCCCTGTTCCTGAAGATGATAGAATACAAGTTAAAATAGAAAATATCAATATTGAACCTATAGAAAAAGACTGGAATGACAAAAAAGGTGTCTGGATGTGGGAATTTATGCTTAGACCAGGTCAACATGAAGAAATATTAATTTTCTATTCAATTGCCCATCCTCGAGATATGCAAATAATTGGATTACCATAACTAATCACCTTTAGAATAGTAATTAAATAAAATATATAAGGGCAGACTTTTTAAAAAACCTGCCCTTATATATTTTTAATAACAGATCTTAGTTTTAAGAATTAACAATTCTGTTTATTTCTTTTTTTAGATTGTCAAATTTTTTTTGGTAATTTTTTTCAAGATAATTTAGATTGTTTTTAAAATCCTCGTCCTGACTTAAATATTCTTCAAAGCCTATTTCCTTCAACATAATTTGATTACCTTGCTGGAAGGTTTGCATTCTTTTCTCAGGATTTCTTTCAAATTCTTCTTTAACGTCCTTTATTAGCTGTTCTTTTTTGTTCTCCAGCCCTTGATTAATTTTAGATAACTTATGAAAAGAATCTTCAATTTCTGTAAGTTTACTGGTTTTCTTTAAATTTTCGATAGCCAGGATACCTTTTTTTCTTTTTTCTATATCATAAACATTGCTTTGAAAGGTGAGAGATTGCAGAAAATTATTCTGTGCTTTAATTAAATATTTATCTGAAATCCCTTTTAGATTATTCCAAAGCTCATCAGAATCTATTTGATCTTTGTAATATTTTGCCAAAATAGAATCTATCTTTTTATTCTGTTTTATTTCAGCCATTTCCTGAGGATTTAATCTATCTATTTTTTTTGATTTTTCTAAAGCAATTTCTAAAGCTGATTTTATATATGCCATTTCTACCTCCTTCTAAATAAATCAAAAAATCGATCCTGATAAAATTCAAATAAACCCCATCGGTCTAATTCACTTTTTAAATCTTTTGGCTCCATATTTCCGCTTTTGACTTTTTCAAACATTGCTTCTATTTCCTTTTTTGCAATAAGAGGAAGTCCTTGCCTATCTCTAGAAACAACATGTTGCCCATATTGATTATAAGAAATCAAGCCTCTCTTTCTAAGTTCAGGAAACTGAGATTGCTGAGCACTTCTAACCATCATATCGAGAATAAATTTAGAAAGAGAAATATCCCATAAGTCTCCAACTCCCTGAATAATAGCAGCAAGGTTATCTCCTCTTTTATCAATATCACGAGATATTTTATCTGCTACAGTTTTTATATTACCTGAAACAAAGTTCATAGAATCAAATTCTCTTTTGAAATGGAATCGATATAAAAGGCTTGCTAAATCAGGAATTTCATCTGCCAGATCAGAAAAAGCATTTTTAGCCTCATCGCTAAACCCTTCAATTCTTAAGATATAACCAGGAGTTAATAATTGAGGCCTAAACCAGCTTACCTTTCCTTCTCTGATTACGGTTTCTTCAGTGTCCTTTGTGAATTCCTGATAGACAGGCTCGGTAAGAACATGATAATGAATTTCCGAAGAACCAAAAGAAGAAAGCAATTGCTTTGGCCATTTCAATATTTTGGAATTTTCAAATGCGTATTGTATTCTTTTATCCATATAAGACCCCTTTAGAATAACAAACTTATCTCTAATTTAAAATCAAATAAAAGTAAAAATAAACAATTATTTTACAGTTATTTATTCATGTATTCAACTACAACATTTTAACCTATTATAATAAAATGTCAAATAACTGTTCTGTAATTGGCATTCTGTATCTTAAAAAAATAATTAGCCTTTTGTGTATAACAAAAAAAGTTTTTAAAATAGGCTAATTATTTCTTATAACTTATAATTTTATTTTACCAGGAGTACGCTGCAGTCTTTCGCTTCTTGAATTACAGCGTTGCTGACACTGCCGATTAATAACCTTTCAATACCACTTAGTCCTTCACTGGCAATAACAATAAGATCAAAATTTTGCTCTTTAGCTGTTCTTACAATCATATGGGCCGGGTGTCCTTCCAGAAAAATGCTTCTGGCTTTAACGTTTTTTTCTTTAAAAAATTTAACAGCAGATGCCAGTATTTTCTTTTTTTCTTTTTTATGAACATCAAGCATAGTTTTATAATTTTGTACTTGTTCAAATGTAAAACTTTCAGCTCCTGCCAGAGAAGGAAGAGTAGAATCATGCCTTCCATCATACACGTATATTACTGCCAAATCAGAAACAGATTTACAACCCTCAGTTAATTCTAGTGTTTTTTCTAATGCCTTTTGGCTGTGCTTGGAACCATCAGTACAAACCAGTATTTTCATTAAACAAGACCTCCTTTTACCAATATTTTAATCATTATTGGTTAATAATATTATATCATAGTCAACAATGTAATTAAATTACATGTTGTTTGCTAGAAAAAGATGATATAAGAGAAACAAGCATTTTAGAAAGCATAAATCAAGAAAAAAGATGCAAATAAATATAACAATGTTTTAAACAAAAAAATTAAAAAATAGCAAATTTATAGTAATATAATAATCTATAGGAAATAAGTTCACTAATTAGATTTTATTTTGTGCATTAAATATATATTGTTATAATAAAAATTGAAAATATAATTGGATTATAAAATGATAGATTATCATCAGAAAAAACAAAGCTTTAAAAATATATTTATAGAAGCTGATTAGAATTTCTTTAATGAAATAAATTTTCAGATCTTTTACAAAGAAATCTATACAATTGAAGAAGAATAGAAAGATTTTTTAACAATAATTACCAGTAGCTTATTAAAATATATTAAAGAAATAAATCAACAATAAGAGATTTAAATGTTAAATATAAAAATGATTTTTGATTAAAAAGCTACTTTCTAGATAAGTCAGACACATTGAATAAATATCAATTTTCATTAAATCAAAAATATTATATTGACAGGAGGGGAAAAGTTAATTAATAAAAAAGCAAATAAATATATTAGAGTTTTATTGGTTATAATAGGAACCTGTTTTGTTTTTATAGGAATAATTGGTATTTTTTTACCGATTTTACCCACTACTCCATTTTTTCTTCTGGCAGCAGCTATCTATGCCAAAAGTTCAACTCGTTTTTATTACTGGCTTTTGCATAATAAATATTTCGGTAGTTATGTAAAAGATTATAGAGAAGGAAGAGGAATAGAAAAAACTGTAAAAATAAAGACCATATCACTGTTATGGCTCTCAATAGTAGTTTCAATATTTTTAATAGATGTGTTTATTGTCAGAGTTTTATTACTACTTATAGCCATTGCGGTAAGCATTCATATTTTTTTAATAAAACAGAAAGTTTAGCATATTTTTATTTTTTCTGGAACAAGAATTATGCAAACTATTAATAATATAGAATATCATTATTAATAATAAGGAGACAACCTTATGAGTAATTATGTTATTGGCCTTGATTTTGGCACTGATTCAGTAAGATCATTATTGGTTGATGTTCAAAATGGCAATAAAATTAAAGAAAGTGTTGCATCTTATAATAGATGGAACAATGGTCACTATTGTAGTCCATTAAACAATCAATTCCGCCAACATCCCCTTGATTATTTAGAAGCTATGGATAAGGCAATTCAAAAGACTTTAAGAGAATGCAGCAAAGATATAATGGAGAACATAGTAGCAATTGGTGTTGATACCACTGGTTCAACTCCTTGTGCTGTTGATAGAGAGGGAATCCCATTAGCTCTACTGGAAAATTTTAAAGATGAGCCTGATGCTATGTTTGTTCTTTGGAAAGATCACACGGCTATACAGGAAGCTGAAGAAATAAACCAAAAGGCAAAAAATTGGGGAGGAAATGATTTTACTAAATATATAGGAGGGACTTACTCTTCAGAATGGTTTTGGGCGAAGGCTTTGCATATTTTAAGAAATAACGAGAAAATAAGAAAATCTGCTTTTTCCTGGGTTGAACAATGCGACTGGATTACGGCAGTTCTTACGGGTATTACTGATCCTTTGCAACTAAAAAGAAGCCGTTGTGCAGCAGGGCATAAAGCTATGTGGCATGAAGAATGGAATGGTTTGCCAGATGTAAACTTCTTGCAAAAGATTGACCCTTTATTGGCTGAGTTAAAATCAAGACTTTATCAGCAAACGTATACTTCAGATAAAATAGCAGGTACGCTTAATGAACAATGGGCTCAAAAATATGGTTTAAAGAAAGAAGTTGTAATTGCTGTGGGATCAATAGATGCCCATACTGGTGCAATAGGAGGAGGTATAAAAGAGGAAACTCTGGTTAAAATAATGGGTACCTCCACTTGCGATATTGTAGTTGCCTCCCCTAAAGTGATTAAAGATAAACTAATTGCCGGAATTTGTGGACAGGTAAACGGGTCAGTTATACCTGGCTTGATAGGTTTAGAAGCGGGACAATCAGCATTTGGTGATATCTATGCCTGGTTTAGAGATGTATTATTCTGGCCAACAGAATGTGTTTTACCTAAAACAAGAGTTGTTGACCAAAAAACTATTAATCAAATTCAACAAGAAACAAGAGATAAGATTATAAGCATCCTTACTGAAGAAGCTGAAAAGATTAATACTGTACAGACAGAGCTGCTGGCTATAGATTGGCTGAATGGAAGACGTACTCCATTTGCTGACCAGGGATTAACAGGTGCTATTTTGGGCTTGAATTTAGGTTCAAATGCAGTACTTATTTTTAAAGCATTAGTTGAAGCTACTGCATTTGGAGCAAGAGCTATCAATGAACAATTTCAAAAAGAAGGAATTAAAATTAATGAAGTTATTGCCCTGGGGGGTATTGCTCAAAAAAATAATTATGTTATTCAGATTTTGAGTGATGTTTTAAATATGCCAATAAAAATATCTAAAGCTGAACAGGCTTGTGCTTTAGGTTCTGCTATGCTTGCAGCAACTTCTGCTGGTGTTTTTGAAAATGTTAAACAAGCTCAGGAAAAAATGAGCGCAGGTTTTTTAAAAACATATTATCCTAGAAAAGATTTTGTAAGTATTTATAATAAATTATATAAAAAATACTTAAATGCTGGTAGTATACTGGAAAAGAACTTAAAAACAGATTAATTATTTAGAATTTTATGTTATTTGCCTTCTAATAATTATTCATATAAAATATCTTTGCAAAAAGCAATCAAAAAGGAGTCACAAAATGAAAATAATTTATGCAGGAAAAACTAAAGATGTTTATGCCCTTCAGGATGGTAATTATTTGCTTAAGTTTAAAGATGATGTAACTGGAGAGAATGGTATTTTTGATCCTGGTGCCAATACCGTGGGATTAACAATGGAGGGTGCTGGTAAAGCAGGGCTGAGGTTAACAAAATTATTTTTTGAAAAATTAAAAGAGAATAACATACCGACTCATTATTTAGATGCCAATATTGAAGAAGCAACCATGACCGTAAAACCGGCAACATTATTCGGGAAGGGAATTGAGATTATTTGTCGATATAGAGCCGTAGGAAGTTTTTTAAAGAGATATGCATTATATGTAAAAGAAAAGCAATCCCTGGATGCTTTGGTTGAAGTAACCCTAAAAGATGATGAGAGAAACGATCCTTTAATTACTGAGGATGCCCTGGATATGCTTGGCATACTATCTAGGGAAGAATATAAAATATTAAAAGGTTTAACCAAAAAAATATGTAATATTATAAGAGATTTTCTGGCAGAAAAAGAAATAGAACTATATGACATTAAATTGGAATTTGGAAGGTTAAAAAATAACAATCAAATCATTCTTATTGATGAAATATCCGGTGGCAATATGCGGGCCTATAAGGATGGCAAATATATTGAACCTTTAGAGTTAGAAAGATTAATGCTGCAATAATTATTTTTGTTTAATTGTTTTTTTGATAAATAATTCAGTAAATAAATAATAATGGTATAAATATTAGCATAATGGTAAATCTGGAAGGAATAACCTAACCATGCAATTCCTTACCTGGATGGGGATTCTTTTTTACCTTTTCCAGTCAGCTTTTTTTCAAGCTTAAATCTTGGTATTTTTTCACTAAATATGCTGGAATTAAAAGTAGCTGCTAATAATGGAGATGTCAGGGCAAAAAAAGTATTAAAGCTGCGCGATAGAGCAAATTATACTCTTGTTACCATTTTATGGGGGAATATTGCAGCAAATATGCTATTGGCACTTTTGTCAGATTCAATTTTATCAGGAATAACAGCATTTATATTCTCTACGGTTGTTATTACTATCTTTGCTGAAATATTTCTCCAATCATACTTTAGTAGACATTCTTTACAGATATCTGCTTTATTTTTACCATTCATAATCTTTTATCAATATTTATTATATCCGGTTTCCAAACCAACTGCCTGGGTTTTAGGCAAATTATTGGGAGGAGAGCGGCTGCGTTTTTTTAAAGAAAAAGATTTAAGAAGTCTGATTAAATTACACATGGAAGCAGCAGAAAGTGATATTGAAAAGTAGAAGGGAAGGAGCACTAAATTTTTTAGAAATTGATGATGTCCCTCTTGAAGATGAAGGAGAGTTGATTGATTTAGACAGCACAATTAAATTAAAATTTAAAGATAATATTCCTGTATTTCCAGAAATCAATTTTATCCCACAGGATGATTTCTTGCAGGCAATAAATCATCCTGGTAAAAGTTGGATAATCATTACTGATACTGAGAATGAACCATGTTTAGCTTTAAAAACCGAGGAATTTACTAGAGAGACATTGTTTAATACCAAGCATTTTAATCCTTTTAAACATTGTTATAAACCAATTATAGTCAGAAACGAGAAAAAGAGACCATGAGAGCTAATTCAGCTTTTTTAGCAAAATCTGAACATAACCTAGATGATATCATTGAAAATGATATCATCTAGGTCTGGAATGATAAACCCCGGATAGTAACCGGAACAGATATTTTAGGCAGATTACTTCGTGGTATTGTTAAAAAAAAGTAGAAGATCTTTGCAGTTGAATAATATCATTAAAACATGTTAAAATCATATGGTTTACTAAAATGAATTTTGAAATAATTTATGAGTAACAACACTATTTTATTACATGGAGGAAAATATGGACAAACCTTTTCCATTTCTAAAAGTAGAAGGAACACACTTTGAAATTGGACAGCAGATTGGTTCAACATTTCAATCTCAAATTAAAAAATTTATTAAAATAATAATTGGAACAATGCCTATTGCAGAAGCAAAAAAAAGAGCCGCAGTATATTTACCATCTTTAAGTAAACATTGCCCTCATTTATTAGAAGAGGTAAAAGGTGTTGCAGATGGCGCTGGGATAACTTTGGAAGAGGCTCTGATTCCAAATCTGAGAAGTGCAATCGAATATGCTGGTGGCTGCACTGCCTATGTTATTGATCGGAAGCATACGGCTAATGGTGAGTTACTAATAGGCCAAAATCAGGATTTACCTGCCTCAATGCAAGATGTAGGGGTTGTTCTGCATATTGCTGCCAAAGGAGAAAGAGAAATATTAATGTGGACTTTTGCAGGTTTATTAGCTTATCATGGCATTAATGATGCCGGCTTGGGATTTTTCTGCAATGCTTTACCTCAACCACCTAAATCTTCTCCTTTTTCTGCTAAAAATATTTTACCTGGATACTTGCCCAAGCGTCTTATGTTTGAAAATGAAGATATTGATGGTGTACTGAATCTTTTTGATAATTTAAAACTATTTACTACTCCTATAGGCGTCGTAAATTATGTTATGTGTGATAAAAAAAGAATTGCCAGTGTTGAATTGTCAGAAAATGACTATGCAGTCTTAAATGATTCAGGAAAAGGATTTATAGCACATACTAACCATTATCTTGCAGATAAATTTAATTATTTAAATCAATATAAACTACCAGGATTAGCTATGGCTCCTCATGAAGAAGACTCCATGCCCAGACTTGCCCGTTTTAATAAACTGTTTGAGCAACAGTCTAAATTATTAGATTTGGAAGATATAAAAAGTATAATGAGTGATCATGACAATTACCCAAGCTCAATTTGCAGACACTTGCCTGAAACAGGAGATTGCGTTACTGTTGCATCAATAATAGCCGAACCGGAAAAAGGAAGAATGCATCTTTGCCCAGGGAATCCATGTGAGAATACTTTTTACACTTATGAAATGAAATAAATAAATAGCAGAACAGAAAAAAATATAGATATTATTCAAATAATATCTATATTTTTTTTGCCTGGATCAAAATGAAGATGGGTAGATACTCTTAATCCGGCAAACAGATTCCTTTCACTGTGCAATAGAAATTTTTAAAGACATCTCTGCGCCCGATTACCCCTACCAGTTGATTATTTTCCACTATAGGCAGAGTGTGAATATTCCTATATTTCATTAAAGCTATAATTTCATCCAGGTTTGAATCCGGATCTGCGGTAACGACTTCTGTAGACATTACATATCTGACTTTGGGTAGGGTGTTGTCAGGGCTGTTTTCTCTTAATATTTCTCCTGTTTTAATCATGTCCATAACTAAAAATAAATCATTTGTAGTTATAATACCAATAATTTTATTATTTTCCATAACAGGAAAACCACTGATTCTTTTTTCAATCATTAATTCAGCAATATCGTCTAAAGTATCTTCTTTTTTGACAGTAATAACTTCTTTAGTCATTATATCTTTTGCTCTGATTTGTTTTAAGTTTTCAGTCAGCTCTTGCAAAGAGAATGTTTTTTGATTTGTCAATTTGTATTGTGTAAAAATATCTTTAATGTTTTCTAATAAATCTTTAATTATATAAGGCTTGGGCACAAATAAATTTACACCAAGATTTTTTATTGTATCTTCCATATTTACTTTATCAGAAATCATAATAAATGGTATTTTTTTAAAAATGTTATTTTCTTTAATTTCTTGTAAAAACTGAATACCATTCATGCCACCTTGCAAGTTTATAGTTGAAATAATTAGATCAATCCATTTTCTTTTTAAAACCACTATAGCTTCAGTACCTTTATAAACATTATCAACAATATAGTTTTCGTTTTCTAAATTATTTTTCAATATCTCTGATTGATTAATATCTCCACTAACTATGAGAATATTTTTTTTAATCATATTTTTCTCCATTTTCTTTCAGGAAAACAGTATGTTTTTTGTTCAGACTGAAAAAATATTCTTTTTTGTATAACTTTATTTTTTGTTTATGATTTCCTTCTATGGTTTTTCCCGCTACAGGTTTTAATTCAATATCTGTTTTGTCTTTCATGATTTCAAAAACATACCAAATATCCTTATATTTTATTTTAAAATTAACCGCATCCCATTCTTCTGGCAAATCTGGCTCTACATCTATTATACCATCAACCAAATTAACACCGGCGTATCTTTTCTGAGCTATATATAGCGATCCTCCCATTACGCCAGTATGAATCCCTTCAGGAGTTGTGCCTCCTTGAATGTCATTTATATCTGAATTTAAAACATCACAATACCATTCCCATGATTGTTTAGTTTTACCTAGAATATCTGCCAGATAGCAATGAACTACTTTGCTTAATGTAGAACCATGAGAAGTCCTTTGTACATAATAGTCATAATTTTTTTTGATTATATCTATATTCATTTCATACCCCAAACCGTTGAACAGTTCCTTTAATTCCACAATTGAGAATAAATATGGAAGCATAAGGGTATCAGCTTGTTTTGCTACTTTATACTCATTAGGAGATTTTCCTTCAGCCTTTAAAATGCGGTCCATTCGTTGAATATTTCCGTATTTTTCCTTATATGCCTTCCAATCTAATTCTTTTAAATCGAAATATCCATCAAATTGACTTATTATACCTTCAGGGTTAATGATAATATTCATTTTTTTGGTTATATCATCCCATAATCTTAAATCATCTTTACTTATATTCAATTTTTTTAATAATGATACTTTTTGCTTATTTGAAAGTATAGAGTTTAATAGATTTAGAGCTGTTTTTAAAGTCCAGACAATCATAATGTTTGTGTAAGCATTATCTCGTAAACCGGCATTTTCTGCTTCAGGCAATCTTTCATGAAATTCATCTGGTCCCATCAATCCTTCAGTATGGTATTTTTGGTTTTTCTTATCGAAAAATACCAGGCTTGCCCCGAAAATTGCAATAGACAAAAAGAGTTCCGCACCATAATTAATCATAAAATCCCTATTTTCTGCGATTATCCAATGTTCCCAAATGCTATATGCTATATCAAAAGAAATATGTCTTTGATTTCTGCTGTTATCAGGTCCCCATTTCCCGGATTGAGGATTTAGATGAATAGTTTGAGTTTCTTCTTCTCCTGTGGAACCACTTTGCCAGGGAAACATGGCTCCTTTATAACCGTTTTCTTCAGCATATTTCCTGGCTGCATCTAGTCTTCGATAACGGTAGAGAAGGGCAGATTGAGTAATTTCAGGTATTCGAAAATCGTAAACCGGCAGAATGAACACTTCATCCCAAAAGATATGGCCTCGGTAAGCTTCTCCTGACAGCCCTCTTGCCGGGATTCCTGCATCTAATTTTGTATTGTGGATAGAGCCGGTTTGCAAAAGATGAAATATGTGTAATCTTAAAGCTTTTTGTGAAAATAAGTGATTGGAAACTCTGATGTCAAACATTTCCCATAATCCAGTCCACGCTTTTTTATTGGACTGATATAAAGTTTCAAAATCATTATTTTCACGGGTTAATTTTATTGCACTTGCTAAAGGATCTTGGGTGTCTTTGTCTTGAGAGGTATAGATAGATACAATTTTACTAAATGTATATTTTTGGTTTTTTTGTACTTTAATTAGGTATTCCTGGTAAATGGATTTATCTCTTTGTATAGTGTCAACAGAGGTAGGTTTAATATTGTTCTGACCATTTCCAGTTATAAAAAAAGTTGAAGATAGGGCAATTTTAATTCGTGATTGGTTGGTGACTACAGATAAGCAAATACCATTATCCGCAAAGGTATCAATTTGATCAGGATCTAAATGTAAAGAGCTAAGATCGCTATACCTTTCTACGCCTTCATTTTCTATATTTCCATCTAATCCAGTTTTAATTACTATTTCTCCTTCATAATTTTCAGGTGTTATTGAATATTCTAAAGCAACCAGGTGCATTTGCTGCATACTGACAATTCTTCTAGTTTGAATAGAGGTAATTCTGCCAGACTCTTCTCTGATCGTATAATTTTTTATAAGAGCAGCTTCTTTTAAATCCAATTTTTGATAAAAAGATATTATTTGATTTTCCTCCGGGTAAATCCAGTTATCCTGCTTATCAGTTTTAAAGGTCAGCGGAAGCCAATTAGGGCAATTAACCAGATCTTCATTTGAAATAGTTTTACCGGCAATATGACTGTCTAATTTATTAAAAACACCTGCCATATAGGTGCCAGGGTAGAAAATTCTTGAAGAAGAGACTTCGGTGAAAGCTCCTCTGGTTCCTAAATAGCCGTTTCCCAATGTGCATAACGCTTCTCTTAATTTTTCCTGGCCGGGATCAAAATTGAAATATTCCAAAGACCAGGGAGAAGACCCATTATTATTAAAATTATTATTTTTTTGAATTTTTGATAATTTTTTCAAAGAATTTTTTTACCTCTTCCGGAGAATTTAATTGGAAATCAGCAGTTGATGGTTTAAATGGATCATCAGTTACCATGATAGCAGTTCCTCTTGTGATTAAGGTTCTGAAGGCATACTCATCAGTTGTGTCATCACCTATATAAAAAGTAGATGTGTTTTCCCATAATAAGCCCATAGCATCCAGAATCCATCGAATTGCCTTTCCTTTATCCCAATCTATATTTGGTAAAATTTCAAATACCTTTTTCCCTTTCAGCATTCTTAATTCTTTGTGATCTTCTATGATTTGCTCTATAATTTTTTCAATATATTGTAAGTCACTTTCTTTTTTAACTTTCCGATAATGTGCAGCCACACTAAACTTTTTTTCTTCAACTAAAGCACCCTCTATATTTTGGAATTCATTTTTTAATTTTTCAATTATTTCTGCAACTAAAGGAATAGTTTTTTCAGCAACAGGGTGAATCATGGTAAAGCCACCAGGTCCTTTAATATCAAAACCATGGCTGCCAGCATAAAAAATATTTTTAATGTCAACCAAGTTTTGTACATCTTCTCTCATCCGCCCGCTAACTACTGCTACAGTATGCAAACTGGCTATATTTTCAATTATATCTTTCATGTCTTTTGATAGAACTGCCAGTTCCGGGCTTTCCACAATAGGTGTTAGGGTACCATCATAATCCAGGAAAAAGACAAGTTGTTTAGTAGTTTCAATCACGGATTTTCCAGAAAGATTATAATGGGGGTTAACAAGTATATTTCTGTCAGGAAAGTGTTTTTTGAAAAATAATTCTGGAGAGTTTATGATGGTATTATAATTTTCAAAAAAAGGTTTTGGTTTTCTATAAAACCAATTATTTATTACGTTTATATCAATTTCTACCAGGTCTGTAACAATTAAATCTGCTCCATGTGTGGCCAGTTCATTTTCATTATTCTCTCTAGCAACCCCGATAACTAAACCAAATCCGCCATTCCTGCCAGCTTCCACTCCAGATGAAGCATCTTCTACTACCACTGAATTTTCAGGGAGAGAATTTAGGTTTTTTGCTGCTGTTACAAAAATATCTCCCTCCGGCTTCCCCTTTAATGAAAGTTTTTTGGAAATAACACCATCAACTCTTGTTTCAAATAGCTGCTCCAGATTTACAGATTGCAATATTTCTTGACAATTTTCAGAAGAAGAAGCGACACCAATTTTAATGCCACTATTTTTCAAATCTTTAATAAGTTTTACGGTAGATTCAAAAATTTCTGCCCCTTTTTCTTCTAGTGCTTGTTTGAAAAGAATATTTTTACGATTCCCGATGCCGCATATGGTCTCTTGTTCTGCTGAGTCAGAAGGCTTTCCAAAAGGTAAATGAATATTACGTGATTCTAAAAAATTCTTTACTCCTTCATAGCGAGGCTTGCCATCAACATATTTTAGATAATCATTTTTATAGGTGAATTCTTGAAAAGGTTCTTTATAATAATCTTTTCTAAAATTAAGGTATTCGTCAAAGGTTTTTTTCCATGCATGAGCATGAACAGTAGCAGTTTTTGTTACAACACCATCCAAATCAAAGATTACGGATTGAAAGGCAATTTTTTTATTCATAATATACTCCATTCTTTCCGTTAATAAAATATTATTTTTTTAAAAAATATTTAAAATCACAGTAATTAACTCCTTTTAGTAGTAAAAATTCAAAGAAAAATAGATTAGCTGTGTGCAAGCATACAAGTATTTGCAAGGAACTGAATAACAATTTAATTATAACATATTATATTATAGAATATTAAAATAGTTAAGGAATTTAAATAATAATTCTTATTTAGTATAAAATATTATCAGAATTGTCAAAAATATTTTCTAATACCTATCATAATTTTATATTTTAGTTTAAAATAAATTTTTAAACCAGTTATATATGGTTTATATAACTGAAATGAGAAATATAATTAGGATTCACAAGGTATGGGTATAAATCTAAATAAGAAAAATAATTATTTTTTGATGAAAAAAACAATATTCAAAACATTATTAATTATGTTGTTTTTAGTTTTTACATATCAAACTTTTCCTATTCAGTCACAAAGCCAGATGTCAATAGTAAAATTAGGCAATGAAGTGTTATTAGATAATTACATTCATCTTATTGATGGTAAGAATGTTGGTTTAATTACCAATCAAACAGGAGTTGACAGTAAGGGGGTAAGCTTAATTGAGAATCTCCTTGTCAATAAACATGCTAAACTTATTGCTCTTTATGCTCCCGAACATGGTCTTGATGGTACAGCGAAAGCGGGAGAATGGGTAAATTCTTATATTCATCCCGAATATGATATACCGGTTTATAGTCTTTACGGCAGTACCAGAATGCCTACACAGGAAATGTTATTAAAGGTAGAAGTGCTTTTATTTGATATTCAGGATATTGGTGCTCGCAGTTATACTTATATGTCAACTTTAAATTACTGCATGATAGCAGCAGAAAAATACAACAAAAAAATAATTGTTTTAGATCGTCCAAACCCATTAGGGGGCTTAATTGTAGAGGGTCCTGTCATGGAAAATGAGTACAAATCATTTGTTGGGGTAGACAATCTTCCTATGGCTCATGGTATGACAGTAGGAGAACTGGCTTTATTTTATAATAGGAATATTGGAGCTGACTTGGTTGTAATAACCATGGAAGGATATCATAGAGGAATGTCTTATTTGGATACGGGACTTCCTTTTGTCCAAACCTCTCCTAATATTCCTGATTTAACTTCTTTATATGGATATATGGCAACAGGATTAGGAGAAGGAACTGGTGTTTTCCAAAGAGATAAATTTCAATGGATTGGCGGGAAAGGCCTTGATTCAATTCAATTTGCCTCACTGCTTAATAATGCCGGGTTAAAAGGAGTATCTTATATTCCTGAAGATAAAGATACAGCAGGCGGAGTGCGCTTAGAAATATATGATCCAACATCTTTTAATCCAGCCAGAAGCGGGATTTATGCTTTATCATACGCTTTTATGCTGGGAGATTTTAATGTACCCAAAAGTACTGCTGATAATATTGTTATGTTCGATAAAATAATGGGCAATTCCAAAATAGGCCGTTATCTCGAAAAAAAAGCCAGCCCACTGGAAATTGAATCTTCCTATTATGATGAATTACAAGAGTTTAAAGAAAAGCGCAAGGAATATCTTATTTCTCTTTATGATCCTCCTATTCATCCTATTCATACTGATTAGCTAGATAAATTATTATTAACCTTATCTTTTATCAATATGTATTTTTGTTAATTCGGAAGAGAGGTAATTAAACGCATCGTCAACACTGTCACAAAATTTTAACAGATTCAAGTCAGCAGGGCTGATGGTTCCATAATCAATCATTGCCTGCAGATTAATTACCTTTTTCCAGTACTCAGACCCATAAATCACAATGGGCAAGGGTTTTGTCAGTTTTCTTGTCTGTAACAAAGTTAAAACTTCAAAAAGTTCATCAAGAGTACCAAAGCCACCTGGGAAAATAACCAGTGCTTTTGCTAAAAAAACAAACCAGAATTTACGCATGAAAAAATAATGAAATTCAAAATTCAATTCAGGAGAGATATATTGATTAGGGCATTGCTCCATGGGAATGCTTATATTTAAACCAATTGATTTACCATCAGCTTCTTTAGCGCCTTTATTGGCTGCTTCCATCATACCAAAACCACCACCAGAACAAATTATGAAACGAGAATTATCATTTAATGATTTTGACCAGGTAGTTAATTTTTTCGATAATTCCACCGCATCATTATAATAGTTAGAAAGAAATAGTTGATTCTTTGCATATTTTAGTTCTCTCTGCAGTTCTTCATTTTTTTTGTTTTCAGACAATCTAATTCTATTTTCAATTTTTTCAAGATATTCCCGAGCATCTGATGGAGATTTAGTACGTGCAGAACCAAAAAATACAATTGTGTCGTTTATTTTTTGATTACGAAAACGTTGCATAGGCTCCAATAATTCTGCCAAAATACGAATAATTCTGGCATCACCGCTGTTAATAAAACCCAGGTTCTTATATGCTTTTTCAGCTTTAGTTAATTTTTTTTCCATTTTTACCACTTCACTTCCTTTAAGTTTGTATTTATTATAACTTAAAAATATTGTCTAACAAAATTATTAATCTTTTTATTATAACTTATTTATTAAAATATTTATTTACATATTTACATACATATTCATATTAAATACAAAAAATATTTAAATAAAATTTCTAAGATTAAACTTGCATAATTAAGGTTAACATATTATAATCAATACCAAACTAAATTATTTTTGTAATTATAACTCCGAGCTATGTTACCTAAAAAATAATTTTTCATGGTGCATAGACGAAAGGGAATAAAAGGAAACTTTTATTCCTCCCGTGTTTGGAAAGGAGGCATGATAATATAATTATATTTGCCAACACCAAACATAGTGTTGGTTTTTTTATTTTCTGATCTTTTCATAACAAATGTGTTTTTATATTAAACAAAAAAAGAAAGGGAAAAAGTTATACATATGAAAAATAATATAATTATAAGATCAATTCTGATAATATTAGCATTAATTACATGTGTTACTCCTATTTATGCAGAGGATGTTACTATAAAATTAGCAACAACAACCAGTACTGAAAATTCCGGATTACTAGATATTTTACTACCACCTTTTCAAGAAAAATATAATATTAAAGTTGACGTTGTTTCAGTGGGGACTGGAGCTGCTATACAATTAGGCGAAAATGGGGATGTTGATGTAGTTCTGGTTCATGCTAGAGAAGCTGAAGATAAAATGGTAGCTGACGGATATGGAATAAATAGAAGAGATGTTATGTATAATGATTTTATAATAGTTGGACCTGCAGATGATCCAGCAGGCATTGGCATTGAAATTGATGCAGCTTCAGCTTTATCCAAGATTGCCTCTTCTGAAAAGTTAGTTCATTTTGTATCTCGTGGTGATAATTCTGGAACCCATATGAAAGAATTAGAATTATGGAAAAGTGCCGGTATCGAACCTCAGGGAAACTGGTATCTGGAAATCGGACAGGGAATGGAAGCAGCCTTACTGGTAGCTAATGAAAATATGGGATATGTACTGGCTGATAGAGGAACTTATCTGGCAACTAAAGATAAACT
Source organism: Atribacterota bacterium (assembly GCA_040767965.1). GTDB lineage: Bacteria > Atribacterota > Phoenicimicrobiia > Phoenicimicrobiales > Stramentimicrobiaceae > JAXGNR01. The sequence continues at coordinate 322,536 of JAXGNR010000004.1, forward strand.
GGATTTGGTAATACTATCAGAAGGTGATGCACGACTCTTCAATCCGTATGGTATTATTGCAGTTAATCCTGCAGTACACCCTCATGTTAAGTATATGGAAGCTATGCAATTGATTGCCTGGATTACTTCAATAGAGGGTCAAAAAATTATTGGTGAATTCAAGGTTCAAGGCGAGGTTTTGTTTTTTCCAAATGCTATCTAACAAATGATATGCTCTCACTGTTATTTAAATTAAAACTAGGGTAAAATGTTTTAGGGCGAGTAGAAATACTTGCCCTAAAACATTTTAATTAAAGATAAATATTCTGGTTGAGGTGTTAAGTTGAGATTTATATTAGATGGCCTGCAGAAAGCTGTTATCTTAATTTTTTCATTCGATAAAGAAATATATCAAATTGTTTTATTCTCTTTAAGAGTATCTTCATTTGCAATTGTCTTAGCTTCATTTTTTGGAGTTCCTATAGGTTTTTTAATGGCAATAAAAGATTTTAAGGGTAAAAATATTAGTTTAATATTATTAAACAATGCTCTGGCGATTCCTACCGTGGTGATTGGCTTGCTTATTTATTCTTTTATTTCTAGAGTAGGCCCATTAGGCTACTTTGGTTTAATATACACTCCTACTGCTGTGATAATCGGACAATTTGTTCTTTCTTTGCCCATTGTTATTGCCCTTACCAATTCAGCAATACAGGGAATAGATATCAAGGTCCGTAATACTGCTTTAACTCTGGGTGCTACAGAATTGCAGGCTGCCTGGACAGTTATCAAAGAGGCTCGATATGCAGTTATGTCAGCAGTAATTGTAGGGTTTGGTCGAAATATTGCAGAAGTTGGTGCTGCAATGATGTTAGGAGGAAATATAAAAGGTTCTACTCGAACAATGACCACTGCAATCTCATTAGAAACCTCTAAAGGAGAATTTGGTTTCGGTATCGCACTGGGAATCATTTTATTATTTATTTCTCTAAGTATAAATATATTTTTAAGTTATTTACAAAATAAAAAACTATAGTAAAAGGTAACAGAAATGCCTGCAGAAAAATTATTAAAAGTAAAAAATTTACAAAAAATATATCAAGAAAGAATTGTATTGGATATTGATGATCTTTATTTTGAAAAAAGCAAAATATATGCAATAGTTGGCCCTAATGGCTCAGGCAAAACTACCTTGATTAATATTTTAAATCTTTTAGATAAGCCCACATCGGCTCAACTATTTTTTAAAGGAAAAGATGTTTTTAAATCTTCCTCTTCTGAGATTCTTAAAATTAGAAGGCAAATGACTCTAGTGCATCAAAGACCTTTTTTGTTTCAGACTACTGTCTTTAATAATGTTGCTTATGGTTTGAAAATTCGCGGTTATTCTGTTGAAGAACAACAAAGAAAGGTCAGGGAAGCTTTAAAGATAGTCGGATTGCTTGAATTTGAAAACAGAGATGCCCAAAAACTTTCTGGAGGAGAAGCTCAAAGAATAGTAATTGCCAGATCTCTGGCCGTAAACCCGGATATTCTTTTTATGGATGAGCCTACTTCTAATATTGATCAGCGTTATATAGATGTAATTGAAAGGATAATAAGGAAGATAAACCAAGAAATAAAAACAACAGTTATTTTTACTACTCATGATCTTTCTCAGGCTTATCGTTTGGCCGATAAAATAATATCTTTACTAGATGGAAAAATTGTAAGCCATGTTCCTGAAAATATTTTTAAAGGGACCATTATCCATGAGAATAACCAGCAATGGTTGAGTGTACATGAAAAAATAAAATTTTCAATAGTTACCCATAAGTATGGTACTGCATACATTTATATTGATCCCAGCGATATAATCTTATCATGTGAACAATTTTCTTCCAGTGCCAGAAATTCCTTTCAAGGGAAAATTGTCTCTATCTCTGAACAAAATAATTTAATAAGACTAGCAGTTGATATTGGGGTACACTTGGTAAGTGTTATTACAAAAGAATCATTTAAAGAAATGAATTTGAATATCGGTAGAAAAGTTTGTTTGACTTTTAAAGCCTCTGCGGTAAAATGCTATTAACTGGAAAAATATTTTTCCTGTAATATTATGGATAAAGATAAAAAATAAAAGGAGCAAGAAATGATTAGAATTGTATCAAAATCCAACATTAAAGAAGGTAAAAAAGAAGAATTTAAAAATCTGGCTGCTGAGCTGATAAAAGGAAGCCAACAAGAACCAGGATGTGTATCTTATGATTTATATGAAGACATAAATAATGTCAACACAGTAGCATTTATTGAAGAATGGAAAGACTTGGCAGCAATCGAAGGCCACAGAAAATCTCCACATTTTACAAAAATAGTACCTCAATTAGCAGAACTTCGAGAAGGAAAACCTGAATTAAATTTATATAAGCCAGTTTTTTAGATATTTATTTATATTTAAGCTAAATAATAAAATATAATTATCTTTGCATATTTCAAAGATATTATAAGACTTTTACTTGTTTTATTAAAATTAAAATATTTAGTAATTCCAGTATATTTTATATTTTCTCAAATACAGGGGGTTTCATGTTATTTGATCTTTTTTCTTTAAAAGGGAAAAACGCTTTAATAACAGGCTCCAGTCGGGGTTTAGGTTTTAATATTGCCAGAGGATTGGCTATGGCTGGAGCTAAAATCATTCTTAATGGTAGAAACCAGGAAAACCTGGATAGAACAGTTAGTGAATTGAAAAATGAAGGTTTTGAAGTATTTGGTTCTGTTTTTGATGTTACCGAAAAGAAACAAATCAATATACAAATAGCAAGCATTGAGCAAAAAATAGGACCCATTGATATTCTTTTTAACAATGCAGGTATACAAAGAAGAAAGTCCTTGCAGGAACTTGACGAAAAAGACTGGCAGGCAGTAATAGATACTAATTTAACAGGTGCTTTTTTGACAAGTCAGCAAGTGGTTGCCAGTATGATCAGAAGAAAAAAAGGTAAAATAATTAACACTTGTTCGCTTATGAGCGAACTGGGGAGAGAATCTGTAGGAGCTTATAGTGCTTCTAAAGGTGGTTTAAAAATGCTCACCAAAAATATGGCTACCGAATGGGCAAAATACAATATTCAAGTAAATGGTATTGGACCAGGATATTTTGCAACTGAGATGACCCGCCCATTAAGAGAAGATCAGGAATTTGATCACTGGTTAAAGAAAAGGACTCCTGCAAACCGTTGGGGAAATCCTGAAGAATTAATCGGGACCGCTGTTTTTTTAGCCTCTTCAGCATCTGATTTTGTTAATGGACAAATAATTTATGTGGATGGAGGTGTTTTGGCTGCGATATAAAAAACATATTGAATGGCTAATAATTAGCTTCCTTTTTTTAGGGATGAGTTACTTTTTTAATCCCTATATTATTTTTAATTCATGGTCAGATGGGTTATTTTTAAATGCTGAAATATTTCTGAAAATTATCCTCACGGGTTTAATTTGTGTTATTTTCAGTAATTTTTTTCTATCGGCAATTGTCTTTCGAAGCGTGAAAAGTATAGCTGATGAAAAAATAGAAAAACTTCTTCATCAAACAGCAGAAAGATTAAATTATAATAAAAAGATACCTAAAGTATTAAAAATAAACACCAGTCAATTAAATGCCATATCATTTAATATAATTAATAATCACTGTCTTGGATTGACTACCGGTCTTGTTGATGCATATCAAAATGAACAACTTGATGATAAGGATATGGAATATATATTACTATATCTATTATCATTTCATCTCTATAAAAATACTTATAAAAGGTATCTTCTCTCTGGTATTACAAATTTATACTCAGCTATTGGTTATATTTTTATTTATTTTGGTCGTGGATTTATGCGGTTAGCAGATTTTACAAAACAGATAATTTCTAAATGCGTTGCCTGTGTATTGGGCAGTATTTTCTTATTGATTGGCAATATATTAAAAATACCAGAAAAGATTGGTTTTTTATTTGCCAGGCAGCTAATTAAAAAATTTCAAAAAAATGCAGATCATCTTGCTATGAAATATATTGACCAGGATTTCATGCAAGAGACATTACAAAAAATAGATGAGAAAAATAAATATATTGCCCAAGATAAAAAAGTAGCTATTTTACCTTATCCGGAATATTGGTTTGTCCAACCACTCCAATTGGCAACTGTAGACAAATTGTTTCTTTTTCCCAATAATCATACGAAAAAAAATCAGGAAAAAAACTAATATCTAAGGAAATATTTATGACAGAAAAAAAACAGGAAAATAATCAACTAAAAAAGAAAACGCCTCTATGGTGGCATGGATTTATAGGCTTTATCGGCTTAATGGGAATACAGGGTTTTGTTCATAAAAATCCGTATGAACTATTGTTTTTTTCTTTTTTTACATTTTTTGCCTATTTTAAATATTTAAAAAAGGAATTGGAATATTTAGGACTTTTGGGTGTTATTGGAACAGGAATAGCAATATTAGGAATATTTGGAATACTTCCTCTTTAACTGGGGAAAATTATTAGAGTAAAATTATTTTAAATTTATGAGGAAATTATTTGTATTATAAGAATGTTGTTTCTGGAATATTTATTGATAGACCAAATCGTTTTTTGGCACATGTAAAAATAAACAAAAAAATAGAAATTGTGCATGTTAGGAATTCAGGCCGCTGCAAAGAAATATTAATACCCGGCACAAAAGTGTATCTTGAAAAAGTTGCCAAAAGCAAGAAAAGAAAAACTCAATATTCTCTAATAAGTGCGTATAAAAATTCCTGTTTAATAAATATTGATTCGCAAATACCCAACCTGCTGGTGACTAATGCTATCCAAAATAAAGATATTTTACAGATAAATCCATTATTAAAACTCAAAAGAGAAGTCAGTTATTGCAGTTCACGCTTCGATATAATGTATGAAAATATATCCCAAAAGGGATTTATTGAAGTAAAAGGAGTTACTCTTGAGAAAGACTGTATAGCTCAATTTCCGGATGCTCCTACTATTAGAGGAACAAGACATATTCAGGAACTTATCAAGTCTTCCCAGGAAGGTTATAATAGTTATATAGTTTTTGTAATCCAAATGAAGGGTGTTAAATATTTTTGCCCTAATGATAAAATGGACCCTGAATTTGGAACAGCATTAAGAAGGGCTCATTCTCTTAACGTAAAAATAATGGCTTTTGATTGTACGGTTGAAAAGGATTCCATAGCGATAGACCAACCAGTTGAAACAATTTTGTAATAATATATTATTATTACTATAATGGGAGATGATCAAGATTTTAAAAAAAATGTAGAAAAATAACTAACATTGACAGAACATTTATTTATTTGTATTATGCTTTATAATAATTTTAAAAATAGAGACTTAGAAAGAGAATAGTAGAAATATTAAAAAGGATCAGAGAGTATAGCCTATAAGCTGAAAGGCTACACACTTATATGAATATTTCAAAACCCACTCTTTTGATTTATTTTTAACATTTACGGTCTTCTTCCTTTATCAGGGAAGTAGCATGTTAATACTTCAATACAAACTTATTTCATATAAAAATAATAGGGTGGTATAGCGAACAATCTTTTCGCCTCTATTAAAAGAGGTCGGGGAGATTGTTTTTTTTGAATTGATGAAAAAGTTTATAAAATTCGACTTTGAAAACAATTAGAGAAAAAAAGAAAGGTAATTCAAATGATTGATTTTAAAGATTGCAAACGGCTCGTATTAAAGATTGGAACCTCAACTATTATGAAAAGTAATAAAAAAATTAATATATCAATTTTGGAAAAAATTTCTGAAGTAATAGCTGCTTTACATAAAGATGGCAAAGAAATAGTTGTTGTATCTTCCGGGGCTATTGGAGTTGGTTCCAGCCGTATGTCTTTTACCGAAAAACCTAAAAAATTAGAAGAGAAACAGGCAACCGCTGCAATTGGACAAGGAGTTTTGATGAATATTTATGAGAATCTTTTTGGTAAACACAATATTACTGTTGCTCAAATATTGTTAACCAGACAAGCTTGTGAAGATAGTATTCAAAGACTAAATACTACCAATACCTTCAATGCTCTTTTTAGATTTAAAGCAGTTCCGATTGTTAATGAAAATGATACTATTGCCGTGGAAGAAATTGTTTATGGGGACAATGATACTCTATCTGCAGTAGTAGCAGTATTGATTAAGGCAGATTTATTGATAATGTTGTCAGATACAGATGGACTTTATTCCGGAGATCCTCGGCAGGATAAAGATGCCCAGAAAATACCTCTTATAGAATGTGTTGATGAAAGAATTAGTTCTTTTGCTTATGGGACTGGATCTGCTTTTGGGACCGGGGGCATGAAAACAAAAATATCTGCTGCCAAATTAGCAACTAATAATGGGATACATGCAGCTATTATTCATGGAGAAAAACCCCATCATATAATAGAGCTCATTCATGGACAAAATAATGGCACAGTATTTTTAAAAGGCAACAATGAAAAGGAGAATTGTAAAAATGACTGATATTAAAAGTATTTGTAGAAAAGCTAAAACAGCATCATCAGAAATAGCAAAATGCTCTTCTGCCAAAAAAGAAGAAGCTATTGACAGAATTGCCCGAAAATTATTGGAAGAAAAAGAATATATTTTAGAAAATAATAAAATTGATTTACAAAATGCCCGGCAACAAAATAAACCCGCAGCTTTTATTGACAGATTGGTGTTAGATGACAAAAGAATAGAATCTATGTGTAGCGGCTTAAAAATGGTGGCTCAATTGCCTGACCCAATAGGGAAAGTTGATGGTATGATTAAAAGACCAAATGGTCTATACATTGGTAAAAAAAGAATTCCACTGGGTGTTATTGGTATAATTTATGAATCCAGACCTAATGTAACCATTGATGCCTCTTCTTTATGTTTCAAAGCTGGTAATGCTGTTGTTTTAAGAGGAGGGAGTGAAGCAATTAACTCTAATAAGGCTTTAGTTAAAATATTTAGAGATGGTTTACAGGAAACTGGTATTAGCCCAGAAGTAATCCAATTAGTGGAAAATACTAGTCGTGCTGTTGTTTTAGAAATGATGAAAGAAAGGGATTTTATAGATGTGCTTATTCCCAGAGGTGGCAAATCGTTAATATCAGCAGTTGTAAACAATTCCCTCATTCCGGTTATTGAAACAGGGGAGGGTAATTGCCATATTTTTATAGACAAAGATGCTGATAAAAAAATGGCAGAAGAAATAGTTGTAAACGCTAAAACAACCAGACCAGCAGTTTGTAATGCTGCAGAGAGCTTATTAGTATCTGCAGACATTGCTCCAAAAATACTGGTAAGGATAATTAAAAAATTACAAGACCATAATGTGGAAATAAGAGGGTGTGAAAAAGTTAAAAAATATTATCCAAATTGTCGACTGGCCACAGAAGATGACTGGTATACTGAATATTTAGATTATATTATTGCAGTCAAAGTAGTACAAGATATTGATGAAGCAATTAAACATATAAATAAATACAGTACTCACCACTCAGAAGTAATTGTTACCAATAATTACCAAAATGCCCAAAAATTTTTAGAAGAAATAGATTCTGCAGCAGTTTTTGTGAATGCCTCCAGCAGATTTACAGATGGGGCAGAGTTTGGTATGGGAGCAGAAATTGGTATTAGTACTCAAAAACTGCATGCCCGGGGACCAATGGGTGTGAATGAATTAACTACTTACAAATATATTATCTATGGTAATGGACAAATACGGTAAATGTATGTTAAGGTATTTTTAAAAAAATTCCAGCAAAGAGAAAAAAGTGAGAATAAAAAAGAAAATAATTGCTCAAAATTGTCTAAAACAATTGACACTGAATTCCATAATACTCATCCTTATTTGTTGCTCTTTTTTTATGATTGATAGATCATTTGCAGCCGAAGCTTTCCTTAAGAAAGATATATTATTTGAAATAAATGAAAATATAATTTTACAAGAAAATGAAATAGCTTCTAATATCTTTTCCTTGAATGGCCAGATAGAAGTAAATGGAATTGTTGAAGGTTCTGTTTTCTCTATAGGGAAACCTGTTTATATTAAAGGATTAGTTGAAGAAAATGTGATTGTTTTAGCCGGGGATATTGTTTTATTGGAAAACAGTTCCGTTAGAGGGAATGCCATTGCAATTAATGGTGATGTATTGCAAAGTTATGGCTCTATGGTCTGGGGAGGAATAAAAGAAGTAAAAATTATTCCAGATTTATCAAAATTTCCACTATTTAAAAATGTCAATAAATTTTCTTGGCATCCATTTTATTATTTGGAATTGCCAATACTTTCTCTTGTTTTTCAGTTTATAACAAAATTATTTTTAGCCATTTTCTTTGTTCTTTTAATGCCTAACAAAATAATGTATTATGCCAGATCAGTTCAGGAAAGACCATGGAAAAATCTTTTTCTGGGGATAATAGTATTATTCAGTATGCCAATTCTCATTATTTTTTTAGGGTTAACCATTCTAGGCATACCCCTTATTCCAATATTAATTTTACTTTCTTTATTTATTGGATATCTGGGTGGATTAGCAATAAAATATGCATTAGGAGATATCTTATTAAATAAAATCAATATTAAAAATAAATCTCCCATATTAATAATGTTTATTGGCCTGTTAATATTGGAATTATTTATGATTACTCCAATTTTAAGGATAATCCTACCTGTTTTTTATTTCCTGGGGCTGGGAACAATTATTAATAACTTGTTTTTTAGCAAGGAAAGGGAATAAGCATATTTTAAAAATATTTGATTTTTTTCGTTGTTATCTATAGAATAGTTGCAATTAAATATTTTGCAATCAAAAACAAAGGTTAATAAAATGGTAAAAATATTAACAGATAGAACAACTATTATTATTGTCAGGCATGGAGAATGTAAAGGGAATAGAGAAGGTTTGTTTCGAGGCAGAAGTGACTTCCCTTTAAATAAAACAGGAATCAAACAGGCTCATTCTCTTGCAAAAGAAATGATATCTTTCAAACCCCAAAAAATATTTACCAGTCCTCTGGCTCGAGCAAAGCAGACTGCTGAAGCAATCAGGTTACAGTGCAATGTAGAAATAGAAGAAAGAACTGACTTAAATAATATTGAATTGGGTCCATGGGAAGGAAAATCAAAAGATTATATTGCTCAGGAATATCCTCATGATTGGCAAATATGGTTAACAGAACCTGAGACCTTAAATTTACCGGGAATGGAGTCACTTATTCAAGTACAGAAAAGAGCCAGAGAGGGTCTTGATAAAATCGCAAATGATTATTTCGGAAAAACAGTAATATTAGTATCCCATCGAGCTGTTATTAAACCCTTGATTGCTTCCTGTATAGGAATGAACAGCCCTTATTTCTGGCATATTCATCTGGATACTGCATCTTATAGTATCGTTCATTATCATAAAAAAATTGGCTTTATTTTAGTTCAATTGAATCAAAATAAACATCTGACAGAGTATATTTCTGAATGGCAGTAAATTATGAAACGTTCTATTTTGAATAAATATCAATGAGGAAAAGAATGATCAAAATTAATTTTAAAAATATCAAAAAGCCTTTATTTATTTTTATTGTATTGATTCTTACAAGCCTGACAGTACCTTATTTATTACCATCCACTTTTACTGGTTCATATTTGCTCTGGATTATCTTGCCGGTAATAACTATATTATATGGACTTATAGTGCTTGGAGGTATAAAATGACACGCTCATCAATTATGCTTTTAGGAATTTTTATTTGGTTTGTTATAGGTTGCTATATTTCTTTTACTGCCAGGAAGAAGACCGGACCTGGAATTGCCGAGTATTTTATTGCAAATAGAACAATTGGTGGTTTTGTGGCAGCCATGACTTACAGCGCCACAACCTATAGTGCTTTTATGATGGTGGGATTGGTGGGAATGACTTACACTTTTGGCATTAGCACAATGGGATTCGAATTATCATATCTAATGGGGACAATCTTATTGCTTGTTTTGTTTGCCCCTTATTTCTGGTCAATGAGCAGAAAATATAATTGCATTACTCCATCTGAATTGCTTGGCAAAGCTTACGGAAGTCAGTTGTTAGGCGGAATCACTACAATATTTTCCCTTTTAATGTTAATACCATATATGTCTGTTCAATTTACCGGGATTGGCTATTTATTGGAAACATTAACTGGTATCTCTTATGAAAGAGGTGTATTTCTTACTTTGATAATCGTGCTTGTTTTTACCTTATGGGCAGGAATGCGCTCAGTAGCCTGGACAGATACCCTACAATCACTTATCATGTTTATTTCATCAATTATTCTTTTAATATATGTGATGAATCACTTTTTTGGAGGTTTTAGCCAGTTTTTTCAGATTATGCAAAATGAGCATGCTGATATGTTAAATGCCAGTAAAATGAATTATCAAAGATTTCTTGGTTTAACCATACCATGGTTATTTTTTGCATTAACTAACCCGCAAGTAGCCCAAAGAATGTTTATTTCTCGTAATAAAAAGAGTCTGAAAATTATGATTGCCGGTTTTTCTATTTTTGGTTTGTTTTATACTCTTATAGTGGTGCATTTAGGATTAGCAGCTAAACATATTTTCCCGCAAATTACTAATACCGATTTGATAACTCCCATGATTTTGGAAAAAACACCTGTTTTTTTGGCGCTGGTAGTTTTTTTAGGAATCGTAGCTGCCTCTGTTTCTACAGTTAATTCTATCATCCTTACTTTAAGCTCAATGTGCACGGTAGATATTTATGGAAAATTGTTTTCTGCAGGAGAAGATAAAAGATTGTTATTTGGGAAAATAATGGTACCTGTCATTTCTATGGCAGCATTTTTCTTTTCCTTGGGAAGATTTGGTATTATTGTAGAATTATCTGTAATGTCTTCAGCAGGCTTATTAGCATTGGTCCCTAGTTATTTTGGCATTTTCTGGCAAAAAGGGGATAAAGTAGCAGCAATTAGTAGTATTATAAGTGGTGGTCTGGCGACAATTACAATGTATTTTACCGGCTATTTTCCGTTAGGCATCTGGCCTGGTATCTGGTGTTTAATAATATCAACCCTGGTATTTATATTAATAAGCCAAATACGTTTTGACAAAACAGCTTTTAATATGAATGATGCGGAAGAGATAAAAATATATTAGCTTGTAATGACCATATTTAAAATGCAGTTACATTAAGAATAATATAACTGCATTTTAAATATGGCGGGTAATGCATTAGTGTTGCTGGAAGTATTTTTGTAAGCGATTCATTCCTTCTTCAATTTTATCCATAGATGTTGCATAGGATATTCTTACATAACCTTCAGCATTTTTTCCAAAATCAATACCCGGAGTAAGAGCGACTTTAGCTTTTTCTAAAATATCAAAGGCTATTTTAAATGAATCATTTGAATATTTTTTAATATTAGCCAAAACGTAAAAAGCACCGGTTGGCTCAGACTTGACAGGAATGCCTATTTCTTGCAACTTTTTCAGCAGATAAATACGTCTTTGATTATAAACCACATTCATTTTTCTGACATCTTCATCACATTCTTTTAATGCAGCCAGACCAGCAGTTTGAGCGAAAGAGTTTGCGCAAATAAAGAAATTTTGTTGTATTTTTTGCAGAGGGCGAATATATTCTTTAGGAGAAACCAAATACCCTAAACGCCATCCAGTCATTGCATATCGTTTAGAAAACCCATCTAAAATAAAAGTATTTCCAGTATATTCAAGCATAGAATGTTCTTCTCCCTGGTAAACCAGACCATGATATATTTCGTCTGAAAGAACATAATAACCTAAACCAGCAATAGATTCCATTTCAGCAGCAGTGTAAACTGTGCCTGTGGGATTGCCAGGAGAATTAACCATAATCATTTTAGTTTTTGGCGTTATATATTTTTTTATTCTTTCAATATCATATTTAAAACCGTTTTCTTCGAAAACAGGTACAAAAACAGGTGTTGCTCCCAAAAAACTGATGATTTTTGGATAGCAGGCATAATGTGGATCTGGTAGGATTACTTCATCTCCTGCTTCTAAAACTGAGGAAAAAATAAGATACATGGCTGGAGAAGTACCTGAGGTAACTATAATTTGTTCAGGAGAAATATTTGCCTGGTATTTTCTTTGGTAGTATCTGCAAATTTCTTCTCTAAATTCAAGCTTTCCCATGCTGTTAGTATAATGAGTATCACCTGTTTTAATTGCTTTAATTGCTGCCTTTTTGATAGCTTCTGGGGTTTCAAAATCAGGCTCTCCAACTTCCATGTGGATAATGTTCTGCCCGTTTAGTTCTAATTGCTGAGCTTTTTCCATAACATCCATGGCAATAAAGGAGGGAATTGCAGCAGCTTTTTGGGTAATTTGAAAATCAGGTCCTTTCATGATTATCACCTTTCCTACAAAATAAAATCTTTTCAGTATCTACATAGCTAATAATATTTTTGTATAATTTTACTATTTTAATATATTTTCTTCTGTTATGAAAGTAAAATCTATATTTTTTTAAAAATAATTAAAAAATAAGCAGTTTTTTTAATTACCAGGCAGTAGAAATGAGGAATATTTTATGGTAAATTAGGTTAAAATTTAATCATTTCAGAATAAGATTTTTAAATAATATTATTAATTATATATTTAATAACATAATATTCGGGAGAAAAGGTTTGATACGAAATACCTGTTGCTAAAAGAACAAGAAGTAAGGTATAATAAATGTTTAATTTTTATAGTGAAACAATTAAATTAATAGAATAATTAATAGCTGTTAATAGGCTATCTTATGGAGGAATATATTATATGAAAATAAGCTTTTTAGGCGCAAACCGTTTAGTGTCTGGATCATGCTATCTAATCCAGACTAAATATAAAAAATTTTTAATTGACTGTGGTTTATTCCGTGGAGATGAAACAATTACCAGGTTAAACTATGCACCTTTTCCATTTCGACCTGAAGATCTTGATTTTGTTATATTGACTCATGCTCATATAGATCATTCTGGAAAAATCCCTCAACTTTTCAGAGAAGGTTTTCACGGCAATGTATATTGCACTAAGCCAACAATGGAATTATGCTCAGTAATGCTCCCAGATAGTGGACAAATTCAGGAGGAAGATGCTGAAGAAGAAAACCAAAGAAGATTAAGATCTGGAGAACCTTTTATTGAACCACTATATGATATTGAAGATGCGCTAGACAGCCTTCTGCTCTTCCGGGATATACCATATCAATATAAAATCAGGATTGATGAAAATATAAGCTTCAGACTGCAGGATGCCGGGCATGTATTAGGGTCTGCCATAATAGAATTATGGGTCAGGGAAGATGATAAAGAATGCAAATGGGTTTTTACAGGGGATATAGGGAGAAAAAATAAACCATTTCTACGCAATCCCCAACGTATTAAAAATGCAGATTATGTTGTGATAGAGTCAACTTACGGCGGAAGAAAACATAGACCTTACAAGCAAGAGGTAAAAAAATTCTTTTCTATCATTGATAAGACTTTAAAGAGAGGTGGAGACGTAATTATCCCTGCTTTTGCCTTACAAAGAACACAGGATATAATTTATGAGCTTAGTCAGTATTATAATATGCAAATTAAGCCTTTGAAAGGCAAGGATAAAAAGCTAAGAAAATTGAGATTCTATTTAGATAGTCCTTTAGCAATCGCAGCAACTAAAATATATAGAAATAACCCTCAAGAGTTTGCAAAAAAGAATTTAAAAATAATGGAATCAAGCAATCAATTGCTTGATTTTCAACCATTCAGAATGACCAGAACCAGTAAGGCTTCTAAGAGAATCAGCCGGTCCAAGAGGAGTAAGATAATTATATCTGCTAGTGGAATGTGTGATGGAGGTAGAATACAATACCATCTTAGAGATAATCTTTGGAGAAAAAAATCTTCAATAATTTTTGTTGGTTATCAAGCAGAGGGAACCATTGGTAAAAAATTAATCAGTGGAGAAAAGATTTTGGATATAATGGAAGAGATGGTTGATGTAAAGGCAGAAATATATTATCTTGATGGCTTTTCTTCTCATGCTGATAAAGATGAGCTGATATGGTGGTTGAAAGGATTTCAAAATAAACCTGCTAAAGTTTTTATTGTACATGGTGAAAAAAGTGAATCAGAAACAATGGCAGAAAATGTCAATGAACAATTATCCTATGATACATATATTCCGGCAATTGGAGAAACATTCCTAATCCAGGAAAACCACATTGTAACTCAAGGATTACTTAGAGATGAAAACAAAGTATTACAGTTAGATGAAATTGTTAGAGAAGTAAGAAAAATCAGACATAAATTTAACCTTTTATTGGCTGATATGGAAATTTCAGGAGTGGAATTAAAAGAAGAAAATTTATGTTACAAAATAAAACAACAGTTAGAGCAAATACAGCAAGACATAAAGAAAGTAAAACATTTAATTAAGGAAAATGAACTGGAAGTATAATTTTTATAATAAGAGGATATAATGAAACATGATATTTTGGAAAGCATGATTAGTATTTCCTTAAGGGCTGGAAGTTTGGTTCAGCATCACTATCAAAGTCGAGAATTTGGTGTATCTATCAAAAAAGATAAACATGATTTAGTAACTGATATAGATCGGGAATCTCAAAGAATTATTAAAGAAGAATTGCAAAAAAGGTTCCCTGATATTCCTATAATTGGTGAAGAGGATAACCAGATAATAAAAAATGAACATGCTTTTATTATTGACCCAATAGATGGAACTCTAAATTTTGTAAAACAAATACCGTTTTTTACTATTTCTATTGGTTACTGGAAAAAAAATCATCCTGTATGCGGTGTGGTATATGACCCTCTCAGGAATGACTTATTTTATGCCAGAAAAGATCAAGGTGCCTATCAAAATGGCAAAGAAATTAGTGTGCTTAGTTTAGAAAATAATAGGCCTATTTTAGCGTCTGATTGGGGACATGAACCAAAGCTTTACCAAAAAAATATAAATATATTACAAAAATTAATGAAGGTTGACAGATATTTATTTCGGTTTCTGGGTTGTGCCAGTTTAGCAATTTGTTATGTTGGAGCTGGTATTTTGGATGGATACTGGCATTATCAGCTCTCTCCCTGGGATATGGCCGCAGCAGTTTTAATTGCTCAAGAGGCTGGAGCAATTGTTACCAATATTAAAGGTGAACAGTTTGATTTATGGGGTAAATCTATTCTAACAACTTCACCAGCTATAAAAAAAGATGTACAAAAGGTATTTGCCAGTATTGATTGATTGATATTGTTTCTATACTGTTAATGTTTTGGAGATATGCATGAAAAACAATAATGAAAACGAAAATAAAATCCCTAACAGAGAGGAAATTCCATTAGAATCCCGCTGGGATATACAATCATTGTATTCGTCATTAGAGGAATGGGAAGAAGACTGTCAGCGGACAAAAAAACTTGCTGATGAATTACTCAAATACAAAGATAGTTTTACAGAAGAAGCAACTTCTTTCATAAAATGCCTGCAATCAAGAGACAAAATATTGGATCTAGCCCATCAGGTCTATACTTATGCCCATATGCGAAAAGATGAAGATAATAACGATACCCAAAATCAATCAATTTATAATAAGGCTTCTAGTTTATTGGTAGAAATTGAAGATAGCTTGTCATTTATTCAGCCGGGGATATTGTCCCTGAATGCTAAAACTATTGGGAAATGGATAGCTGAAAATGAGCAATTGAAAATATATCAGCATCATCTGCAAGGTATTTTTCGCAAAAAAAAGCACATTCTTTCCCCTGAAAAAGAAAAGATAATCGCACAGGCTGGGGAAATGAGTATGATTCCAGAAAACACTTTTGGTCTTTTAAGTAATGCAGATTTAAAATTTCCTTCAGTAAAAAATCATAATGGAGAATATATAGCCATCAGTCAGGGTAATTTTGTCTCTTTGTTACGAAACAAAGATCGGAATTTTCGGAAACGAGTTTTTCGGAAATATTACCAGCAATACTTTCTACATCGCCATACCTTTGCTTCTTTATTAACAGGCAAGCTAAAAAAAGATCGATTTTTTAATAAGGTAAGGAAATATAAAAACAGTTTATCTGCTGCACTTTTTGAAGATAATATTCCTATCGCTGTTTATGATAATTTAATTAATATTGCCCATAAAAATGTTTCATTGTTACAAAAATATATACAGTTGAAAAAAGAGCGGCTGGGATATAAAAATTTTTATATGTATGATATGTACACTGCTTTATCTGAAAAAACAGACCGGATAGAATATTCAAAAGCCCAGGAATTAATTCTTGCAGCACTTCAGCCTCTGGGAAGTGAATATTTAGAAATAGTTAAAAAAGCATTTAAGGAAAGATGGATTGATGTATACGAGAATAAGGGAAAATCAAGCGGGGCTTATTCTACTGGAAGCTACAAGAGTAAACCATATATTTTACTAAACTACCAGGGCACCATGGAAGATGTCTTTACTTTGGCGCATGAGTTAGGCCATTCTTTGCATAGCTTTTATACCAATAAAGAGCAACCTTTTATCTATAGTGGTTACCCGATATTTTTAGCTGAAATTGCATCTACTACCAATGAAGCCTTATTGATTAATTACATAATAAAAAATAATGCTGAAAGCAAAAAGGATACACTTTTAATATTAAATAATTTTTTGGAGCAATTCAGAACAACATTTTTCAGACAAACCATGTTTGCTGAATTTGAAAAAATTATTCATCAATACGAGGAAAAGGGTGGTTCCTTAACTGCAGAATGGTATTCTCAACAATATGCTGATTTAATTTATAAATATTATGGAAATAGCGTTGTAATAGATAAAGAAATTCATATGGAATGGGCGCGACTTCCTCATTTTTATTATGATTTTTATGTATATAAATATTCTACTGGCTTTGCATCAGCTATTGCACTTTCTCGCAGAATACTTCAAGAAGGAAAAACTGCTGTAGATGAATATCTGAGATTTCTTGGTAAGGGAAGTTCAGAGTATCCAATTACTATTTTAAAACAAACTGGGGTAGATATGATTTCCTTGAACCCATTAACAGAAGCAATGAATTTATTTGCTGAACTTTTAGAACAGCTGGAATCAATTTAAATATTTATAAATTAAGGATATTTTTATGCAGAATAAATCTGCTGTGCTACTTTTGATATGTCTATTATCCATCTTTTCTATTGCTTTTACAGGTTGCTGGAAGACAGGTGAATTAACCGAAAGCACTGTCCAAATCGAATTAGAAGAAGTAGAAACAGTAGAAGCAAAGGTAGTAATTTATAAAGGAAATTTACATATTACCGGTGTACAACAACTGCAATTGTTAAATTCCAAATTTTCATCTAATTTGGAAAAATGGAATCCTCAGGTTATTTATTCAACAGAAGGACATAAAGGGAAATTGAAAATTCTACAAACAGATAAGCAAAAAAATATTTCTGCTACAATAGAAAGTGATTGGTTTTTGTTTTTTAATAATATGATTCCTTTGGAATTAGATCTTATTGTTGGAAATGGAGATAATCAGCTAGACTTCAGTGAAATCAATCTTACTTCTTTAAAAGTGGCCATTGGTACTGGAGATAGTACTATTAATTTGACTGGAAACTATCGGGATGATCTTATTGTACATTTAATGGGAGGGATCGGAAACACTATTATTGATTTACCAAAAGATACAGGTGTATGCTTACTGATTGAAGGGTTTATAAACAAAATTAATTGCAATGATTTTTATAGAATTGGCAGCTTCTATTATAACACTTCTTTTGACTTTGCAAAAAAAAATATATTTATCACAATTTTTTCAGGATTAGGTAAAATTAATATAAATTTAGTATAATAATAAAAAATGCTAGTTAAAGTAAATATTAGATTCAATAAATAGGAGAATTAAATAAAGATGAAAAAAAACAGTTACCTTTTCCTCATTATCCTTTATTTGTTTTTATTGTTTATTTTCACTGGATCCTCTATAGCACAAGAAGAAAAGCTTCAGACTGAATCCAGCTGGTCTTCAATAGACGATGTTTTTATTAAACAGGAAAAAAATTTTTTGTTAAATCCTATAGATGTAGATGGTTCCATTAAAATTGGATTTACAGTGAAAGAAGTGCAAAAGATTATGGGTATCCCTGATAAAATAGATATAAAAAAATATATCTACTATTATCGAAAATCTCCTGTTTATTTTAACAATGAATGGAAAGTTCAATCATGGGATAACCGGTATGGAAATTTACGGGTAACCCATGAGATGAGCAAAATAAGCTTAGGTGCACATATATCAGAGGTATTTAAAGAAAAAGGGTTTCCACAAAGAGCAATAAAATTAAAGAACAGTTACCAACTGGAATATTCTGATTCTACAATCTATTTTAATCACAAATGGAATGTAGAAGCTATTCAGGAAAAAAATAAACCTGCTTACCGGTCAGATAGGGAAAATATGTCTTTAGACGATTTTTTAGAAGAATACCATCAATTTTTAGAGTAAACTTAAAATTAGGTTATAAAAATTAAAGTTAAAAAATCTTAAAAAACATTTATTTTACCATCTAAAAAGGTATCTTTACTTAATTGTATTTGTCGAAAAATCTGCATAGCTACCGGAAGACAGTTCATTATATCACTAGCAATCATGCCGTCTTCACCTTTTTTTCTGGCAGCAAGATCTCCTGCAAATCCGTGAATTAAAACGGCTTCTCTGACAGCTGATTCAAGAGGGAGACCTAAACTGAATACGGCAGCGATAATCCCTGTAAGCACATCGCCCGAACCAGCAGTAGCCATGCCGCTGTTACCAGTCAAATTGAGAAAAACTTTGCCTTCTGGTGTGCATATTAGCGAATGGGCTCCTTTTAAAACAGCAAAACAATTATGCTTTTGGGTAAAATCTTGCATAAAGTTAACAGCTTCCACTTTAATTTCATCAGTTGATTTTTTAAGCAGTCTTGACATTTCCCCTATGTGTGGAGTTAAAATAGTTGGAGAAATACGATTGTTCAGAATATTGATATTCTCACTTAACACTGTTAAGGCATCTCCATCAAGTAAAAGAGGTTTTTCAATATCAATAATCAATTTTTTTATTAATTGCCTGGTTTCATGTTCAACAGACAACCCCGGCCCCAATACCACCATATTTGATTCTGCTGACCTTTTTAGCAATTCATCATAATTTTCAAGAGCAATAGTACCGCTATTGGTTTCTTTTTGAGGCAAATACACAACCTCTTTAGCCTGTGTACCAATATAGGGGACAATAGAAGATGGTGCGGCTAAGAGTGAATATCCGCCACCACATTTTAAGAAAGATAATGATGAAAAAACAGGAGCTCCAAGATAGTTTCTAGCACCTGATATAAAAAGAGTTTTACCAAAAGTACCTTTATGGCCATTTACTGGCCTTGCAGGCAGAGGAGAAGGGGTATTTAGTTCTATTTTCAATTCTTCTTTATTATATAAAGCTGGAGGGAAAGAAATATGAGAGATATGTAATTTCCCACAATAAGAAAAACCCGGGTAGAGGAGATTGCCAATCTTAGGTAGGCCAAAAGTTATAGTATGATCAGCCTTTATGGCAATTCCCATTATTTGACCATTATCTCCGTTAATACCTGAGGGTATATCTATACTGATTACTGGTTGTTTATGATGGTGATTAATAAAACTGATAATCTGATAATAGATTCCTTCGATATCTTTTTGTAAACCGGTACCAAACATTGCATCAACAATAATACTGTTTGGGTTAATGTTTGCTTTTGCTGTTTCCAATACTATTTTGGTAAAGACAGGTATTTGTAATTTCTTTACTATTTCCCAGTTTTTTAAGGCAGCTCTTCTATATTTAAGAGGATCATTAATAATAAATAAGCATACTTTTGCGCCACATGAATGTAATTTCCTGGCTAAAACCAGACCATCTCCGCCATTATTGCCAGTTCCGCAAAAAATAGAAAAAGAAGTATTTTTGATTTTAAAATATTCAGCTATTACCTGATATGCTGCCAAGCCGGCGTTTTCCATTAAAATATCTTCAGTAAAGCCATATTTATTGATAGCCTCCTGATCCATATTTTGCATTTCTCTAACAAATGTTAATTTCATTTTAGACCTTTAAGTCATTATTTTAATAATTAATGATTGCATGATGAACAGTTTTTACTGTGACAGGAAGCACAGTCTGAAGTATTGGTTGACAAATTGTTTCCTTTACATAAACCAAATCCGTCAAAAATTCTCTTAATGTGATGACTACCGCATTTATCACAAATAAAATCACCTTTTTCCATATCTTTTATTGATGCCTTTATTTCTGTTTTAGCAAAACAATCCTGACATTGAAAAGTATAATTAGGCATATCTTAACCTCCAAAGTTAAAGAAAGGGAAATCATACCGCTTAATTTATAATTTTATATTAACTAAAACAAAAATACAATATTTAGAAAATAATAGTAAAATCATCTTATTATATTGTGTTTTACAAGAAGAACCACAGTCATTTTTTATAAAAATAGGCATTTGATTTGCTAACCAGGATAAAGATAGTAAAATAGTATTATAATAATTATATTTTTAAGATAAGCAGGAAAAGAAAAATGCAATTATCAAAGGATGATCAAGAATTAAATTTAACCTCAATTGATATCTTACAATATTTGAATAAAGATGAAATCCTATTAAGGCATGGCTTAAAACAAAAAGATATTACCGTAATAAAAAAAGATGCTAATTTTAACAAAACCTTAAATAATCTGATACAACAAAAAAAATTACAGGCAAAAGATATTTTAAGTTTAGTTATTGGTAAATTGAGGGAAATAGATGAAAATCTTAATACAAAGCAATGGTTAGAAATGATTTATTATTACTGTCAATTTTTGTCTTTTCCTGAAACAAGCCCGGCAGTTCAAAATATAAATCTTCCCACGAAAAAAATATTTACAATTTTTCTTTTATTTTATCGATTCCTGGTAATCGAACCTCATCAGCTTCAGAAGAAGTATTCTGCTTCCAGTTATCCTTTATTATTTTTAACTGAGAAAGAAATTTCTTCCCTGGAACAGCCTGCTGAATATCAAAAATTTTTAGAGGCATATAATAGATTGTTTGTATACGAAATGATGGTCTTAGGAAAAGAGATATTTGGGTACAATACATGTGATCATATCTGTGGTGTGCATACTCTAGCTTTAAGCCTGGCGAGACAATTAAAAAGCCAGGGACTGTTTCTGGATTTAGGTATCATATCCGGAGCCGCTGCCGGACACGATATAGGTAAATATGGGTGTAAAAGCAACGAACAGGAAAAAGTTCCATATTTGCATTATTATTACACTGATATCTGGTTTCAGAGGCAAAATATTCCTTATATAGGCCATATTGCAGTTAATCATTCTGTTTGGGATCTGGAATTAGAAAACCTTTCTTTAGAGTCCTTGATATTAATATACTCAGATTTTCGGGTAAAAAATATTCCCCAAACACAGGAAATGTATATTTATTCCTTACAGGATTCATTTCGAATAATTTTAGAAAAATTAGATAATTTAGACAGACAAAAAGAGAGAAGGTACAAAAGAGTTTTTGCCAAATTACAGGATTTTGAAGAATTTTTGATTGAAAAGGGGATAGAAACCTGTCCAGTCCTTTCTGATAACACAAAAAAACAAAAAACAAAAAACAGTGTTTCCTATTCTTTACTGCATGGTGAAGAAATTATTAAACACCTCAAGCAACTGTCTTTAGAGCACAGTTTTAATTTAATGTATCAGCTGAGAAATGAGCCTGCTGTTAATTCAATATTAGAACTTGCTCGAAGTGAAAAGAATTGGCAGAATATTCAGGATTATTTAAGAATATTTTCTGAATATTCAACTTACCTTAATCAAAAAGAAAAATTATTCACTTTAAGATTTTTATATGAAAAACTAATTTTTCCGGAAGAAGGAATAAGAAGAAGAAGTGCTAAATTAATTGGCTATTTAATTGCCGGTTTTGATGAAAAATATCGTAAAGAGATACCTGAAAATGTAGAGATAATATCATCTAAAATAAAAAGCTATAACTTGTTAGGGAAATATATTCAAGAAATTATTGAGCCTAAACATAAGGTTCCTGAAATGATTTATGCCAGAGTAAGAGAAAATCTTGCTTTTGTATTTGAGGCCTTGTTTGAGAAAAGTCAGGGACGTCAAATAAGGGATTTCAGAAGGGTTATCAATGGAATATATAAAAAGTATACTTATAAACAGATTTCTAAAGATAAGGCAGTTTGTCTATTACAGGCTATCAGATATATCCCGTTCTTATTAAATGAAAATATAGATTCTGTTTTAGTAGATTTTCTAGACCAATTTATCGAACATAAAGATGATATTTTGAGATTGAATTCCCTCTCTGTTATTGAAGAAATTATAGATAAATTACCGGAAAAAGATCCTTTTCGAGAAAAATGTCAATTTCTATTAATTAATAAACCTGACAAATCTGTTTTCCCTGTAGAAAATTATCTATGTTACAAATTGCTAACCAAGACAAAGAATAATCAGTATTTGCCTAAACGTTTTCAAGAGTATTGTCAGCAGGACAAAGAGAAAATTGATCGAATGTATTTAACCAATTTAAAAACATCTACTGACCCTATAATCAAAAAAATACAAATTGACATACTTCTAGAAAAGGCAAAAACGGACAGAAAAGAAGCTGTCTATACAGCTCTGCATTTTTGTAATATCCTGAAAGTAAGTAGTCATGAATCTATCAGAAATTATGCTGGTAAATCCTTAATTAAAATTATCCCATATTTAAATATGGAACATAAAAATGATATTGCAATTGAATTGTTGAAGGCTTTGGAGATTGATGACTATCAGTATACAAAATATATTCCATATTATTTAGGACAATTAATTCCTTTCTTGCCGCCTGGTGAGATAGATGAATTTATTGCTGAATTTGAGCAAAAAACAAAAATATCCGATCAGTGGATCAGTGTTCTGCTTTTGAGAACAATTGCTGTGGCTATTAGCAGGTATGCTCCTTATCAAAGCAGATATAATGAAAGTTCAGAGAAGGTAGAAGATAGATTAAAGAGAATGTTAGGGATTTTGATGAATGGTTTGGTACATCAGGATTCACCGGTAAAAAGGATTACTTCACATGCTATAGGCAGAGAGATATTTGCCTCAGAGCATCTCACTCTCAGGGAAAAGAGTGTTATTTTACGTTTTATCGCAAAAAAATTATTAAATCTATTGTCCTCTATCTCAATTCAGGACTCACTATTATTTTTTACAAATACTGTTGCATTGCACCAGATATATGTATATATGTCTGATTATATCTTTTTTGAAGGCTCCTTAAAGCTGGCAGTTCCTACCAAAGTGGCCTTTTTCCCAGGGTCATTTGACCCTTTTTCCACCAGTCATAAAGAAATAGTAAAAGAAATTGAAAAGATGGGAATAGAAGTATATTTGTCTGTAGATGAGTATTCCTGGTCTAAAAGAACCCAACCTCATCTTTATAGAAAAAATTTAATTAATATGTCAATTGCTGATGAATTAGATGTTTATTTATATCCTGAAAATCTGCCTAATAATATTGCAAATCCTACTAATCTTAAATTACTGAAAAAGCAGTTTCCATTTTCAAAAATATACATTGTTGCCGGAAGTGATGTATTGTTAAATGCTTCAGCTTATTCAGAAAGCAATAATATCGATTCTATAATGCATTTCCCTCACATTATCTTTAGCCGAAAACCTTTTCATTTAAGCAGTGAACAAAAAGATAAATATTTATCAATAATGAATAAAATAAAAGCAGAAGTTATTCAATTAAATTTAGAAACTCCTTTTGAAGAAATAAGCTCAAGCCTGATAAGAAAAAATATTGATAATCACCGGGATATAACCGGGTTAGTTGATCCTCTTGCAGAAAGATTCATCTATCAACACAGTTTATACCAGCGTGAACCCCAATTCAAGGCAACACTGCAAAAAGTTTTTACTGAAATAGAAATAATAGAGAAATTTAAAGATTCTTTTATCCAATCTTTAGTTGAAGATATATTCCCTGATAATTTGAAGTCGGAAGTGGAAAAATGCTTAAAATTATTAAGGAAAAAACAAAATCCCCGGCTCATTATATTAAAAGATACTCTCAAAAAAGAAAGGAAACTTGGTTTTGCAGCAGTACACTGGGTAAGGTCAAGTTTGTTTTATCACGAATTTCAGGATAACAATATTACCCAGTTTATAAGAGATTATGCTACTGGGAGAACTATTATCATAGACGGAGTTTTTATAACAGATAGCATCAAAGATGAACTACATTTAAACCAGCTAAGGCAAATCATATTAACCCAGACGCTTACTTTTTGTGTGCAAAAAGATTATGATTATGCCATTTTTAAAAATATGATTCCTTTAATGGACAACAAAGGCTTAGTGGAATTAATGGAGTTGTATGGTTTTACAGAGATACCGGTCAGCAATAAGAATTATCCTATTCTGGCAGTTGATATCCGTAAGCCTAGCACAGTAAATCTGGATATAGAAACTCTTATAAAAGAGCCTTTTGTAAAGAATAAGAGAATAATTCAGGCAATATACAATGCTCGTAAAAGTATGCTGAAGGCGATGACTCAATTATATCCAGGTCATTTGTTGATACCTTTTAATATGGATATTGTTAACCAGTCAATTGTAAAAAAAGTATGTCATGAAAATGGTGTTTCGATTGTACAGAGCGAAGTTAATGCATCAGGCCCATTGATGTGTGTTCCTTTTGGAAAAATATTACATAAAATGGTTGTCCCCAATACAGTTACAAAGTCATTACATACTGATAAAATATTTACACCAGATATGCAACATTTTAAAATCGATGCATTTTCTAATTATATGAGTTTGGAAAACCAGGTAAAAATGATCAAGTCTTTCAATAAGCCGGTACTATTAATTGATGATTTACTGCACAAAGGATATCGCCTTAAGGCAATCAGTCCTCTTTTACAGAAAGAAAAAATAAAAGTTCATAAAATTATTGTTGGCTTAATATCAGGAAGAGGAAAAGAATTGGCCATGATGCAAAAACGTTCTGTAGATAGCGCTTATTTTATTCCTAATTTACGAGTATGGTTTAATGAAAGTGATCTATGCCCTTTTATCGGAGGAGATGGTTTGTTTCGTCAGGAACCGGATCAGGGGAATTTGGTTCGTTCAATCAATATGATTTTACCATATGCCTACCCAGTCTTTCTAAAAGGAGTTAAATCAGAGACTATTTATCGTTTTTCTGAAATCAGTATTGAAAATGCCATCAATATTATTCTGGCTTTAGAAGAAGAATACCAGGAAATCTATCATCGCAAGTTAACATTAGGACATTTGGGAGAAGTATGCATCTATCCCAGGTATCCTGATCAGGGTAAAAGCATTCACTATGATCTTGCCCTGACTGTATCTCTTTACCTGGAAAACAATCTGGAATTATTGCAGAGAAGCTGGGAAAGAGAAAAGAAAGCAAAAAAGGAAGATATGCTACTTTATCCCAATTCCCAGGAATTTTCTAATAGAAAGGAGGTTTTATGATTTACTACTATCGATATTCCAATAAATTACTTTTTTCAAAGTATAAAATAAAGAAACTGGTAACAATAAAAAATGATGATCCGGTTGTCCACCAAAAAAAATTTCTCTATTATCTGGATAGGCAAGAATGGGGAAAAGTAAGTCCTAAAAGCGTCTTGATTCACCCTGGTCAGTTGAAAGGACAGGAAGATATAAGTATATTAAAAAATACTTATGGTGATAATGATGATTTTGACTGTTTACCTGGCTGGATTAAAAAAAAGATAAAAGATAGAGAAATTGGCTTTATAAATTATAATCATCCTGGATGGAAGAAAATTCTAAAATGGGAAAAACCGGCCAGGTGGAAGGTAAATATTATTGGTTTAGGTAATGTAGGTGGTACTTTGTTGACTGCATTGCGCTTGATTGGAAGTGAAAAAATTACTGAAATAGGCATTTTTGATACAAATGAACAAGCTCTTTCGCGTTGGGAACAAGAAGTAAATCAGATAGTAGATAGCTCCTCAAAAATTGACATGCCTAATGTAAAAATAATTAAAGAAAATAAAATATTTGAAGCAGATATGGTCATATTCTGTATTTCTATAGGGGTTCCTCCACCAGGACAAAAAATAAAAGATGTTAGAATGATGCAATTTACTGCCAACTCAGGAATTATTAATATCTATGCCCAACAAGCTAGAAAGTTAGGTTATAACGGTATTTTTGCAGTTGTTTCCGATCCTGTTGATTTATTGTGCCAAAGTGCTTTTTTAACAAGCAATCGGAACGAAAAAGGCATTTTGGATGGGGAAGGTCTTAGCCCTGATCAAATTAGAGGATTTGGATTAGGAGTAATGCATGGCAGGGCTGTTTATTATGCAAATAAAAATAAAAAGACCAGACTTTATCTTGAAAAAGGCCGTGTATTTGGCCCTCATGGAAAAGGGCTGGTTATTGCAGACAATATGGAAGATTACAACCATCAACAATCAATTGTTTTATCTAAAAAGGTACTGCAGGCAAATATTGCCATCAGAAGAACTGGTTTTAAACCATATATTGCACCGGCTCTTTCTTCTGGAGCTTTGTCAGTACTGGCTTTAATAAGTGGAGACTGGCATTATAGTGCAGCTTTTCTGGGAGGAATATTTTGGGGTGCTAAAAATAGACAAACCTCTCTCGGTTTGGAGTGGGAGCAGAACAGCATATCAACGGATTTATTTGAAAGAATAAACAATAGTTATCAATATCTTAAAAAATTAGCCCAAAATTTGGAAAAATAAAAAAATAACATATAATAAAAAAACTAAAAATAAAAAACTTGTCATAAAGGAATTGTCAGGAGGGGAAAATGAAAGCTTTATTGATAATTGATGTGCAAAATGATTTTATTAGAAATGGTTCTCTTGCAGTCAACAAAGCTGAAAGGATTATTCCAATTATAAATAAGTTATTACAAAAGTTTGATTATAGTATGGCCTCTAAGGATTGTCACCCCCAGGAATCTGTTCATTTTAAAAAATGGCCACCTCATTGTGTTGCAGGTACAACAGGGGCTGCTTTCCCTTTTGATTTAGATCAAGAAAAAATAAATCAAATTCTATATAAAGGAACCAGCAATAAAGATGATGGATATTCAGCATTTGAGGCCAACAATATAAACTTGATAGAACATCTACAAGAAAAAGGAATAACTGACTTATACATTTGTGGAATAGCATTAGAGTTTTGCGTGAAATCCACAGTTCTGGATGCCTTAGAAAAAAGACTTAATGTCTATATGTTAAAAGATGCCATTGCTCCTTTTTCTGAAAAAGAAGAAGAGATTAAACAGTATTATTCTGAATTGGAAAATGCAGGTGCAAAAATTATTTCCTCAACAGCAGTATAACGATACAATTAATATAATGGGATACTAGGATACTTATCCAAAGGGATAGAACAATAAAGTGGAAAGATGTTAGTAAAGACTAAGGGAAAATAGGATATAGTAAATGTACAAAGAAAGAAATTAAAATGAATTCTTCAGTTAAATACCAACAAACTATTGAGATGCCGGTACAAATAAAAAATATCATTAAAAAAAGCCGTTTTATAGCAACAGTAAAAGAAGTTGAAAAAGAAGATGAAATAAAACAGTTTTTAAAAGAAATAACACAGGAATTCCCGGATGCAAATCATCATTGCTGGGCCTATCAAATTGGCTATACCAATAGATCCCTGTCCCATTATTCTGATGGGGGAGAACCAGCTAATTCTGCTGGTCCTCCTATTTTACAAGCGATTAGAAAAGAAATGGTAACAAATGTAATGGTAATTGTAACCCGTTATTTTGGAGGAATAAAACTGGGAATCAGCGGACTAATCAAAGCTTATAGGGAAACAGCGTTAATAGGCATTCAATCAGCAGGAAAAATTAAAAAATATCCCCTGAGAGAGTACATTTTCGAAAATATTGATTATCAAATTCTGGGTAATATAATACAGTTAATAGAAAGTCAGTCTGGCAGAATAGAAAAAATAGATTACCGAGAAAAAGTAAAAATAATGGTTCTTCTGCCAGACAATTTAAAGGAATGGCTTGTCAGTAATCTTTATAATTTTTCTCAGGGCAATATACATATTAACCAGGGAGAGATTCATTGGTTCAGTAAAAAATAAAATAATAAGTAAATATTTAAAATAAAATAAATATTTCAAACTGGATCTGATTAGAGGTAAAAAAGATGAAAATATTAATAACATATTATTCTCGTTCCGGTAAGACAGAAAAAATCGCTGAACAGGTTGCTCTTAAAATTAATGCAGAACTCCAAAAAATTAGTGATCAAAAAAACAGGGCAGGCATTTTTGGTTTTATTTCCAGCGGTAATGAAGCTTATCTCAAACAAACAACAACTATTGATAAATTAGAAAAAGATCCGGCTAATTTTGATCTAATAATTATAGGTACCCCCGTTTGGGCTGGCAATGTATCATCTCCTGTGAGAAGTTTTTTACAGGAATACAATTCTAAATTTAAAAAAGTTGCCTTCTTCTGTACCAGTATGGGTTCAGATCCCGGTCCGATATTTTCAGCAATGGAAAAGCTGGCAACTCAAAAGCCCCTAGCCGTTATGAATGTTACAGCCCGTGACATGAAAAAGCATTTTCAGAAAGAACTGATCGCCGATTTTGTTGCTTTAATTGGAAAACAAAGCAATGATGGATATATATGATAAGAAAGATGAGAAAAACAATATGTTATGATAAGTAAAAAAGAATTTGAAGAATTAGTGGAAAAAGCTATAAGTGAACTGCCATTCTATTTTAGAGAAAAAATGGAAAATATTGCCATCTATGTAGAAGAGTTTCCCGATCAGGATATGCTCCAGAAGCTTGGGCATAAATCTCCATATTCGCTTTTGGGTATCTATCAGGGAGTTCCAGTAACTCGCCGTGGAATTCATTATAGGAATGTCATGCCTGATCGGATTACTATTTTTCGTAAACCAATCTTAAGAAAAAACAACAATATTGCAGATCTTAAAAATGATATAAAAAGAGTAGTTATGCATGAAATCGGTCATTATTTTGGATTAAATGACTATGATCTCTTTTTAATAGAAAAAGAACATTTCAATAAAAACAATTCCAGCAATGAAAGCTAAAAACTATGATAAAAATTTTCTGCTGCCAGGCTTAACCGGCTTACTGCCTTGCTGGCAAAGTGGACAGTCTTTTTCATCATATATTTTAATATCAAGCTGTATTCCGCTAAAAACAGGTACGCCAAGGTCTTCATGCTTTGATCTTCTGTCTACAATACAGGCTACACCCAGGACATTCCCTCCTAATTCAGAGACTAAATTTTTCACCTCTAAAGTAGATTTACCAGTGGTGACAACATCTTCACTTATCAAGATATTAGATCCTTTCTTTACTGTAAAACCTCTTCTGAGAGTAACTGTATTGTCAACCCTTTCAGTGAAAATTGTTTCCACATTCATTTGTCTACCCATTTCATATGAAGTAATAATTCCTCCAATGGCTGGTCCCACTATCAGATCAATTTTCAAATCACTTATTTTTGCACATATTATTTTCATTATCTGCTCCGCATGCCAGGGGAACCTTAAGGCTTGTGCACATTGCACATACTGACGGGAATGCTTGCCTGAAGAAAGCAGAAAATGGCCTTCTAGTAAAGCACCAGTTTCTTTCAAAATATTCAAGATTTTGGTATTCATATTATTCTCCTTATTATCCTTACTATTAAATTATCCCAACTATTTCTTTAAGAGTAGAGATTTTGTTTGTTTCTAAATAATTATATAAGTCTATAAGTATTCTTTCACCAATGTTAGGATTAATAAAATTTGCTGTTCCTATCTGGACAGCTTGTGCTCCTGCCATCAGGAATTCTAAAACATCCTCTGCACTCATAATTCCTCCAATACCCATTACCGGGATAGAAATATTATGCGATACTTCATGTACCATTCTCAGGGCAATCGGTTTAATACATGGACCTGACAATCCTGCATAGGTATTCTCAAAAACCTTTCTTTTTTGGATTACATCTATAGCTAAAGACCTGACAGTGTTTATTAGTGAAACAGCATCAGCCCCTTCTTCCTGGCACACCTGGGCAATTCTGACAATATCATCGGCATCGGGACTTAATTTTATCATTAAAGGGCAGTTTACAACATTTCTGGTTTCTTTAACTACTTCACGGGTAGTATTTTCTTTAATACCAAAAGGAATATTATTTTCCTTTATATTGGGACAGGAAATATTTAATTCAATCATATCTACTTTTTCCAGGGATATTTTTTCACACGCTGAAATATAATCATTTAAACTGGAACCACTTATATTTATTACATGTACCAAGTTTAGTGATTTCATATAAGGAAGCTCTTTTTGTATAAACTGCTCAATTCCTGGATTTTCCAATCCTACACTATTCATCATTAAAGACTCAGTTTCCCAGACACGGATACCTTTGTTGCCGGATCTGGGTTGCAGAGTTAAACCTTTGCTGACAATTCCGCCTAATTTTTCAATTTCGTACAATTCAGCATATTCACGACCAAAACCGAAGGTACCTGAAGCCATAAAAAGAGGGTTTTTTAATAAAAAATTTAAAAAAGGTAATTGTAAGGGGTTATTCATAAAAGATATCCTTTCCCAGAAAAACAGGTCCATCTTTGCATACTCTAGCATTACCATTTTTTGTTTGACAGGAACAAACCAAACAAGCCCCTACTCCGCAAGCCATTCTCTTTTCCAGAGAAAGATAATGTTTGATATTATAATTTCGGGCTTTTTCTTCTATTTTTCGCATCATGATTTCTGGTCCGCAACTGAAAATTATATTATATTTCTGATATGGAATATAATCTGTAATATATCCTCCATAGTTTATCTCCAGAAGATTGGATAATTTTTGAAAATAAGATTCGAAAACATTTTTTTGCTGTAAACCTAAGAAAACATCAATGTTTTTAACTTCAGGATTACCTTGTAATTTTTTTAAAGCATAGAAGAGGGGGGCAATACCTGTTCCTCCTCCAACCAAAGCTAGATTTCCTGATATATTTGTGGGGAATCCGTTACCATATGGGCCATTAATAGTAATTTCATCACCAATTCTACATTTTGCTAAAACAGCCGTTCCTTTGCCGCTTATGCAGTAGAGGAAGGTAACTCCATCCTCCTCTAAATCATAAACACTCATTGGCCGGCTTAAAAACATTTCCTGACTATTTTTTCTAATCATAAAAAATTGCCCTATCTGAGCATGGTATTTACCTGCAATTTTTAAGAGATAATAATTATTTTTCAAGGGTTTATTAAAAGAAACTAGCGCCATTGGCTTATATCCTTTTTCATTTTCAAAACTTTTTCTCTGGTAATAGTAACAAAATTGTCTGTTTCATCAAGACCTTTATGAGCAGCAATTATCCCACGAGATGAATTGATAACTGCATTAATATTATTTTTAAATATTCTGGAAAAGTCTTTCCCGGTACCTCCCTGTGCTCCATAGCCAGGAATAAGGAAAAACGTGTGCCGGGCTACGTTTTTTATTTTGATGAATTCTTCAGGGTAGGTTAATCCTACCACTGCCCCAATGGTACTATAATTGTACTTACCTCTAAATTTCTCTCCCCATTCCTCAATTTTCCTGGCAACATGCAGGTAAAGAGGTTGTCCTTCAACTACTAATTCCTGGAAGTCTTGTGAGCTTGGATTAGAAGTTTTTGCTAGGATAAATAATCCTTTTTCTCCATTATCTAAATATGGGAAATAAGGTTCAATAGCATCTAGTCCCATATATGGGTTGATAGTAAGAAAATCTGCCTCAAAATCACCTGAAAAATGACCTTGCGCATATTCTTGTGCAGTAGAAAAAATATCACCACGCTTAACATCGGCAATAACTATATTTTCTTTTTTTCTAATATGTGCCAGGGTTTTTTGATAAGCCTGAAGTCCCAGGATGCCATGTGCTTCATAACAGGCAATTTGTACTTTATAACAAGCAGTAATATCCGAAGTGTTATCAATAATAGCTTTATTAAAAAGAAATAATTTGTCTGCAATACTTATGTCCTGTTTACAGGCAAGAGAATCTGGAAGATAATCTAATCTGGTGTCAAGCCCTATGCAGACCGGCCCTCTTTCTTTTACTAATTCATAAAGTTTATCTATTATCATATTTAATTTTTCCTTCTTTAAAAGTCATCAAAATTTTTCCATATACCACTTGTCCTAAAAAAGGTGTATTTCCTGCCTTAGAATGTAGAATATGCCTATTTATTTCATATTTTTTACTTAAATCGATAAGAACAAAATTAGCTTTAGAATAAATTTCAGAAAGAAAACTGGTTTTTTCAATCCCTAATAGTTTTGCTGGTTTTTCTGACATTAATTTACTCAGCAATTGAATACTGATATTGTATTTTTTGAAAAGAGTATACACAAGAGAAAAAGCGTGATCGAACTCAATTAAACCCCGGGCACCTTTAAGTTTATCTTCACTGCTATGAGGAGCATGATCTGTAGCAATAATGTCAACAGTTCCATCCAGCAGTCCTTCCAGTAAAGCTTCAGCATCTTCTTTCTTGCGAAAGGGGGGATGTACCATATAATCCAGATCATAGCTGAACAGATGATGTGGTGTAACTTCACAGCTAAATTCCAATCCTTTGCTTTTTGCCTTTCTTATAATCTGAAGGCTGTCTTTTTTGCTAACATGGCAAATATGTAAATTACCTCCGTATAATTTAAGTAACTCCAAATCCCGGGTAATTATTTCTGTTTCAGGTTCACAATGAGTGAGTATTTTAAAGTTATACTTTGTTGATGCCTGCAATGCTTTTATCATAGTATTTTCATCTTTTATAGGGATCCCATCATTGGAAAAAAGTCGGGTATAGGTAATCATTTTCTCAAAATCTACCAGATTAGTGGTATCAAGTCCATAAGTAACTGCTGAAATGGGGATTACATTACACAATCCCAGTTTTTGTGCCTTGTTTATAATATAATTGATTGTTTCTGGATTATCGCAAACAGGCAGAGTATTTGCCATACAGCAAATGGTGGTAAAACCGCCGGCCAAAGCAGCCTGTTGTCCACTTTCCAGATCTTCCTTATAAGTATATCCGGGATCTCTTAAATGGCAATGCAAATCTATAAAAGAAGGAAGTAGACCCCAATTCTCACCTGGAATAATTTCTGTGATAGATTCATTATTGACATTATTATCTTCCAGTACTATAAAATTACCCTTCTTAATTAATATACTGGCAATCCTATCAGTATCTGAATCAATTATTCTAATATTCTTTAATAATACAGACATTTCAATTACCTAAATTCTTGTTTTTTCATGACAATATTCACATTGATATTCCCCAATAGCAGGGTTAACCAGAGTAAACTCGATATCGCCAACATTTTCAACAGTGCTAATGCATCTTGGATTTTTACATTTTAAAATACCATAGACCTTTTTGGGTAGTTCAAGTTTTATCTTCTTTTTCCTTTGTCCGTTTTCTATAATATTAATGGTGACTCCTGAGTCTATTAATCCTAAGACAGTTAAATCAAGATAAATATCATTTTCTATTTTGATAAGGTCTTTTACTCCCATTTTAGTAGAAGGAATGTTCCTAAGCAATACTACGGTATCATCTAATTTATCCAGGCTTAACTGGCTAAATATTTTATATCCATTTCCAGACTTGATATGATCTATTACAATCCCTTTTTTTAATTTGGAAACATTTATCATAAATTATCTCCTTTCCCAAGTATCTTGGATATCAAAGCCATTCTAATAAACATTCCATATCTTGCTTGTTTGAAGTAAACTGCTCTTTCATCATCATCAACTTCAGCGGCTATTTCGTTAACTCTTGGCAGAGGATGCATAATGAGCATATCTTCATTTGCCATTTTTAAAATTTCATTGTTTAAGATATAAGAGTCTTTTAAACGCAAGTATTCCTGCTCACTAAAAAATCTTTCTTTTTGGATTCTGGTCATATAAAGTATGTCCAATTTGCCGATACTATTTTCCAAAGAATTTGTTTCCTGATAGGATTCTTTACCAATTCCTTCTTTTATATAATCAGGAATACGTAATTCTTCTGGAGATATGAATACAAAATTAATATTCGGGTATCTGGAAAGAATTTTAGTTAAAGAGTGGGTAGTTCTGCCAAACTTTAAATCTCCGCATAATCCAATTGTAAAATTGCTGATTGAACCTTTTAATTGTTTGATAGTCAGTAAATCTGTTAAGGTTTGGGTTGGGTGCTGATGACCGCCATCTCCGGCATTTATGACAGGTACCCTAGAATGTTTTGAAGCAAGTTTAGGTGCTCCTTCTTTTGGATGTCTGATAATAATTAAATCAGCATAACCAGAAATTGTCTGTATTGTATCTACTAGACTTTCTCCCTTAGAAACAGAAGAAGACATTGCATCTGCAAAGCCAATTACCTGTCCTCCTAATCTCAGGATAGCCGATTCAAAACTAAATTTTGTTCTGGTAGATGGTTCATAAAAGAGAGTAGCAATTAAATTGCCCTTGCAAAGGTTGGAATAATCATGTTCATTTTTTATAATTTCTGTTGCATAAGAGATCAGATCATCTATTTCCTCGAAAGAAAAATCATTTACTTCAATTAAATGCTTTCCTTTTATCATACAAATCCTCCTTTTCAGTCTCTCCAGGACTAAATTAAAGTTTTTTACATAAAAAAACCTTTTCGTATAAAACGAAAAGGTAAATTTGAATTAATCTTTATTATTCTATGCTTTAAGAAGAAATATCTCATGAGTATAGCCTTTCTAACATCTCGTGTTAGTTTAAAGATTCCACAAAATAATATATCATCGCTTTCAGATTGTCAATAAGAGAGTCTAATTTTTTAAATAATGATTTTTTAAGAATAGTGCTTCAAATATACTATAAATTGAAATATTACTATGAAAAAAATCAGTTATTGTAATATAATAAAAATTATTATTATTATTTATTAATTGGATAAAAACTTTAAATAAAAACAACCCAGAGAAAGGATGAGAAAAATCAGTACACAATTTATTGAGACGCACGCCCACCTAGATATGATAAAAAGGAAATCTTCAGATGTTGTGCAAGAGGCCCTGACAAATGGTGTTTTTAAAATAATAACTATTGGAGTAGATATAGAATCCAGTGAAGATAATTTACTTTTATCTGAGAAATTAGAAAATGTCTATACCGCTATTGGCTTCCATCCGCATGAGAGCAAAAAAATGAACTCAGATGAATATTTTAAGTTGGAAAAAATGCTTTTAAATCCTAAAAATGTTGCACTTGGGGAAATTGGATTAGATTATTATTATCAACATAGTACTATTGAAGAACAAAAAACAGCTTTTCGTGAGCAGATTGACCTGGCAAAAAAATATGATTTACCTATCATAATCCATGATAGAGATGCCCACCAGGATACTATGGAAATCCTGAAGGAAAAAGGGAAAAACTTAAAGATAGTTTTCCATTGCTTTTCTGGTGATCGTCAAATGGCTCAATGGTGTATAAAAAATAATTATTATTTTGGTATTGGCGGAGTTGTGACTTTCAAAAATGCGAAAAATTTAGTACAGATAGTTAAAGAGATACCGCTGAAGAATATACTTTTGGAAACAGATTCACCTTTCTTAACTCCAATTCCTTATAGAGGCAAACCTAATGAACCAAAGTATATTCCGATAATTGCTGAAAAGATTGCTGAAATAAAAGGGATAAAAATTGACGAAGTTGGAAAGGTTACCACTGAAAATGCCCGAAAAATTTTTAATTTCTAATTAAGAAATTAAGAACAAAGGAATTATATAGCTGGCGTGATGGAGATTTCACCAGTTGTTAATTTAGTTAATTAAATTGAAAAAATATTTCTTGCAACTTCCGTTGACTTTTTTATATTTAACAGGTATTATATTTTTAACATTTAAAAATACTGAAAAGATAATAAATTATGAAAACAAATAATATAATACAACAATTTTATAATTATTTTTACTACTATTATATTCCGGGGTAAGTGCCTAGCGGTTTGGTAGTAGTAAGAAAAAATCATTTTGATAAAATATACCACAGGCATTTACCTCAGAAAAATGCCTGTGGTTTTTTGTTTGCAACCACGGGTGTATAAAACATTCGTGGTTTTTTATATTTAAAAAAGAAAGGAGATGATTGATAGCCAAATAATTAGATCAAAAGATGATTGTTCAAAGCAAAACAAGTATGAAACTGTTCTTTAATAAAAAAAAGGAGGAAATAAAATGAGAGCAAAAAATAATAGATCAATGATTTTTACAGCAATTATTCTTGTGTTTACTGTAATTTTCTTATTCACCGGGATTTCTGCCCTGGCCAGTCCTTTAAAAATTGGAGTGAGCCAGATAGTAGAACATCCTGCTCTTGACAATTGTCGGGATGGCTTTGTAGATGGACTAGAAAAAGCAGGCTATGTTACAGGTGAAGATGTTGTTTATGATTTCCAAAATGCACAGGGAGAATTTAGCAATGCAATTTCTATTGCTCAGAAATTTAAAGATGATAAGGTAGATATGATTTTTGCAATTTCTACACCTATTGCCCAGGCGTCTGTCCAGGTTACTAACGATATTCCTATAATAATCTGCGCTATTACTGATCCGATAGCAGCGAATATTGCTGAAAGCTGGGAAAGCTCAGGAAATAATGTTACTGGAATGTCTGACGCAGCCCCCAATGAAGCACAATTAAAACTGATACCAAGATTTTTCCCTCAAGCAACGAAGGTGGGAACTATTTATAATGCAGGGGAGGCTAATTCTGTTGTCCAGGTTGAACTTTCCAGAGAAATATGCAAAGATCTAGGTTTAGAATTAGTCGAAACTACAGTCAGTAATTCTAATGAAGTTTTGATGGCTGCTCAATCCTTGGCTGGCAGAATTGATGTTTTTTATATTGTCACAGACAATGTTGCTGTTTCTGCTATCAGTTCAATTGTTAAAGTTTCTTTAGAGGAAAAAATACCTATAATACTTGCTGATCCAACTAATGTTCCTGATGGTGGATTTGCCTCTTTTGGAATAGATTACTATACATTAGGGCAAAAAAGTGCTGAAAAAGCTGTCCAGGTTATTGAAGGAGCAGCCCCCAAAGAGATTCCTATCGGAAAACTCGATAAAGCTGATGAATTAAAATTTGTTATCAATATCGATGTAGCTCAGGAAATAGGAATTGCCATACCTGAAGAAATTTTACAGGAAGCTGATACTATTATTTTTAGTAGTACTAGCTGGAATCGCAGTGAATAGATTAAAGATATGTTAAAAAGAGGAGGAGTTAACATAAAATGAGTTGGAGCTTAGTATTTCATGCAATAGAACAGGGACTTGTTTTTGGTCTGATGGCTTTAGGTGTTTATATCACTTTTCAGGTTTTAGATTTCCCTGATTTGTCTGTTGATGGCAGCTTTCCTTTGGGTGCTGCTATTGCAGCCAAAATAATATTCTCAGGAGGACATCCTTTGGCTGCTATATTATTTGCAGTAATTGGTGGTATAATGGCAGGAGGTTTGACTGCTTTTTTCCATACCCGTCTTAAATTTACAAATCTTTTGTCTGGAATATTAACTATGACTTTGTTGTATTCAGTAAACTTGAGGATTATGGGGAAATCCAATATTCCTTTATTAGGGAAAATTACTATTCTTGATAATATTAAAAGTTTGTTTCCTTTTTTGTCAACAGACCAGTTAACTCCTTTACTTTTTCTATTTATAGTAATTTTAGTAAAGTTATTACTTGACTATTTTTTATCTACAGAAATTGGCATGACTATCAGGGCCACTGGAGATAATGAACAAATGATTCGCAGTCTGGGAGTAGATACAAAAGTAACCAAAATAATAGGATTATGCTTATCTAATGGTTTAGTAGCATTTTCCGGAGCTTTATTTGCCCAATATTCTGGTTTTTCTGATGTTGGAATGGGTATAGGAACTATTGTATCAGGTCTGGCTTCTGTAATAATTGGAAGAAGCATAATTAAAAATGGTAGCATCTTTTGGATGACTACCAGTGTAATTATAGGTTCGATAATTTATCGTGCAACTGTAATGATTGCCTTAAGATATGGTTATCGTCTTGGGTTCCAACCAGGAGATTTAAAACTGATTTCTGTTGTTCTGGTAGTTATTGCCCTAACTTTCCCAATGGTCAGAGGGAGTGTAAATGCTATAATTGCCTCAAATGGTTCAGATACCACAGAAAAAGAAAAGTAAGAGGAGGATAATAACTATGCTGCGTTTAAAGTCAGTATATAAATGTTTTGCAAAAGGAACCACTTATGAAGTAAATGCTTTAACAGGTATTAGTCTAAAAATATCTGAAGGTGATTTTATAACTATAATCGGTAGTAATGGAGCAGGTAAATCTACTCTTTTAAATATTATATCAGGGACTATGTTACCGGATCGGGGAATCATTAAAATCAATAACCAGGATGTAACTAAGAAACCCGAGCATTTTCGGGCAAAATATATTGGTAGAGTATTCCAGGATCCGTTAATGGGGACTGCACCATCTATGAGCATAGAAGAAAATCTTGCTCTTTCTATCCAGCGTTTTGGCAGAAGCTTAAGATTAGGCTTAAACAGTGAACGTAGGGAATATTTTCGAACAAAATTGGCAGAATTAGGACTAGGGCTAGAGGGAATGCTAAATAAGAAAGTTGCTTTATTGTCTGGAGGACAAAGACAAGCACTTACTATACTAATGGCTACCATGTTCGATCCCAAGATACTACTACTGGATGAACATACTGCTTCTCTGGATCCAGGTATAAGCAAAAAAATACAATCAATTACCCAGGAAATAGTAAAAGAAAAAAAATTAACTACTATTATGGTAACTCATAATATGCAAGAAGCATTGAGATTAGGCAATAGGACTATTATGATGGATCGTGGACGAGTTATTCTAGATATTTCCGGTAAAGAAAAAGAAAATGTTACAATTGATTATTTATTGAAACAGTTTGCTAAGTTAAGAAAAGAAGAATACATCGAAGATGAATTAGTACTGGCTTAATTTATAAATAAATTTCATACAGACAGATTAACCTACAAAGTAATTATTTTGTTGTTTAAAAGAATTAATAAAAAGAATAAATAGACATAAAAATCCCCGCATAATTTTGGGGATTTTTTATTTATGGTAAAATATACTAAATAATTAAAAAAAGTTATAAGTTATTTTATTCAAATTTTTTAAGAAATGAAAAAGCAGAAAGTATCGGGGGACACATGACTAAAAAATTATACCATCTGGACTCTTATCAAACTGAATTTAAAGCAGTTATTTTAGAAAAAAAATTAGAAAATAATAGGACTTATTTAATATTAGATCATACATATTTTTACCCCGAGGCAGGTGGACAATTATGTGACAAAGGTTTTATTGAAGGAATACCAGTCATTGATGTACAAGAGAGGAACGGGGAGATCTTGCATTTTTTAAAAGAGGAAATTGATAGCAATCCTGGTAGTACAGTAAAAGGAGAAATAGACTGGGAAATACGTTTTGATCATATGCAGCAGCATACCGGACAGCACCTTCTTTCAGCTGTCTTGCTGGATTTGTGGAATCTGGATACGCTTTCGTTTCATATGAGCGAAGATGTGTGCACAATAGATATTAATGATACTGAGATTGATGAAGCAAAATTAAAATGCCTGGAAAAAAAAGTGAACAGCATTATTTATGCCAATAAGCCTATTTTAAATTATTATCTTGAAGACCAAAAAGAAAACTCAGGCAGTATTAATATTAGAAAAATAGCTTCTCTACAGGAAAAAATGCGTATAATTGAAATTGAAAATGTTGATAAAAATGCCTGTGGAGGAACTCATTGCAAGGCAACTGGTGAAATAGGTGTAATAAAAATAATCAACTGGGAACACCGAAAAGAGAAACTAAGATTATATTTTTTGTGTGGCAAGAGAGCCTTACTGGATTATCAGCAAAAACACCAGATTACTAAACAATTAGCCAATTTCTTTACCACTGGTATTGATCAATTAATAAAGAAAATATTACAGATTAGCCAGGAACAAAAAAATCTAAGTAAGCAGTGCCGGGCACAAGAAAAAAAATTATTTTATTTAGAAGCAGAGAATCTGATAGATAAATACTGTGAAAAAATGGATGACTATTTTTTGATAAGCAATATATATTCAGAGATGTCTTTGGATAATATACGGCGAATAGTTTCAATATTGCTGAATAAATCAAATAACAAATACCTGATATCCATTGGGGCAAAACAACCAGAACCTATTATTTGTTTAGCTTGTTTTCAAGGCTATCAAATAAATATGGGTGAGTTAGTTAAAAATATCTTATTAACTATTGACGGAAAAGGTGGAGGTTCTGATTATTTAGGAATTGCAAAACTTAAAAGAGTTAGCGATATTCCCTTGTTTATACAGAAAGCCTCAGGGAATTAGTTAAAGTTAAGCAATAACAAAATATTTCAATATCTAAAGATATATTAAAAAATATGAGAGAATAATAATGTTTTCACCAAAGTACATTAAATATAAAATAGTAATTTTCCTTGCCTTAGCATTATTGATGCCATTTATTTCGATTAATGTTTACTGTTCGGACCGTGATTTTGAAAAAGAAGAAAAAATTGGACAGAAAATGGCAAACAGAATTGAAAAACGGTATGAGATAGTAGAAGATAAAGAAAATTTAGCCAGAATAAAAGAGATAGGATCTAACCTTATAAAAATATCAGATTTAAAAGAGATAAATTACCAGATTAAAATAATTGATAGAGAAGGACCGAATGCCTTTGCTTTCCCTGGTGGTTTTATTTATTTAACTGCTGATTTATTTGATCATATCCATTCAGATGATGAATTAGCAGCAATTATAGCTCATGAGATGGGGCATATTATTCACCAGCATTCGATAAAACAGATGCAGGATAATCGAAAATTAAAATTAGTTGAATTATTTGCTATTTTATTAACAGGTGATCCCGCAATCGGCTTGTTAAGTGAATTGACCACCATAACCATATTGAATTCATATAGTAGAGAATATGAAGAAGAAGCTGATTTTACCGCATTAGAGCTGTTAAATAAAAGTTCAAAATATAGTCCGGTAGGGCTATTGACCTATTTTGAGAGAATAAGCAGCGAACGATTTTTAAAACCTACTGTTAATATGGGAATTTTTCAAACCCATCCAGAAATGAAAGAACGCATTAGAAGAGTTCAACAATTCTTGGATGAGAACAACATTCATATTGATAGAAGAAAAACCACAAATTATCTTACTGTTTCCGGGGTGGTGGATATTTTTAAAGATATTTCTATAGCGAGGATATTGATTGATGAAGAGGAAATTTTACAATTTTCCGGTAAAGAAAGCACCGCCTATCAAAAAATAGATCAGATTTTGAAAAGATTAGACGAATCTTTAAAAATAAGTTTAGAACCTTATCAGATAACACTATACACTGATACCAAGAGCAATACCTGTACTATGCGTATAGGTAATAATGTTATTATTTCTTTAGCAGATGAAGAGGTAGAATACCAGGGATTTACTTCGACAGAAGCGTTGGAAAAAACAAAAAAGAATATCTCTAATATCTTATGGAAGTTAAAATTAAAATTACCTGCTTTATTGCTAAATAGTTAAAAAAGTAAAAGGGATTAAAAAAAGAACAAAACCCGGGAGTCATTTTAAAATGACTCCCGGGTTTTGTTCTTTAAATATGTGCTAGTAAAAATTAACAATCATTATAAGTTTAGCCAAGTAAACCTACGCTATTTAAAAAGACCACAAATACAGCAATTGGAACTACATATTTAATCAAGAAAGAATAACTGGAGCCAATTTTAGTTTTAGCACCATTATTAGCTTCTTCTACAGCCTTATCAGTTCCCCAGAACCATCCTATAAACACTGCTATCAGTAATCCGCCTAAAGGAAGTAAAATATTGTTGGCAAAGAAGTCAAAAGAGTCCAGGATGTCAAACCCTTTAATTAGTTTTACATGTGAAAGGGTACTATATCCCAGAGATGGGAAGATTCCAAGTATCCAGATTGCTATTCCCATTCCAATTGTCGCTTTTTTACGATTCCATTTAATTTCGTCAATAAAGTAGGCGGCAACAACTTCCAGGAGAGAAATTGCAGATGTTAAGGCTGCTACAGTTAACAGGATAAAGAATATAGTACCAAAAATGTGACCAGCGGCTCCCATTTGGGAAAAAACTGCCGGTAATGTTATAAATGTAAGGCCAGGTCCTGTGGCAGGTTCCAATCCAAAAGCAAACACTGCAGGGAA
The DNA here is from genome assembly GCA_040767965.1 of Atribacterota bacterium. Lineage (GTDB taxonomy): Bacteria > Atribacterota > Phoenicimicrobiia > Phoenicimicrobiales > Stramentimicrobiaceae > JAXGNR01. The sequence continues at coordinate 365,045 of JAXGNR010000004.1, forward strand.
AATTACAAATCCTGCTAAAAGGGCAATAATGGTATCAAAAGTAACTACATATTTAGCATTTAATGGTATATCTTCGTCTTTTTTCAAATAACTGCCGTAAGTTATCATACAACCCATTCCCAGGCTTAAAGTAAAGAATACCTGTCCCAGAGCTGCTAAGAAACCTTCGGCATTAAATGCGCTGAAATCCGGTCTCAGATAGAAGGACAAACCTTCTCCAGCGCCAGGTAAAGTCACAGAACGAATTATCAGTACTATAAGCAACAAAAACAATACAGGCATTAAAATTTTTGACCATTTTTCAATCCCATTTTCAATTCCGCCATAGACAATACCAATGCAGATAGCCATAAAAAGAGTGTGCCAGAAAATACCACCAAAGGTAGAGGCAATTGAACCAACAAAGATATTAGCGGCATCAGAACCGGCGGCCATATAAGCACCAGACTTAAAGATATAAGAAAGAGACCATCCCGCCACTACTGAATAGTAGGAAAGGATGATGAATCCAGCAAGGACACCCATAAATCCAACGATTATCCATGGACTACCTGGCGAAAGGGCACTATAAGCACCAACAGGATTCTTTTCAGTTTTACGTCCTAATAACAACTCAGAGGTCATAACCGGATAACCAATAAAAATTAACAACAGGATATAAATTAATACAAATGCTCCTCCACCATATCTACCAGTGATATAGGGGAAACGCCAAATATTTCCCAGCCCGATAGCTGAACCGGCAGCTGCAGCAATAAATCCTGCACGTGACTGCCAATGTCCTCTTCCATTTTCACTCATTTTTTCATCTCCTTATTAATATTAATAATAAAATATAAGAATGCAATTTTAGTAAAGTAAATAATGTAACACAAGTAATAGAAATATTTTAAAAATTCTTTTTATTATCTAAATTAACACCTCCTTATTGCTATTATTTAATTAATATACTATATAATATTCATATTCTCGTTTTCCCAATTAGCAAATTAATAAATAAGTATATTAAGTATATTTTGATATGTTAAGTCAAAAAAGTAATAAATGCAAGAGGATATACAAAAAATTATAAAGAACATAATAAACAAGCAAAGCTAGATAGTATTATAAAATTACTTTTCATTCCCTTAAATTATTTGTATTTTTTATCGAAAAGGCCAGTAAAAACTGCTTTTCGGATTATTAGAAGGTCATATTTATATAATTAATTTCAAAGTTTAGCACCTTTTATTGTTAATGTCAAAAAGAACTAAAGACATTTTTATACTGCGATAAAATAAAAGTAAGCCAAGAAAATTGACATGATCAAAAAATTGTTTTAACAAACAGAAAAACACAATTCAAGAATCAGCTGTAACAGAGTTTAATTATTGTTGAATTGCTATTCCTCTCTTGGTATATTATTAAACCAACTTTAGTTATAATTGAAAAGAAAAGAAAAAACTAGAAAATTTTAACTCATTTTTTTTATTAAAAAATAAATAATAGGAGAATATTGTGTTAAAAGATCATTTTCAAGATAATAATTCTGAACATAATGATAATGATCTAGTAGGAGCCCTGGTGACAGTGAAAGGTAGGGTTCAGGGGGTTGCTTTTCGATATTATGCCCAAAACCAGGCAAGAAGGTTAGGCATAAAGGGATGGGTAACTAATCTGATAAATGGAGATGTAGAATTACTGCTGGAAGGCAAAAAAAAATCAGTCTTGCAGATGATTCAATGGTGCAAAGAGGGACCCCGACTGGCAATTGTAGAAGATGTACAGATTGACTGGCAATTTTATTCTGGCAAATATTTTGATTTTAAAATAAGATAAAATTAAGAATATATCGAGAAAATAAAAAAATAACTATAAAAGGAAGAAAAATGTTAGCATATCAAGAAGTTTCATATTTTGCAGCATTTCTAGCAGGATTGCTGTCTTTCTTGTCTCCTTGCATATTGCCTCTAGTGCCTGGATACATATCTTTTATTTCTGGAATCTCCCTGGAGGATTTAAACAAGAACGATAATAGAGACAAACAAACACTTTATCGTGTTTTATTAGGAGCATTATTTTTTATACTAGGGTTTTCAGTGGTATTTATTTTATTAGGAGCATCAGCTACTTTTTTAGGGCAATTTTTACAGCAATATTCTGATTGGTTTAAAAGGGCAGGTGGAATAATTATAATTGTTTTTGGGCTGCATATGATGGGCATTATTAACATCCCCTTTTTGAATATGCAAAGAAAGTTTCAAACCAATTCCGAGTTCTCTTTTAATTTATTCTTCACTCCCTTTGTTATTGGCTTTGCTTTTGCTTTTGGCTGGACTCCCTGTATTGGCCCTATTTTGGCTACCATTCTGCTGTATGCTGGAACTCAGGATACTGTTTTAAAAGGAATGAGCCTGTTGGCAGTTTACTCGCTGGGGCTGGCAGTTCCTTTTTTATTCACTGCGTTGGCAGTAAATAAATTTTATCAGATAAGTGTTCAAATAAAGAAGTACTTCAGAATAATAGAATTGATTGGCGGAATAATGCTTATCTTAATTGGGATTTTTATTTTTAGTGATAGTATAGTTAGTTTGCCTTTTCTGTAAGGCCATAGATTTGACACCGGAAAGTTATATTGTATAATATAATACAACGTAACAAGTATCATTTAAAAAGGCAGGAAATAAAATGAAAATCATAAAAGAAAAACTAAAAGATAATTTTTTATTATTTTTTTTTCTAATAACAATACTTTTTATTATTTTTACAATAAACACAGCAGGACAGTCAGATAGAGGAGTTGAAACTTTCAGCTGGTTACCATATGATCAAGCTTTGGCTAAGTCAAAAATAGAAAATATCCCTACTTTGATTTATTTTTATGCTGAAAATTGTAGCTGGTGCAGGAAACTGGAAAATGAAACTTTTACCAATGAACAAGTGTATCAGATAATGAAAAATGATTTTTCCCTGGCAAGAGTTAATAGCAGTTCTGATAGCCTCTTAAAAAATAATGGAAGAAGTATGACTGAAAGACAATTATCAGAACAAATTTATCAGGTTAGAGGAAATCCGACTGTCTGGTTTTTAGATAGCAAAGAAGAAAGAATTGCCCCTTTACCAGGATTTGCTCCAGCAGAAGATTTTATTCATATTTTAACTTATATAAAAGAAAATCATTATGAAAAATACACTTTTCCAGAATACATGGAAAATATAACAAATAAATAATTAGTTAATAAATATAAATATGTAAATTATTGACAGCAATATTTTTAGATTTTTTAAATATATTGTAAAATTAAAAAAGAGATAGTTGCAGATTGTAAACTATCTCTTTTTTAATAATCGTAAATTATTAATTTCTATAAATTTAGTTTTCTTTAATTGAAAAAAACTAAAAAAAGAAAATTAGGTAGGTGGTATTATTGTCCTCAATTGAAATAGAGATAGGGCACATAATAAAAGGAATTAGAGAAATTTTACAAAATCAGAGAGCGGTAATAGCTTTTTCTGGAGGAATGGATAGCACCGTAGTATTACATCTGGCTAAAATAGCACTAGGTGCTGATATGTTGACAGCTGCAAATATAGAATTTGGCATTTTTACTTATCAGCAAGCCAGAAAAAATGTAGAAAGTATCACTCATTCTTTGCAAATCAAACTTACCTCTATTTCCGGAGAAAAAGAGCAGGCCGCCATTATGAAGCATGGCCCAGACTGTAATCTTTGTACCAGAAAAGTTAAACTGGGCCTGATTAAAAATAATTTTCCTCAAAATGTTATTTTAACCGGATCTAATCAAAGTGACAGCTGGGGAAGTTATGGGCTTGCATTTCATTCTGGATATTATGCTCCATTATTAAATTATAAAAAAGATACAATAGAAGATATTGCCCGGTATTTAGGAATAAGCATTAAGAGAATAGGAGAGAATAACTATCGTGAAGGATGTAAGCTAAAACATTTATTGAAACCGATGGTAAACAAAGAATATCATGGTCTGGCAGTCAGTAAAGCTAACGAGATATTATTGTCTAGAATTAAAGAGGATGGATTTTCTACCAGAATTGCCAATGTAAAAGTTATGGGTCCTTTAAGTAAAAATATTGCCCTGGTGAATATAGACCCAATGCCATCTAAAAAATGGTTAGCCGGGATTAAAAATGAAATAGAAAAATTAGCAGAGATTGAAGAATGTCAGGTGGTTGATAAACCTTTGGAAATATTAATCAAGGCTAACAAAGGACAATTTAATAATATGCGTTCAAGATATTGGATTGAAAAAGGAAGGCTGCAGCCGGAATTTACTTTCCCTTTACAATGCAAATGGCTTCTGACTACTAATCACAGGTTGAAAACATTTCAAGTAGTTGATTATAATATATAATAATCACTAAAAACAGATAATATTGAATTAAAATGATGAATAAAAAAATAAAAAAGGAGATTTATTATGAGTAACCAATTAGGCTATATTAACCCTGAAGATGTTGTTCGAAATGCAGTAGAATTAATGGCTTTATCAGCCCGAACCGCTCCTAAATCTGCAGGACAGGATTTCGTGGAGGTTAAGATAATATATGGTGATAATGTCAAAAAATTAGGAGAAGAAATGATAAAGTATGGGCTGGAAAATAAAAAACGCAATTTTGACCGGGATGGCGAAAATGTAAAAAATTCTCCGGTAGTACTATTAATCGGCTTGAAAGATGCTGCACCTTTAGGTCTTAATTGTGGAGCATGTGGATATGATACTTGCGAAGAATGTAAAGAGCATGCCGGACCTGAATTTGACGGCCCCCAATGTGCTTTTAGAGTATTGGATATGGGCATAGCAATTGGATCAGCTGCTAAAATGGCCGGAATTTTAAGTATAGACAATCGTATTATGTATAGAGCAGGGGCAGTTGCCAAAAAAATTGGGATAATAGATGCTAGTTTTGTAATGGGTATTCCGTTTTCAGTAACCGGAAAAAGTATTTATTTTGATAGATAAACTATCTTGAGATGGGAAAAAAATTCACATATTATAATATAAGTAGGAAAATATTTCACATTTAGATCAATAATTCAAGGAGAAATACTTTTAAAAAACCCAAAAAATAATTTGATTAGTTGTTAAGAATCATAATGTTGAAGCAAAATCTAGAGATAATCATAATATTATAAAAATATTAAAAAATTATTTGCAGAATAAATAATTGTGGCATAGGAATTGCTTATTATTTAAGATAAGAATAAAAAATTATTTTAAAAAAGGAGATGATTCTTATGTCAGAGGATTTTTATGATAAATAATATTTTTACAATTTGTTGCTTTTTTATAAAAAACATATCGAATTAAAAAACAGATAAATTTAAATTTCGATTAAAACTAAGGAGGAAATATTATGATAATTGATAAAATTAAAAAGAAACATAAACTTTGTATTGTATTATTACTTTTCTTGTTATCTTTTTCAAGCCTAAGTTTCGCACAACAATCACTAAAATCTCTTAGTGATGATATTGCTCGAATTTCTGAAACAGTTGGACCTGCAGTAGTAAATATTGATGTGGTACGCTATGTTGATACTTCACCTTTTAGCAGTAGATTCAGAGATCCTTTTTTTGATAGGTTTTTTGAACAGTTTGAAGAATTTAGAAGAAGAATTCCTCAAAAAGGTGCAGGATCAGGTTTTATTGTAGATACCGAAGGTCATATTTTAACAAATGAACATGTCGTTCATAACGCAGAAGAGATAAAAGTAACTCTATCAGATGGAAGAGAATTTATTGGTGAAGTTATAGGATCTGATATGACTTCTGATATGGCTATTGTAAAGATTGATGCAAATGATCTCCCGGTTGCAAAACTAGGAGATTCTGATGCCTTAAGAGTTGGAGAAATAGTTATTGCTATTGGTAATCCTTATGGACTGGAAAAAACAGTTACCATGGGTGTGGTTAGTGCGAAAGATAGAAATATAAATGCTGGTTCAGAAGGTCAGGAGTACCGTAATCTTATTCAGACAGATACTGCTATTAACCCTGGCAATAGTGGAGGACCACTATTGAACACTGACGGAGAGGTTATCGGAATTAATACTGCTATTATCCCTTATGCTCAAGGTATTGGTTTTGCAATTCCTGTGAATGTTGCCAAAAGAAATCTGGAAGATCTAATAACTCTTGGAAAAGTAAGACGATCATGGCTTGGTGTTTATATTCAGGAAGTTACTCCAGAAATTGCTCAGCAGTTTGGCTTAGAAGAAGCTGAAGGCGTTTTGATAGGAGATGTAATTCCTGATAGCCCTGCTGAAGAATCTGGATTAGAAAGAGGAGATGTGATTGTATCGGTGAATGGAATTGAAGTTAATAATCCTCAAGAGCTACAGGATGCTGTTCGTGATATTGAAATAGGACAACAAGCTCAGTTGTTAGTTAAGCGAGATGGCAGAGAATCAACTTTTTTAGTGGAAATTGCGGAAATGCCTTCTGATGAAAGAATAGAAACAAAAGAAAAAGTATTTTCAGTACAAACAGGATTACGGGTAGAAAAAGTAACTCCTGAAATAGCTCAGGAAGCCAATTTGCCCTGGGTTAAGGGATTGGTCATAACAGATGTTGTTCCTGGCAGTTCTGCTGATGAGAGAGGATTAAGAAGCGGAGACATAATATTGGAAGCAAACAGAAGAGAAGTTTCTAACCTGGAAGATTGGGAGGAAATAATTAGCGGTTTGAAAGCCGGAGATACCTTCCTTTTGCTTGTTTACAGGGATAGTCATACATATTATGTGCCTGTAAAAATAGAAGAGCTAGAGTAAAAGTAATTTTTTCCTAAAAAAGAGAACTGGTTTTGCCGGTTCTCTTTTTTATTAATTTTTGATTATTAAAATTATTTAAATTTCTGAGTAATGAGAAAATATAATTAGATCAGTGTTATGTTAAATATAAAAATTACAGCTCAAAAAAATAATATATATATTGTGATAATCTTTGCATTGCTTTTTATCTTCATATTAGGTTATATAAGTTATTATGAGCTACAAAGGGAAAAAAATTACTTATGGGAATTAGCCCGAGTTGAAGGGTTAAATATTGCCTTTTCGATACAAACACTTGGCTCAGAATTTATACTGGATAGGGATATCTTATTAGAAGTGCTGGATTTGTTCCAGAAGGAAGGAATAACCTTTATAGATGTGGTGGACAGGAGTGGTTCTGTCAGATTAAGCACTTCAGAACAAAGGGTAAATCATAATATAAAAATTAATTATCCAGGGACAATAAATTATTTGCAAACAGTTGGTGCAGATAATCAAAGAATTCTACAAATTATCAAGCCTTTCGATTTTGATGATCGTTTTTCCTCTGATCTGTTTGGATACTTGTTTTTGAGAGATAAGTATTTATTAATTGGCATTAACATGGAAAGTTATTATGCTCGCTATGACCAGATAAAGCAAAGAATTTTCTTCAATTATCTGGTCATTTTAATTATGTTATTATTTGGAATTTATACGATATTTAAATTACAGGAAAATCTCGTAGTAAAAAGGACTTTGCAAAATATTCAGGATTATACTACAAAACTACTGGAAAATATGGATAGCGGAGTAATATCAGTAGATGAAAACAATATTATAAGAACTTTCAACCAGAAAAGTGAACAAATATTTCAGTTGACAAGATCTGAAGTTCTGGGAGAAGATGCTGAAAAAGTATTGCCTATCAAAATATTGGGAACATCTCTTTATCAGTTAGGTTTGCTGGAAAAAAAGAAAATTGAACAGGAAATTGAACTAAAAACAAACTCCAGCAGTAAAAAAATATTAGAAATAAACACATCTCTACTAACTGGAGAAAATGGAAAAAATAATGGAATGGTAATTTTAGTAAGAGATATAAGTCAAATTAAAAAATTAGCAGAAGAAATTAACAGGAACAAAAGACTTACCTCTCTGGGGAAATTATCAAGTGGAATTGCTCATGAAATAAGAAATCCTCTTAGCTCTATCAGGGGTTTAACTCAGTTCTTGCAGCAATCTTTTGCTGAAAATGATGAAAGGAAAAACGATGCCCGCATTATCCTGCAGGAAACAGACAGACTAAATCAATTAGTAACACAAATACTGGATTATTCACGACCAAAAAAATTGAGTATTAATGATTTTGTTCTAGCGGAAATGTTAGATGAATTAATACATTTATTGCAATCAGAAGAAAAAAATAAAGAGATTTCTTTTCAATTAAAAGAAAAACAAAAAAGTATCCATCTGGAAGGAGACCAGGATCAATTAAAGCAGGCATTCCTTAATATCATTATCAACTCAACTCAGTCTATAAATGGGAAAGGGGATATTATCATCTCCCTGGATAAACAGCTTATTGAAGAAAAAGAGATGGTATATGTTACAATTAAAGATAATGGTATTGGAATAGCCAGCCATGATTTAGTCCATATTTTTGATCCCTTTTTTACCAGCAAAGAAAACGGTTACGGTTTAGGCTTATCCATAGCTTATAATATAATAGAAACACATCAAGGCAGCATCAAGGTTGAATCAGAAAAAGGAGCAGGCACAAAAATAGAGATTATTCTGCCTGCAAGGAGCACAAGAAATGAATAAAATACTGGTAGTAGATGATGAAATAAATATTCGCCTGATGTTAAAAAGAGTTCTTTCTCAGGAACAATATTTAATAGACGAAGCATCCAATGGTGAGGAGGCATTGCAAAAAATATCCCGGGAAAAATATAGCGCTATTTTACTAGATTTAAAAATGCCAAAATTGAATGGTTTGCAGGTTATTGCCAGAATGAAAGAATTGGATATCAATATACCTGTTGTCATGATGTCTGCTTATGGTACTGTACCGGAAGCTGTAGAGGCGATGAAATTAGGAGCATTTGATTATATAGTAAAACCTTTTGATTTGGATGAATTAAAAATATCTCTAGCGCGCATGCTTACCCAATATGATTTAAAAAATGAAAATCAATATTACAGGGAAGAAGAAGACAAACGTTTTAATTTTAAAGAGATTATTCATCAAAGTAGTGCCATGCAGAAAGTATTGGAAATGATAAAAAAGGTAGCTCCTTTGCCCACTACGGTTATGATAAATGGTGAAAGCGGAACAGGTAAAGAATTAGTGGCCAGAGCTATCCATAAAAATAGTCCTCGAAGAGAAAAACCATTTGTGGTAGCTAACTGTGTTGCTTTTTCCCCCAGCATTCTGGAAAGTGAATTATTTGGTCATGAAAAAGGAGCATTTACTGGAGCTAATAGCAGAAGGATCGGTAGATTTGAAATTGCCCATAATGGGAGTATCTTTTTAGATGAAATTGCTGAAATAAGTTTACTGACACAGGCTAAATTATTAAGAGTTGTTCAGGAAAAAGAATTTGAAAGAGTCGGGAGTTCAACTAGTATAAAGGTAGATACCAGAATTGTAGCTGCAACTAACAAGGATCTGAAAAAAGAAGTAGATGGCAAAAAATTTCGAGAAGATCTATATTATCGTTTGCATGTTTTTCAAATAACGATACCTCCTTTAAGAGAAAGAAAAGAAGATATACCCTTATTGGTTTCCCATTTTATTCAAAAATACAACCAGATTTTAAATAAACGTATTGGTGATATTTCTCCAACAGCTCTGACCTCTTTGCTTAGTTATTCTTTTCCAGGCAATGTAAGAGAATTAGAAAATATAATTGAAAGAGCTATGATAATGTGCAGCCAAAATATTATTGAGCAAGACTTGCTTTTCTTCTATGATACGGCAGGTACTTCTCTGACAAACAACCATTCAAGTCTATCTTTAAAGGAAATGGAAAAGGAAATGATTAAAAAACAGTTGCAGGAAAACAAAGGAAACCGTACTAGAACAGCACAAATACTGGGAATCAGCAGAAGGAGTTTACATTCAAAAATAAAAGAGTATCATATTGATATACCTAAAGCTAATGAATAAAAAGTCTATCTTGTCAATCAATAGGAGAAATAATATGTTATTAGTAATTGATGTGGGAAACACTCATACCGTAATAGGAATATATAAAGATAAAAATTTAATAGGACATTGGCGCATCTCTACGGACTTAAAAAAAACTGAAGATGAACTGGCCATGTTATTTATAAACCTGTTAAACCAAAAGGGATTATCCTACAATAATATAAAGGCAATAGCCATCTCCTGTGTAGTTCCTTCTTTAACATGGACATTAAACAAGATGGCGAAAAATTATTTTCAAGTCCGGCCGATTTTGGTAAATACTGACCTAAAACTAAATATTAATATCAAAACAGATTACCCGCAAGAACTAGGTGCTGACAGAATAGTAAACGCAGTAGCCGTCTCCTCTTTATACAGTTTGCCTGCAATTATAATTGATTTTGGAACTGCTACTACTTTTTGTGCCCTTGATAAAGATAAAAACTATATTGGCGGAGCCATTGCTCCTGGATTATATTTATCAGGAGAGGCCTTATTTAAAAGGACTGCCAAACTACCTGAAGTGGAATTAACCAAGCCAGCCCAGGCTATTGGTAAAAATACGATTCATTCCATTCAATCAGGAGTGTACCTGGGCCATATTGGATTAGCCAAAGAAATTGTTTTGCTCTTTAAGCAAGAGCTGGATGGGGAACCCCTGGTAATTGCAACTGGCGGACTGGCTGAATTATTTGCTAAAAGCTGCACAGTAATTAGTATAGTTGATCCCTTCCTAACTCTTAAAGGATTGCAGATAATCCACCAATTGAATAGTCAATAGTTAACGGAATAATAGTATATTATGATAGCTATTTAATTGACATCTAAATTGATAAAAGATAAGATAGATAAAAATTTATTCAAAAACAAATTATCATTAAATATAAATTTTTGAAGAAGGGATTATAAATATGTGGAAAGATAAATTGATCAAAGAAGAAGGGCTAACATTTGATGATGTGCTTTTAATTCCGCAATACTCTAAATTGATTCCAAAAGAGGTCGATCTAACCACATCACTATCCAGACATATTCAACTAAATATTCCTTTATCCAGTGCTGCCATGGATAAAGTAACCGAATCAAGACTAGCTATTGCTTTAGCACGTGAAGGAGGCATTGGAATCATTCATAGGAATATGCCTATTGAAAAACAAGCTCATGAAGTTGATAGGGTAAAACGTTCAGAAAGTGGAATTATATTTGAACCTATTTCTTTAACTGAAGATAAAAAAGTCAAAGATGCTTTAGCATTGATGCAGCATTATCACATTTCCGGTATCCCGATTATTAATAAAGATAATCTGCTGGTGGGGATATTGACAAACAGGGATATCCGCTTTTTAGAGGATCTTGAAACACCCATCGGTGAAGTAATGACCAGAGAGCCTCTCATTACCGGGCAAGTGGGAACCACTTTAGAAGAAGCGAAGAAAGTATTATATAAAAATCGTATTGAAAAATTACCCCTGGTAGATCAGAATTATATTTTAAAAGGATTAATTACCATCAAGGATATTGAAAAAGTAAGACAATATCCCAATGCTTGTAAGGATAAAAATGGAAGATTAAGGGTAGGGGCAGCAGTTGGTGTATCTGTTGATACCATGCAAAGAGTGGAAGCTCTTGCTAAAGCACATGTTGATGTAATAGTAGTTGATACTGCCCATGCAGATTCTAAGAGAGTATTAAATACTATTAAAGAAATTAAAAAGAAGTTTACCATAGAGCTGATCGGGGGAAATGTTGCTACTTATGAAGGTTCTAAACGCTTAATTGAAGCTGGTGTAGATGCAGTTAAGGTAGGCATTGGACCTGGCTCTATTTGTACTACCAGAGTTGTAACAGGAGTTGGAGTACCTCAGGTGTATGCCATCAAAGAGTGTTCCAAAGCCTGCAGGGAAAACAATGTACCATTGATTGCTGATGGCGGTATCAGATATTCAGGTGATATTGCTAAAGCTATTGCTGTTGGAGCAGATTCAGTAATGATAGGAAGCCTTTTTGCTGGCACTGAAGAAAGTCCTGGTGAAGTTGTACTTTACAAGGGAAGAAGTTACAAGGAATATCGAGGCATGGGTTCAGTAGGAGCCATGAAAGAAGGAAGTAAAGACCGTTATTTCCAGGAAGATAATGAAAATGCTAAGTTAGTACCAGAAGGCATTGAAGGAAGAGTTCCTTATAAAGGTTCATTATCTAATTGTGTTTTACAAATGATGGGTGGACTAAGAGCAGGGATGTCTTATTGTGGGGCAAAAAACATAGAGGAAATGCATGAAAAAAGCCGTCTTTTAAAAATATCTAATGCCGGACTGAAAGAAGGACATCCTCACGATATTATCATAACCAAAGAAGCTCCTAACTACGAGATAGAATAAAACTTTGATATGAATTCCCTTAAAATTAAAGTAAAAAGAAGTGTTCACTAAATAATGAATAAAAAAAATATTATTTCAACTAAAAACATAGCAATTGTTGGCCTTTTAATAGCAATGAGTATAGTGCTTACCCGATTGGCCAGTATCAGAATTGCAATTGGAGGAGTAGAAGGTATTCGAATTGGTTTTGGAAAACTACCCATTGTTCTTGGCGGATTTATCCTTGGACCTGTCTATGGAGCATTTATTGGAGCTATTGCTGATATTGTAGGGTATATCATTCAGCCTATAGGCCCTTATATGCCACACTTTTCAGTTATTTCAGCATTAAATGGTTTTCTACCCATAACAATTCTGCATTTAATTGGAGGAGAAGAAGATTATCAGCTATTTAAAATGGCTGTTGCTATCGGAATAAGTATTTTTGTAAACGATTTACTTTTTCTGCCATACTCTTTGCATTTGCTTTTCGGTATTCCGTGGAATATACTTATAATTCCACGATTGTTTAGTGTTCCTGTGACTATTGTTTTGTATACCTATATAGCACATGTATTTAAAAATAGGAATGTTATCCAGTTTAAGCAAAATCATCAACGCTTTAGAAGTTTTTTCTAAAATAATCAAAGATCATATATAATTTTTTTGAAATAATTTGAAATAATCTGAAAATAAATATCATTTTTATTAGAAATTTAGTATAATATTTGTTATAATTAATAAAACTTTACAAAAGAAATTTTTTTTTAACTTTAAATTAGTACTAGCTACTAATAGAACAATATAATAACAGGAGGAATATATGGCAGAATTTAATTTAAAAAAAGGATTAAAGGGATTAGCGCAAATAGTGGTTAATTATGGCAATATGGCTGGTAGATTTTCTAATCCTATGCCACAATCTTTTGCTACACCAATGCTGGTATCTTTATTCGATAATGCTGCTATTGAAGCAGTAAAAAGAAAGTTGCCCGCAGAATATATTACAGTCGCTACTTCTATTAACATTAAACATTTTACTCCAACTCCGGAAGGTATGACTGTAACCGCTGAAGCTGAATTAAAGGAGATCATCCAAAATAGGCTGATTTTTAAGGTAGAAGCTTTTGATGAATTGGAAATAATTGCTACAGGAGAAGTTGAAAGGCATATTATCAACCTGGATAAATTTACCAAAAATGTAATAGAAAAAAAGAAACATCTGGAAATTCCATCTCTGGTAACTTGACTGGCTTTGTAAAACTAATTACTGTGTAATAAAGTATTGCCTTAAGAAGAGGTCCAGTTTTATGGCCAAAAAATTTAAAATCGGCCTTGCTTTAGGTGGAGGAGGAGCTCGAGGGCTGGCTCATGTTGGTATTATTCAGGAATTGGAAAATTCAGGCATTCCTATTGATTTTATTGCAGGTACTTCAGTTGGTTCAGTAGTAGGGGTTTATTATGCGCTTTATCAGGATAGCAAACAACTAAAGGCAACGGCCTTGCAGATAGCCCAACAGCTGTCACAGATCAGTAATCAATTTGATTTTAGCCAATTGCAACAGAAAGATAGAAAAACTCTACCATGGGGAAGATTAACCGAGTTTATTAAAAAAGGCTATTATTTACATTCCGAGTTAAGGAAAATATGTTTGAATGATGGTAGAGTGTTAAAAAATCTTTTAGATAAGTTTTTGAAAGACTACCAATTTTCAGATACTAAAATACCTTTTTATGCAGTAACTGCTGATTTGATAAGCGGAAAAGAGGTAGTTCTTAAAGATGGTCCACTTGTAAAAGCTATTTTAGCCAGTTGCGCTATACCTGGAATATTTCCTCCGATAGAATACCCAGACCAATTGCTGATTGATGGAGGAATTGTTAATAATGTGCCTGTGGATATTGTAAAAAATATGGGTGCAGATTTTGTGATTGCCTGTAATTTAAATAGAGAACTAAAAAGAAAGACCACATTTAAAAATGCCATCGATATTTTGTTTCGTTCTGAAGAGATAACTTCTAAAAAATTGAGAAAAATTCAACTACAGAATGCAGATTTTATAATAGCTCCGGAAATCCACCACATTGACTGGTGGAATTTTAGGAAACCGGAGCATTGTATTTTATTAGGGGCAGAAGCAACCAGAAAAATGGTTCCATATTTACAGAAGGTTTTGCAGAGTAGAATGCGTTCTGCAAGTATAAGAAGGTTTTTATTTAAGTATTAGTGCTAGCTGTTTCTTTCTTTGTTTTACCAGTCACAGATTTGCCTTCAGCAATTGCCTTGTCATTATTTTTTTCAGTTTTTTTGCTTGTTGAAAGTTTATTGTCTTTAGGAATACTGGATTTTCGGTTATCAGTACTATAATAACCGCTACCTTTTAAAATAAAACTACCATTTTTACTTATTAAGCGACATACTTCACCATCACACTTAGGACATTTTTTTAAAGGATTTGCCTTGATGGATTGAAATTTTTCAAAAACATGACCACATTTTTTGCATTGATATTCATAAGTTGGCATATTCCTTGATTCCTCCCATTCTTATCTAAAAATCTTTCCGTATCTCTCAAATATAAAATATTATTCCATTTTGTTTTATTTGTCAAGATACATTATGGCTTTGCCTTATTTGAAGCTAGAGAATCAAAAAAGACTATATTTTATTTAATATACGCCTTTGTTAGGCATTGAAACATTTCATTTTTAGTAAAAAACAAAAAGAATACCCAAGCAAATATATTGACAATAATCTAGTAATTTATTATTCTAAAAAGAATAGAAAAGAATATTTTATCAAAAAAAAGAAGGAGGAATATTAAATGTTTAGCAAAAAAAGTTTTTCATGTTTACTGTTAGTTTTACTGCTGATTGCTAGCGCTACTTTTGCTGTAAGCGCACAGAGTAACCAGAGAATTGTTGTTTCAACAGGAGGGACCGGTGGCGTTTACTATCCTTTAGGTGGTGCAATGGCAGATATTTGGTCTGATAAGGTTGATGGTGTTTTGGCTAGCTCAGCATCCTCAGGTGCTTCAGTAGAGAATGTAAACCTGCTACATCATGGAGAAGTACAACTTGCTCTTATTCAAAACGATATAGCCTATTATGCCTTTAATCAGGAAGAGATGTTCGCTGCTGAAGGACCTTCTGCTGTTCCAGAACCCTTGAATAAGCTGCGCTGGTTAGCTAGTCTTTACCCTGAAGTAGTACAGGTAATTGCTTCAGCAGATGCAGGTATTGACACTATTAGTGATTTAAAAGGAAAAAGAATTGCCGTTGGTGCCCCTGGTAGCGGTCATGAAGCAAATGCCCGTCAAATTTTGATGGCTCATGGATTCAGTTACGATGATTTTGCCAGAGTAGACTTTATTATGCATACAGAAGCAGGAGATGCAATTAAAGACGGTCATTTAGATGCTTATTTTACAACTGCCGGGATTCCAACAGCCAGTGCCGTAGATATTTTCAGCACTCACGATGTTAAGCTGGTCAGAGTTGAAAATGAAATGGCAGAAAATATTGTAGAAGAATGGCCATTTTATGCTAAATTTACCATACCTGCAGGAACTTATAGCGGTCAGGATGAACCAGTAGAAACTCTGGCAGTAATGGCTGCTTTACTTATCAACGCTGATGTTGAAGAAGACCTGGCATACAACTTAACTAAAGCCCTATTTGAAAACCTGGATGTAATGGCAGCAACACATCAACGTGGTGCTGATATTACATTAGAGGGAGCCTTGGAAGGACAGGCATTGGAGCTACATCCTGGTGTTGCTAAATATTATGAAGAAGTAGGAGCCTTAAACAAATAGGCTTTTTCAATGAATAATAGCATAGGTCAGAAAAAAAAGAACTGGTTTCTTGATAAAGTTTGCCCTATGCTATTATATTTTTTGAATCTTCTATTTATAGTGTCTTTATTTTTAATTTTTCTGCTTTCGCCTGTGTCTTATCTAAGAATAGCAAATAAAGACAATCAGGAATTATTTTCTAAAAAAAATGTTTCTGAGTTTCAAATAACACACATTCACTCTGTTGCCAAATCTCTGGTAAAAGATTTTTACGAAATACATGATTATTCTTCAATTATCCAAAACAGAATGGAATATCATGATTATGGAGCTGGCTTACCTACTGCCATTGATAATGGAAATTTTCAAATAATAAATGAAACAATGGTATTGTCTGATTTAAATTATGAGTTTAACGAAATAAGAATTATGGTAGGGCGTTATTCTGATCAAAAAATTGTCTTTACTGATGAAATAATCACTCTTAGTGAAATTGCAGATCCAGGTCAACTTTTAATTCTGAAACCTGGAATGACATTTAAAGTATTTTGAAATTTATTTTTTATATATTCTTTTGCTCAAAGATATTCTATACTATAATAAATTATAATAATTAATTATAGTAATTATTATAATTATGATAAAAGTATACTGAAATAATAAATTTAAGAAAATATATTTTATTTCAGCAATATTTTTATATTGTTATTTTTTATTATTTTATATTATAAGCATGGTAAATACTCACATAAGATGAGCGATTGCCCCTCAGATTGATTTGCCAAAAAGAAAGGTGGAAAACTAAGTTGGATAAAAAAGACAAAAGACTAGATGCCAGTAAAAAGGAAGAAAAGAAGCTAACAAAAAATATACAGGGCAATAATACCGGGAATATTGTTGATGAAGAAAATAATAATATTGATACCAAAAATACTGCAGAGAAAACAATTTCTAAAGCTGAACTGGAAGAGATGCTTGATCCAACCAGGGATGTGCAAGGCATTTCTAAAAAAATAATATTTATAATAGCAATAACCATGTCTTTATTTCATCTTTACACTGCTGGTTTTGGTCTTTTGCTCTCAGCAATACAGCGTTCTTATCATCTGATGTTTGTTTTCGCATTAGGATTTTTACTTTACCCTGCCAGCAAAAATTCTTCTAAAACAAAAATACCTTTTTATGATTGGGTACTGGTAGCGGTTGGAATTGCAGTTACTTATTATATTCCAAACAATTATGAACAGTTAATAAGAAGAGGAGGATTACCTACCCAGATTGATGTTGTAATGGGAGTCCTTTGCATCCTTCTGGTTCTTGAATTAACCAGAAGAGCAGTAGGAATAGCTTTGCCTTTAATCGCTATGGGGTTTTTATTGTATGGCCATTATGGGTATATTATTCCAGGAAGATTAGGGCATATTGGCTACAGTGTAAGACGTTTAGTAAATCAAATGTATATGACTACTGAAGGTATATTCGGTACCCCACTAGGGGTGTCGGCCACCTTTGTTTTTATGTTTATTTTATTTGGCTCTTTTCTGGAGATAACAGGAGTAGGTCAATTTTTTATAGATATTGCTTTTGCTGCAGCAGGTCATATGCGTGGAGGACCCGCTAAGGCGGCTGTTATAGCAAGTGGTTTTATGGGTTCAATTTCTGGAAGTTCTGTTGCCAACACGGTTACTACAGGTAACTTTACTATCCCTCTCATGAAGAAAGTAGGATATAACCGTAACTTTGCCGGAGCAGTTGAAGCGGCTGCCTCAACTGGTGGTCAGATATTGCCTCCTGTAATGGGCGCAGCTGCTTTCATCATGTCTGAATTTACCGGTATTGCTTATATAAAAATTATTATATCTGCTGCGATTCCAGCTTTATTGTATTATGCCGGCGTTTTAACCATGGTTCACCTGGAAGCCTGTAAACAAGGGTTGAAGGGTTTACAGAAAAAAGAATTACCCAACTTTAAAAAAATATTTAAAGATGGATTTCATTTAATTTTACCGATAGTTGCGCTATTGTATTTTTTAGTGATATATTCTCCTTTAAGAGCTGCTTTTTTAGCTATTGGTCTTTCTATTCTATGCAGTTTACTCAGGAAACATACAAGAATTAAATTTACTGATTTATTTATAGCTCTTGAGGATGGAGCTAGAAAAGCTATCGGTGTAGCGGTCGCCTGTGCCTGTGCTGGAATTATAGTGGGGGTTGTTACTTTAACAGGATTAGGGCTGGCATTTGGTGGCGTTATTGTGAGATTGGCATCAGGAATGTTACTGCCAACTTTAATTTTAACAATGTTAGCATCTATAATACTAGGGATAGGATTACCAACTACCCCTAAATATATTATCCTGGCAACCATGGCTGTTCCGGCTATAATTTCATTTGGTGTTCCAATGCTGGCAGCCCATTTGTTTGTTCTGTATTTTGGAGTATTAGCTGATGTAACTCCTCCAGTTGCACTGGCTGCTTATGCCGGTGCAGGAATAGCTGGCGGTAATCAGGTTAAAACAGGTTTAATTGCTTTAAAATTAGCCATGGCTGGTTTTATAGTTCCCTTCGTTTTTGCCATTAAACCAACCATGCTACTTGTTAACGTAACATTTTTCGATGCTGCTCTGGCAGTTGTAACTGCATTTATTGGAGTAGTTGGATTGGGTGCAGCTGTAGAAGGATATTTGATAACTTATACCAGAATACATGATCGTCTTTTGTTATTATTGTCTTCTTTAACCCTTCTTTTTCCGGGCATTGCCTCAGATATAGGCGGGTTCATCTTTTTTGGACTGGTTATTTTAATTCAAAATAAGAGGGTAAAAGACGAAAAATTAAAAAACAATCCTGCACCTATAGCCTAATCTTGCTAAAAATCTTTTTTAATAAACAATAAAGGAAAATTTAAACGCATGGAGATTTTTAAATAAATGTCCATGCGTTATTTTTATCTGGAATCTTTAATAGATTTGCAGCAACTACAATTTAACTTTCTTTCAATTGCAAACCATAAACCCGTATTTTGACAATAAAGATATGAACTGCTATAATTTTAACAAATAATGAAAAACCATTTCATTATTTGAAACATTAAACAAAAAAAATAAATAGGATTGGGGTATTATGTTTAGAAAAAAATTATCGGACTCTGGTCTAAAAATTCTACAAGGTAATGAAGCTTGTACTGAGGGGGCAATTGCCGCTGGATGCAAATTTTTTGCCGGCTACCCAATTACTCCTGCTTCGGAAATTGCTGAACACATGGCTGCAAGAATCCCTCAAAGTGATGGTGTATTTGTGCAAATGGAAGACGAGTTGGGGTCAATCAATGCAATTATTGGTGCCCGCTGGGGCGGCAGTAAATCTATGACTGCAACTTCTGGACCTGGATTTAGCTTGATGCAGGAAGGATTAGGATATGGAATTATTACCGAAACTCCTATTGTGATTGTTGATGTGCAACGAGGAGGCCCTTCTACTGGTCAACCTACTTCATCTTCCCAACAGGACATTTACCAAGCCAAATACGGATCTCATGGGGATTATGAGCTAATAGCTTATGCACCTTCTTCAGTGCAGGAGATGTATGACTTTACTATAAAGGCTTTTAACCAAGCAGAAAAATATCGTGTGCCTGTAATTATTTTAGCTGATGAGATTGTAGGACATATGCGTGAAAGGATTGTGATCCCGGAAGAAATAGAGATTGAAAAAAAAGAATCTCCATCTTTTTGCCAGACTCCTTATAGAGTAGACGAATCACTAATACCACCTTCAGTTGAGTTTTTCCAGGGGCATAATCTTATTATTGATGGACAGCTGCATGATGAAAGAGGGTTACGAGCTGCTCATTTGATCGATGTTAGTGAAAGATTAGTAAAAAGACTAAGTGAAAAGATACTGCAAAATATAGATGAAATAACAGATTTGGAAAGCTATCAGACAGAAGATGCCTCCTTAATAGTGATAACTTATGGCAGTGTTGCCAGACCTTCCCTGGAGGCGGTTAAACAAGCTCGCTCTGCTGGTTTACCGGTAGGTTTTATTAAAATAAATACAGTCTGGCCTTTTCCAGAAAAAAAACTACAGGAGTTAACAGGAAAGTCCAATTCTATCATTGTACCAGAAATGAATCTGGGTAAATACTATCGGGAAATCAGAGGTGTTCTCAGAGATAAGAACATAATATCAATGCCTTTAGTAGGCGGGAATATTCACAAGCCTGTAGAAATCTTTAATAAAATGAGGGAGGTATTTGATAATGCAAGAATTAGCTGAAAAATATTTACGAAGAAATTCTCTGCCATTTATATTTTGCCCGGGGTGTGGTGACGGACAGATTCTTAATGCCACAATTAGAGCAATTGATTCCCTGGGGATAAAAGATAAAATAGCCTGTACCAGTGGAATAGGCTGTTCCGGATGGATACCGGTTTATCTGGACTTAGACGTTATGCACACTGTGCACGGTAGGGCTATTCCAGTGGCAGAAGGATTAAAATTAAGTGCTCCCGAGAAAGATATTATTGTTTTTACCGGAGATGGAGATTGTATAGGAATTGGTGGAAACCATTTTATCCATGCAGCTCGAAGAAATATTGACCTAACTGTGGTTATGGTTAATAACTACATCTATGGAATGACAGGCGGGCAAAAAGCTCCAACAACACCACTGAAAGCAAAAACCAAAACCTCTCCATATGGCAATGAAGAAAGACCTTTTGATGGTGTGCAGCTGGCAATAGCTTCAGGGGCAACTTATGTAGCCCGTTGGAGCACATACCATATCCAGCAGTTGGAAAATTCAATTAAGAAGGCCTTGTTACATGAAGGATTTTCCTTTATCGAGGTATTATCTCAGTGTCCTGTCCAGGCCGGCAGGAATATCTTTAAAGAGAAAGATCCCTGGAAAATGATGCAGATATTCAAAAACAATACAGTTCTCAAGGGAAAAGAAAAAAAAGGCGATCAGAGTAAAATAGTGATTGGGGAATTTGTCAACAAAGAAGAAAAGGAATATAGCCAATATTTAGCAGATATAAGGAGAGAAATAAATGAAAATTAATATTGATGAACAATATTGTCAGGGATGCGGCATTTGTATCCATGTTTGTCCAAAAAATATTTTTCAACTCTCTGGCAAAAGAAGTAAAAGAGGTTATTTAATGCCTGAAACGGTCAATGAAGAAAATTGCATTGAATGTGGTTTATGTGAAAAGTATTGTCCTGATATCTGTATAAATGTGGTAAAGGATAGGGTAAAAAAATGAGAAAAGAAATAAGAATTTCAGGTTTTGGTGGACAAGGTGTAATTTTAAGCGGAATAATTTTAACACAAGCGCTAGGCCTGTATGAAAATAAAAAGGTTGCCCAAACTCAAAGTTATGGTCCTGAATCCAGAGGAGGTTCTTGCAAGTCAGAAATTGTCTTTTCGGATAATGATATTGACTACATGAAAGTTGATAACCCGGACTATTTTTTAGCTTTTAACGAGATAAGTTACAAGAAATATATTCCCACACTATCAAAAGATTGTTATATCCTGATTGACCAAACTTTTATCAGCGAAGTAAATTCAGAGTTTAAAAATGCACATAAAATCTATGCCACTAAAATTGCTGAGACAAAATTACGCGGAATCGTGGCTAATTTGGTGATGCTGGGGGCTTTTGCGAAAACCAGTAATGTTGTTTCTTTTGAAGCTTTACAAAAAGCAGTACAAGATATTGTCCCTACTGCTTTTTGTAAAATGAACCTGGATGCTCTGGAAATCGGATATAAGGAAGTGGATAAAGATGAAGTGTTATGAATATGAAGGGAAAAGAATATTCGAGAAATACAATATTCCTATTCAAAGAGGAGTTTTGGCAGAGAATATAGATGAAGCCCTTTCCTTTTTTCAGAAAATAAACAAGCCTTGTGTTCTCAAAGCTCAGGTCTTAAGCGGAAAAAGAGGGAAGGCTGGAGGAGTAAAATTTGCCGAAAATGAAGTTGAATTAAAAGAAAAATTTGCTGCAATTAAAGGGATGGATATTTATGGTGAAAAAGTAGAACGTTTGCTGGTATTGGAAAAAATAGACATTCAGCAAGAATTATATTTGGGCATTACTATTGATCCGGTTAAAATGGCACCAGTTATGATATTTTCTCCTTCAGGAGGGATGGATATTGAAGAAGTTGCCCAAAAGTATCCGGAAAAAATATATAAATTTGAATTAGCTGAGAACCTGCAAATTTACCATTATTATGATATGTTAACAGCTCTGGATTTAGACAACTCTCTCATGTCTCAATTGGCAAAAATAATGAGCAAGCTTACAAAATTATGTTTTCAAACTGATGCTACTACAGTAGAAATAAATCCGCTGGTTATAACAGATGACAATACTTTAATTGCCGCAGATTCCAAGCTGGTTATTGATGATAGGCCTTGTTCAGACAAAAGTATTTAGGGCTGGAAAAAAGATAGAAGACCCTAATCCTTTAGTACAAAGAGCTGAACAGGCTGGTTTATCTTATGTACCTCTGGATAAAACCGGTGATATCGGTTCCATTGCCGGGGGAGCAGGCCTCGCTATGTCTACTATGGATACTATAAGATATTACGGAGGAAAACCGGCCAATTTTTTAGATATAGGCGGGGGAGCCAGTGAAGAAAAAATGGCTGAAGCGATTAAAATAATTGCTTCTCAACAAGGAGTAAAAGGCCTTGTTATAAATGTTTTTGGCGGGATAAACAATTGCGAGTTTATGGCTAAAGGAATCAGAAAAGCAATCATTGAAGATAATATAAAAATTAAAATGGTAGTAAAGATGCGTGGCCATTTTCAGGAAATTGGCTGGAATATATTAGAAGAAATGCAAATTCCGGTAATTAAATATGGAACTACCGAGGAAGCTGTTAAATTGCTATTGGATATCCTGGGAGGGAGTAAAGAAAATGTCAGTACTAGTTAATAAAGATACTCAGGTTCTTGTTCAAGGTATTACCGGCACTCAAGGTCAGCTGCATACCAAATTGATGCTTGAATACAATGTTAAGGTTGTAGCAGGAGTTACCCCTGGTAAAAAAGGAGAAAAAGTCCATGGTATCCCGGTGTATAATACCATTATGCAGGCTAAAACAGATACTGCAGTGGATGCCTGCCTGATTCTAGTGCCGCCACCTTTCGTTTATTCAGCAGCCTGTGAAGCTATTGAAAATAAAATCCCTTTAATAGTTATAATTACCGAGCATGTTCCTGTGCATGATAGTATTCGTATTAGGAGAATGGCTCAACAGCATTCTATCAAATTAGTAGGACCAAATACAATAGGAGTAATTTCTCCCGGCAAGAGCAAGGTTGGCATCATGCCGGGTTATATTTATAGTGAAGGCAATATTGGAGTAATATCCCGCAGTGGTACTCTCACTCATGAGATTTCTTCTAACTTAACATATCGAGGGCAAGGCCAATCCACCTGCATCGGTATTGGTGGAGATCCGGTAATCGGTCTGGATTTTATAGAAGCCTTTGAATTATTCCGTGATGACCCGGAAACAGAATCTTTGATTATGATTGGAGAAATAGGCGGTACCGGAGAGGAAAGAGCAGCTGAGTATATTAAACAATCAAAATATCCAAAACCTGTTTTTTCTTTTATTGCTGGACAAACAGCCCCTGAAGGGAAAAAAATGGGACATGCCGGAGCTATTGTTGGCAGAAATATGGGGTCTGCTAAATCAAAAATGCAAGCTCTATCCTCAGCAGGTGTGAAAAATGCTAATACCCTAGAAGAATTGCTGGACTTTGTTGCGAAATAAGCAGCAGTAAACCCAAATATTATTTATATTTATTTGTCATTAATCTAAAAATAATTCTATTTTGATTTATATAAATTATTTTAAATGAATTTATTTCATTCAAGGAGAAAGTTATGAAAAGATTTGGTGCAATAGGTTTGTTTGATGCCGGTATAGGCGGTTTAAACATTGCTGATAGTATTTATAATAGATTTCCTGCTGAAAATATCATCTATTATGCAGATACTCTAAATTGGCCTTATGGAAATAAAAAACCTGAACAAATAATATCCTATAGCCTAAAAATAACCGATTATTTGAAAAGTGCACAGGGTTGTAAACTGGTTATTATTGCCTGCAATACTGCCTCTACTATTGCGGAAAAATTAGCAGCCAGTACTAATGAAATTCCGGTGTTAGGAACTATTGAAGCTACAGTTCAGGAAACTGCCCGCAAAACAAAAAGTAAAAAAGTAGGACTGCTGGCTACAGAAGGAACCATTGCCAGTGAGATATATCAAAAAATATTATGGGATACTTATCAGATAAAGACTGTAGATGTAGCAGGTATTGAATTATCCCCACTAGCAGAAAAAGGGGATTTTAAAAGCGAGAATACCTATCAGACCATCCTAAGATATCTGGAACCACTTTTAAAAGCCCAGGTGGATTCTATAATTCTAGGATGCACTCACTACTTGTATTTTCAATCAATTTTTGAAGAATTAAAAAAGCCGGGAATGGCCATTATTTCTCCTGCAAAAGGCATGTCTCAAGAAGTAGCTGATTTGCTGGAAAAATATACCTTGGCTTCTCCGTTGCCTGTCTGCAAGAGGAAAGTTAAATTTATTACCAGTAGCGAAAACGGTATTTCAAAAAATTTCCTTAAAAACAGCAAGCAGGTACTAAGTTTTAATCAAATGTCTTTTGAAGAAATCAATATTTTTTAAAATATAAGTCAAGATAAATAATATTTCCAGGAGATAGCGTGAAATGCCTGAACTTTCAAAAACAACACTTAGAACCCTTGATATATTAGAATTTTTAGCAAAATCAGAGAAACCTCTTTCTCTGGATGAAATAACTAAAAAAATAAACAAAAACAAAACAGCAGTTTTTCGCAGCTTACAAACCTTGATCTATAAAAACTATGTAGCCCAGGATAAGAATACCAACAAATATTTTGTCACTTTAAAATTAAGTACTTTGGGTAGAGAAGTAATGCAAAGAATTGATTTGGGTGAGATTGTATTTCCTTTCATGAAAGACTTGGTAGAAGAAGTCAATTTATCAGTTCACTGCTCTACCAGGGAAAGAAATGAAATAGTTTTTATTTATAATGTAGATCCATCTAACAGCGATTTTAAGATATCCTTTGATCTGGGAAAGAGAAGCCCTATCTACTGTACTGCCGCAGGTAAGATTTTTTTAGCCTATCTTTCTGAAAATGATAGAGAAGAATTAATAGCAAATCTTAATTTTAAGCAATTTACCCAAAATACAATTACTGATCTGAACATATTACGTAAAGAGCTGGATCAAATTCTTAAAAAAGGATATGCTATTGATAATGAAGAACACAACCAGGGAATAATGTGTGTAGGTGCACCTATTAAAGATTATGATGGAAATGTTAATATAGCTATCAGTATTATTGGATTAGCCAGCAATATAAAAAGCAAGGGAGTGCACAGATTAGGAAATATAATCAAAGAAACAGCTCTTCAAATCTCTCAGAAAATGAATTACAATTAAATTTCCATTGTGGGTTTTTCTATTTATTTTTATTGTATGTGAGAGGGATAGTATGAATATTGCAATTATCGGAACCGGCTATGTCGGTTTAGTAACAGGTACCTGCTTAACCAATTTTGGATTATCTGTCACCTGTGTTGATAAAGACAAGAAAAAAATAGATTTATTAAAAAAAGGGGAAATGCCCATTTATGAGCCTGGTCTAAAAGAGCTAATCTTTAAAAATGTAAAAGAAAACCGCTTAAAATTTACCACTGACTTGAAAAAAGCGGTTGAAGAATCCCAGGTAATTTATATTGCAGTTGGTACTCCTCAAAGACATGATGGTTCAGCAAACTTGCAACAAGTCGAACGGGTAGCTAAAGATATCGGCAAGTATATTAATGGGTATAAAGTCATTGTAAATAAATGCACTGTACCAGTAGGAACCGCCCGAAAAATCAAACAAATAATAAGTGATAATTATAAGAATCCTTATATTTCTAGTCATTGCGAGCCTCCTTCTTCTGGTCATTGCGAGGAGCGAAGCGACGAAGCAATCCCATCAATTCAGCTCAAGTTGGTATTTCAAAAAAAGATAAGGATTCTCCCAGTCATTTCGATGATCTTTCTTCCGATTTTCATTACGAGAGTACACCATCAGAAGCAATCTGAGTTTACCTCTTCGTCATTGCGAGCGACCAAAGGGAGTGCGGAAATCTCCTCCTCTTCTTCTTACCCTTCTCCCTTGAGAGAAGATTCTCCTCATATTCCCTCTCCCTTGAGGGGAGAGGGCAGGGTGAGGGTGAAATATTCCTTCGACATAATCTCAAATCCCGAATTCCTCCGTGAAGGTTCAGCTGTATACGACTTCACCCATCCAGATAAAATTGTAATCGGTTACGAATCAGAAAAAGCCAAAATGATAATGCAGGAAATATACCGTCCTTTGTATCTCCTGGACACACCTTTTATCTTTACAACCCTAGAAACAGCAGAGATGATAAAATATGCCTGCAATGCTTTTCTGGCAACCAAAATTACCTTTATCAATGAAATAGCCAACTTATGTGATAGGGTAGGAGCAGATGTACATCAGATTGCTAAAGCTATGGGCATGGATGGGCGTATCAGTCCAAAGTTTTTACATCCCGGTCCCGGGTATGGCGGATCATGTTTTCCAAAAGATACCAGGGCTTTACAAGTAATTGCAAATGATTATAATTATGATTTTAAACTAATCAAAGCGGTAATAGAGGTTAATTGCAGACAAAGAAAAATTGTTGTTGAGAAAATTGAAAAATCACTCTGTACTCTAAGTGGAAAAACAATAGGTATTTTAGGACTGGCATTTAAACAAAATACTGACGATATCAGGGAATCAGCTGCTATTGATATCATAAAGATGCTATTGCAAAAAGGAGCCATAATTCGCTGCTTTGATCCTTTGGCAACAGAAAATACCCAAAAGATATTGCCAGAGCTAACCTATTGTCAGGACGAATATGAAGTAGCTAAAAATGCTGATGCTTTAGTTGTTTTAACCGAATGGAATCAATTTCGAAACCTGGATTTGAGCAAAATAAAAAATTCAATGAAGAATAATTTTTTATTTGATATAAAAAATCTTTACGAACCTTCTAAGGTAAAAGAATTAGAGTTTAAATATTTAGGCATGGGAAGAAACTAGATTTTTTACTAACTCTTAATTTTTATGATAATTGTGAATATGTCTTAAAATTAACTATAAATTTGAAAAGATCGATAAACCAATAAGTATAATTAGAAAATGAAAAAAATATTTAATTTTTCGAAAGATGATTCATGATACAAGAAAAATCTTTTCTAATAAAATTATATGAAATTTTTACTCCTCGGGAGCGTATGCAGGCAGTTTTAATCTTTATTGCCAGCATAATCACAGCCTTTGCCCAGGCTTTTGGAGTAGTCAGTATTTTTCCATTTATCAATGTAGTAATGAACCCTGATATTGTCCATAAAAACAAATGGCTTTTCCTCATATACAATAAATTTCATTTCTCAGAGGTTAACTCTTTTATTTTATTTTTGGGAATAGCAGTTTTCTTAACAGTCATATTATCAAGTATTATTTCAGCTATAACCACCTGGGGAAAGACAAGGTTTACCCTTGGCAAAAACCATTCCTTATCGAAAAGACTGTTAACTGCCTATCTGTCTCAGCCATATGAGTATTTCCTGCAAAAAAATAGTAATGAATTAGGTAAAAATGTATTATCTGAAATTAATCAGCTTACCGGCCAGCTCTTAATATCCCTGTTTGATATTATAATTAATGGACTAATGGTATTAGTAATACTTGGTATGTTATTCATGGCCAATGTGTCTGTTACTATAGGCGCTATTATTTTATTAGGTGGTAGTTATGGAATAATAAATTATTTTGTAAAGAATAAGTTGCTTAAAACTGGCCAGGAAAGATTAGAAGCAAACAAGGGAAGATTCAGGATGGCAAATGAAGCCTTGTCTAGTATTAAAACCATTAAAATTATGGGCATAGAATCATTTTTTCTCAATAATTATAGCTATTTTTCCTGGAAATTTGCACGTCATAATGTTTTTGCTCACGTAATTGGGGAGATTCCCAGGTATCTTCTGGAGGCAGTTACTTTCGGAGGAATTATCTTCTTTGTAATTTTTATGATTGACAGAGGAGAGAGAGTAATAGATTTTGTCCCATTGCTCAGTCTTTATGCTTTTGCCGCATATCGAACATTGCCAGCACTTAACCGTTTATTTGGCGCCATGACCAGGGTTTATTATAATACAGCAGTTGTAGATAAAATCTATGAGGACATGATTGAAGTCGGGCTTCGACAACAATCTGATCCGCAATCAACTAACAAAGAAACTGAATTGATATTTAAAAAAGAAATCAGATTAGAAAATGTAAAATTTTCTTATACAGAATCATCATATGATGTTATTAATGGCATTAATCTGACTATTACCAAAAATCATATCATTGGGCTTGTCGGGGCGACTGGATGTGGAAAGACAACATTAGTGGATATTATTCTTGGTTTGCTAACACCTCAATCAGGCCAGATTTTTATAGATAAAACACTAATTTCAGATAAAAATATCAAAGCATGGCAAAGGAAAATTGGCTATGTTCCCCAGGAGATTTATTTAAGTGATGATTCTGTCAAAAAAAATATTGCATTTGGCCTGGAAGAAAAAGATATTAATATGAAACAAGTACAGCAAGTTGCCAGGATTGCAGCCCTGGCAGAATTTGTTGAAAATGAGCTACCCAAAAAATACAATACAATTATAGGGGAACGTGGTCTTCGCCTCAGCGGTGGCCAGCGTCAAAGAATTGGATTAGCCCGTGCTCTATATAGAAACCCTGAAGTATTAGTATTGGATGAAGCCACTAGTTCCCTGGATGGAGTCACAGAAGAGATTGTCTTAAAGGCGATTCAAAGTGCTGCTAAATCTAGAACAGTAATAATGATTGCACATCGCTTAAATACCCTGGAAGATTGTGACCGGATTTATATTTTGGAAAATGGACAGGTTACAGGGCAAGGGACTTATCTGGAATTACTTGATAAGAATCAGCAATTTAGAGATATGGCAAAACTTTAAATAATATTTTTAAATAAAACAAAAATATTTCCTGAACAACAAAAAGGTTCAATAATTTTATGTTTCAAATAATCGTAGATGGTCTTTATCAATTGGCTTCAATCAAGGTTATAGCCGCAATGCTGCTGGGGTCATTTGTCGGGTTAGTTTTTGGATTTTTACCTGGTCTGGGCGGAACAATCGGGATTGCTATATTTATTCCTTTTTTATTTGGCATGCCTTTCAATTTAAGTTTGGCTTTTTTGTTGAGCTTAAGGGCTTCGGTAATGTTTGGTGGTTCAATTAGTGCAATTCTTTTTAATGTACCGGGAACTAGCCAGAATATTGCTACATGTTTTGATGGTTTTCCAATGGCCCAAAAAGGTGAAGCTGCCAAAGCAATTGGAATTGCTGGAATTTCATCTATGATAGGTGGCTTATTCGGTGCTTTTATGCTTGCAATATTGCTTCCTGTAATAAGGCCGCTAATTATAAGATTTGGGCCTCCGGAATTTTTTATGTTGACTGTCTTTGGTTTATCTATGATTGTATTATTGACTGAAGGCAGTATTATTAAAGGTTTGATCTCTGCCTGTCTTGGCTTAATGGTTTCTTTTGTTGGACTGGATTATATTACCGGTTCTGCTAGGTTTACTTTCGGGCAATTAATTTTGTGGGATGGCATAAACTTTATTCCAGTTACTATTGGTTTATTTGCAATTACAGAGATGATTGAGATGTATATAAGCGGAGGTTCAATTGCAAAACAGATAAGTGATAATAAACAGAAAACAGCTTTGGATGGTATCTATGCAGCTTTCTCAAAAATTGGTCTTTTGCTAAGAGGAAGTATTATTGGTGTTCTGATAGGTATGATTCCAGGGATAGGTGGTTCAGTAGCAAATATTTTGGCTTATGGGCATGCAATGCAAACTTCAAAAGAGCCTGATACATTCGGTAGTGGTAATCCGGAAGGAATTATCTGCCCTGAGGCAGCAAATAATGCCAAGGAGGGTGGTGCATTAATACCTACACTAGCTTTTGGAATACCGGGGAGCGAAGGGATGGCGATTCTTCTGGGAGTATTAATAATGATAGGGTTAGTACCAGGACCGGAAATGCTGTCTAAACACCTTGATATTGTTTTTATGATTGTTTTTGTACTGGTTATCGGAAATATATTTGCAACAAGTATTGGCTTGTTATTTGCCAACAAGTTTCAGAGAATAACAATAATTAAAGCCAAACAGCTTATACCGGTAATTTTAATAATATGTTTGATCGGCTCATATGTCATAAACAGGCATTTTTCTGATATTATTATAACTATTTTTTTTGCTATTATCGGTTATTTTATGAAAAAGCTTCAGTATTCCAGAGCAGCCTTTATTACTGCATTAGTGCTTGGGATAATGTTTGAGAGGTATTACCATATCTCAGTCAGGTTATATGGCTATTTATTCATTTTTATCAGACAAATTTCTCTAATAATATTTTTACTAACGATTATAAGTCTTGTAATTCCATTTGTTAGAATGAAAAGAAGTAAAGAAAATGAGGTCAACATTTAGTGAAAAGACTAAGAATTTCTGTTATTTTCATAATAATGATTTTGTTTATTGCTATCGGTTTTATTTTAATAGGGAAAAATTTGCCGGAAAGATCAAAATTAATTCCTAATATGATTAGCTCAATACTAATTTTATTAACTGCTATTCAGATTTTTCTAGAAGTTAATCCAAAATATAAAGAACAAGAATTTGGAAAATTCAAACTATTTGTTAATTTTTCTAAAATACAAAAAAAGAAAATATCCTATAACAAAAATGAGGAAAAAGATGGCCATGAAAACAAAAAGTTTTTCCAAATATTAATGTGGATTCTATTTCTCGTTGTGGGGATATATTTTTTAGGTTTTTTGATGATATTACCAGTATTTTTCTTTTTATTTTATTATATTGAGTGTCATTACAAATGGAATAATGCATTGATTGTGACCTTTATTTTTTTAGCTATTATTTATTTAGTTTTTGAGAAATTTTTAGGAATAGATCTGTATAAAGGGATTGTGTTTTTGTAAAATATTTAAAAAACTAAATTTAAAACATTTTCTTTAATATATTTCAAATTTAAAAGGGGAAAAAAGTGGGAAGAAATTTGTCAATATTTTTAATAATATTTATTATATTTATTATAACAACCGGTTCAGTATTTTCGTCAAATAAACCTTTTTATGAAGGAAAAACAATAAAAATCATTGTTCCGCATGGAGCCGGAGGAGGATTTGATACATATGCTCGAATGATTCAACCGTACCTTGAAAAATATCTTCCGGGAAGCAAAGTAATTGTTGAAAACATTCCGGGGGCTGGAGGTGAGATAGGCAGAAACCTGGCTTTCACAGCTAAGCCTGAAGGTAATACAATTTGTCTTACTGCAGGTAATGATATGGTATTTAATACAATTGCAGAATCAGAAAGTGTAAAATATAAAATAAATGAATGGATATATTTAGCAAGGATAAATATGGAGCCTTCGATATTAACTGTATCTTCCCATTCATCTTTGGAATCATTTGAAGATATTGTTAAATCTGATAATATATTTTATTTTTCATGTTCCGGAGTTGGGGATGCAGATTACTTTGCCCTAGGGGTTACTGCTCCCGTATTTGATTTTAAAATCCTGCCTGTGACAGGTTATGCTGGTTCCAAAGAAGCCTCTATGGCAGTAGTTCGAGGAGAAGTTGAACTATGGCAGCCCTCTTTAGGAACTGCTTTGCCCTTAATTAATAATGGAGATGTCAA
The DNA here is from genome assembly GCA_040767965.1 of Atribacterota bacterium. GTDB lineage: Bacteria > Atribacterota > Phoenicimicrobiia > Phoenicimicrobiales > Stramentimicrobiaceae > JAXGNR01. The sequence goes on from JAXGNR010000004.1 coordinate 397,099, forward strand.
GGCAATGGTTTTGTATAGCATGGAGAGGAAGCACGTTCTTCCCGAAATTCCTACTTTGATGGAAATAGCCAAAAATAATAAATTCCGATTAACCGAAATAGACAAGAAGATTATTAAAGCTTTGATAAATGTTAATGAAGTAAGAAGGGTAATAATTGCACCGCCAAATGGACGAAGAAAAGACTATAATTTTAAGAGAAGCTCTCAAAAAAGCATTGAATGATTTTGAGTTAATAGAATTTTCTGAAAAAATAAATCGGCCTATAGTTTATCTGGAAGGTGGTAAAGTCGCAGAGCTTATAAGTGAAACAATGGGAATAAAAGATATAATTAAACCAATTCTTGTAGAAACATTAAAATTAGCTAATTGATATTAATAATCTGCTAATAAATACTGAAGAAAAGTTAAAATTCTTATTTTAATTAAAACAATTGAGGCAAATGAATAGAATAAAAAAAATAATACTTAAAATTATTAAAAGATATGAATTTTCATATATTTTTTTCAAAAATCTAAAAATATATATCTTATATTATATAAATAAGATAACTAATAACCGATTAGAAAAAAATGCTTTTTATAATAGACTGGGTTATAGTGTAAATTTAAAGAACCCTAATTCTTTTAATGAAAAGGTTGTTTGGAAAAAAATTCATGATAGAAACCCTTTGCTGCCGATTATTACTGATAAATACCAGGTGCGCTCTTATATAAAGAACCTCCTTGGTGGAAAAAAAGCACAAGAAATTCTGATACCTTTGCTCTATATAACTGATAAGCCTGAAACGATTCCATTTGACGAGCTCCCGGCAAAGTATATTATAAAACCAAACAATGCAGCTGGAAGAAGAATTATAGTAGAAGATAGTATCGCTATTGATAAAGAAGATATTATAAAGACATGTAAGAGATGGATGAAAATACCCTATGGGTTAGCTGCGCTGGAATGGTCATATATTCCTGTAAAGAGAAGAATAATTATTGAAAAATTATTAAGAGATGATAATGGCAAAACTCCAAAAGAACTGAAATTTTTTATGTTTCATGGTAAGTGTAAAGCTGTTTATTTGATTTTAGATAAGCTTAACACTCCTTTCAGGAGCTATTATGATGAAAAATGGAATATACTGCCTGTAAGAAAACCAAATCGGCTTCAGGGTAAAAAAATCGAAAAACCAAAAAATTATGAAGAAATGGTTATGTTAGCTGAAAAACTTTCGAAGCCCTTTGATTTTCTCAGAGTTGACTTATATAACCTGGATGGGAAGATATGGTTTGGAGAATTAACCAATTACCCTTATAGCGGGAAATTAAAATTTATACCAGAATCATTTGATTATGAATTAGGAAAATATTGGAAAATAGAACCTGAATATTGGAAAAATAATAATAAAATTTAATAAAAAGAATTGTTTTTTAAAAAGGTAATACATAAAAAATTCTATTAAATTTGTTCTTTGACAATGAAAATCTATTGATTCAGTATCACCCTTAATAGTATAGCAGGGTTCTCATTACGGTGGTTAAACCTCCTTTATACTTCTTTTAAGTAGAGAGTAAAATAGATACTTGAGATACAGTGGTAATCATACTGCCAGTGTTTGACAAATAACCTGAAGTCTTCAATATCATTCAGACTATCTCATCCTTTGGGTATAACTTAAGCAATTATTTTGGATGTATTAAATGTTTTATTAAACTAACATTATTTACCGGATATGTATAATTATAAGTGCTTCGATAAATACTCTTGTGGCTGATTTTTTACTAAATATATTATATGAAGCTTTTTTACGAAAATTTGATGGATATTTTCTTTAAAAGTAAAGTCTTTAAATTTAATAGGGAGTTGTAAATGAAAATACTAACAGTGGTCTGCAATTTAGAAAAGGGTGGTACTCAAAGGGCTGCTCAAAACTTTTGCGAAGGTTATTATGAGCTTGGAGCAGATAGCAAAATATTAGCTGTTAGTGGTGGTGGGATAAGAGTAAAAGAATTAAGGGAAAAAAATATAGATATATGGTTAGATTTTAATGAAAATACCTTAAGTGAAATAAAAAGATGGTTTCCAGATGTAATTCATATCCATTCTCATAGAATAGAAGAAAGTATTATTTATAAAATAAAAGAATTGTTACCAACAGCAAAATTTATAGAAACAAATGTATTTTCGATTCCTTCTAATTACGCGCATATAATAGACTATAGTTATCAATTATCAAGTTGGTGTGAATATTTATATGCTTCAAGAGGTGGAAAAATAAGCAAATCTTTAGTATTGCCTAATCCAGTTAAAACAAAAAATTTTTATAAATCAACTGAAATGGAAATAATTAATTTTAAGCAAAAATATAATATACCAAATAATAATTTTATATTTGGTAGAATTGGCCAACATTTTTATGGAAAATGGTCTTTATATTTAATTGATCTATTCAAAAGATTTGTCAATAATGTTAATAATAAATGCATTTTATTATTAATTAATCCTCCAAAAGAAATCTTTGATCATATTAAAGTTAATAAAATAAAAGAAAAAGTCGTTATAATTAATCAAATTACAAATGATAATGAGTTACGAAATTGCTATTCAGCTATAGATGTTTTTCTTCATATAGCTAATAAGGGTGAAAGTTTTGGCATGGTCCTGGCAGAGTCTCTATTATGTAAAACACCGGTTATAAGTTTAAATACCCCTTGGGGAGATAACTCTCAAAATGAAATTATAGGAAAAGGTGGTAAATGTGTAAATACGATAGATGAGTTTTATAAAGAAATGATATATTTATATAAAAACAAACGCTTAAGAGATAATCTAGGGACAAATGGACGTATACAAATAATTAATAATTATGATTATTTAAAGTTATCAAAAAATAGTATAGATATAGTTAATAATAATTTTAATAAAAGTAAATTATCAAAAAATAATATTTTTAAATTTTATAAAATAGATGGGCTAAAAGATTTGATTGCATTATTATTAATTTGGATTAAATTTAATATTAGAATTAGAAATTCTCATAAATATATAAATTACTTATTAAGAAAATTATATAATTTTGAGCTTAAGAAAGGATATTTTATATGAAAAAACGTATTCTGGTAACTGGTGGTGCCGGATTTATAGGTTCTCATCTGTGCAAAAAACTTTTAGATTCCCGGAATGAAGTCTTATGTGTAGACAATTTTTTTACCGGCCGTAAAGAAAACATTATCCATCTTATAAATAATCCTTATTTTGAATTTCTGCGTCATGATGTTACTTTCCCACTATATGTAGAAGTAGACGGAATTTATAACTTAGCCTGTCCTGCAAGTCCGTTTTATTATTCAATTGACCCAGTGCAAACCACTAAAACTTCAGTTATAGGTGCTATCAATATGCTAGGCCTGGCCAAAAGGCTAAAAATAAAGATATTACAGGCATCCACCAGCGAAGTTTACGGAGACCCGGCAATTCACCCCCAACCAGAAAGTTATCGGGGAAATGTTAATCCCATAGGCCCAAGAGCCTGTTATGATGAAGGGAAAAGGTGTGCTGAGACTCTTTTTTTTGACTATCACAGGCAACTTAATATAAAAATAAAAGTAGTCAGAATTTTTAATACCTATGGACCTCGAATGAGACCAGACGACGGAAGGGTTATCAGCAATTTCATCATTCAAGCATTGCAAAATAAAGACATTACCATATATGGAGATGGCAGCCAAACCAGAAGTTTTTGCTATATAGATGACATGATTGAAGGAATTACCAGGATAATGGATAGTCCTGATAAGGTAACAGGGCCTATCAATCTGGGAAATTCTGAAGAAATAAGTATTTTAAACCTTGCTGAAAAAATCATTAATCTAACCAATTCAAAATCGAAAATTATTTTTAATAGTTTACCGGAAAATGATCCCAAACGCAGATGTCCGGAAATAAGCAAAGCAAAAAATATAATTAGATGGCAGGCAGAAACAAAAATTGATGATGGTTTGAAAGCAACCATTGAATACTTTGAAAAATTATTAAAAGAAGGAGCTCATGAATAAAAGGGAAGTAGTTATTATTGGAGCAGGACCTGCTGGTCTGGGAGCTGCACTTGAATTGCAAAAAAATAATATAAAAGATATTTTGGTAATTGATAGGAATTCTATACCAGGAGGACTATCAAGAACAATTAATTACAAAGGCAATCATTTTGATATCGGCCCTCACCGTTTCTATACAAAAAATAGGGATGTTAACGAAGTATGGCATCAAACTTTAAAAAGCAATTTTAAAGCAGTTAACCGACTCACTAGAATATATTATAAAAACAAATTTTTTAATTATCCCTTGAAACCATTTAATGCCCTTATAAATTTAGGAATTAGTGACTCTGCCCAGGTAATACTGGATTACTTTATTACAAGAGTTCAGAACAATAAAAAGGAAGTGCATTCTTTTGAGGACTGGGTAAGTAGACAATTTGGCAACAAACTATATCAAATATTTTTTAAAACATATTCCGAAAAGATTTGGGGGATTGACTGTAAAGATATCAGCGCTGATTGGGCTGCTCAGAGAATTAAAGGACTTAACTTATATAGAGCAGTAATAGACTCATTGAATCTATCTAAAAATAATAAAAATAGCAAAACTTTAATAGATGAATTCGATTACCCTGTTTTCGGTGCTGGCATGATGTATGAAAAAATGGCGGAAAAGATTATTCAGAATAATGGGGATATAATCTACAATTCAAGAGTTAAACAGATAAATATCAAGAATGACAAAATAGAATCAATTTTAGTGAATACAAATGAAAAAGATTATTTAGTTTCAGCAAAAATGTTTTTTTCTTCCATGCCTTTAACAAAAATAATACAGGCAATCACGCCGAAAGCCAAAGAAAGCATCATAAATGCCTCAAAAGAACTTTTTTTTAGAGACCATATCACAGTGAACCTATTGATTGACAGCGGTAGATTGTTCCCGGACCATTGGATTTATGTACATTCACCTGAAGTAAAAATGGCAAGGTTGGCTAATTATAATAATTTCAGCAGCAAGATGACCGAAAACAAGAATGAAACAGCAATGAGTGTTGAATATTTCGTATTTAAAAATGACGACATATGGACCATGGATGATAAAGATATATTTAAACTTGCTGTGGAAGAGCTGCACTATCTGAATTTAGTAGACAAAAAATTAGTCATTGATGGTTTTACAATCAGAGAAACTGACACCTATCCAGTGTATTTTATTGGATACGAAAAATATTTTAATATTATTAAAGAATATATCAGTCAGCTTTCCAATTTGCAATGTATCGGCAGGGGTGGAATGTATAAATATAATAACCAAGACCATTCGCTGTATACAGGCATGCTCGCTGCAAAAAATTATTGTGGTTCAAATTATAATATCTGGAATGTTAATGTTGATGCAGAGTATCATGAGGACGCTAAAAGATATTCATGATTGATAATTCATAGATATTTAAGTTATTATAGGTAAGTAATCAAGAAATATTAAAAAAAATGAAAATAATAAAATATTTTATTGTAGGTTCTGTTGCGGCCATAACAGATATTTCGCTTTTTTATATATTTGCAAAATTATTAGAATTAAATTATTTTTTAGTTGCTTTTTTCAGCTACACAATCGCGACTTTTGTAAATTATATTCTCAGTATAAGGTTTGTTTTTAAAAGTGGAATAAAATATTCAAAAAAAGCAGAAATCATTTTAATATACTTGATTAGCGGAATTGCTATTTTTATAAATCAACTCAGTCTGTATATATTAGTGAATTTACTATTCATTAAATTAATAACCTCAAAAATAATTGCAACTGTAATAACTTTTTTCTGGAATTATTATATGAGGAATAATTTTATTTTTAGAAGCATATATTTAAAAGAAAAGAGCAGGATTATTATTGATAAAGAATAAAAATTTTGAAATAGCAAAGAATATCTATGATTCAAAATATTTTATCTGGGCAATCATTTTTACTGGTATACTCATCCGCTTTCGACAATATCTGTTTAACCGTTCATTATGGATAGATGAGGCATCTTTGGCTTTGAATATCTTAAAATTAAATTATTCCGAACTTCTTGAACCCCTTCTACATAAGCAAGCAGCTCCGCCATTTTTTCTTTTAATTACTAAATTATTTACTGATATTGCAGGTTATAGCGAATATGTGCTCAGATTATTACCTTTTTTTTGTGGAATAACATCAGTAATACTTTTCTATTATCTAGCTACACAGTTCCTGCAAAAAAAAGTAATACCCATAGCTGTTGGTTTATTATCTTTCTCCTATTATGCAATCTATTATTCTGCCGAGTTTAAGCAGTATTCTGTTGATTTGTTGTTTACTATATTAATCATCTTTTTTGCTTTCAAATTAGATGAATCACAATACCAGAAAAAATATTCGATGTATTTTGGTTTTATCGCTGTTTTATCAACATGGCTTTCCCATACCTCAGTATTTGTATTAGCAGGGGTTGGTTTTGCGTTATTATATAAGATAACGTTAGAAAAAAGAAAATATGAGAAAGCCAATATTAATATAATTCACCTAAAGGGATTAATAGTTATTGGCATCCTTTCTATTTCCAGCTTTTTCTTTCACTATTTTTTTATTATCAGGCCTGTTCCTAAGGAATATTTTTACGACTTCTGGGAAGATTCATTTGTTCCATTTCCACCACTTGGATTATCCGAAATAAAATGGTACTTAATAAAAGGTATAAATGTTATGAAAAATCCTCTGGGGTTTACATTTCTCTATGGGATTGCTTTTGTTTTTCTTGTTATTGGAATCATCAGTTTTTTGAAAAGAAAAGACAAGCTAAATTTAAATTTATTATTATTCCCAATTGTTTTTTTATTGATTGCATCAATTTTTCATATCTATCCAATAAATAGCAGATTAATTCTTTTTATACTTCCTATCATGTACCTTTTTATGTCTGAAGGGATGTGTCAATTTATAAAATATTTTTACCCCAATAAAAGATTGGTTTCTATATTAATAATAATATTTTTATTAGTATACCCTGTGTCAAATGGATTTAGTTACTTAATCAGACCAATATTAAGGCAAGAAATAAAATCTGTTATTGAATATTGCTTAGATAATAAAGAAGAGAATGATAAGATATATATTTATTATGGAGCAAAAACAGCTTTTGAATATTATACTTGGGATAATAAGATTGACACATTAGAATCTGTTGGTTCCAATAAGGAAAAACCAGATGAGTATTTTAGGGACCTGGATAGATTGAGAGGAAAAGACAGGATATGGTTTATTTTTTCTCATATAGTTAGAGACGAAGATAAATTATTCTTAACTTATTTAGATCATATTGCTACTCAATTAGACTCATTTGAAACAAAGGGCTCTGCGGTTTATCTATATAAATTATAAAAAATATATAGCCATTTGTCTGAAAAAAATAATTAAAATTTATTTAAAAAAGTAACATTATAAGAAAAGTAAAATGAACAGAGATAAAAAATTAATTATTCATATTGGTGTGTCCAGAACTGCAACTACTAATTTACAAACAGGCCTTTTCCCCCAGCTGCATAATGATGGAGTGATAAATTACCTGGGGAAGGCGGCAGATAATGTGTACTGTAAAATCAACAATGGGGATAATATCAAAAAAACTTTAATAAGATATAATTTTAAGTTAAGAATATATATATGTGAAAGAGGTGAATAAAATCAAAATTAAAAAAGTAAGTGTAATAATCCCAACATACAATAGGGCACATCTAATAGGCAGGGCAATTAACAGTGTATTGAATCAAACTCATCAGGGATTTGAATTGATTGTAGTGGATGATGGCTCGACAGATAATACAGAAGATGTCACTAAAGAATTTCAGCAAAAAGATGAAAGAGTAATATATTTAAGGCACAAACAAAACAAAGGTGGTTCAGCAGCAAGGAATACTGGTATTAAAGCTTCCAAAGGAAAGTATATTGCATTTTTAGATTCAGACGATGAATGGCTACCAGAGAAATTAGAAAAGCAAATAAATATGTTTAACATAGTACCTGACAATATAGGGTTAATTTATTGTGGATATTACAAAATATTAGAAAAAAATGGGGAAATATTAAAAGAAATAATCCCTATTTACAAAGGTGATGCTTATATTAAAATGCTAAAAAGGTGCATCTTAGGTAGTCCTACTCCTCTTGTAAGGAAAAATTGTTTCGAAAGGGTAGGTTTATTTGATGAAAATCTTCCAAGTTGTCAGGATTGGGATATGTGGATTAGAGTAGCAAAATATTATAATTTTGATTTCATAAAAGAATCTTTAGCGAAATATTATATACACGGTAACCAAATTTCAGCAAATTTGAATAATAAAATATTATCAAGAAAAATAATACTTGAAAAATATCAAGAAGACCTATTAAAAAATTTCCAAATTATTAGTTTTCATTATAATAATTTAGGCTTGCTGTATTCTTTAAGTGGGAAATTAAGTGAAGCTAGAAAAAATTTTATCTATTCTATCAAGTATAATCCCTCTAAAAGAAGCAGTTATTTTCATTTGTTACTTTCTTTTTTGAGCCCTATTCTTCATAAGAAAATAATTCTCAAAAGAAGAGTTAAATATATCAATGGTATTACTATCTATAATTAAATAAACAGTTCGAAGTAGTTATTCTTAAGCTATTAACACCCCTAATAGTTTTAGTTGTTTTTATAGTGAAGATTCAATAATGAATGTATTTATAAAAAATATTTATTTTAAGGTAAAATGAATAAAATATAAGGCATAAGTGATAATGTGATAATAATCGAAGAGATAAGTGTATTTTTAATATTATCCTAATAATAATTAGATACAAATACAGTTTAAAGATATTTAAAAAATAATGATAGGAAGTGATATTTGAGAAATTACTATATAGAAAAAAATTTTATGCAGGTTTAAACAGATCTAAAAAAAGAAAATATTTAGAATTAAGAGCTTTTTCAGCAAGACAAACGAGAATCCAGTAATTATTCTTGGAAATCAAAGATCCGGGACTGCTGTTATTGATACATTACTGCGAAGTGTATTAATAAAAACCTTGCATTGGATATATAGTTATCCATTTGTTATGAAATAGATGGTTTGATATTGCAGAAAATAATTTAAGGATTCTGTTAAAAACATGTGTAGGCATTGCCAAATATTAAAAATATATTATTTTATTATCAAGAGAAAATAAATGAAAATATTACTATTAGCATCTGGAAAAGATATTCATAGTGTTAGATGGGCAAACCAGTTAAGCAAGAATGGGAATGTCGTACATTTATGCTATGTTTCCGATCATAAACCTTCTTTAGATAAATTTAATCCTAATATTTTTTTACATGAATTAAAATTTAAATCACCTTATGGTTATTATTTAAATGTCTCTCAATTAAAAAATATTATTAATTATGTTAAACCGGATATATTTAATGCGCATTACGCAAGTGGCTATGGCACTCTTGGCAGGATGTGTAATTTTTTTCCTTACATACTTTCTGTTTATGGTAGCGATGTATATGATTTTCCTTACAAGAGAAAAATAAATATGCAGATAATCAAAAAAAACTTAAAATCTGCCAATGTGATAACTTCAACAAGCCATTCCATGGCAAATCAGGTAACAAGATTAATCGATATACCATTAGAAAAAATATATACTGTGCCATTCGGTGTAGATATAACAAAATTTAGAAAAAAAAATACTGAAAAAGAAAGCAATCAAATAGTTATAGGTAGTGTAAAAAAATTATCCCCAAAATATGGCATAAAATATGGTATATTAGCTGTTCGTCATCTGGTTAAAGAATTGCTAAGAGATAAAAAAGAGAAGACAAGAATAAGATATCTTATTTATGGAGAAGGCAAGGAGAGGAATACGCTTAAAAAGCTTGTTGAGGAATGTAAATTACAGGATATAGTTGAATTTAAAGGAAGAATTCCCAATAATATGGTCCCAAATGCTCTTAATAATTTAGATATATTTTTAGGAACAAGTGTTTTGGATAGTGAAAGCTTTGGGGTTGCAATAGTCGAAGCAATGGCATGTGAAGTGCCTGTAATAGTAACAGATGTTGACGGTTTTAAAGAAGTGGTAGATGAAGGTGCTGCAGGAATTATTGTGCCAAGAAAAGATTATAAGGAGATGGGTAAACAGATATTCAATATTATAAATAATCCAAAAAAACGTATTGAACTAGGCAGGATAGAAAGAATTCGTGTAATTAAGCATTATAATTGGATGGAAAATGTTAAAAAAATGGAGACTATTTATAATAAGGCCATTGAAATATTTCAGATAAAGTAACCATATATTAGTTATTTTAAATTAATCTACGGTTATAATCTAGTTAAAGTTAAAGGTATGAAATGAAAAAAATTGTGATGTACACTACTAATCAGTTGTTTGGCGAAAGAAGGACTGGTGGAGTAAAAAGATTTTTAGAGTTATACGAAGGGATGAAGAATAATGATATTGATATTGATTTATTTTGCGGTGATACCCAGGAGGTTTTAGTAAAAAATAATATAAAAGCATATTCTCTTCAGAATGTCAAAAAGGGTAAAAATGTTTTTATTCCAACAGAATTAAAAATATTTATTAAAAATATAAATAAGATTAGAAAAATAAAAAAAATGAAGTATGATGCAATTATTATTTTTGATGTTCCTACAGCCATAGGATTAAGTTTAATAGGAATTAAAAAAATTCAATTATTTATTCGTCAAGATTTAATTGAGTATAAAAAAATTACCATAAGCAATAGAATAAAAAACAAATTACTTGCAAGTATATATTTATTTTTTGTTATGTTATGTGAAACAGTTTGTCTTATTAAAGCAAATAGAATATTTTTACAATGCAAATATGATTATTATGCTCTAATAAATAGACATAGGTTAATAAAAAATAATATAGAAAAAAAATCAATAATTCAAATTAATAATGTTAATCCTTCATGGATTATTAATAAATCAAATTATACTTTAAACGATAGGATTGCTATACTTTTTAAAAAAAGTGATTTTTTAATTGGATTTATAGGAAACTTTAATAGTGACAGGAAAGGGCATAAGATATTCCTTGATGCGATGAGAAAACTTTTAGATAAAAAACATAAACTCAAAGCAGTTGTAATTGGAGATGGTAGACAATTATTAAAATACAAAGAAAAATATAAAGGGTATCCCGAAATAATTTTTACAGGGCACTTAGATAATCCAATGCCTGTAATAAAAAAATGTAATTTAATAATTGTACCATCAATAGCTGATTCTTGTCCAAATACAGTAATGGAGGCACTGTATAATAATGTACCAGTTATTGGTGCCCGATCTGGAGGTATACCAGAAATACTTAAAAATGAAGAATGTCTATTTAATCCAAATTCTTTATCTATACAAAAAAAAATAGAATATTACATGGATAAAACTAACCTAAGGAAGTTGAAAGATCAACTAAAGATTAGAAAAGAAGAATTAGAGTTCGACTGGCCTTTGGCAATTATAAAACAAATACAATTGACATACAAGTAATAAAATGTCTTATCTTTTATTGGGCAATTACTTGGAAATAAATTATAAAACTTAAAACCCTGAAACCAAGACTACTAGCATTAAATAATTAAATTCAAATAAAATACAAAATAATTGAATGAATTTGAGAATGACTACTAAAAATATACAAATTAACAGTATAATTAATGTAATAATGTTTCTTTATATACTAAATATTTATTTATTGAGTGTGTTCTATATTTTATTTAAAAGTAGAATAAGTTAATTCAAATAATAACTTGAAATAGACCTCAAGAACACCATAATAATATAGATAAAACTCTAAAAAATTAAGGAGGATAAATTCAAGATGACCCAATTAAATATATGTCTATTTTGCAAGCGGAATTAAATAAGGACGGAGATTTCCTAAAGGAAATGGTAAAAAGTATTATGCAACAGCTAATGGAAGAAGAAAGAGATGCTCAGGTGGGAAGTATTGTCTCATAAAAGAGACAATGCCAAAAAAGGCCAATCGTAACGGCTATAAGCCCCGCTCTTTGAATACCAGAGTCGGTAATCTACTTTTGGCCAAACCCCAGATCAGAGAATTTGCCTTTCAGACTCAATTATTTGAAAACTACCAAGAAGCGAAAAGGCCTACTTGCCAGTATCTGCCAGATGGTTACCGATGGAGTCTCCTGCTTGGGTCAAAGATTGTCGCTAAACTATCACCGGATCTCATCTATTCCAAATCTACAGTCAGCAGAATCACCCAGGAACTGGATCCCAGATAACAAAATGGCAACAAGCACAATTACAAGATTATTACCTCTATCTATTTACCGATGCCCTCTACTTTTTTATCCGGGTAAACCACCGGGTCATCTCCTGCCCGTTATTAATTACCATAGGTGTAGACAAGAACGGATACGGAAGGTTCTGGGTATTGATATCGCCCTTTGAGAGAAAGCTACCAAAGCTATCTACAATCACTTTAACCAAATCAAAGACAGGGGATTAAAATACGTAGATTTAACGATCTCCGATGACCATAAGGGACTCATCAAAGCTCAGCAGGAAGTATTCCCCAATACACCCCATCAGCGCTGTATCTGTCATTTTATGCGTAATGTCCTATCTTGTGTTCCCTATAAGGAAAAAGCAAAACTGGCCGATTATCTCAAGCAGATCTTTAATTCTCCCACCAGAACAGATGGCTGTTACTGTAGCTAAGATGATTGCCGAAAATACCAGACCAGTTATCATAAAGTAAGTGAAATGTTACAAGAGGAACTGGAATTTACTCTGACTTACCTTAACTACTCCAAACATCACCGTCGCAAGATTAGAACCGCAATTTGGTGGAAGGGGTAATCAATAAAGACCTAAAACAACGCTCCAGGGTAGTTGGCATTTTCCCGAACCAGGAATCCTGCCTAAGATATGCCTCCTGAGACTCATGGAGATTGATGAGGAATGGCAGACCGGTAGAAGGTATCTGAAGATAAATAAAGAGGATCAATTCCTACAAAGAGATGATCCTCTCTTAGAAGAAATAAAACAAATGAAAGAAGGAGTCAAGGCTCAGGAGGAATTGGTGGCTACTTAATTTTACAGAAAAATTGGGATTGACTCTATTTATTATTCTACTGAGAATATCATAATCATATAAGTAATGCTATTAATTATATGATTATTGGATTAATTTACTTTTAAAAAAAATAAATTAATATTTAATTTTTATTTTGCTTGCATTCTTACTATTTATTATAACATGTAGAATATTTATTTTTTTGCTATAAACCAAAATATTGCACTGGTTAGAGCCAGGATTGTGATATTGTTATTTATATTGATAATTTCTTTGATAAATTATTTGGATAAAAAAGAAAAAATAATATGTTTAATGAGATATTTTGAAAAGTCACAATTTGAATCAAACAGATACTTTTTTATTGACTTCAGATTTTGCTACAATTGCCGGTTTCGGGAATCAATTGTCTAATGCGAATACAGAAAATAGAAGATCTAAATTAGAAAAATATCAGCTGGAGCTTAAAATTGATAAATATTTTTATCAAAATCTTAAGAAAACCAAAAATTATTGTTTTGTATCTTTTGTCAACCAAAATATCAAGAATCATTCCAGATATTATTTTTTTAAAAACCAAATTTAGACTAAGGATAGGTAAAACTCTAAACTTGTCAAATCCAAAAACTTTTAATGAGAAACTACAATGGCTGAAGTTATATGATAGAAATCCCGAATACATAGATTTGGTTGACAAATATAAAGTTCGTGATTATATTGCTAAAACAATTGGTGGTGAGTATCTTATACCTTTACTAGGAGTATATAATAGCTTTGAAGAAATAAACTTTAATACACTACCTGATCAATTTGTACTAAAACCAACTCATACATCTGGAGATATATTTATTTGTAGAGACAATTCAGGAATAGACTATAATGATTTGAAGAAAAAAATTAATAAATGGTTGAAACGGGATTATTATTTTCTATCAAGAGAATGGTGCTATAAAAACATTAAACCAAGAATAATTTGTGAAAAATATCTTAAAAATGAAAGAAAACAAGTTCCTGATGATTATAAAGTCCTTTGTTTTAACGGTCAGCCAAAACTAATACAAATTCATGTTAATAGATATAGTAAAGATTATTCTAAAGTTATTTATGACTTAGACTGGAATAAAACTACAATTTCAATAGGGACTTCAGATTTTAACTTAAATATACCAAAACCAAAAAATTATAAATCAATGTTAGAATTTTCTAAAATATTAGCAAAAGATATTCCTTTTGCGCGAATAGATTTTTATGAAGAATATAATAAGTTATATTTTGGAGAAATCACTTTATACCCAGCGTCAGGATTTAATCCTCTTCAAAAACACGAAGACAATATTAAATTAGGTAGCTGGATTGAACTGCCTTTTGACAAATGAAATATTTAGAAAGGAACTTAGTGTGGAAATATTAATTGCTGGTGATTTAGTACCAACAAATTCAAATATGAATTTATTTAAAAATGCAGATGTAAAAAATTTGCTTGGCAAGGAATTATTGTCTCTATGGAATTCTTCAGATGCAAGGATATTTAATTTGGAAGCGCCTTTAGTTGATACAGAAAGTCCAATTGATAAATTTGGTCCGAATCTAATTATGCCTACTGAAACAATAAAAGGAATTAAAGGCCTAAACCCAACTTTAATTACACTGGCAAATAATCATATACTTGATCAGATGGAACAAGGATTATTCTCTACACAGAGTATTCTAAATGAAGCAGGTATACCATTTATCGGAGCAGGCAAAAATCTACACGAAGCAAGCAAACCATTTATAATAAAAAAAGATGGTTATAAAATAGGCATATATGCGTGTGCAGAAAATGAATTTTCAATTGCAACAGAAAAGAATGCCGGAGCAAATCCTTTTGATCCTCTGGAAAGCTTGGATCATATTAGTGAGTTAAAACAAAAAAGTGATTATGTTGTTGTTCTTTACCATGGGGGAAAAGAATACTACCGTTATCCTTCTCCCTATTTGCAGAAAGTATGTAGAAAAATGATAGATAAAGGTGCGAATATAGTTATATGTCAGCATAGTCACTGTATTGGATGTTTTGAGGAATACAATAATGCAACAATTATTTATGGACAGGGAAATTTTATTTTCAATAAGCAAGATAATGAATTTTGGAATAATAGTTTAATAATAAGAATATATTTTAATAAAAACATAAAAATTGAATATATTCCGATACTTGAAGAGAAGCCAGGAATACGGATGGCAAAAGAAAACGAATCAAAAGATATACTGTCTAAGTTTTATAATCGTTCAAAAGAAATATTACAGGATGGTTTTATTGAAGAACAATATCAATTATTTGCAGAGAAAAATATTGATAATTATTTAAGAGCTTTTTCTGGAAAGAATAAGTGGCTTTCAAGAATTGATAGATTTATTTTAAAAGGATATCTCTTGAAAAGTAAATATAATAAAAAGAAATTGTTAGCTTTGCAAAATTTTATTGAATGTGAAGCACATAGAGAACTATTAAGTAAGGGGATAAATAATTATATAAATAGGAAATAAAAAAATGAAAATATTGCATGTTTCTTGCGGAGGTCTGGGCAATGGCGGTGTTCAAAATATCATTATGAATATCTGCCTTAATAATAAAGATATTTATTTTGATATAATATTATTTACCAGTGAAAAAAGATATTATGATGATGAATTTAAGAGACTGGGAGGAAAGATATTTAGAATTCCTAATTATGAAGGAAAAAATAAATATAGAAAGAAAATAGATTTCTATATCAGGTTTTTTCGTATTTTTTTTGGAACTTATAAAATAATAAAGAATGAAGGATCATATGATGTTATACATTGTCATAATAATTTGGAGAGTGGTATTTGCAATCTTGTAGCCTATTTAACTGGAATAAAGATACGCATTTCACACTCTCATACCTCCAATAATAGATTTCAAAAAAGAAATATTATCACATATATTTATAAAAGATTTTTGCAAAGATTAGTTAATTGTTTTAGCAATGTTAAAATAGGTTGTTCCAAGAAGGCTTTTCTTAGTTTATTTGGAGATAAATATTTATATAAAGCCAATTCATTAATTGTTCATAATGCTGTAGATTTATCAATATTTCACAGAACACAATCTAATGTAAAATTAAACACTGAAATCAATATTGTACATATTGGAAGATACTCCGATAATAAGAATCAGATGTTTCTTATTGAGGTTTTCTCGTATTTATTAAAAGAGTGCCCTAAAAGTGTTCTTCAATTAATAGGCTTTGGAGAAGAATACAAAGGAAAGCTTCTTAAAAGAACAAATCATTTGCGTATAAAATCTAGGGTAAAATTTTTACCATCAGATTCGAATAAAATAGAAATCCTTGAAAATGCTGATTTATTTATTTTTCCCTCTATATCAGAAGGTTTCCCTATTGCGTTGCTTGAAGCCCAGGCTATGGAAGTACCTTGTTTGGTTTCAGATTCAATTCCCAAAGAAATAGATTGTGGATTATGTAAATTTTTGCCATTATCGGGGAAACATGAATTGTGGGTTAAAGAAGCAATCAGCATAATTAACCATAATTTCCCTTTACAATTGAATAAAGAAAAACTTATTTCTTTTAATATAAATAAGTATGCTGAAAAAATAAAAAAAGTATACGATGGCAGTAAATATAAAAAGTGAGATTTGTTTTGTACTAAAAAGACAAACATTGTTTGTAATAATTTAAATTCGTGGGAATGTGCAATAATTTTAAGAATTTAGAAATATATTTACTGTCTATTTTAGAAAGTAATAGGCAAAGATATTATGTCTTTATTAATGATATTGATTATGAAATCTACTTGTTCAAATATTAATAAGGTAAAAATAATTTTAGTAGATAATAATCAATAAGTTTTGATGAGGATGTTAAAAAGAACTTTAAGTAAACAAAAAAATAACTAAAGCTATTTTTTAATAATCTATTTTAGAGGTTAGGTGTTTTTATCTTGGTAGAAAATAAAAAAAGGATTGCTATTATAGTTCCAAACCTTAATGGTGGTGGTGTGGAAAGAGCTGCATAAAATATTATCAATGTATCTTTCTAAAGATAAATATGAAAAATATATAATTGTGTTCGATAATAGTGATATAGAATATGAATACGAAGAGACATTTGGGGCCTTTATTAATTTAGATTTAAGAGCAAAGATAATATTATTAATAAAACTTTCAAGAATGAGTGTTATAATTTCTGTAAATATTACAAAACTATTACAAAACTATGATATATTAAAATTTAAATTATTTTTTATAATTATAATAAAAAGGTGCTCATGAAAAAAATAATTGTAACCGGTTCAGCTGGCTTTATTGGAAGCAAAGTTACCGAAAAGCTATTAGAAGAAAATAATGACGTTATTGGAATTGACAATCTAAATAATTATTATGATATAAGGTTAAAACAATGGCGTTTGGAAATATTAAAGAAATATGAAAATTTTACTTTTTATAAGGTGGATATTGAAAATATCAACATTTTAAGGGAAATATTTAAAAACCAAAGGATAGAAGTGGTGATCAATCTTGCAGCTAGAGCGGGAGTTCGGTATAGCATAGAGAACCCTTTACTGTACCATAGTACCAATATTGGTGGTAATTTAAATTTACTGGAAATGTGTAAAGAATTCAAAATAAAAAAGTATATTTTAGCTTCTACATCTTCTTTGTATGCCGGGCAACCTACTCCATTTATTGAAGACTTGTCTGCGAGTAATCCTATTTCTCCATATGCTGCTACTAAAAAAGCTGCTGAGATTATGGCATATACCTATCATTATCTATATGGTGTTGATGTCAGTATTGTTCGCTACTTTACAGTATATGGTCCAGCAGGCCGTCCGGATATGAGTCCATTTCGTTTTGTTAAATGGGTATTAGAAGGAACACCTTTAACTATTTATGGAGATGGCAGTCAGGAAAGAGACTTTACTTATGTGGATGATATTGCCGAGGGAACAGTTAGAGCAATAAAACCGGTTGGATATGAAGTTATCAATTTAGGGAGTAGTGAACCATATAAACTCTCAGATATGATTAAAATAATTGAAAAATATACTGGGAAAAAAGCTAGTTATAAATATGAAGGCTTTCATAAGACAGATATGAAATCTACCTGGGCAGATATCAATAAAGCTAAAAATATTCTTGACTGGAGACCACAGGTTGACCTTGATGAAGGAATTAAAAGAACTGTAAATTGGACAAAAGATAATAACGGTTGGGTTTTAAAAATAAAAATATAATTTAACAAAAAGGACATGTTGACTTGAGAAGATCTTATATTAAGAGAATTATTAATAATATTTACTCTTATTATGAACCTTTTGATAGCCTTGGAATAATAAACATATACAGAAAATTCAAAGATCGTAAAGAGGTGACGCCTGAAAACAAGAAATTAGACAGTGCCACACCAGTAAAAATATTATGGCCTCCTGATGTACGTAAACCCAGAGTAGGTTTAGTAAAATCCGAAAAAGGATGCAATGCTTATTGGCCTAAATTTGAACGATTCCTCAAAACAAATGATATAAATTACAGTTATTTTGATATTAAATCATCTGATTTTATTTTAGAAATAAAAAAATATGATGTCATTATATGGAGAACGCCTCCTGAATATGCAGACCAATGGGAAGCCGCTGATAAAATAGAATTTATGGAAGAGTATCTTAACAAGATTGTAATGCCTCCCAGGCAGTCATTATGGATGTATGAAGACAAAGTAAGAATGCAGTGGCTGCTTCAGATAAATAATCTTCCAGTTATTAAAACATTTATATCATTTTCGAAAGAAGAAACCAAAAATTATATTGAAACTTGCCACTATCCTTTTTTATCAAAAGACAAGACATCCTCAAGTTCAAATGGAGTTTTTCTGGTAAAAAATAAAAGACAGGCAAGAAAGCTGTGGAGAAAAATATTTT
Organism: Atribacterota bacterium; assembly: GCA_040767965.1. GTDB lineage: Bacteria > Atribacterota > Phoenicimicrobiia > Phoenicimicrobiales > Stramentimicrobiaceae > JAXGNR01. The sequence goes on from JAXGNR010000004.1 coordinate 416,184, forward strand.
TTAGAGGCTTAAAATTAGAAAATTCTTACGTAAAACAAAAAGATTATGTTTTTTTTCAGGAATATGTACCTAACAAAGGTTTTGATCTTCGTGTAATTATGATTGGTGATTCATATTTTGGTTATTATAGATATCCATCAAAAAAAGATTTTAGAGCTTCAGGTTCAGGAATAGTTATAAAAGAAAGTATTCCTAAAAAAGTATTGAATTTAGCAAAAAAAACAAGAGAATGTTTACCAAAATCATACCTATTGGCAGTAGATTTTTTACAGGATACCCGTGATGATAAATTTTATATAATTGAAATTTCCATCTTTACACAGGTATTATCTTCGGAAAACTTAGTTGTCGATGGAATTCCCGGAAGATATATTGAGCAGAATGGAGATTTTGTTTTTGAACCAGGACGTTTTTGGATACAAGAACTTATGATGAAAGAATTAATGAAAGATTGGATTGCTAAAAATACAGTAAAATAATATATAGAGAATAAAAAATAAGAGGTTATGCATAAGACAAGCAATAAAAATTAAGATATTATTAATATTCTAATTTATAGTTAATGAGGTTTAGCTATAAGGAATGAAAACAGAAGTAAAAAAAGTGCATACATCTTGCCATTTTTCAACAATAAATTATTAGGCCAAATAGATTACCATACAATTTAAGTGAAAACTATTTATAAAACTTAAGACTTAAGAAAAGAGTTAATAAAAAAGTGCACATTTTATACTTACATCAATATTTCAATACCCCTGAAGAAGGTGGTGAAACAAGATCTTATGAGTTTGCTAGAAAATTAATTAAACTTGGGCATAAAGTAACAATAGTGACAAGTTCTAATAAAACAGATAATTCAGTGAAAATAATGGAAGGTATAAATTTTGTTACACATAAATAAGCTTTTTAATAACTTGAAATTAACAAAATTATATAAACTTACAAGTATTTTTTTAGGTTGGTTCCCTGCAACAACCAGATGCTTAAAAAGGAAGTTTTAATTGATTATCATTTATTATTTTTCTATATTATTATTGTCTTATATTTACCTTGGTTATCCTCTTTCATTATACTCTCTGAGCCTATTCAAAAAATACAATATTATTTATTTAGTTGGTTACTTACCCTCAGTATCAATTATTATCGCTGCCTATAATGAAGAAAAAGTTATTGAAGATAAAATCAAAAATACTTTAGAGCTTGATTACCCCAAAGAAAAGCTTGAAATTATTGTATTTTCTGATTTCTCTAAAGATAACACTGATGATATTGTGAAGAGGTATGAAAAAGTTGGTGTTAAACTCTTAAGAATTGAAGGGAGAAAAGGAAAAACTTTTTGCCAGAACAGAGCAGTAGAACATGCTAAGGGAGAAATCATACTATTTTCTGATGCTAACAGTATGTATGAGAGAGATGCTGTGAGAAAACTGGTTAGAAACTTTGCAGATGAAAAAGTTGGCTGTGTCTCAGGAGAATTAAAATATATTAACAGTGCTAATCAGAAAGATGAAAATAGTGAAGGATTTTACTGGAAATACGAGAAGATGATTAAAAGACTGGAGAGCAAAGTTTCTTCTCTTGTTGGGGCTAATGGGGCAATCTATGCTGTGAGAAAAAAATTGTATGCTCCTTTAGAGGATTTTGCAATCAGTGACTTTGCTGAACCCCTTATGATATTGATCAAAGGTTTCAGGACGGTTTATGAGCCGGAAGCTATTGCAATTGAGAAAAATAATGATTCGTTCAGAGATTCATATCGCAGAAGAGTTAGGATAGTCACCAGGACTTTTAATAATATTATTAACTCCAGTGAAATATTGGAATTGTTTAATCCAATTAAATATGGCTGGTATTCAATTCAATTAATTAGTCATAAATTTTTAAGATGGTTTACCGGATTGTATATGTTTATATTCTTACTACTTAATATAATTCTAGTTAATGAGAGCTGGGTTTATGCAATTATATTGATTTTGCAACTATTATTCTATCTTGTCGCATTTTTAGGTTATTTAGACCAAAAATATTCCCAAAAAAGAGAAGTTATATTGTTGAATATTATTTTTTATTTTTGTATTTCAAATATTGCAATGCTCAATGGCATTATTAATGCTTTATCAAAAAATAAAATTATAACCTGGGATACAAAAAGATAATAAACTTGTATTTAGAATTGCTATTTCTTCTTTTTCAAATTAATAAAAATGAGATTAAGAGAAAAGCAATTGAAAATAAGTTATTTTAAAAAATAGAACAATTTCACTCTTTTAATGACCATATATATTGAAGAAATAAACGGGTATTTATTTGAGTAGATATTTAAATAGTTATATTGATATTGAAATTTAAAAACCGATATTATATCAGATACTCAAGGCTATGGATTAACTTTAATTTCAAGAATAACAAGAAAATACCAGGATATTGTTTCGGTTACCAGGAATTAACAATATTGGTTTAGGGTAGATGAGATGAATTGTATATTAGGACCAATACTTCCCGATGAGCTTAAGACTATTGGTTAACTGTATTGAAGATAGTAGTGAAAAATTAAAGAACAATGAAAACGGTGAATATGATAATGGGATAAAATTGTCTGATAAGATTATTTTAAACTGTGAGATGATTGCCAATGGCGGATTTACCCCAGCAACTTCGGGATACTGGTAACACCGTTGTTTCAGGTTTGTGGCTTACACTGGCAACCTCTATTTCTCAGATATAAAAGAAAAATATTTAAGATTAATCGATAGTTTATATTATAAAAGTTTACAATTATTTTTTGTGTTATATTTATGATATAAATTATTAATTGATTTTACAGCTATAATAAAGAATTTATAAATAATATATAATACAATAAACGCTAGGGCTGGAATCGCTAAGTCTTTTTGCATATTTTAATTTTGTTGTTTTTATCGAAAGGATTTAAATGCATTTATTGTTATTGGTTTTTATTTTTTCAAGTATTGTTAGTTTTTTTAGTTTTCCAATTATAATTCCTCGTTTAAAAAAAGCGAGAATTACCGGGCGAAATATGAATAGTGTCAATCAAGAAGAAATTCCAGAGATGGGTGGCTTGGTAATAGTAGCTGGATTTTCCAGTGGAATTATTCTAATAATTTTTTTAAAAACATTCTTCAAATTATTGCCTGATGTAAATTTAGTATCATTGCTTGCCTGTCTTTCAACTGTATTAATTGTTGCTTTGATTGGAGTTGTTGATGATCTAATTTCTATAAGGCAGATTATAAAGGCATTTATGCCAATATTTTCTGCCCTACCATTAGTGGCAATCGAGATTGGAGATACCATTATGAGAGTCCCATTTATTGGTAGAATTAATTTTGGCATTATATACCCCCTGCTTTTAATACCATTGGGCGTTACTGGTGCAACTAATGCATTTAATATGCTGGCAGGATTTAATGGATTAGAGGTAGGTTTAGGGATAGTATGCATGATAACTGTCTCTATTATTGCTTATATTACAGGCAGCATGACTGCACTGGCAATTTCATTACCATGTCTGGGTGCTTTGCTTGCTGCTATTTACTATAACTGGTATCCGGCTAAGATATTAGTAGGTGATATTGGTACTTTATGCATGGGGGCAGTTCTGGCAACATGTGTTATTGTAGGTGATTTTGAAACAGCAGGTGTTATCTTGATAATACCATTTGTATTTGAATTTATTATTAAGGCATTACATAAATTTCCCACCCAGGATTGGTGGGGAGTGTACAAAGAAGGAAAATTATATTGCCCGGAAAATGGCCCGGTAAGTTTACCTCAAATTATAATGAAAGTCAGTGGGGGAATCAAAGAAAAAAATCTGGTAATATTTTTGATAGGTTTCGAGACATTTTTTGGATTGATTGCGATAATGATTTATTTGTAGGTTGAAAAAATCTGGTCTGTTAATGATATTTTAACAATCTTTTTTTCCAAAAACCAATTCTGTCTACCAATTATTTTAAAAAAACTCTCTTAAATTCACCATCTGCTTTATACTTCTCTCTCTCAAGAAAAAAGAGGGAAGTAAAGAATAAGAACAGTCTCTCTTTTAGTGGAATAAAAATAGAATAAAAAACCCCCATCTTCAGAGTGGATACATTAAAAAGAGAAGTAATTTGAAATATTACTATAAATTAAATAAATGATTTATAATTTTAAGTTGATTACAATTTTTGACTTAGTATGATAATTATAATTATCATGATATATTCATATCAATGCAATAAATGATTCGCTATATTGTGAAATTATATTATCCAAAAATATTCGGTTTAGCATCATATTAGATGAAGGTAATTTTATAAAATTAGAATATGAAAAGAAAAAAAGAAGAAATAATAGAAGCAGGCTATTAGCAAGCTATTACAGGAAATGATTGAATATTCTTTTGGTAAAGAAAGCGAGTAAGAATAAAATCCTCCCCTTCTCCTAGATTAAGAATAATCTGTTTGAGTGAAAGATTCATTTAATATAGTAATCATTAATCATTTTAATTAAATACATTAGATAATGTTGAGATTAGTGAATTACATGTATATACTATATTAAACATATTAATACTAAATGAATATGCTAATAATAATATAATATATATGGATATTTGCAAGAGGAACTTTATGAGAATACTAATTGTAGGTGCCGGGCCAATTGGCTGTTATACAGGGCAATTATTAAAAAAAATTGGATATGAGCCTATTTTGCTGGAAGAACATTCCAGTGTGGGGAAGCCGGTGCAATGTGCTGGAATTGTATCTTCAAAATTAATAAAAAATATTGAATCTTTTATAACCGAAGAATCGATTACAAGCTATATTAACAGTTTTATTATTAATACTCCCTGGACAGATGAGTTTTCCATTAATATCCCTGGAATTGCCTGTGTTTTAAATAGAGAAAAATTTGATTTAGACTTGAGTAAAGGACTGGAGATACATTTTGGGAAACGTATTACTAAAATAGAAAAAAAAGATTCTGTTTATTATATTTCTACAAAGCAAGGGGAATTATTTGAAACGGATATTTTGATTGGAGCTGATGGGCCTGATTCAATTGTCAGGAATTATCTGCTGGCTAATTTTAAAGGTGATAAAAATAAAGATTACCGCCTTAAAATTGATTACTATTTTGGCATGCAATATCAGATAAAGTTAAATGATTCTTATCCTGGAATTGTTAATAATTCAATACAGGTATATTTTGATGAAAAGACGCCCTTTTTTATTTGGATAGTTTCCGAAAATAGTAAATCAATAAGGATTGGTTCTGTTGGGAAAACTGCAGAAAGTACTAAGAAATCTTTAGATGATTATCTTGAAAGAAAAAAAATAACAGGAGAGTTTACTGATGTTATTGCTGGAAAAATAGCACTTGGGAATATCCCCACCTATTTTGACAATATAGCACTAGTAGGTGATGCTGCCTGCCAGGTAAAACCATTAACTGGGGGAGGTCTCTCTTATGGCCTGCAATGCGTTCAAACACTGGCTTCCTGTATAGAAAAAAATGAACTTGATAAATATGAACAGAAGTGGAAAAAAAAATTTGGGAAAGAAATTATCTTTGGGTTAAAAGCAAGAAAATATTACGAAACCATGAATGTTAAGCATAAAAAAGAAATTTTTAATGTTTTTAAAAATAATCACAGTTTTATTGAAAAAACAATAGATTATGATAATCATTCTACCTTATTTTTTGAAGCTTTTAAAAATAAGCAGATATTAATAGAAGCAGGGAAAATTATCACTTATTATTTAAAAAAAGGAATCTAATATCAATGTTAGATTCAGAATAATTTAACAGATAAGAAGATGGTTAGAATTAAAACGATATGCCTGTTTGGAAGTAAAGTCGAACTTTTGCTGATTCGGAAATTGGCTTGCTTGCTCCGATGGTAATAATAAAAGGATTGCTTTGTGCCTGTTTAAACTTAAAATTTATTTCTGCACCTATAGCTGCATTTAATTCTGAAGGGAGTTGAAGCAATTTTCCTTCCCAGGCCTGTCCTGCATCAAAAAACAAAGAACCGGATATTCTTTCTAAAAAGATTGAAGCCCAATCAAATCCTATCTTTCTTTCTACAGTCTTGATTGGAAAACGATATTCGATACTTGCAGATAGAATATTATTCCCACTGAAAGTGGAAGCCGGAAATCCCCTAAGAGGGAAGCTGTTGTTTATTGAACTAAGTTCAGTGCTGTTTGAATTTCCACCCAGATAAAATTTTTCCTTTTGAGTTAAGCCCTTTGTTGCAAAACCAGCAACAAAGCGTAATGCTATCGATTGATTTGACTCAGACAAAGGGAAATATTTTCTGCCATCAAATAATAATTTATTGAAGGTTAAATCGCTTCCCAGCAATGTATTGGCATGCTGATAGTTTAATGAGAAAGAAGAGCCAATTTCAGGGCCTACAGATGTCTGGTATTTTTCTGTATCATTGTAATCGTAACTTAAAATAAATGAATTAATTTTTCTAAAAGAAAGATTATCACTATTATTTCCATCATTCTTAAAATTATACAAGTGACTCTGGAAACCCAGGGTAAAATTGCCAGAAAAATAACGCGCTGAATCCTGCTGGGATGTGTATCCTTCATTTTGGTAATTTAGATTGGCCTGAAATACAGCATTTGTGCTTTTGGCATCAAAAAAATTCTGCAGATGGCCATCTTCCAGAAGTGTTTCGCCTTGCCAGGAAATGGAAAAGTTTGGGTTTTGAGAATATTGGATAAAGTGAAAATCATAGTAAAGAGAAGGGGTGAAAACACCTTTTGCCAGTTTAAAAGGAAGATAGTAGTATCCCAGATAGTCCTGTGCTGTGCTTGAAAATCCCAGATAAAGATCTTTAGAGGTTAAATTAAAATATGGTATCCAATAAGTTGGAAACAAGCTATCCCAGGGAGAATATGATACAGGGGACTGTTCTTTGTTTTTGTTCCTGATACAAAGAACCGTCCCCTGTATTGGTTTGTGAGAAATATTTACTTGATACAAAGAACCGTCCCCTGTATTGGTTTGTGTTTCAAATGACACTGGTTTCCAGAGTAAATTTTTAGTTTCAGCTAAATGTAATTCATAGCCAGTAGAATGATATTGAATGAAGGCAATTTCCTTTCCATCAGGGGAGCCGGCTGGTTCAAAGGCACCGGTGGTAACATTTGTTAATCTGAATAATATTTTTTCCTTCAATTGATATGCATATAGATTGAAAATACCACTGCGGTCTGAGGTAAAATAAATATATTCACCATCCGCAGACCAGCTTGGGCTTATATCAATGTGTTTGTCTCTGATTATAGGATTTAAATATTTAATTTCATTAGCAGTGCCTAGCTCAAGAATATAAATATCTTGATAGCCATTTTGCCACATAGAAAAAGCTATTTTTTTACCATCAGGAGACCAGACTGGTTGAGAAATTTGTGTGCCATCATTAAAGCTGGTGAGATACAATAGATCTTCAAAAGTTAACATCTCATTTTTTGAAGAAGTAAAATCAGTATTTTTATTATTTCCCCCAAATAAAGAGGGAAAGGTATTTTCCAGAGAAAACAAAACAAGATTGCTACTGCCCGCGATGTTAATCACAGCTACAACATTATATTCTGATTTGCTCGGATGCCAGCCGGGATCTTTGATTCTCATTCCTTCAGAAAGCTGTATTTGATTACCATTTTGTAGATTGAACAAAAACAGGTCATAATATTGGTAAAATTCTTTAAAATTTTGCAGCTTGCTATAGATTAAATATTTGTTATCCGGTGATAAAGAGTAAGAGGTTCCATGACCTGTAGTTCTATTTATTATAATACTTTCTTCTTTATTGAGTTGATTATATGAACGTATAGTAGGATATAATTCAGGTATATTAACACGATAAAGTAAAATTGCTTTATCTTTATTATCTTTTTGCCACCAGATAGGATTATCAGCCCAGTACTGATGATTGGTAATTTGTTCAGAATGCGTTATCTCGCTGAAGCTGTATACATTTTCCAGTTGCTCCTGGTATTGAGATAACTTTTTGTCTTCCCAGTTTTTATATAAATCGTTTTGGTTAATACCCAGAGCTTTTTTAATAGACCAATTTATTCCCAGTAGAGGATTGGCACAAAAATATTCACTTATATCCAAAAGTTTTTCTTCTCCGTATTCCTGAGCAATATAATGCACAAGGGATTGACCGTAAATATAGGGGATATTGCCACCGGGCCAGGAAGTAAAATAGGTATCTTTTAACAGTTTTAAGTCTATTGGATTTTCTTCTAAAAAATCCGAACGCAGATACATATCATATCTATTGTCTGTCAATCTGCCGCCTGATCCCAATTTACTTTCATAAAAAATTGCCAGTCCTTCAATAGCCCACATTGGCTGTAACGCATTAGGAGCAATGATTTGTCCCAGGAATAAACGCAAAAAAGATGTTGCTTTGCTGGTCATATCGAAATGAGCTATATGAGTGTATTCATGTGCTATTAATATTTTTAACCAGCTTTTAAATTTTGTATCAAAGGTTTTAAAACCAGGAGCGGTAAGATTTATTCTGATAGCGGGGTGTGGCAGAACGGTTGCAAATCCATAAACAGAGTCGCTAAAATCTTCTAGAATAATTGCTGTTTTTCTATTTTTATTATATGGTTCTCCAAAATAAGGTATTAATTTTTGATATGTTTCTTCTGCTATATCGGCAATGGTAAGGGCAAATTCCTGGTATTCAAAATGCTGCAAAGTGGGGCTTTTTCCGGGAAAAATAACCAAAAAATGTTCACTTTCTATGGTTTGCCATTCTAGCGAAAGATCATATGGCATTGACCAAACTATCATACTGAGAAAGCCTGTTTTGATTAAGAACAGGCATATTAAAGAAAACAAAAATATTGTTATTTTATTTTTTGTTTTAAACATATTTTATCTTTTATCTCACATAGTTTTTCTTGATATATTTACTACTATAACTTTTTTTACAATTCCTTACAATAAAATAAATAAAAAACAGATTTGTCTTGGAAAGCATATTTAGATTATGTATAATGGAAATTAATTTAGTAAAATTGATGGAGGCTAAATTTGGCAGCAAAAAAAGAAAAAAATAGCAAAAATTCCCTTCAATCTAATAAGAAGAAAAAGTTGTTCGATATTTTCTTTTATAGTATTAGCGGGATAGTTATCCTGGTTTTGCTTTTTATTGGTTTAAGGCAACGAGGCTGGTTACCATTATGGATTGACAACTTGCCTTCTCCTCAGATTTCCGGGATTACTGAGGAAATTAAAGAAAAAAGAGACAGCTTCAATATTATCAATGCCCATGAGCATGTTCAAAGTGAAGAAAATTTACCGATATTAAGGCAGGCTATGGCAGACTGTCAGGTAAAAAAAATGGTTTTGCTTGGCACCTCTGATTTTACTTTTTACCTGGATCCTGATTATGGTTTTACCGGTTATGATGAAAATAATGAGGTTATTTTAAAAATGAGCAGGGAAAACCCGGATGAATTTGCTGCTTTGGTGACATTGGATCCCCGAGATAAAGATAAATTGGAAAAATTAAAAAAATATACAGCCGATGGGGCTGCCGGAGTAAAGCTATATAACGGACATGGAACCTTTTATGATTTATATTTCAATATACCTCTTGATGATCCTGAAATGATGGAAGTTTACGCTTATTGTGAACAAGAAAGCCTGCCAATTTTGTATCATGTGAACAGTGGCCGTTTTTTAGAGCAATTTGAAAGAATATTAGAGGAATTCCCCGATTTAGTGATAGTGGCTCCTCATTTTATTCTTACATCAGCAAACCTGAGCAGACTAAACGATCTAATGAGAAAATATCCCCAATTATATACTGATATCAGCTTTGGACATCCTGACTTTTTAGTAGCAGGGTTTGGCAGAATATCTAATAACATCTATGCTTTCAGGGAATTTATGGTTAATTTCCGCGATCGGATCACCTATGGAACAGATTTAGTAGTAACCACCTATAAGGCAAAGACCAGAGCTTATATAGATGATGTACATTTAGCATATATGGACTTGTTGGAAAAGGAAGAATTTGTTTTAACAAACAATATTTACAACATGATGGGATCTGATGCTCGAAAAAATATTGATACTGGAAGAGTCTTTAATGGTTTGAATTTAGATGATGAAACTTTACAAATGATATATCATGACAATGCTGAAAGAATATTTTTTAATAAAGTAAATAATTAATAAAACCAGAAACAAAAAATATTGATTTTAAAAAGGAAAGAAAAAATTGAAATATTTATTGGTGGCATTAATAGCTTTTTTTGTTTCTTATTTGCTTACTCCTTTTATTGCCCAGGTGGGAAAAAAGCAAAACTTTGTTGATAATCCAGGATACCGGAAAATACATCGCGATGCAATTCCTAATCTGGGTGGAATTGTAATATTTTTTGGTTTTTTGTTGAGTATTCTTTTTATAATCCCAATCCAGGGAGTAGTTAAAGGGTTGCTGGCAGGTAGTGTCGTTATTCTGCTTTTAGGGGTAATTGATGATATCGCTGATTTAAAGCCAAGTTATAAGTTTATAATTCAACTGGTAGCAGCTTTTCTTGTTATTGGATACCATTATGACCTGATAAATCAGTTTATAAAAGAAGAATTGGGATTTTTAAATATCAGTGGATATTTGCTTTACCCGCTATTGTTGTTTTGGATTGCAGGTGTGACAAACTCTGTAAATCTGATTGATGGCCTGGATGGCCTTGCCTGTGGTGTTTCAATAATATCCCTTGGAACTTTTTTCATAATGGGTCTCGCAATAAAGGAAGGTTTTGAGATATATAATCTACTTAATATTGCTCTTTTTGGTAGCATGTTAGCTTTTTTCCGTTATAACTTTTATCCTGCTCAAATATTTTTAGGAGATTCAGGCAGCACTTTTGCCGGTTTTACTATAGCTTCAATTGGATCAGTATGGGTAATATCATCAGGAAAAGTATTTTTTTTCCTGATCCCGCTACTTATTCTAGCTTTGCCAGTTGGCGATACCGTTTTTGCTATCCTGAGAAGAATTAAAAACAAACAGCCTATATTTCAAGGAGATCAGGGGCATTTGCACCACAGACTTTTAGATCGTGGTATTTCTCATCGTAATGTGGTATTGATATTACTAGGCATAACTTTTTGCTGTTGTTTATTGGCATTGTTTTTATTCTATAGTATTTATTAAAAAAGAAATAACATGTAAACAATAAATATTAATTTTAGATAGCAAGCAAAGATGATGATATTATAAAAAAGTTAAATAAACAATAAAGGAATAATTAAAAATAATGCAAAAGATACTTGTAACTGGAGGAGCTGGTTTTATAGGATCACATATTGTGGATTTACTAACAGAAAATGATTTTGAAGTAATAGTAGTTGACAATTTATCCAGTGGTAAAAAGACAAATTTGTCTGGAAAAGCAAAGCATTATCTTTTAGATATTACTAGTCCTGAAATGAAAGATGTTATAGCAAAAGAGAAACCTGCTTATATTTGCCATCATGCTGCTCAAATAAGTGTATCTTATTCTGTTCGCCAGCCTAGAGCAGATGCTAAAAGTAATATCTTAGGAATATTAAATATCCTGGAAAGCGCTTCAGAAAATGGAGTTGAAGGAATTATATTTGCTTCAAGCGGAGGTGCTGTTTATGGTGAACCAAAGCAATTTCCAATCACTGAAAAATTTAACCTTTGCCCGAGTTCTCCTTATGGAATTGCTAAAATGGCTTCAGAATATTATTTGCAATTCTTTAAAGAATATCATAATTTAAACTATATATCATTACGCTATGGCAATGTTTATGGCCCCAGACAAGATCCCTTTGGGGAAGCTGGTGTTATTGCTATTTTTATTAATGAGATGTTAAAAGGGGATACACCTACAATTAATGGTGACGGAGAATATATCAGGGATTATATCTATGTAGAAGATGTAGCGAATGCTTGTTTACTCAGCATAAAAAATATGCTAAAATTATCAAGATTAGCTGAACAGGAAAAAGGTATTCATTTTACTTCTTTTAACCTGGGTACTGGTCAAGCAACTTCTGTAAATCAGTTATTTTGTTATTTAAAGAAGATAATAAATTTTGATAGAGAGGCTAGTTACGGTCCTTCTCGTCCTGGTGATTTGAGAAAAAATATCCTAAATAATCAGCTGGCGAAAAAACACCTTGCCTGGCATCCAAAATATACAATTCAGGAAGGCTTAAAGAAAACAGTTGATTGGTTTAAGAGTATGAAAAATATTTAATTTCATATTATATAATAAAAGAACTATCTATAGAATTACTGGAGGAAGATTTGTCTGAGTGGATAGATATAGTAAATAAAATGCCTGCAATCGCAATAGCTGGCATTTTAATGATATTATTAGGTAATTATGATCAAAAGCAAAAACTTACATTTTGGGTTAAAATTGCCTTACAGTCTTTAATTGCCGTATTGGTTATTTTTGCAGGGATAAGGATTGATTTTTTGCGGAATTCTACTGGTGGTTATTGGTATCTTACAAACTTATCAATTCCCATTACCATTTTTTGGCTTATATGCATAACTAACTCTGTAGGCCAGACTGATGAAATCGACAAATTAACGCCAATTATAGTTTTAATTGCCTCAGTTACTTTTTTTATAGTATCCGTTTTTCAAAGACAGGGATTGTTGTTAGCAGAATTGCTTTCTTTGTTTTTAATTGTTTTTTCTATAGTTGCCTTATTTTTGCAAAACAAAAATGATAATTTTTTAAAAAATTATTTTTCAAAATACTATATGTTTTTTGGTTTTATGCTTGCAGTTATTGCAATTGTAGGAGTATTAAAGAGCACAGCAGCTCTGACTTTGCTAACTCCATTTTTAATATTGGGGTATCCGATTATTGACAGTTCGTATTCGTTTTTTGCTGAATACTTAAAAAATGACTACTTCGGAAATACAATGACTGAGAGCAAGCTGAGACAACGTTTAATAGAACAGGGTTTTTCCTGGAGAGGTGCTAATATTGTTATTATTTTAAGCTCTGTATATTTAAGCTTAATCGCGATAATCATTTCAGTACGGGAAGATTTCTACCTGTTTACAGCGATGGTTATTATTGGATATCTTTCTTTTTATTTTATAAAACAGTTAATTTTATGCGATGATAGAACAGTAAGTTTTAATGAGAAAAATCAAAAAGTAGTACTTTTTGGGGTTCCCATCGACAGGATCAACTGTCAGCAGGCTATTGAACGACTGGAAGCATTTGTAAATCAGAAAATACCTCGTTTTGTAGTAACCCCGGACACTTTAGCCATTTTACGGGCAAGAAAAGACAAGAAATACCTGGGAATTACTAAAAAAGCAGACTTGGTAACTCCTGATGGGTCAGGAGTGCTATGGGCGACTTCTTCTTTGGATGTTCCATTACTGGAACGTATTACAGGAATTGATTTAATTAACAAAATTTGTGAATTATCTGTAGAAAAAGGTTTTAGCTTATATTTTCTTGGTTCTAAAGATTGTGTTGTTAAGAAAGCAGTAGAGAATATAATGCTAAAATATCCTGGAATTAAAATAACAGGATACCATCACGGATATTTTAATAAAGAAAAAAGTGAGCATTTCCAGGCTGGAAATTGTGAAAAAGATATAATAAAGGAAATAAAGCAAAAAAAACCAGACTTTTTATTAGTCGGTTTAGGTGTTCCAAGGCAGGAATTTTGGATAGCAAAACATAAGGACGAGCTAGGAGTACCAGTATGTATTGGCATTGGCGGCAGTTTTGATGTATTATCCGGGAAAATTCCACGAGCCCCATTGTGGATGCAAAACCATGGTATGGAGTGGATATTTAGACTAATAAAGGAACCGATAAGAGTTAAAAGGGTAATTGCTTTACCTTATTTTATTTGGTTAGTATTTTTAGGTAAGATTAAGTTATTTTTTAGAGATAATTAAGTTATTATAATTATTATAACTCAATAAAAATACTTTTATGAGATATAATAATTTTACCTACCATATACTTATTGCTCACTTCAAAAGAACCATAATATTATATACAACTTTATATTCTATCCTTTAATTAGATAATAATATTAGAATATTTTACTAAAAGAAAAAGAAAATAACTCAAACTTTTGCCTTCACATGGCCTTAGTTGAAACAAAGGGAATTATAATATGAAAATTTGTATTAAAGCGGGAATTATTTTATTCACTATTTTGCTTGAATTATTATTATCAAATTTTTTAGTTTTGAATACTATTAAACCGGATTTAATATTAATTGTTGTAATTTGTATGTCTCTTATTTCAGGACCAGAAGAAGGAACTGCTGTTGGCTTTATTGGAGGAATGCTGAAAGATATTTTTTCTGTACATTATTTAGGTGTTAACGCTTTAGTTAAAACAGTAATTGGATATATTGCAGGATTGACAAGAGAAAAAATATTTCCTCAACACCTTATGTGGATAGTGGTGATATCAACTTTTGTGTTTACGCTGGCAAACAATATGGCAGTTTATTTTATATTAAAAGCATTACATACAGATTATGATTTTTCTAATATTTTACAAAATATTATTTTTTCTCAGGCAATCCTGAATTGTGTCTTATCTCCTTTTGTTTTTGTGGGGATTAATAAAATATTTACCTATGGTAAACGCTGGAGTTAAATCAATATGTTTAGTCAAAAAAATACCAAGACAACCAAAGAGCAAACCAAAAAGAGATTGAACGATTTTTTTGGTCTAATTATAATTTGTTTTATCATCTTGTTGGTTAACCTTTGGTATTTACAAATAATTAGGGGGAAAGAATATGAGCAGAGAGCTATTAATAATTGTATTCGATCTTTGGTAGAAGTAGCCCCAAGGGGGGAGCTATATGATCGACAGGGGAAATTATTAATAACCAACCGTCCAGCAGTGAATATTTCAGTTATTCCTGCTGAAATTGAAAATTATCACTACTTATCATCAAAAATAGGCCCAATTGTAGGTTTAGAAATTGCTGAAATAGATACAAGATTTCAACAACTAAAATCTCGACCATTTCAAGCGCAAACAATCAAGCGAGATTTAGAAAAAGAACAGATAGTGGCTATTGAAGAACAAAAATATAAGTTTAAAGGTACAGTATTGACGGTACAACCGGAGAGAAAGTATCTTTATCAGGATTTAGCAGCACATTTGCTGGGATATGTTAATGAAATAAGTGAAGATGAACTAAAATCATCTACTTTTGGTCATCTTGCAGGTGGAGACATTGTTGGTAAAAGTGGGATTGAAAGATATTATGATACTTTCCTTAGGGGAGAAAAGGGAAGCAAAGAAGTGGAAGTTGATGCCCTGGGAAGAGAGATCCTTACCTTGCGTAATATTGAACCTAAGGCAGGGAACGATTTATACTTAACTATTGACAGCTCTTTACAGCAGTATGCACAAAATTTACTTGCAGGGCAAAAAGGAGCTATTATAGTAAGCGAACTGAAAACTGGAAAGATTCTGGTTATGGTAAGCCAACCAACTTTTAATCCTAATTTATTTACCCAGGAAATGTCTTTTACAGAATGGCAAAATATTTCCCAAAGCGAAGATAATATACTTTGTAATAGAAATATCCAGGGGACTTATCCTCCTGGTTCAGTGTTTAAGTTAATCACTGCTGTTGCAGCTTTAGAAGAAGGCTTGATTAGTTTAAATGAGAAAATATATTGTTCTGGTTCCCTAAGTTTAGGTGATGTAACTTTTAAATGCTGGAAAGAAGGAGGGCATGGTCATCAGACATTTACTCAAGCTATAAGTAATTCCTGTAATGTATTTTTTTATACTCTTGGTCAAAGACTGGGAATCGACAAATTAAGTGATTATGCTTCTATGTTCGGTTTGGGTGAAAAAACGGGCGTTGATATTCCCGGAGAATTGTCAGGATTAGTACCTTCTCAAGAATGGAAAAAAAACACACTGGATCAAGCGTGGTATCCTGGTGATACTGTAAATTTGTCAATTGGACAAGGTTACTTACTTGCTACTCCTATGCAGATTCATAATATGGCTTGTGCCATTGCAAATGAAGGCATTTCCTATAAGCCAATAAATGTTGACAAGATTGTTTCACCTGAAGGAGAAATAATAAAACAGTTTATCCCGGAAATTGCTCGAAAAGTAAATGTGTCATCAGTAACCTTTCAGCATGTAAAAGAGGGAATGAGATTGGCAATAAAAGAAGGCACCGGTAAAAATGCCAGATTAGAAGAAATAGAAATTGCCGGTAAAACTGGGACAGCCCAAAACCCACAAGGTGAAAACCATGCCTGGTTTGTAGGCTTTGCACCATTTCAAAATTCAGAAATAGGAATAACTATTTTTGTTGAGCATGGAGGAGATGGCAGTCAAGCTGCTGCACCTCTGGCTGGTAAAATTATAGCTGAGTATTACCGATTAAAAGAAGAAACAAAAGAGGTTAAAATAATGGCCACTAAGCGTTCACATTACCTTGAATTGATTCAGGATCCCATTTATCGTTCTTTGCGTTTGTTTAAGCATTTTGATTATAGTATATTATTTGCAGTGCTTGGTTTGTGCTTTATAGGTATCCTGATAATCTATAGTACCACTCATGTACAAACTGGTGACCAGGGCTCATTGTCTACTATAAAAAAACAATTATTATATGTTGCTGCAGGTGTCTTTTGTATGTTTTTGGCGGCAGTTATTGATTATCATGAAATTGAAAAAATTGCTCTACCTATTTATATATTGGCTGTTCTGGCTTTAGTATATGTTATTTTGTTTGGCAGGGTAACTGCTGGGGCAAGAAGATGGATAGAGTTTGCAGGACATGATTTTCAGCCTACTGAATTTGCTAAAATAGCTTTGATGATTTTTTTAAGCAGCTTCTTAAGCAGGCAGAAAGGCAAATTATCATACAATGTTTATTTTATTGTTCCTTTTTTTATAACAGGGATAATGATGTTGTTGATTTTTAGACAACCTGACTTGGGCAGTTCAATGGTTTTCCTGGCAATATTATTGAGTATGCTTTTTGTAGCAGGGATTAAATGGAAGCATATCCTAATGATGCTACTAATCACAATTGCCTCTTTTCCGGTGCTGTGGTCTTTTTTAAAAGATTACCAGAAAGACAGAATACTGTTGTTTCTTAATCCAAATCTAGATCCATTAGGGGCAGGTTATAACATTATTCAATCAAAAGTTGCCATTGGTTCTGGTGGCTTATTTGGACAGGGATTATTTAGCGGCATTCAAAGTCAATTAAAATTTTTGCCAGCACAGCATACTGATTTTGTGTTTTCCGTGGTAGGAGAAGAATTAGGTTTTTTTGGTGCTTCAATATTGTTAATTTTATTTTTCTTTCTTCTATGGAGAGGTATCAAAATTGCTCAGGAATCTCCTGATTTATTAGGAACATTTTTAGCAACTGGAGTTGTTTCTTTTTATTTTTTTCATATATTTATTAATATTGGAATGGCTATGGGATTAATGCCGGCTACCGGACTTCCTCTTTCTTTTATAAGCTATGGAGGTACATTTATGCTGACTAATTTTTTAGCTATGGGATTACTAATGAATGTTCATTTAAGGAGCATTTATTCATAAATTAAAAAGCAGAAGAATATTTACAAAGAAGGTTGAATAGTGAATAAAAAAGTTATAACAAAAACAGATATACAAGAGTTCTTAAAAAGTAAATTATTAGAAAATGTTGAAAAACCAGGACGTTATATTGGTAAAGAATATAATGAGGTTGTTAAAGAGGAACAGAATTCCCTGATAAAAGTAGCCCTGGCCTTTCCTGATTTATATGAAATTGGAATGAGCTATTTGGGTTATAAAATATTATACGAAATAATCAATAAAAGAGTAGACGCTGCTGCTGAAAGGGTTTTTTTGCCAGCAAAAGATATGGAAATATTAATGAAAAAAGAGGATATTCCATTATTTTCTCTGGAAAATTACAGGCTATTAACAGATTTTAATATTATCGGTTTCAGTTTGCAGCACGAACTGTGCTATACTAATGTTCTGCATACTCTAAATTTAGGTAATCTACCTCTGTATTCAGCTGATCGAGATGAAAGTTTTCCTTTAATAATTGCCGGCGGCCCTTCTGCTTTTAATCCAGAACCATTGGCTGATTTTATTGACCTGTTTGTGATAGGAGATGGAGAGGATGTGATTGGCGAAATTATCGATGTCTACCAACAATGGGCAAACAAGACAAAAAGTAAGACCAAATATGACTTATTGCTGTCTTTAAGCAAGTTAAAAGGAATCTATATACCTTCTTTTTATAAAGTTAATTATAAGGAAGACGGAACTATTGATTCGTTTCAAAAAAAGGTAGCAGAAATAGATTTGCCTGTTAAAAAAAGAATTACTTTAGACTTAAACAAAGCACCATATCCAGATTTCCCCATCGTACCCAATATTGATGTAGTTCATAACCGGATTACTCTGGAAATATTTCGTGGGTGTACAAGAGGGTGCAGGTTTTGCCAGGCAGGCATAATTTATAGGCCGATAAGGGAGAGAAGCGCAAAAACAATTTTTGCTATGGCTGAAAATAGCTTAAAAAATACTGGTTATGATGAAGTATCTCTATCTTCTTTAAGCTCTAGCGATCATAGCTGCATTAGTCAAATAACAGATACTTTGGTTAATTGTTATAAGGATATTGGTGTAGCAGTATCTTTACCATCTTTGAGGATTGACAGTTTTTCTGTCCAATTGGCCAGACAAACACAACAGGTTCGGAAAACAGGTTTGACTTTTGCCCCTGAAGTGGGGACAAAGAGAATGAGCAATGTGATAAATAAAAACGTTTCCGAAGATGATCTATATCAAACTGTTCAGGATGCTCTGAAAGAAGGCTGGCAACGGATAAAGCTGTATTTTATGATAGGTTTGCCTACAGAAACCTGGAATGATATTGATGGCATCATAGACATAATCAAAAAAGTAGAAGCCATAGGCAAGCAAAAAAAAGGCAAGAGATTTACGCTAAGTGTAAGCATCAATTCTTTTATTCCAAAAGCTCATACTCCTTTCCAGTGGGTAACTCAAGAAAATGAGAAATCCTTACAGGAAAAATTTGCTTATATAGCTGACAGGCTAAGAAATAAAAAGAATATTTCGTATAGTTTCCCTGATACAGAATTAAGTGTCCTGGAAAGTGTTTTTGCTAGAGGAGATAGAAGGCTTGGATTGGTAATAGAAGATGCTTACATGTTAGGCTGTAAGTTTGATACTTGGAGAGAATTTTTTGATTTCAATAAATGGGAACAGGCCTTTCAAAAGAACAATATTATGGTGGATTTTTACACATATAGGGAAAGAGGTAAAGAAGAAATCTTGCCATGGGACTTGATTGATTGCGGGGTAAATAAAAGTTTTCTATGGTCAGAGTGTGAGAAAGCTTCTCAAGAAATAACAACTGATGACTGTCGTAATGCTAGTTGCCATAATTGCGGGTTACAGGAAATTTGCAGTTCATTTAAAAAAGCGAACATAAAGAAAGAGCTAAGTTAATATAAAATGAGATATAATTATCGTATTGAGTATAAAAAAAATGGTCCTTTAAAATATATTTCACATTTGGATTTAAGTGCATTGTTCTGCCGAGCCTTACGTAGAGCCAGGATTCCAGTTGAGTTAACTCAAGGTTTTAATAGTAGGTTTAGAGTTTCTTTTGGGCCGGCATTATCTTTAGGGTTTACAGGATGGAAAGAGTTATTAGATGTTTCTTTAACCGAAGAATTGGAAAATAACCTTTTTAAAGAGAAGATTAACCATGCAGCACCGGTTGGATTGGAAATAACACATATATGCCAGATAGATGAAAATGCACTATCCTTAAGTCGTTATTTGCAGTTTGCTTCTTACCTGATGCAAATAGAATTTCAATCTTTAGAAAATGATATCAAAAGAGAAGAAAAAATAGCTATAGTAAAACATAGAATTACTGAATTTAAACACAGACAAAACATTTTTATTAAAAAACAAACCAAGAAACAGTTAAAAGAAATAGATTTAAAACCCTTAATCTACCAGATGGAGTTAGTCTCAGATCAAATGGATAACATCTGTCATATAAGGTTAATAATTGATATAGAACAAAGAGGAAGTATCAATCCACTTTTAATAATAAAGGAATTTCTCGTGAAAAATGATGATTTAAAAATATCAATTAGTAATGTGATTAGAGAAAAATTTATTTTCTCTTCTAATTAAAAGCAATTTTTAATAAATCTGTTAATTTGTTAAAGTAAACAGAAAAGTATTTAGTTTAACAAATTATAAAAATTTATAAAAATATAACATATAAATAAAGAGGAAGGTGATACCTGAAAAATGGATACTAAAGGAAAACAAGTAATTATTGATAGCGGCATAAGCGAAGAACGGGTTGCTATTTTAGAAAATAATAAATTGGTAGAAATCCATATAGAAAGACTGGAAGATCGTAAAATTATAGGGAATATCTATAAAGGTAAAGTAATGAATGTTTTGCCGGGAATTGAAGCAGCTTTTGTAGACATAGGGATAGATCGAAATGCTTTTTTGCATTTGAATGATGTAGAGCAGGCTTTTGGAAAACAGAATGATAAGAGCATAGATGTTAAAGATTTAATAAAAGTAGGGCAGGAAATTGATGTGCAGGTGGTGAAAGAGGCAATAGCCCCAAAGGGTGCACGGGTAACAACAAATATTAGCTTACCAGGACGTTATTTAGTTTTAATGCCTAACAATAATGGAGTTGCAGTATCCAGGCGGATCGAAGATGAAGAAGAAAAGGAAAGACTGAAAAAGGCAGTGCAAAGTGTTAAGAAAAAAGAATTCGGTTTCATTGTTCGTACAGCCGGAGTAGGAAAGGATGAAACTGATTTTGTTCCAGATATGGAAATCTTGATCAGATTGTGGAATAAAATTCAAAAAAGAAGTCAAAAGGCAAAAGCTCCCTTGCTTTTGCATGAGGACTTAAATCTGACCTATAGAATTATTCGTGACCTTTTTACAGAAGATATTGACGAATTTGTTGTTAATTCTGAAAAAGAGTATCATAAAATAATTAGTTTTCTTGACACTCTTTTTTTACTGGATTTAAAACCTAGAGTATCTTTTTACACTGGTGAAAAACCAATATTTGAAGAATACGGTATTGAAAAAGAAATCAATCGTGCTTTGGAGAAAAAAGTTTGGATTAAATGTGGTGGATATCTGGTGTTTGATGAAGTGGAAGCATTGACTGTAATTGATGTTAATACAGGAAAGTATGTTGGTGGGAAAAAAATGAAAAATACCGTTTTAAAAACTAACCTTCAAGCTGCTGAGGAAATAGCACGACAACTGAGATTAAGAGACATTGGTGGAATTATTATTATTGACTTTATTGATATGGATAATAAAGAAGATCAGCAAAAGGTCATTAAAAAACTAGAAGAAGCTTTGAAAAAAGACAAGACAAAATCTAATATAGTTCAAACAACTGAATTGGGACTGGTGGAATTGACCAGGAAGAGGTCCAAAAGGGATTTAGACTCATTGCTGCGCACTTCTTGTCCTTATTGTTCAGGAAATGGACGTGTGTTATCAGCAGAAACAGTCAGTAACCAGGTTATTCACAAATTAGAGGATCTCTGTAAGAACTCTAAGGCTGAAGCAATATTTTTAGGAGTACATCCAAAAGTTGAAGAGGAATTGTCAGGAAGTAAGATGTTGCTTGTTAAACAGCTTGAGAGAGAATATCACAAGTTAATTTATATTACCAGTTTAACAGATATTCATATTGAAAAGATAAAAGTTATTGCTATAGGAAGAAAGAAAGAAATTAAAAAAATTGTAAAAGTATTTCAAACTAACAAGATAACCTGATTAGTTGGGAGAAATGGCTTCAAATAGAAGCATTGTAAGATACATAAATAAAAAATGATTTGACATGATTTATTTTATGTGATAAATTTTATAAGCTAATTGACGCACTGGCTAGGCTGTAAAGCTTTTTAGCTGCCTATCCAGGCGATTTTAAAAGCAGGAGGAAATACTATAATGCACGCAGTTATTGCAACCGGTGGCAAGCAATATATAGTTCAAGAAGGAAGCGTTATCAAAATTGAAAAGCTCGAATTGCAAGAAGGAGATACAGTAAAAATTGATCAGGTTTTAATGCTGGAAAAAGATGGTGAATATGTATTCGGTCAACCGCTAATTGATAATAGTTATGTTGAAGGTAAAGTGCTAAAAAACGGCAAAGCTAAAAAAATTGTAGTTTTTAAATACAAACCAAAGAAAAAATACCAAAAGAAGTCTGGTCATAGACAGCTTTACACAGAAATAAAAATAGAACAAATTGTTGAAGGAAAATAGCATAGAATAAGTAATTAAAAAACTATTCGTTCTTTAGTCAAACCTTATAGCTTTAAAGAGAGGTGAAATAATATGGCTCATAAAAAAGGGCAAGGATCAGCTAAAAATGGTCGCGATAGTATATCGAAAAGACTTGGAGTTAAAAAATTTGGTGGTCAACTTGTTAAAAGTGGTAATATTATAGTTAGACAAAGGGGTACTCGTATCATACCTGGTAAAAATGTAGGTCGTGGAAATGATGATACCTTATTTGCCTTAATTGATGGTTATGTCGATTTTAAGCCGAAAGGCAAGAGTAGAAAACAGGTATCTGTAAATGCTCTAGAGGCATAACAGGAAATTAATTAGAAGTAAATAGTACCCTGGGTTTTGTAAAAAACTCAGGGTTTTTTATTATTAATATATATAAATATAAATTTTAAATATTTTAAATATAAATAAAAAAGGTTAAAAAATGTTTTCTGATAAAGTAATTATATTTGTAAAAGCTGGCTCTGGTGGTGATGGTGCAGTAAGTTTTAGGAGGGAACGCCATATTCCTAAAGGTGGCCCTGACGGTGGAGATGGTGGTAAAGGTGGAGATGTATATATAGAAGTTGATTCTCATACCAAGACTTTAATTCAATTATATCGCAAGCCTCATTGCAAAGCTGAACATGGAGATCATGGTAAAGGTCAGAAGAAAAACGGAAAAGATGGACAGGATTTGATTATTAAAGTCCCTGCAGGGACTGTTGTTGAGGATTTAGAAAAAGAAAGGATTATTGCAGATCTGGCAGAACCTGAAAGAAAAATTTTGATTGCAAAAGGAGGGTCCGGGGGAAAAGGAAATTATCGTTTTAGAAACTCCCAAAGACAAACTCCTAGATTTGCCCAAAAAGGAGAAAAAGGGGAAGAGTTAAAACTAAAATTAAATTTGAAATTAATTGCCGATGCGGGGCTAGTAGGTTTTCCGAATGCCGGTAAATCTACTCTTTTGTCTCGTGTTTCAGCCGCTAAACCTAAAATAGCTGATTATCCTTTTACAACAATGGAACCATATTTGGGGGTAGTTAAAGTTGATGAGGAGAATTCTTTTGTACTTGCTGATATTCCAGGAATAATAGAAGGTGCTCATCAGGGAGTTGGTCTTGGAACACGATTTCTAAAGCATATTGAAAGAACCAAAGTTTTGATTCATATTATTGATGGAGCAAAAAGTATTAATCAGGGTATAGATGATATTTATAATGATTATCTTATTATCGAGAATGAATTAAAAAACTATGCCCAAATTTTAGAAAAAAAAGAAAAAATAATTGCAGTAAATAAATGCGATTTACCAGAAGTACAGTCTCGGAAGAAAGAAATCAAAGAATATTTTTTAAAAAAAGGAATTCCGGTTTTTTTTATATCTGCAGTTAGCGGAGAAGGGATCTCTGACTTAATTTACCAGGTGTTTAACAGAATATCTTTTTTTGATTCCCAAGAAAAGGAAGAACAAAGCTCACAGCAACAAGAAAAAGAAGAAATTAGCTATTATAAATATGAGCCAGATTTTACTGTAAAAAAACAAGGAGGCTTGTTTATTGTGGAAGGCAGTAAAATTGTCAAACTGGTTAATCAATTTGATCTAGAGAACCCGCAAGCCCTGGAATATTTCCAAAAAAAATTTAAAAGTAGCGGAGTTGAAAAGGTATTACTCAAGGAAGGAATTACTGATGGAGATAAAGTGAAAATTGGAGAGAAGACTTTTTACTTTTATTCATAGATACTGTATAATATTATGTTAAATAAATTTCTTTTAATTTTATAAGATGATTTAAAATATAAAGGGAAAAAAATGATTTGCTGGTTTAAAATATTAAAAAAATGCAAAAATAAAATATCACAAATTCTTTTGCTATCTATTATTTTCGTTATGTTTCTTTTTCTAGAAGTAAGCAGTTTTAACTTAGATAGCCCAAGAGTAGCAGTCTATTATTTTCATAACCGATCGGAAAATCTTGAATTGAATTGGCTAGAAGAGGATCTGCCTTTTTCTATTGGTCAATCATTATCCAAGATTCAAGAAATAGATTTTGTTAATTTATCTGAAGCTGATACTGTTGCTGATTACCACTTATATAAAAATATGATTCCTAAGAAAGATATCAGAATGTTTGGTCAATTGGCAAATTTACTACAGGTAGACTTTCTTTTTTCTGGCAATTTTACCCAGGAGAGCAGTAATCAAATCGGATTGGATTTATTGATGTATTTAACATCAACAAATCATTTGGTTGAGTTTCGCAGAATGTCAGCTCAATTAAATAATTTAGCTAATCTGGAAGAACGAATAATTAATATAATTTTGCAAGAAGCAGATGTTGAAATGAACAGTACTTCTTTAGAAAATGTCATTGAAGAAGGATTGGATAACAGGAATAGTAAATCTATTGATTTAAGTGAGAATATTTCCAGTGAAATATCTATTCCTGTGCAACCAGAACCAAAAGAAGAGCCTCTTTATTCTGAACCTGTATTACGAGACCAAGCAATACAAAACAATTCATTAGTATTAGAGTATTACAAAAAAGCGCTGGATTTAAAAGAAAGAGCTATTCAGGAATATGGAGGTGTCGATTACCCCAGCAAGCCTTTATGGAATGAGGCGATTCAAAATGCCACCAAAACAGTAGAACTAGATCCTGATTTTGCCGATGGATACTATTTATTATACGAGATTTATCAAAAAACTAAATGGATTGCCAGAGAAATAGAAAGCTTGGAGCATTATATTGCTACAATAAGGCGAACGAATAAACAGGTTAGCCTGCAAGAATTTTCAACCTTACTTACCAGACTTGCTCATTTAAAATTCAATGCTGGGGATACCACAACAGCAGTTAGTTATTTAGAAGAGGCAATTTCTTACAATCCAAATAATATCGAAACAAGAAATTATTTAATGGAGATATATTACAATACAGGACAAACAACAAAAGCCTTACAACAAGCAGAAGAGATTAAGAGAATTAAACCAGACAGTATTGAATTAGACTGGTATTCTAGAAGAACACAAAGAATAAATCTTTACGGAAGGGAAGCATTTGAAAATTACGAGAACGGTTATAATCTATATATTGCAAAGAAATTTCAGGAATCAATCAGTTATTTAGAGCAAGCTATACGCATGGCACCAGCTTTCAAGGATGCGCATTATTACCTTGGATTGTCTTATTATCATTCCAACAACTTGATATCTGCTATAAAACACTGGGAAGAAGCAGTAAAACTAGATCCTTTTGATACCCATTCCATAATTTACCTTAACAAGGCTGTTGAAGAAAAAGAATATGGAAGAGAAGCAGTTTGGAGTTTCAATGAAGGCTACGAACACTATATTGCAGGAGAATATCAAGAAGCACTATCTCTTTTCCGAAAAACTGTTAATATAAATCCAAATTATGAAAAAGCAAGAATGCTTTTAATGCGGACTTATTATCATTTGGACCAGATGGACGAATATCTGGCAGAAAGAAAAAGAATTACTGAAAATGTTAATTTTACCGGTGATCTGGAAAGGGAGTTATATCAAGTGGCTTATGACTTCTTCTCCATAAAGGAGTACACTGTAGCCTTAGAAAAATTGCAGGAATCCTTAGATATAAATCCAGATTATTTAGAATCAAGATTTTTGATAGCAGAAACATGGTACCAGTTAGGAAACTATAGTGAGGCAAATATTCATTACCAATATATAATATCCAATTACAGTCAAAGCGAATACTATGCAGATTCCTTGTTAGGCAGTGGCTGGTGTTACTTTTTATCAGAAGATTACCGCCAGGCTGAAAATTGTTTGAAACTGTTTATTGATAATTTTCCTCAAAGTTCTTTTTACCAGGAAGCATTATACAAACTTGGAAGAACTTATTTTATGCAGGAGGATTATCATAAAACAATAGAGACTTTAGAGAGTTTGATTAACAGAGAATTTGAACAACAAAAATATTCTATTTCTGAAATAAATTTCTTTATCGGACAATCTTATTTTTGGCTGGAAAATTATGGAAAAGCGAAAGAGATTTTATTGTCAATTATAGAAAATGATCCTTATTTTGAAATGATGAACGAAACAAAATATTTTTACAGTTTTTCGTTGTTTAGAGAAGGTCGATATCAAGAAGCTATTTCTTTGCTGGAAGAGTTATCTATTCATGCTGACATTCAACTTCAGCAAGAAGTAAATTATCTTTTGGGAAGAGCATTGCTTGAAATAAAAGACTATGATAAAGTAATTAGGATTAATCGTTCTCTATTAGAAAATGATCTAAATGAAAGCATGTTAGCAAATGTTTTGTTTGATTTGGGAATAGCATATTCCAGAAATAAAAATGATGCTGAAGCAGTGAAATACTTCCAGAGAGTATTAGAAGAAGTGCCGTTGGGAGAGCTGGCAAGGCTAAGTAAGATTGAACTGGCACAGAGTTATTTTTATTTAGAAAGATATGTTGACTCCATAAATGTCCTGAAAGACATTTCTTCTAAAGAAGCTTTGGAATTGAAAATTGATGCTGCCAGAGCTATGGGCGAGACCGATCTTTTGTTATTATCATTACAGGAGTATGAACAAAAATACCCTGATGGCTCTATTTCTGCTGATGGATATTATTCAATAGCAATTTCTCAGTACAATGAAGGAAAATACCAGGAAGCTTATGATACTTTTAAAATATTAGAAGGTATGGAAATTATTGATGAAATGGAGCAAAAAGTAACTTACTGGCAAGGTTTAAGTCAATATAAACTAAAAAACTATTCTCAAGCAAAAGATTATTTTCAATTGATAGACTATTATACGGGAAACGAAACTGCTATTAGCGCTTTATATATGCTGGCCGAGACATATTATCAAGAAGGAAATTATACTGAAGCAATTAAATATTATCAAGAATTTTTAGAAAACTTTAAAACGAATTCTTTAGCAGAAACTGCCTATTATGGACTGGCCTGGAGCTATTTAAATAACCGTGATTACCCAAAAAGCATAGAAACATTAGAAATACTGATTGAAAATTACCCGGATAGTCAGTTAGTCGAAGAAGGTTATTTTTTATTAGGTAAAATCCATTTTCTTGCTGGTGAAAATGATAATTCCCGGACTAATTTAATAGATTTTGTAAATAATTATCCAAACAGTATCTTTAAGGAAGAATCAATTTATATAATTGCACAAATCTATCTAGAAGAACAGAATTGGATTGATAGTATATTATATTTTGAAAACCTGAAAAATGATTACCCTGAAAGCAATTATTTATCAGGCTCATTATATGGACTTTGTTTGAGCTATTATAAAATGGAGGAATATTCCAAAGCTCTTGTCAATGGTGAACAATATTTAAACTACTTTGATGTTGGTTCACTCAAATGTGATGTTTTATACATTATTGCAATCTGTCAAGAAGAGCTGGGAAATATTGCAGCGGCAGTTGAAAGATATGAACAGATAATATCTGAGTGTCCAAATAGTGCTTATATTGAAAGTGCAAAGGGGCAAATTGAATTCCTTGTTCCAGGACAGTGATTGAACAAAAGTATTAGAAATGATAAAAATGTATTAGATTTTATGAAATAGAGGAGGCTACTATTTAATGTTTGAACTTTTTTATAAGGGCGGTTTCTTGATGTATCCTATTTTTTTCTGTTCTTTGCTGGCAATTGCCATTTTTTTCGAAAGGATGTTTTACTTAAAAAGTATCAAAACATCAACAAGAAAATTTGGCAACCGTATAGCCGATTTGGTTAGAAAAGGAAACATCAATTTTGCAATCACTGCCTGTCGAAAGAATTTTACTCCTATATCCCAGATAATTCTGGCAGCTTTAGTGAAACATGGCAGCTCTAGGGATGAAATAAAAGAGGTCATTGAAGATACTGCAAGACATGAGATTGCAGCTCTGGAGCGGAATATGCCTATTCTGGGAACAATCGGAAATATTACACCTTTGTTAGGACTTTTGGGAACTGTATTTGGAATGATTAAATCTTTCCAGGTTATCTCTGTTGTTGGTGTCGGAAACCCGGAAGCTTTAGCAGGAGGCATATCAGAAGCTCTGCTAACCACTGCTTTTGGTCTTTCAGTGGCAATCCCAACAATTGTAGCTTACAATTATTTATCTAATCGTATTGACAGGCAAGTTAAAGAAATGGAGTCCACTTCTGTAGAAATACTGGAATTATTATCAGAGAATAATAATAATTCAAATATCCAATTTAAAGAGGCGCAAGAGGAAGGTGTAAAAATAGATGAAATTTTATCACATCAGTAAAAAAAGACTTGGTTTTGATTTAACACCTTTGATTGATGTGGTGTTCTTATTGCTAATCTTTTTTATGCTTACTACTACTTTTATTAATATTGAAAGCGGTGTAAAAGTCGATTTACCAAGCGGAGATTTTGCTTCAGTAACCGAGAGGCAGAATTTAATAGTTGCCATTACTGAAAATAATGTAATATATCTGAACAACAATATAGTTGATCCGAATAATTTAGCTTCCATGATAAGGGAAGAAATTGGCGAAATGACTGATTCTTTGGTTGTTTTGGAAGCAGATCAGAATATTACGCACGGAAAAGTTGTTCGGGTTATGGATTTGATAAAAAAAGGTGGAGCAGAGAGGATAGCTATTGCTACCCGTCCATCTGAAGGCCAATAGCAATATTAGTTAAAAAATATATTAGCAAAATTAGCAATACAAAAATAAGGTGATATTTTAAGATGACTGGATACAGAGCAAAAAGAAGAAAACTACGATCTAAAAGCTATTTAGGCCGTTCCTTTCTTATTTCTTTAATCATAAATTTTTTGTTTATTTTTTTCTTTAGCAATCTTACTTCTTTTGATTTATTAAAAATGCCAGAAGAGGAAATTATTCTGGTTACCATGGTTGAATTACCAACATTGCGAGAACCTGTAACGGCAAGACCAGAAATTGAAGCAGAAGAGCCTGTGGCTGAATTAAGCACTATGCCCAGAGTAGAGCCCGCCCTCCCAGAACCAGCAAGAGAACAGGAAATAGAAACACAGCCAGCAGCAGAAAGCCAGGATGAAATAGCTGAAATTGTCAGTACTCCTCGTGCTGAAGTCAAAATACCTGAAATAGAAATACCGTCCAGTGAAGAAATGCCAGCAATGCAAGAACAAGCTCCTGCCAGGCAGGATGTTCAAGTTGCATCTGGATCACTTGCTCCATCTATTACCAGCAGAAGAGATATCGAAGGAGAAGTGCTAGAACCAGGACAATATGAGATTCAGGCAAGTATGGGACAACCAGGAAGAGAAAGAATTGAATCAACTTATGGAAACACCGTTACTCCTGGACAAATAAGTAATTTACCAAGAACTATTGAGAAGGAGTCCCCTTTTGGAAACAGGCCACTTGCAGTTACTATTGATAATGCAGACGCCGCCCGTCCACAAAGCGGGCTTGATAAAGCGAATATCGTGTATGAAGTATTGGCAGAAGGTGGGATCACCCGTTTTCTGGCTATTTATGCAGCCCAAGAAGCAGATGTAGTAGGGCCTGTACGTAGTGCCAGACCATATTTTATTACTAAAGCTATGGAGCACAGCGCTATTTATGTACATGCAGGGGAAAGTCCTGATGCAGCTAGATTTATCAGAGAAGAAAGGATTGATGATATTAATGAACTAGTTCATTATCAGCCATTTTGGAGATCTTCTGATCGAAGACCACCTCATAACTTATATGCATCGACTGAACAGTTAAGAGAAGAGGCTAAAAATATAGGTTATCTTGAAATGATAAACAGAGATAGTTTTCAGTTTGAAGCAGATTCTAATCAGATACTTACCGGAGCTGATATCCAAAGAATTGATATAAGGTATAATGTCAATTACTCAGTAAGATATCAATATAATCCAGAAACAAAGAGGTATATTAGATTTATCAATGATATTCCTCATATCGATGCAGAAACAGGAATGCAATTGCAGGCAAAAAATATTATTATCCAGCACAGCGAGAAGAAAGTTCTTGACGAAGAAGGTAGGCTCGCTATCGATTTACTTGGAAGAGGAGATGGACTTATTATTTTTAATGGTAAATCAGAAGAAATTACCTGGAAAAAGGAAACTTTAACATCCAAGACATATTTTTATAATAAAAATGGTGACCGATTAGCAATACAACCTGGTAATGTCTGGATTCAGATTACTCATCCAGATACACAGGTTAGATACTAATGAATCAAAGTCAGCAAAGCTAGAAAATATTTTCTTTAATGATCAGTTATTTACAGGATTATTTATGGATCAGCAACATGAACTTATCGAGAGTTTTTTAGATTATTTATATTTAGAAAGAGGATTAGCATATAATACAATTGCATCTTATCGTTATGATCTGGATAAGTTTCATAATTTTGTTATTAAACAAAAAAGGATAACTTTTAAAAAAGTTAATAGAGAAATATTAACAGAATACTATCAATACCTTATCAATAAAAAATTAGAAATAAGTTCTATTTTTCGTAATTTAGTAGCCTTGAAGATGTTTTTCAGATATCTTTTAGTAGAAGAAATTATAGGAAAAGACCTCTCCCATTTTATTGAATTTCCCCGAATGGGGAAAAAGTTACCAGAAGCTCTTAGTATTGAAGATGTTAACAAACTTTTGGCAGAGGAAAATTTTAAAGGCAAGTTAGGGAAAAGAGATAAGGCAATACTGGAATTACTTTATGCTACAGGGATGCGCGTTTCAGAATTAATTAATCTAAAAAGGAATGATTTAAATCTTGAACATCGATTATTAAAATGTACAGGTAAGGGCAATAAAGAAAGATGGATTCCAATTACTGACAAAGCCCATGCGGCTTTATTTGACTATATAGCTTATAACAGACCAAAAATACTAAAGAAAGCCGATCTGGAAATATTATTCTTGAATAGTCGTGGAGGTCCTATTACAAGGCAAGGAGTTTTTCTATTGATAAAAAATTATTCTAAAATGTCTGGCATCAAAATAAATGTTACTCCGCATACCTTAAGACATACTCTGGCTACTCACTTAATTGAAAACGGTGCTGACTTAAGATCAGTTCAAGAGATACTGGGCCATGCAGATATCTCTACTACACAAATATATACTCATGTTAGCCGAAAATGGGTTAAGGATGAATATTTTAAGGCATTTCCAAGAGCATATGAAGAGTAGATAATAAAAAAAGGGGGTTCCATTATAATTGGAAAACTTAAGAAAAAAAATAGACGAAAGTATTCAATCAATACATAGACATAGTACCCTAAAACCTAAAATTGCCATTATTTTAGGTACCGGGTTAGGCAACCTTGCCAATGATATTAGGGAAAATGTAATTATACCATATGAGAATATTAACCATTTTCCGATCTCTACAGTAAAAGGACATACCGGGAATCTGGTTTTAGGTGAATTAGAAGGAAAACCTATAGTTGCGATGCAGGGAAGGTTTCACTTTTATGAAGGATACAGCATGCAGGAAATTACCTTCCCGGTGAGGGTAATGAAAGAATTAGGTGCAGATATTATTATAATATCAAACGCAGCCGGAGGTATGAGCCGCTACTTTAGAAGAGGAGATTTAATGCTTATAAATGACCATATTAATTTGATGGGTGACAATCCTTTAATTGGCCCAAATGACGATAGTTTAGGTCCTCGATTTCCTGATATGTCTCAACCATATGATTTAAAATTAAGAGAATTAGCTGTAAGGTCAGCTCTTGAAGAAGGAATATTTCTTCATAATGGCGTTTATGCTGGATTAACCGGACCTATGTTGGAAACACCTGCTGAATATCGTTTTTTGATAAAAATTGGCGCTGATGCAGTGGGAATGTCTACTATTCCTGAAGTAATAGTTGCCAATCATATGGGCATGAAAGTTTTGGGCATTTCCTGTATTACTGATCTGGCGATTGATGGTGTTGTCGAAAAGGTTGAATTTGGTGAAATACTACAAGCTGCAGCTAAAGCAGAACCAGTTTTGACCAAACTTGTTAGAAAGGTAATAAAAATACTTGATAACTAATCTTTTAAAAATATCTTTATTGGCAACACTTCCCGTAATGGAATTACGTGGGGCTATACCCATCGCAATCAATTATTATAAATTACCAGTTATTTCAAGTTATTTATTTGCTGTTCTGGGTAATATTTTACCGGCAATTTTCTTATTAATCTATTTAAAGCCATTTTCAGATTTTTTAAGAAAATGGCATATTTTTGATTTATTTTTTAATTGGCTTTTCAAGAGAACAGGAAGGCATGAAAAAAAATATGAAAAATATGGTGCCTTATTTTTACTGTTTTTTGTGTCAATACCTTTGCCAGTTACCGGTGTCTGGACAGCATCTGCTGCAGCATTTTTATTCGGTATTAGATTTTGGTATGCTCTACCGATGATGATTGGTGGAGTAATGATTGCAGGAATTATTGTCACTGCAGCTACCTTAGGTGTAGTTAATTTATTTGGTCTGTAAATATGTATTTTTCAGAAGTATAATAATGCAAAAAAATTCAAAAACAATAATATAAATAAAAAAATGAGAAAGAGAATATGCTAAAAACAATTGAGTGGAAAAATAATCAATTAGTAATGGTTGATCAAAGAAAATTGCCCCACCAATTAGAATTAATAGTTTGTCGTGATTATCAGGATGTAGTTAATGCTATAAAAGTGATGGCTGTCAGAGGTGCTCCAGCAATAGGAACGGCTGCTGCTTTTGGCATGGCTCTGGCAGCTTTAAATATAAACGCAGAAAATATTTCCGATTATATAAAGGAATTAGAAAAAGTAAAAAATGAGCTGGCTAGCACAAGACCAACCGCAGTAAATTTATTTTGGGCTTTAGAAAAAGTTTGGGAAGTTGTAAAAAATATAGGTGGGAGTAAAATAGAATTACAGCGGAATATTTTAGCAAAAGCAGAGCAGATTGCCGAGCAGGATATTAAAACCAATCTCTTAATTGGGGAAAATGGGGTAAAATTATTTGATAATGGAGATGTAATTTTAACTCATTGCAATGCTGGATCGCTGGCAACAGTATATTATGGAACTGCTTTAGGAGTAATAAGGTCGGTTTTTAAAAGAAAAGAGAATATCAGAGTTGTTGCTAATGAGACCAGGCCAGTTCTGCAAGGAGCCAGAATAACAGCATGGGAATTAAAATATGACAGAATACCTGTTACTCTGATTTGTGATTCCACCGCAGGTTTTCTTATGGCGCAAGGGAAAATTAGCAAGGTAATTGTAGGTGCTGACAGGATTGCGGCAAATGGAGATGTAGCCAATAAAATAGGTACTTATAGTTTATCCGTATTAGCTAAGGAACATAAAATACCTTTTTATGTAGCAGCACCTTGTTCAACAATTGATTTTAGTATTAAAAGTAAAAAAAATATTCCAATTGAAGAAAGAAACCCTTCTGAAGTAACTACAATCATGGGAAAATCTATTGCTCCAGCTGGAATTGATGTTTACAATCCGGCATTTGACTTAACTCCAAACAGCAATATTACTGCTTTAATAACAGAAGAAGGGATTGTAAAACCACCATTTTTTGCTAATCTAAAAAAAATAAAGAAAAACATTTTAAAATGAAAAGCTGTATTTGAGGTGAATTAATGCAATATCAGGATAAATTTTATATAACTGGTGGGAAAGAGCTTAATGGAGAAGTGGTAATTGATGGAGCTAAAAATTCTGCACTTTCTATCATGGCTGCTTGTCTTCTAAGCAGAGAATTGAGTATTTTAGATAATGTTCCTAGATTAAAAGATGTCTACAGTATGATTGAAGTAATAAAAGTATTAGGAGTCAAAGTAGAATGGTTAGGAGAAAGCAAGCTATCCATTGATCCTGATGATTTTAATAATTACGAAGCTCCCTATGAACTGGTAAAAACCATGAGGGCATCTTTCTTAGTAATGGGACCATTGTTAGCCAGACTAAAAAAAGCTAAAATATCTTTACCCGGAGGATGTGCCATTGGAGCCCGACCGGTTGATTTTCATTTAAAGGGTTTTAAGACTTTAGGAGCAGAAATAACAACCGATCAAGGATATATAAAAGCAGAAGTAAAAAAACTGGCTGGAAATGAGATTTATCTAGATTTTCCAAGCCTTGGGGCTACGGAAAATATAATGATGGCTGCATCTTTAGCAGAAGGGAAAACAGTTATTGAAAATGCTGCCAAAGATCCTGAAGTAATAGAATTAGGGAATTTCCTGAATAAAATGGGAGCAAAAATCGAAGGATTGGGAAATGATATTATAACTGTTCAGGGAGTAAAAAAACTTAATGGAGTCCAATATGAAATAATTCCAGATCGGATTGAAGGCGGTACTTATATGATTGCAGCCGCCATTGCAGGTGGAAAAGTAAAAATAAAAAATGTTAACCCATATTATTTAAAATCATGTATTGTTAAGTTAGAAGAGGCTGGATTAGAAATCAAAACAAAAGACAATGTAGCTATGGTGTCCAGCCCAAATGGGATTAAGTCTGTCGATATAAAAACAATGCCTTTCCCTGGGTTTCCTACTGATATGCAAGCTCAGTTTATGGCTTTAATGGCCGTTGCTAATGGTACCAGTATAATTACCGAAAATGTTTTTGAGAATAGATTTGCTCATACCGGGGATTTAAGAAGAATGGGTGCAGATATTAAAATTGAAGGCAGAAACAGTATAATTAAAGGAGTAAAAAAGTTAAGTGCAGCTCCGGTTATGGCATCAGATTTAAGAGGAGGAGCCGCCCTGGTATTAGCAGCACTGGCCGCTGAAGGAACAACAGAAATAAGCAGAATTTATCATATAGATAGAGGATATGTCAAGCTGGAAGAAAAGCTAAAAAAACTAGGAGCAGATATAACCAGAGGTTGAGAAATTTTATTATTAAATAATAATAAATTATACATTTGATGAATGTGTTACAATAAAAACTATAAATTTACAACAAATGACGAAAAAAAGTGATTTTTTGAGGAGGGTCTCATCTTATGCTGGGATTTGATAAAAGTTTAGGAATAGATTTAGGAACTGTAAGTGTATTGATATTCCAAAAAGGAGCAGGGATAGTGCTACAAGAGCCTTCTGTTGTTTCTATATATAAAGATACCGGTAAAGTTTTCGCAGTTGGTAAAGACGCGAAAGAAATGCTAGGAAAAACTCCCGGTAATATTATTGCTCTTGAGCCGATGAAAGCCGGGGTTATAGCTGATTATGATGTCACAGAAAAAATGCTGACTTATTTCATTAAAAAAGTTTCAGCGAATTCCCGGTTATTTAAACCCCAGGTTGTAATTTGTGTTCCTGCTGGGGGGACTGAAGTGGAAAAAAGAGCTGTTTTAGAGGCTGCACTTCACGCAGGAGCCAAAAAGGCTTATTTGGTGGAAGAGTCAATAGCTGCAGCCATAGGTGCAGGATTGGATATTAGCGAACCTTATGGGAATATGGTTGTTGATGTAGGTGGTGGCACTACTGATATTGCTGTTATCTCCCTTGGTGGTATTGTAGAAAGTGAATCACTGCGAGTTGCAGGCAATAATTTTGATGACAACATAGTTAAATATATCAAAAGTAAATATAATTTGATGATTGGTGAAAAAACTGCTGAAAATTTAAAGATTGAAATTGGCTCTGCTATGGAAATGGAAAAAGAAATGTATGCAGAAATCAGAGGAAGAGATCTGGTAACTGGATTACCTAAAACAATTGAAGTAGGCTCTTCTGAAGTATTAGAAGCTATATCTAAAACTTTAGAATCGATACTGGATGGCATCCGAATGGTTTTGGAAAGAACTCCTCCAGAGTTATCAGCAGACATTGCTGACAAAGGAATGATTCTCACCGGCGGAGGTTCCTTATTAAGAAATTTTGATATTTTATTAACTAAGGTTAATAAAATACCTGCATATGTTGCTGAAAATCCTATTTCCTGTGTAGCTCTAGGAGCAGGAAAAGTATTGGATCAAATTCATCTATTAAAACAAGGGCTGATAACCAGCACTCAAAGATAATAAAATAAAAAATGTAAAAATAATTTGATAGATTTTTAATTAGGGAAAATTATGAATAAAATAGTTAACCACAAGATTACTGAAAAGAAAAAGTTATTTCTATTTTGTGGCTTATTTCATATTTTTTTGTTGATTTTATTTATAAATGGGATAATAATTATTTGTGCAAAACCGCATAACATAATACCTGTTTCAGAGATATTACCAGGAATGACCGGAATCGGTAAAACAGTATTTTCTGGACTGGAAATAGAAGAATTTGAAGTAACTGTAATTGATATTATCGCTGGAACAGAAATCAATGAAGATTATATATTGGTACAGTTAAGCGGCAATAATATTGATAAAAATGGCGGTATTTCTGCCGGGATGAGTGGATCTCCTGTTTATTTCGGGAAGAGATTAGCAGGTGCGGTTTCTCATGCCTGGGAAATGAGTGAGCATAATTTATGTCTAATAACGCCCATTGAAAATATGTTGCCAATGCTGGAAGGCTTTAAACAACAAAAAACGGAAACAGATACTGATTATGAATTTCAAAAAGATATTTTAATTCCATTTGATGACAATTTCCCAAAAGAAATATTTGAAGATTATATTTCAAAAAAAGATTTAACAGGATATATTAGCAAAAAATTGTGGGCAAATTTTAAACCTATAAAAACCCCTTTAATAATAACCGGATTTACTGGTCGTTCGCAAGATATTTTTAAGCAATATTTTTCAAAACAAAATCTTAATTTAATTAATAATAATCAGATATTTCCGGCAATGGAAAATATAAAATCTTTAGAATTTGAAGCTGTTGATCCACAGCCGGGATCTGCAATTGGTGTACAACTTTCTACAGGTGATGCCAGCGTTTTAGCCATTGGTACAGCAACTTATTGCTATGATAATCTGGTTTTAGCCTTAGGTCATCCCTTTATGCATACAGGTGATGCCTCCTTTCTGTTTTCTGCTGTTTACATTTATCATAGTTTTCCAAATATTATTATGCCCTTTAAAATAGGGGCTCCCTATCAACTGCTTGGTGAAGTTGTCCAGGATCGCAGTTCTGGAATTCTAGCTCGTGTTGGGTATTATCCTAAAATAGTTTCCTGCAAAATAAGCATTACCGATTTAGACCGCGAAAAATACAAGGAGAGTGGTGCAAAAATAATACCTCAAGGTAATATAGTACAAAGTATTACTAATGCCTTAATAATTCAATCCATCGACAGTGCAATAGACAGAATAGGATCAGGAACTGCTACAGTGAAAATAGAATTAAAAACCAGTGTTCCAAACAGTTTATTTATCCATAAAAATATCTTCTTCAGTAAAGATGATATTGCAACACAATGCATAAACGATTTTAATGAAATTATAGACTTAGTGGTCAACAATTATTGTGAAATTATTTCCTTAAGCGAAATCAAGGTTCATGTTGATATTACAGAAGAAAATCAAAGTGCGATCTTGAAGGAAATGGAAATAGATAAAAAAGAATATTCACCTGGCGAAAAAATTGAAATTAAATTAAAACTGAAACCTTTTCGTAGACCGGAAGAGGAGAAGATAGTAGAACTGAATATAAGTGAAGATTTAGATGAAGGAGAATTTGTATTAATTGTAAAAGGTGGGTTTTCTGATGAGAATTCTTTAGAGCAGATGATATCTCAGAATAATGATAAATATTTGTTAAATGGATGGGAAGAGATTAAGAATGATTTTGAAAAAAGAGTTAAAAATAACCAGATTATTGCAGAATTAATTCGCTTGAACAAACATGAAAGAAAAGACTTGAATTGGGAAGATAATTCTGAGCCAGAAGAAAAGGAAATTAAAGAATTATTAGATACAAATTATATAGTAGAAGGGCAACATGAGATTTATCTAAGTGTTATAAATTATAATAATAAAAATATAGAAAACAGTGATAAAGAAGGTAGGAGTAATAATAATGAATAATATTGCAATTATCGCAGCTGCTGGAAATGGCGAAAGACTGAATTGCAATAAAAATAAAATGCTAATAAAAATACTTGATAAACCTCTGCTGGCATATACCCTGAATCAATTTGAAGAAACAGCCTTTGTCAAAGGGGTTATCTTGGTTATTAGAGAAAAAGATTTTCAGAAAATTATGGATGAAATCATAAATAAATATAATTACAAAAAAATCATAAAAGTTATTGCTGGCGGAGCAACAAGACAAGAATCGATATATTGTGGATTAAATGCTGTTCCCCAAAGGACTGAATTGGTGTGTATTCATGATGGAGCTAGGCCTTTTGTAAAAGACTGGATGATAGAAAAGACATTCGAATTGGCCTCTTTGTATGATGGAGCTATTGTTGCTATTCCTGCCTTTGAGACTATCAAACAAACATTCCGGGATAAACAAACAATAAAAATGACTCTGGATAGAGAAAAATTATGGATAGCTCAAACTCCCCAGGCATTTAAATTCCAATATTTAAAGGAATTATATGAAAGGGCAATTTCAAAAGGGATAATGGCTACAGATGATTCCTCTATAGTGGAATATTTTGGAGGAAAAGTAAAAATAATTGTCGGGGAAAGGGAAAATATTAAAATTACTACTCCGATTGATATTATGTTAGCAGAAATGTTATTAAAAAATGATTAAACTAAAAAGTTATGCAAAAATAAATTTATTTCTGGATATTAAAGAAAGAATAGATAATGGCTACCATCTAATAGAGACTATTTTCCAAACTATAAATATTTTTGATGAAATTATAATCGAAAAATTAAATGAGCCAGTTTTCTTAATTAAATGTGATAACCCGGATGTACCAACTGGAGAAAATAGCTTAATTTATCAAGCTATTAAAAAAGTAATGGGGAACACTAAACAAGGTTTATCTGTAAAAATCAAGAAGAATGTTCCTCTAGCTGCAGGACTTGGAGGAGGGTCTTCTAATGTTGCTGCTATATTATTGGGATTACAGAGATTATTTAATTTTTCATTCAATCTAAAAGAATTAATAACAATAGCTACTGATTTAGGAATGGATATTCCTTATTTTTTCGTGAGAGGTACAGTTTATGGCACAGGTCGTGGAGAAATACTTTATCAACTACAGCCAATCAAAGGCCCTCTTAAATTAATACTGATAAATCCTAATTTTCAAATAACTTCAAAATGGGCTTATCAAGCTTATGATGAGGAATATGAAAAGAGAAAACAAAATAAAGAAATAAAACAGTATTTACACCAATGCAGTGAATTAAAACTAGCTGACTTAAAAAAGATTGCTTTTAATAGTTTTGATGCTACAATTGTTAAATTCTATCCTTTGATTAAAGAGATAAAATCACAATTAAAAGAAACTGGTGCTTCAGTAGTTTCTGTTTCTGGAAGCGGGCCAACTGTATATGGTATATATGAAGATGTCAAAACAAGAAACGATGCTTTTTATTTGTTGAAAGACAAATATCCATTAGTACTTAAGGCAAATACTATCAGGGCTAAAAATATATTTTGTAAATAATTATGCGAATTTGATATTTCTTAACTTTATTAAGCAGTAAAAGGAAAAAAATGAAAATAGGTTTTGGATATGACATTCATCCCTTGCAAGAAGGAAGAAATCTTATTTTAGGTGGTCAAAAAATCAATTATAAAAAAGGTTTAGCAGGGCATTCTGATGCCGATGTGCTGATACATGCTGTTATGGATGCTTTGCTTGGAGCAGCTGGTCTGGGAGACCTTGGAATGCATTTTCCGGATACTAATCCCAGATTGGAAAATATCTCAAGCATGATTATGTTATCACATGTTGTTACTTTGTTAAAAAAAGTGAAATATAAAATAAGTAATATTGATGCAACAGTTGTACTGGAGAATCCAAAAATAGCAGATTATTATCCTAAAATGAAAAAAAATCTTTCTAGTATATTAAAAATATCTGAAAGCAATATTAACATTAAAGCAACAACCAATGAAAAAATGGGCCCCGTGGGAAGAGAAGAAGGGATAGCAGCATTTTGTGTAGTATTAATAGAAAAAATTGTATAATACATTAGAAATGTGTTATAAATATTGTCCAAAGAAGGTAATATTTTAAACTGGAATAATTAAAATTATTAAAAAAAATATCCTAACTGAAAAAGAAAGGAGAAATATAATTATGAATGATGAAAATAAAAATGAAAACAATGAAATTAATGGTGAAAACAATCAAAAATTGTATCCTCATCAATTACCATTAACTACACTTCTCTCCTGGTTTATTAGCATATTAAATGGAAAAGCATGGGAATATCTTGGATTGATGATGAATCCTGAAACCAGGGAAATTAACCAGGATTTAAGAAAGGCTAAAATATCTATTGATAGTATTGGCTTTTTATATGAACAAATAAAAGGTGAACTGGAAAAAGAAGAGAAAGTACAAATGGAAAACCATATTGCTAATCTGCACATGAATTTTGTTGAAAAAACTAAGGAAAAGAAAAGTTTTACTGAAAATTCCTCAGACAAAGAAGTGCAAAAATAATAATATCCATACTAGACGTTAAAGGGGGAATATATATTGAAAGAATTATTTAAAAAATATAAAGAAATTAGATTTTGGGTATTTTTAATGTTACCTCTTTTCTGCATAACCGTTTCCGGCATTACCCAAGATGCTCGATCTTATTATGAAAATGGTTATCAATATTTTTCCCAGGGAGATTACCAAAAAGCAGAAGAAAGCTATCAGAAAGCAATTGAGTTAAACCCTGATTTTGAAGATGC
The DNA here is from genome assembly GCA_040767965.1 of Atribacterota bacterium. Lineage (GTDB taxonomy): Bacteria > Atribacterota > Phoenicimicrobiia > Phoenicimicrobiales > Stramentimicrobiaceae > JAXGNR01. The sequence goes on from JAXGNR010000004.1 coordinate 457,398, forward strand.
CCATTATTGGTTGGGGAAGGTTTATAGACAAACAGGTCAGCACACCCAAGCAGTTCCCCAATGGATTGAAGTTTTAAGGATTAACCCAAGAAACCCTTATGCTTTTAGATATTTAAATGAAAGTTTTCGCAGTACTCCCAGAATTCAAAATGGCAAAGCACAAGATTTTTATGAAGAAAGTTTAAAAATTTTGAAGATTACAAAAGAAGAATATTTTTTAAATGAAAATAATTATAATATTACTGAATTATTGCAAGTAGCTCCATATTTCAGAAAGGCTCTAGAATTAGAGGATGATTTTATTCCTGCATATTATTGGCTTGGAGAATTATACAAGATATTATCAAAAAAAATTAGCTGGCAATACACTTCAATGGCTATCAACAATTTTGAGAATGTCATTAAAATTGAAGAAGAAAAAACCCCTATAACACTTACCAGACCAGCAGAATATTGGTATACTTATCAAGAGTTGGCAGATATTTATCAATCATTAGGTTTAAATGAAAGAAAAGATAATCTATTGTTAAGATTACACGAAATTAAGGCTAAAGCATATGAAAAAATACTGGCAAAATCTGATTTTACTGACTTGGGTTATCCAGATGCAGTTGAAATTGTTAAAGAACAGGATAAAATTTCTGAACGCTGGAAATATACAGAAGAAGGAATAGTCTTAAGGGTTATAAATGCAGAAGTTGTCGGAAAAGAATAGGTCAATAAACATTATCGACATGATGTAGTCTCGTAAGTAATTGGAATTGCCAGTGCCTTGCCTGAAAGGAACTTTGAAGATGGAAATGAAGCCAAATAAAAAGAAAGAAAAAAATTGATTACAAATAACCTGAAAATTGGTATAATGGGTGGTGTTTTTGACCCGATTCATATTGGACATTTATTTACAGCTGAAGAGGCTAGAATAAAATTTTGCTTGGATAAGATCATTTTTGTTCCTTGTTTGCATCCAACACACAAAAGAAATGATCAAATAACAGATATTAAACACCGATTACAAATGTCTTATTTGGCAATTAAAAGTAACCCATTTTTTGAGGTATCCGAAATTGAAATTAATAGGCCTGGCCCTTCTTATACAGTCGATACTATAAGAGAATTTAGAGGAATATATGGTTGGAATGCAGATATTTTTTTTATTACCGGAGCAGATGCTTTTTTAGAAATTGAAACATGGTATAAAAAAGATGAGTTATTAAAATTATGTAAATTTGTAGCTGCTACCAGACCAGGTTATGATCTGGGAAAGTTAAATACAAATTTCAAAAAAGTGTTATACGTAATGGAAATACCATTATTGGCTATTTCATCTACTGATATAAGATATCGAATAAAAAATGATTTAAGTATTAAATATATTGTTTTAGAAAAAGTCAGGGATTACATCTATAAAAATAAATTATATAAATAATAATAACAAAATGATGCAAACAGGTATAGGTATCGGAATAGATTTTATTGAAAAAAAGTTAAAAAATTTATTGAGCGAAGAAAGATTTTTGCACTGTAAACAGGTTAGTAAAATGGCTGGGGAAATTGCCGAACATCATAATGAATCTGTTCAAAAAGCTGTTATTACGGGATTGATCCATGATGTTGCAAAAGACCTTTCTTGTATCGATTTAAATAGAATGATTAAAAAATATAACATAAAACTTAGCAGTATTGAAAAAAAAATACCGGAAATATGGCATGCATATATCGGTGCTGAGATGTTAAAAGATCTATTCAATATAAACGATGAACAAATTGTAAATGCCATCAAATACCACAGTACAGCTTCTGAAACTCTTGGAGAGTTAGGCAAAATAATTTATATAGCTGACAAGATTGAACCAAATAGAAATTTCCCGGAAGCAGAAAAAATAAGAAATCTGGTATGGTATAATATCGATTCAGCTATGCTGGAAATATTGAATAGAGAATTAACTTATTTACTCTCTAAAAATAGAGTAATACACCCTGATACTCTAAAAACCAGAAATAAACTATTAATAAAAACAAGGGATTGTTATGGGCAGAAGAGATTTGCACAAAAAAAGAAAAACAGTTAAGAAGAAATATCTACAAATTACTTTTTTGGTAATTTTACTTATTGCCTGCTTTACTGGGTTGTACCTTTTTAATATTTTTCCTTTTAGTTCTGATATATTTGCTTATGACAGACTTAATATATTGGCCGTCGGAACCGATAGTGTTGAAAGTAAAGGTAGGGCTGACACAATACTTGTTTTAAGTCTGTCTCCCAAAACAAAAGAAACAATCTTGTTTTCTATTCCAAGGGACACCAGGGTAATGGTACCTGGCAGGGGAATGGATAAGATAAACCATGCTTTTGCTTATGGTGATATAGATTTACTGGAAAAAACTGTTGAAGAGTATATAGGATTACCTATTCACTATTATGGAGTATTGGATTTCGAAGGTTTCCAGTACATTATTGATGCCCTTGGTGGAGTGAGCATAGATGTGGAAAAAAATATGTATTATGTTGATAATGCTGGAGATTTAATAATAAATCTACATAGCGGCCCACAGATTCTGGATGGAGAAAAGGCATTGCAATATGTACGTTTCAGGCTTGATAGTCTTGGAGACTTAGGAAGGATACAGAGACAGCAGAAACTCATTAATGCTGTTATTGAAAAAATATTACAATTCGATAGTATGGTAAAAATTCCCAATATCATAAATAGCCTAAAAGAGTATATTCGTACAAACATGGATACCAACGAAATCTTATCCCTGGCCAGACTGATGAAGGATATAGATAAGAATAAAATCTGGATAGAAACTATTCAAGGTGAGCCTAGATATATAAATGGGATTAGCTATCTGGTAAATGATGAAGAAGAAGTCAGGAAAAAAGTTAGTTTCCTCATAGAAAACAGCTATAAAGGGCTTACAATTGAAGTATTGAATGGGAATCAAATGCCAGGGGTCGCCCATAGAGTTGCTAATAAAATGGAGCAATTAGGATTTAAAGTGATTAATGTTGATAATGCTGATAATTTTAATTATCAAAAAACAGTATTAATTATAAATAAAAAGAATATCCAGGCTGATAAATATATCAATGAATTTTTTGACGATTTAGAAGTTATACGTAGAGACCAACCTCAAAGCGAAGCTGATATGACTATAATAATAGGAAAAAATATGATATACTAAATCAGTTATTTTAATTAGCAATTATTATGTTTTATAGTGTGAACTCTATATTTAATAAGTATTTTTTTTATAAAAATAAAAAAGAAAAAATTTTCAAAATAAATATTAAACTAATAACACAAAAGGAGAAGTTTGCTTGAAAAATAATGCTAAAGAAATAGCTCTTTTCTTTGCAAAGACTTTACATGAAAAAAATGCAAAAGATACGGTAATTTTAAATATTTCAAATATATCAATAATTGCTGACTATTTTATTATTGCAACTGCACAATCTCCAACACATATAAAAGCATTGTCCAATTCTCTTTTAGAAAAATTAAAAGAAAATGATATAAATAGAAATGCGGTATTTGAAGGGAATCATAACACTGGATGGCTTTTAATAGATTGTGGCGACATTGTTGTTCATCTGTTTTTAGAAGAAAAAAGAGACTATTACAATCTTGAATATGTTTGGCAAGAAGCAGAAAAAATATTCTTTTAAGTAAGATAATCTTTTAATAATATGCTCCGTAAAGATAAAGGAGGTTTATTATGGTTAGTGGTGGAAGAAGTTCGGGAAATTGGGTTTTTGGATTAATCATTCTAATTATCGGGATAATATTTTTAGTAGAAAATTTAATTGGAATGGAAATCTGGGACAAGGTCTGGCTGTTCTGGCCTTTTTTGCTTATGCTTTGGGGATTGGTGGAATTATTTCAAAAGAAGTCTATTTTTTTTGGGATAATATTACTCGGACTCGGGATATTATTCCTAGCAAAAAATTTAGACTTATTTCAATGGTCGGAATCAATATGGAAGTTTTGGCCAATTATAATCATTGCGATAGGCGTCGATCAGCTATTTAAAAAAACAGAAGAGCCAACAATTCTAAAAAGCAATATGAAAAAACAGAAAGGAAAAAAAGAAATGATTACTCAAGAAGATGAAATTATCTGAAATTAGTAGTCATTATAGAATAAACAAATAGATGTTAGGAACAATTGTAAACAGCTTGGCTATTGTTTTTGGATGTATTGTAGGATTATTTTTAAAGGAACGCTTCCCTGAAAAGATAGGTATCATTTTATTCCAGGGTATTGGTTTAACAACTTTGATGATAGGTGTGCAAATGGCAGTTCAAGGTACAGAAATCTTACCTATTATTGTTTCAATACTTTTAGGAGGAATGGTAGGAGAATTAATAAATATTGAAAAGAGATTAAATCAGATCGGAAATTCCTTAAAAGATAGATTTAGTAAGTTTGATGGAAATGAGAAATTTACTGAAGGATTTATTGCTGCCAGTCTTCTTTTTTGTGTAGGATCGATGGCTATTATGGGGGCAATAGAAGAGGGAATCAATAATAATTCCAGTATTTTGTTTGCGAAATCTGCCTTAGATGGTATATCTTCTATAATTTTTTCCGCTTCTTTGGGTATAGGTGTATTGTTTTCAGCTATACCTGTATTTATATACCAGGGAATAATAACCCAGATTGCTCAATTGGTTAAAAACTTGATTACAGTTGAAATGATCACTCAGATGACTGCAGTTGGAGGGATTCTTATTATTGGCTTAGGTATAAATATTTTAGAAATAAAGAAAATAAAAGTAGCTAATTTATTACCTTCAATTTTTATTATTCTAATTTTTACTGCTTTCTTATAATTTTATAATATTATTTATAAAACTAGTCCAACTATTTTAAATAAAAGATAAAAGGTATAAAATATTTTCACGTAAAAAATTTAATGAACATAACAGAAGGATTTACCGAAGGAGAAAAAAATGCCAAATACAAAAGCATCAATTTACTTAAGAGATATTGAAAAAGAAATTCTAATTAACAAAAAAGTAATAGTAAGAGTTGATTACAATGTACCCCTTGATAAAAAATTGGCTGTTACGGATGATTCAAGAATATTAGCTACCTTAGAAACAATAAAATACCTTTTATCAGCTGGTTGTAAAGTAATTTTAATGAGTCATTTAGGTAGGCCAAACGGAGAATCAAACAACAAATTAAAACTTGATCCTGTAGCCAGGAAATTAGAAGATTTACTGCAAAAGAAGGTAATAAAACTGGATGACTGTATAGGGCAAGATGTAAAGAAGTTCATCTCCGACTCGAATAATGGTGAATTAATTTTATTAGAAAATTTAAGATTCTATAAAGAAGAAGAAGAAAATGATGAATATTTTGCTAAAGAACTGGCTTCTTTGGCAGATATATATATAAACGATGCCTTTGGAGCTGCACACCGAGCGCATGCTTCTACCGTTGGTATCACATCTTTTGTTCCATCCTATATTGGTTTTCTTATGGAAAAAGAAATAAAAACACTTGATAAATTGATTAAAAATCCTGATAGGCCTTTTGTATCGGTTATTGGAGGGGCTAAGGTTCGGGATAAAATTACAATTTTAGAAAAATTAGTGGATATATCTGATATCTTGCTAATTGGAGGAGGTATGGCTTATACTTTTTTAGCAGCACTTGGCTATGAAGTAGGTAGATCAATACTTGAGAAGGAATACATAGAAAATGTTAAAAAAATATTAGGGATAGCAAAAAAGAAAAATAAAGAAATTGTGATACCTGTTGATTCTCTGGTTGCCGATGAATTCGCAGAAGATGCTATTGCCTATAATGTTCCCGTTGATAAAATACCTCCAAAAATGATGGGGATGGATATCGGTGAAAAAACTATAAGAATTTTTCAGAAAAAAATTGAAAATGCTAAAACATTATTTTGGAATGGACCTTTAGGTGTTTTTGAAATGAGAAAATTTTCTAAAGGCACAAACAAGATAGCTGCAAAGATTGCCACCTTGGAAGAAAGATGTTTTACTGTAATCGGAGGAGGAGATTCGATAGCAGCTATAAACAAAATTGGTTTAGCAGGAAATATTTCCCATATTTCAACTGGTGGTGGTGCGTCTATGGAATATTTAAGCGGTGAAAAATTACCAGGAATTGAGGCAATTAAAAATAAATGATAACTTATTCTTTGAAATTACTTTAAAAATTGAAAGGCAATGGATCTTTAACCATTTCCATTCAATTTAAATATGATCAAAAATTGTTTGTAATTTTGTACAAACAGTTTTTGACAGTATTTTGATTAGAGGTTTGACAAAGGGTAAATTTGCGGTATAATTTAAATACCCTAGGGGGGTATACAATAATGCCGAACGAAAAAAAAATTACTGATGCAAATAAGTTAAAAATATTGCAGCGCTTAAAAAAAATTGAAGGACAGATTAGGGGTATTCAAGGTATGGTTGCTGATGATAGACCTTGTGAAGATTTATTGATACAGGTATCAGCGGTAAGATCAGCCATTCATAGCATAGGCAAGTTAATACTGGAAGAAAAAGTTAATTCCTGTTTCCATTATTCTAAAAAAATATATTTAACCCAAAGTGCTATTGATGAAATAATAGAACTAATTATTAAGTTTGTACAATAAATTGACATTTTTAAGATTATTACCATATAATCAAGCTGAAATTAATCAGCGAAAGAAGGCCATAAAAAATGTTATGCCAGATATGTAAAAAAAATGAAGCAACGATAAAAATTGTTAAGGTTATTGGAATGAATAAAACAGAGATAGATGTTTGTAGTGATTGTGCTAAATATTTAATGGGGAACAGCAATACTTCTATTTCCTTTACCAAGAATAGTATTAATGACATCCTGGTAAATTTATTAAATGCTTTTTACAATCATACCCAAGAAGAAATATCAGTTGATGAATCATTAGAGAAGAAGTGTCCTAATTGCGGACTAACTTATTCTGAATTTTTAAAATCAGGTAAGCTAGGATGTGATAAATGTTATGATGTTTATGAAAAACATATCAAACCTCTTCTAAGTCGTTTACATGGAAATTATGTACATGTGGGAAAGATGCCAAAAGCAATTAAGATAAATTTAAATAGGATGAAAAAGATTCAGATAAAAAAAGAAGAACTGCAGAAAGCTATTAAAGAAGAAGAATATGAAAAAGCAGCGGTTTTAAGAGATCAAATTATTGAAGAAGAGAAAAAAGCTGGATTTGATAAAAATGATAAATGATAGTAAAAAGTTATTATTAAAAGAGCTTCGAGATTCTACTGCTTACTGGGTAAATGGTAGCGGGCCTATGAATCATACAGTGGTAAGCTCTAGAATTAGATTGGCCAGAAACATAAAAGAAATACCATTTCCCCATAGAGCAACTGAGTACCAATTAAAAGAAGTTTTGCAAAAAAGCGAAAAAAATATAAGAGGAAATAATCATTTTCTTAATTTTAAAATATTAAAATTAGATGAACTGGAAGAAATTGATATTTGTTTTTTGGTAGAGAAAAGGCTAATAAGTTTGCTGCTTGCACAGTTTGCAAAACCATTTAGAGCACTTATATACAGAACTGATGAGAGTATTAGTGTTATGATAAATGAGGAAGATCACTATCGAATACAATGTATGTTACCAGGGTTTCAACTAAAAAAAGTTTGGGAAATGACTGAAAATTGCGATAATCGAATAGCTGAAAATATTGAATACGCATTTAGTAAAAAATATGGATATTTAACAAGTTGTCCAACAAATGTTGGAACCGGGTTAAGAGCGTCAGTAATGCTTCATTTGCCAGGATTAATCATAAGTAATCAGTTAAATGATTTAATGAACAGTATCAGCAATCAAGGTTTCGCTATAAGAGGTTTTTATGGAGAAGGTACTGATTTTCTAGGAAGCCTGTTCCAGATATCCAATCAATATACATTGGGATTAAATGAAAAGGAAATCATCGACAAATTAGAAACAGTAACAAATAATCTTGTTAAAAAAGAGCAAAAAGCCAGAGAAGATTTAATTTTCCATTCTAAACAAAAAATTGAAGATCAAATAATGCGTGCTTATGGAATTCTGATAAATGCAAGGATTATTTCCACTAGTGAAGCAGTAAATTTGTTATCTCTGGTAAGATTTGGAATAGAAACAGGAATTTTAGTAAAGGTTGGTTATGATACAATTAATAAATTAATGTTAGTTATCCAACCAGCATATTTGCAATTAGTTAATGACAAGAAAATGGATAAGGAAGAAAGAGGTTCAGCGAGGGCAACATTAATACAAGAACTTATAAAATAGGTTTTATGGTTTTATGATTGTATATTATTAATTTGAAGAATGGTAAAAAGTTTTAATCTATTTTGAACTAGATATTTTGAAATAATTGAGGGAAGGATAAAAAAATGTTTAAGAGATACACAGAAAAAGTACGGAAGGTTATTATGATGGCACAGGAAGAAGCCGTTAATCTTAATCATAACTATATTGGGACCGAACATATTTTAGTAGGCCTGGTAAAAGAAAATGAAGGAATTGCCGGAAAAGTTTTACGTGAATTAGGAGTAGAACCTGAAAAATTAATTGAAGAAATAGAAAAAATTGTTGGCAAGGGAGAATACCAGGAAGTAAGTGAAATTACCTTTACTCCAAGAGCGAAAAAAGTGTTAGAATTAGCATCTCAGGAAGCTAGTCAGCTGGGGCAAAACTATATCGGAACTGAGCATATACTATTAGGATTATTGAAAGAAGGCAGTGGAGTAGCCACAAGAATATTGACAGATATGGGTATTGATCTTGATAGCATATATTCTCAGGTAATGAAAGTTTTAATGGAAAGCGGGCAATCTGAAACAACATCTACCGGAGGGAGTATTCGCAAAGAAAGTAAAGTTCCGACATTAGATGAGTTTGGCAGGGATTTAACTGAACTCGCAAAAGAAGACAAGCTTGACCCTGTAGTTGGCAGAAGCAATGAAATACAAAGAGTAATACAAATATTAAGCCGCAGAAAAAAGAACAACCCTTGTCTTATCGGAGAAGCGGGAGTAGGGAAAACAGCTATTGTTGAAGGATTAGCACAAAAAATTGCTGATAATGATGTTCCTGAAATATTGAAAAACAAAAGAATTATTTCTTTAGACTTAGCTTTGATAGTCGCAGGAACCAAATATCGGGGTGAATTTGAAAAGAGACTTAAAAAGATTGTCAAAGAAGTGCAAAACTCAAATGATGTAATTCTTTTTATTGATGAATTTCATACTTTAGTTGGAGCTGGTGCCGCTGAAGGAGCTATAGATGCTTCAAACATCTTAAAACCTGCTCTGGCAAGAGGGGAGATACAAGCAATTGGTGCAACTACTACTGATGAATATAGAAAATATATTGAAAAAGATAAAGCTTTAGAAAGAAGATTCCAGCCAATATATGTTCTTGAACCATCCATTGAAGAGGCAATTCAAATACTAACAGGATTAAGAGATAAATATGAAGCTCATCATAAGCTTACTATTTCTGACCAGTCACTGGTTTCCGCTGTAAAATTATCAGCAAGATATGTATCAGGTCGTTTTTTACCTGATAAAGCCATAGATGTCATTGATGAAGCATCTTCAAAAGTAAAACTAAAAAATACAGTTTATCCTCCTGATGTAAAAGAAGTAGAAAATCAACTTTTAAAAGTTAGAAGAGAAAAAGAAACAGCGGTAAAATTACAGGAATTTGAGAAAGCTGCCAGACTGAGAGACAAGGAAAGAAAATGTATGGAAAAATACAGCGAGATAAAAAAAGAATGGGAAACCGGTAGAACAAAAGAAAAAATAGAAGTTACAGTAGAAGATGTTGCTGAAGTAGTTTCTAGCTGGAGTGGAGTTCCGGTTTATTCTCTCAAAGAAGAAGAAGCTAAAAAACTAATCCGAATGGAAGAAGAATTGCACAAAAGAATTGTTGGACAGGATGAAGCCATTAAAGCAATATCCCAATCTGTTCGCAGGGCTAGAGCAGGAATGAAAGATCCAAAAAGACCCATAGGTTCTTTTATTTTCTTAGGGCCTACAGGTGTGGGCAAAACTGAATTAGCCCGCAGCTTGGCTGAATTTCTCTTTGGAGACGAAAATGCAATGATAAGCATTGACATGTCTGAATATATGGAAAAATTTGCTGTATCAAGATTGGTAGGAGCTCCTCCAGGGTATGTCGGTTATGAAGAAGGCGGACAATTAACAGAAAAAGTTAGAAGAAGACCTTATTCTGTTGTTTTATTGGATGAAATAGAAAAAGCTCATCCTGATGTATTTAATATTTTATTACAAATATTTGAAGATGGAAGGTTGACTGATTCGCAAGGCAGAGTAGTAGATTTTAAAAATACTGTTATAATTATGACCTCTAACGTTGGAGCAACACTTATAAAAAAAGGAGCTTCATTAGGATTTAGAAGTGCCAATGAACCTGTCCAGATGGACTATAAAGACATAAAAGAAAGAGTAATGGGAGAATTAAATAAAACCTTTAGACCTGAATTTCTCAACAGAATTGATGAAGTAATTGTCTTTAAAGGCTTAACTCAGACAGAAATTAAAGAAATAGCAGACTTGCTTATTACAGAAGTCAAAGAATTGCTTGATGAACAAAAAATTACTGCTACTGTCAAAAATAGCGCAAAGGATATTCTGGCTAAAGAAGGCTATGACCCTAATTTTGGAGCACGTCCATTGAGAAGGACCATTGAAAGGCTAATTGAAAATCCCATCTCTGAGAAAATCCTTTCTGGTGAATTTAAAGAAAATGATCACATTATAATCAGAGGGAAAAGTGGTAAAATAGTATTGGAAAAAAGTAAAGATAAATCAAAAAAAATAAAAACAAAAGATAAAGATAATGAGTAATTTTAAAACAGAATAATACTTTCATTTGGGGAGCAATTAAAAAGTGAAAAATAGTATTAAGGAATATTATAGATGTGAAAATTGTGATTATGAAACTCCCCAATGGTTAGGCCGTTGTCCAAGTTGCGGAGAATGGAATACATTTGTTAGTATTGAAAAAAGTGCAAACAAAACGAAATCTTTAAAAAAAAGAACTACTAGCAATTCTGCGAAACCAATCGCTGATTTTCTTTTTAAAAATGAAAATCAGCGATTTAAAACAAATATTAAAGAATTTGACCGGGTATTAGGAGGAGGTGTAGTTTCAGGTTCGCTTATTCTTATTGGAGGAGAGCCTGGAATTGGAAAATCAACTCTGGTATTGCAAGTGGCAAATCAGTTAGCAAAAAATGTTGGGAAGTCGCTATATATTACTGCAGAAGAGTCAATCAGACAAATTCACTTACGAGCTGAACGTTTATCTGTTGAAGCAAAAGAACTTTATTTATTGTCAGAAACAGACCTGGAAAACATTATCCAGCAGATAATGCTTGTACAGCCTAAAATCGCTATAATTGATTCAATACAAATAATTAATGATAATTCAACAGATTCAACTCCAGGAAGTATTAATCAGGTTAAGAATTGTACAGCAAGATTAATGGAAATTGCCAAAAAAAATAATATTGCTATTATTATTATAGGTCATGTTACAAAAGGCGGAGCAATTGCAGGGCCAAAAATATTGGAGCATATGGTTGATACTGTACTTTATTTAGAAGGAGAAAGATATCAATCTTTTAGATTACTAAGAAGCATAAAAAATCGTTTTGGAACTACAAATGAGCTGGGTATTTTTCAGATGGAAAGTTCCGGACTGCAGGAAGTTTTAAATCCTTCTAAAATATTAATATCTTCTCGCGAAAAACCTGTACCCGGGACAGCAACAACTGTGACCTTCGAAGGAAGCCGGCCCTTGGTTGTTGAGATTGAAGCATTGGTAAGCAATTCTTTTTTAACAAATCCTCGACGCATATCTACAGGGGTAGATTATAGCAGAGTATCTTTAATAATTGCTGTATTGGAAAACCGGTTAGGTTTACAGTTTCAAAATAAAGACATTTATGTTAATGCAGCCGGAGGTATTAAAATAAGTGAACCAGCAATCGATCTCGGTATCGCTCTAGCTATTATTAGCAGTAATAAAGATGTAGCTATTGATATGGATACAGTTGTCTTTGGAGAAATAGGTCTGACCGGTGAGCTGAGATCAGTTGGTATGAGTGAAAGAAGATTGAAGGAAGCACAGAAGATTGGTTATAAAAAAAGTATAATCCCAACAGAGAATGCAAAACAATTAATAAAAAAATTTAATGGTTTTGGAATAAAAAGCGTTAGTAATATACAAGAAATTATAAAATTTATACAAAAATAATAATCTATTTTTAACTGAAAATAATAATTGTCTTTTTGACACTAAAAATGGCAAATGCTATAATTTAGTCACTTTTTATTCATTTTACTTTATAGTTATTTTAATACTGTTTATTTTATTATTTTAAAAAACATAAAGGGGAGGTGATAATAATAAGAAAATATTTTAAAGTAAAAAAGATAATTAAAAATTGAATATAGGAGGTATTTAATTTGTCAGGATTAACAAGAAAAATTATTTGTATTATTTTTTTGCTGATAGGTGGCATAATGGGTTATGAAATTATTCCTGGCATCGATAGTTTGTCTAATATAGACTTATTAATAAACAAGCAATGGTTGTTGCCAATATTATCCTTTTTTATAGGGTCTTTTTTCGGATTTATAATATTTATACTAAGTTATAAAAAAATAAGTTTATTAGGTGAAAGATTTATAACCTATTTTATAAAAATACCTACTCAAAAAATTTTATCGGGTGTTATCGGTTTAATAGTGGGTTTGATAATAGCAAATTTATTAGCATATTCATTATCTTTCATACCTTTTATTGGAAACTATCTGCCAATCACGCTTAATATTACACTGGGTTTATTAGGAATTATTATTGGATTAAGCAAAAGAGAAGAAAGTGTAAATTTTTATAAAAAAAGTATTGGTAAGCTGAAGAAAAAAGAAAAAATAGCCCAATACCAACCAAAAATACTGGACACAAGCGTTATCATCGATGGCAGAATTGCAGATATTTGCCAAACAGATTTTTTAGATGGTGAACTAATAATTCCACGTTTTGTATTGAATGAATTACAAGCCATAGCTGATTCCTCAGAACCTCTTAAGCGAAATCGAGGCAGAAGAGGTCTGGATGTTTTAAATAGAATTAATAAAATTCATGCAAATAAAATAAAAATAATCAGTCAGGATTATAATGACTTAAAAAGTGTTGATACAAAATTAATTAGATTAGCCAAAGATCTAGATGCCAAAGTTTTGACAAATGATTATAATCTAAATAAGCTTGCACAGCTGGAAAATGTATCTGTACTAAATATTAACGATCTTTCCAATGCTTTAAAGTCTGTTATATTACCAGGAGAAGAATTAATAACTCAGATTATCAAAGAAGGCAAAGAATCCGGTCAAGGAGTCGCTTATTTGGATGACGGTACAATGATAGTAGTTGAAAATGGAATAAAAAATATCGGAGATAAAGTAAAAGTAGTAGTGACTAGTATTTTACAAACACCGGCAGGCAGAATGATATTTGGAAGGATAAAAGAAAAAATAAGTCAAAATCATAATGGTTTCAATGATAGTAGTAAAAAGTATCATTCCAGTCATAAAAACAGATAATCAAATAAAATAATTAACATATTATCCTGTTTTTAGTTTCAATTAAATAGAAAGATTAATAGAGAGGATAAAAAGTTGTCTTTAAAATTATATAATACACTAACTAGCAAAAAAGAAATATTTCATCCCTTGGAAAAAGACAAAGTAAAAATGTATGTTTGCGGCCCAACAGTTTACGATTTTTTTCACATCGGCAATGCCAGACCTTTTTTAATATTTGAAGTTCTAAGAAGATACTTTCAGTTTAAAAAATATCAGGTCAAATATGTTTCTAATTTTACCGACATAGACGATAAGGTTATAAAAAGAGCAAATGAAATGGGAGTTGATTTTTCAGAAATTGCAGAAAGATATATTAAAGAATATTTTCAAGATGCTGATTATTTGAATATCGGTAGAGCTGATGTAAATCCGAAAGCTACTGATCACATTACTGATATCATAGCTTTTGTTGAAGGTTTAGTTGAAAAAGGTTATGCTTATGCAGTTGATGGAGATGTTTTTTTTGAAGTAAATAAATTTAAGGACTATGGCAAACTATCTAAACAAAATTTAGAAGAAATAAGAGCTGGAGAAAGAATTGATGTAGATCTTCGCAAGAGAAACCCTTTTGATTTTGTTTTATGGAAAAAAGCGAAAAAAGATGAGCCTTATTGGGATAGTCCATGGGGTAAAGGAAGGCCGGGCTGGCATATTGAATGTTCGGTTATGTCGCGCAAATATTTAGGAGATAGTTTTGATATTCATGCTGGGGGAGCTGATTTAATATTTCCACATCATGAAAATGAAATAGCTCAAAGTGAAGCTTTTACCGGAAAGATATTTGCAAAATACTGGCTCCATAACGGTTATCTGAAAATAGACAATAAAAAAATGTCTAAATCTATTGGCAATATCTTAAAAATAAGAGAACTTTCAGAAAAATACTCTGGTTCAGATCTCAGACATTTTCTTTTATCTGCTCATTACCGAAGCCCTTTGAATTTTTCAGAAGAGCAATTAGAGCAATCTAAAAATAGCCTGGATACCTTAAAAAATCTTATTTTTAATTTAAACCATATTAAAGAAAAAGATGTATTTTCTGAAAAGATTGACGATTTAGGTAAGGAATTACTTTCAAGAAAAAGAGAATTAGAAAATAAATTTATAGAAGCTATGGATGATGATCTTAACACACCTGTTGCACTTAGCACCCTATTCTTATTAGCAAAAAGCGCCAATGTTTATATTAATAGTGATGCTGTTAAAAATAAAAAGGTCATTGATGAGGTGTTAGATTTTTATCAACAATATGGAAATGATATTTTAGGTTTTAAAGAAGAAACGGCTGATAAATTTGAATCGTATGTAAACGATAAGGAAATTGAAGAATTAGTAGAAAAAAGAGAAAAGGCAAGAAAAAATAAAGACTGGAAAACTGCTGATGAGATAAGAGATCAGTTAAAAGAAATGGATATAATTTTAGAGGATACAGTAGATGGTATTCGTTGGAAAAAAGCTTGACTATGTTTTTGCCATTAGTCTATAATTGAAAAAAATTGCGCTAGATTTAGCTTTTAAAAGTTTTTTAAAATAAAGTTAGATTTTTAAGCCAATAAAAAATGTTGAGGTTTCGCTTTGAATATATTTGAAGATAAGTCAACTGTTTTTTATAAAAAATATGATGACTCAGAATTGGTTTGCATGGCTAATGAAGGGAATTATTTTGCAGAACAGTATATAATAAATAAATATAAAAAACATGTTAAAATGAAAGCAAGAACTTATTTTTTAATAGGCGCCGATAGAGAGGATATTATACAAGAAGGCATGATTGGATTGTACAAAGCCGTTAGGAATTATGATGGATTAAAGCAATCTTCTTTTAATACATTTGCTGAAATATGTATAAACAGACAGATAATTACAGCTATAAAAACGGCAACCAGACAAAAGCATATGCCCTTGAATTATTATGTTTCTCTGAACCAGACTTTAAACCACGATAGCTCTGAAAGGACTTTGCTGGATGTTGTTGATGATATTAATATTAACGATCCAATGGCATTGTTTATAACAAAAGAAAGATTTAAGGAAATAGAGGATAATTTAAAAAAAGTATTGTCTAAATTGGAAATGCAAGTTTTGGAATTATATCTAGATGGGAAAACCTATCGGGAAATTGCTCTTGAAATAAAGAGAAATACAAAGTCTATAGATAATGCTATTCAAAGAATAAAATCAAAAATAGAATTTGTTCATAAATTCAATTGACTACTACAAAAAAAACAATTATAATGTAGACTGTTGCCGGTGTAGCTCAGCTGGTAGAGCAGCTGATTTGTAATCAGCAGGTCATCCGTTCGAATCGGATCATCGGCTCCATAAAGTGAAGCATAAATATGGGGAGGTACCAAAGTGGCCAAATGGAGCGGACTGTAGATCCGTTGGCTGAACGCCTTCGAAGGTTCGAATCCTTCCCTCCCCACCATTGCCCGCGTAGCTCAGTAGGTAGAGCGCATCCTTGGTAAGGATGAGGTCACCGGTTCAACTCCGGTCGTGGGCTCCAAAAAAATGTTTTTTGAAAAAATAGTCAATTTTACACATAATTACAGAAATGTTTCTTTTTAAGGAGGAAAAAACAAAATGGCTAAAGAAAAGTTTGTTCGTACTAAGCCGCATGTTAATATCGGTACTATAGGTCACGTTGACCATGGAAAGACTACCCTGACTGCAGCAATAACTAAATATTTGTCTATCAAGAAATTCGCCAAAGCCACGGCTTTTGATGAAATTGACCGTGCACCTGAAGAAAAGGAAAGAGGGATTACCATCTCAGTATTCCATGCGGAGTACGAAACAGAAAAAAGACATTATGCCCATATAGACTGCCCTGGTCATGCTGACTATGTTAAAAACATGATTACCGGTGCAGCTCAAATGGATGGTGCAATCTTAGTCGTTTCTGCTGCTGATGGTCCTATGCCTCAGACCAGAGAACATATCCTGTTATCCAGACAGGTTGGTGTACCATACATCGTAGTTTTCTTAAACAAAACCGATATGGTGGATGACCCTGAATTGATTGAATTGGTAGAAATGGAAGTTCGGGAATTATTAAGTGAATATGAATTCCCAGGTGATGATATTCCGGTAGTAAAAGGTTCAGCCTTAAAGGCCATGGAAGCAGATACTGCTAACCCGGATGATCCTGCTTTCAAACCAATGCAGGAATTAATGGATGCGGTAGACAGCTATATCGCCACACCGATGCGTGAGAATGACAAGCCTTTCCTGATGTCTATCGAAGACGTCTTTAGCATAACCGGAAGAGGAACAGTTGCTACTGGCCGTATTGAGCGCGGTATGATAAAAGTTGGTGACACAGTAGAAATAGTAGGTTTAAGTGATAAGCCGAAAAAAACAGTTGCTACTGGTGTGGAAATGTTCCGCAAGCTGCTCGATCAAGCTGAAGCAGGGGATAATGTAGGTATTCTCTTGCGTGGTGTAGATAAAAAAGAGATTAAACGCGGACAGGTTCTTGCTGCCCCAGGCAGTATTACTCCTCACACCAAATTCAAAGGCGAATTAGTTATCCTTACCAAAGATGAAGGTGGAAGACATACTCCTATCTTTAGCGGTTATCGTCCTCAGTTCTACTTTAGAACCACAGACGTTACAGGTACCGTACATCTACCTGAAGGAGTAGAGATGGCCATGCCTGGTGATAACTTGACTGTTTCCGGAGAATTAATTACTCCAATCGCTATGGAAAAAGGAGTTCGCTTTGCTATCCGGGAAGGTGGCAGAACCATAGCAGCAGGAGTTGTTACCGACATAGTTGAGTAATAATGGTGATACTAAAAATTACAGTATTTAATAAATACTGGATATAACAAAAAAACAATTAAGACTGGGTATTGATCCAGTCTTAATTGTTAACTTACTTAGAAGAAGATAATAATTAACGAAAATATATAAAAATAATAAATGAAGAGTTTAATTTAATAACTTGCTTGACATCAATCAATAATTATGCTAAATTTAATTTCGTTAATTTTCTTAAACGAGAAAAGGAGTAACCTAGATGAGGCAAAGAATAGTTCTAGCATGTACTGAATGTGATAATCGTAATTACAATAATTACAAAAATAAAAAGAATACTTCTGGAAGATTATCTTTGAATAAATATTGCAAATTTTGTAAAAAACATACTGAGCATAAAGAAACAAAATAGAAAAATACAATAACACAGGTCCGTAGCTCTAACGGGAGAGCACCGGACTCCAAATCCGGGGGTTGCAGGTTCAAATCCTGCCGGGCCTGCCATTTTTAATTTTATTAATAAATAGTAAAAATATTAAAAAGGTGTTTTAATGAATTTAAATAACTTGTTTCAAAAGATAATTAATTTTATAAAAGAAGCTAGGACTGAATTAAAAAAAGTGACCTGGCCAAATAGAAAACAACTAATTAGCAGTACTATTGTAGTAATGATCACTGTTGCTCTGGTGGCTGTTTTTTTAGGCATTGTTGATTTGGTTTTTTCTCGTATTGTTACCGTAATATTGCAGTAAAAAACTACAAAGAAAGAATTAAATGGTCTAATTCAGTTTATTGGAGTGTGATGACCTATAATTAGTATAGATGAAAAAAAATGGTATGTTGTGCATACTTATTCTGGATATGAAAATAAAGTAAAAATGAATTTAGAACAAAGAGTAAAATCTATGGGGATGGAAGATCAGATATTTCAGGTTTTAATACCCACTGAAAAAGTCCTTGAAACAAAATCCGGCAAAAGAAGATATGTTCAAAAAAAAGTATTCCCAGGGTATGTAGTTGTAGAAATGAAAATGAATAATGAATCTTGGTACACAGTCCGTAATACTCCTGGTGTTACAAGATTTGTCGGATCTGGCGGAAAGCCAGTTGCTTTGAATGATAATGAAATAAAAAACATTCTAAAGCAAATGGGCAAAGATGAAAATAAACCAAAAATAGATATTAACGTCGGTACCAGTGTTAATATAATAACTGGTCCTTTTACTGGCTATACAGGAAAGGTTAGTGATATCGACAATCAAAAAGGAAAATTAAAAGTTTTATTAACTATTTTTGGGAGAGAGACATCAGTAGAATTAGAATTTACCGATGTTGAAAAATATTAATTTAGATAATTTAGATTATGAAAATAGTGATTCTATAAAAGAATTGCCAAATTATTAATCGTGCGAGAAGAGGTGTAAAGTAAATGGCAAAAAAGATAATTGCAAATATAAAATTGCAAATTCCCGCTGGAGCGGCAAATCCAGCTCCTCCAGTAGGTCCTGCTTTAGGACAACATGGCCTTAATATTATGGAATTTTGTAAATCTTTTAATGCAAAGACAAAACAGGATATAGGCACCGTAATACCAGTAATAATTACTGTTTATCAAGATCGAACATTTGATTTTATTTGTAAAAAGCCGCCTATGTCATTTCTTTTAAAAGATGCAGCAAAGGCCGAAAAAGGATCAGCAGAACCTAATAAAACAAAAGTGGCCAAAATATCACGGGAAAAAGTAAGGGAAATTGCTGAAATCAAGATGCCTGATCTTAATGCTAATGATATTGAAGCTGCTATGAAAATAGTTGAAGGTACTGCTCGTAGCATGGGCATTGAAATAGAATAAGAATTTAAAAAATAGTATACTAATAATTAATTATATTTTTTAAAATGTGGGAGGAGTAATATCCAACTGTACCACTAGGAGGAAATTATGACAAGAAAAAGAGGAAAAAAATATTCTAAGACATTAGAGGGCTTTGATAAAAGTTCTTTATATTCTATTGAAGAAGCAATAAAGTTGGTTAAAGAATTAACATGGGTTAATTTTACAGAGTCAGTAGATGTTGCAGTCAAATTAGGAGTGAACACCAGACACTCTGAAGAGCAGGTTAGAGGCGCTGTTGATTTACCCCATGGGACCGGCAAAGAAGCAAAAGTGGTTGTTTTTGCCCAGGGTGAAAAAGTAAAGGAAGCTGAAGAAGCAGGTGCGGAATATGTAGGCGGAGAAGAATTAGCTGAAAAAATCCTGCAAGGATGGACAGATTTCGATGCAACCATTGCTACCCCGGACATGATGAAAGTGGTTGGTAAATTAGGAAGGGTCTTAGGCCCACGTGGACTAATGCCAAATCCTAAAGTGGGAACAGTTACTTTTGATGTAAAAGAAGCTGTTTCATCAGTCAAAAAAGGTAAAGTTGAATATAGAGCTGATCGTTTTGGTATTGTTCATGCCATGATTGGGAAAATTAATTTTACTGATGAACAGTTAACTGAAAACTTTAAAACCTTGATTGATGCTATTATTAAAGCAAAACCAGCTTCTTCAAAAGGAAAATATTTAATTAGTGTTGCTATCTCTTCAACTATGGGTCCAGGAATAAAATTGGATACAATGAAGCTGATTGCTTGAAATTATTAATAAGAAAAAATAAATATTGAATAATTCCTTAGACAGTAGGTATCAAATTGATTTAATTGGTTATACCAACCTACAGAGGATGAGAATAAATATAGTCCTTCCTTACCTTTTAATGTCTAAGGAAGGATTTTATATTTTAGTAGAAAGGAGGAATATCTTTGCCAATTAAAAAAGAAGAAAAAGTTGCCGCTGTAAAAGAATTATGTGAAGAGTTTGAAAAATCTTCAGGTGTTGTTTTAACTGACTATAAAGGACTAAATGTTCCTGCAATAAATCAAATTCGAAGTAATTTGAGAGAGCAAAACATAAAGTATAAAGTGTATAAAAATACTCTAATTAAAATAGCAGCTAAAGAAAAAGGCTTTGAGGAATTCAGCCAAGATCTTTCTGGTTGTACTGCTATTGCTTTTTCTGAAAACGAGCCTATTCTGGTTGTAAAAATATTAAATCAATTTTTGCAACAAAATAAAGAAAATTTCAAGCTTAAAAAAGCATTAATTGAAGGAAAAGTTTTTTATAGTGAACAATTAGACAGAATTGCAAATCTGCCTTCTAAGGAAGAATTATTAGCTAAAATGTTAGGCAATATGAAATCTCCAATAAGTTCATTTGTTTTTGTATTAAAAGCACCAATTTATGGTTTGGTAAATGTATTAGATCAGATAAGAAAAAGTAAATTAGAAAATGAACAATAAATAAACAAATAAAGATTTTAATTACTACAAATAAAGAGAGGAGGTGAAAAAATTGGTAGATAAAAACGAAGAAGTTACAACAGATGTTGTTAATGAAATAATGGAAAAAGTAGAAAAACTAACAGTTTTGGAATTAGCTGATTTAGTCAAAGCATTGGAAGATAAATTTGGTGTTAGCGCAGCTGCTCCGGTAGCTGTACAAGCAGCCGCTCCTGCGCAAGGAGGTAGCGGACAAGCAGAAGAAGAACAAACCGAATTTGATGTAATTCTTAAAGACGTAGGTGCAAACAAAATAAAAGTTATAAAAGAGGTAAGAGCTGCCACCGGGTTAGGCTTAAAAGAATCAAAAGAACTAGTAGAAGGAGCACCTAAACCTGTTAAAGAAAAAATAGAAAAGAAAGATGCTGATGAGCTTAAAGAAAAATTAGAAGCAGTAGGCGCTACTGTTGAAATAAAATAGAAAATATTAATAATTGTTTGTCATGTATTTGTCAATTAATTATTATAAAAATTAATGATAAATAAAAAAATATTGTTAAAGTTAAAGAAGATACCAATAATAATTGAAATATTATGAGGTATCTTCTTGACTTTATATATTTATAATGTTATAATTTTCCCTTGCATATATAATAAAAAAGGTTGGTGTTTAAAGTGCAGAATAATAAAGTAAAAATATTAGATTATTCAAGAATTAAAAGTTTTATCGAGCCACCTAACTTCCTCGAAATACAAAAAGAATCATATCGTAAATTTTTACAAGATAATATCCCTATAGAAAAAAGAAAAAATATTGGATTGCATAAAGTATTTAAAGATGTTTTTCCTATTCAGGATTTTACAGGAAACCTTGTTCTTGATTATATCCATTATACAATTAAAGAAAACAAATATTCTCCTCTTGAATGCTGGGAAAGAGGTAGCACTTTTTCTGCTCCTCTGGAAGTGAGAATAAGTTTAGTTAATAAAAAGACCGGTGAAATTAAAGAACAAGATGTTTTCATGGGTGAAATCCCGTTAATGACTGATAGCGGAAGTTTTATTATAAATGGAGCGGAGAGGGTTATAGTAAACCAACTTATTCGCTCACCTGGCATCTATTATGGTAGCGAAGAGTATGCAGGAAATAAAACATTATATAATTATAGAATTATCCCAAATCGAGGTTCATGGCTTGAATTTGGATTTGATAGTAATAATATGATATTTGTGCGTATCGATAAAAAAAGGAAAATAGCTGCTACTGCTCTTTTAAGAGCTCTCGGCTATGAAAGAAATGAAGATATTTTAGAATTATTTGATAATAATGAAATAATTCAAGAAACTTTAGCCAAAGATAGTTCTCATAATAAAAGAGAGGCACTAATTGAGATTTTTAGAAAGTTAAGACCAAGTGAACCACCAACTGATAGAAATACCAGACAATTATTGGATAGATTATTATTTGATACAAAAAGATATGATCTGGCTGATGTAGGAAGATATAAAGTAAATCAAAAATTGTCTATTCAAAATAGAATACTTGACAGGACAACTTCCAAAGCAGTGATAGATCCTGTTACCGGCAAACAGATTGTGAAGAAGAATGTTAATATAACACCGAAAATTGCTGAACAAATCAAAGAATCAAATACTAATAAAATCTATGTTTATAATGATGATGATGAGGAAATAGCTATTTATAATGAGAAGGACATCACAACTGTTGCTGTGATTGATCATGAAGAGGGTATTGTTGATGAAAAAAATATTGGACTTCACTTATTAGAAGATATTATCGATCAGCAATCAGGTGAAATTATAGCCCAATCCAATCAAATTTTAGATAAAGAATTATTACAAAAAATCAGCGAAGTAAAACCTGAAATATTAGTAAGAAAAGGGAATGCTTTGTGCAGAGATGATATAATTGCCTCTCTGAGATATTTAGTTAATCTTTATGATGGAATCGGCAGCATTGATGATATTGATCATTTGGGCAATAGAAGAGTAAAAACAGTCGGAGATTTGTTGCTTGATCAATTTTATATAGGGCTGGTTAGAATGGAAAGAGTTATTAAAGAAAGAATGACTATTCAACCGGATCTTTCAGCAGTAACACCTCAAGCCTTGATAAATATTAGACCGTTAGTTGCATCCATAAAGCAGTTCTTTGGAAGTAGTCAGCTTTCTCAGTTTATGGATCAAACAAATCCTTTATCAGAAATAACACACAAAAGAAGATTATCTGCCCTTGGGCCAGGAGGATTGACAAGGGAAAGAGCAGGATTTGAAGTACGAGATGTGCATTATAGCCACTATGGCCGTATTTGCCCTATTGAAACCCCTGAAGGTCCTAATATAGGATTAATTGGATCTTTAAGTATTTATGGTAGAGTAAATGATTATGGTTTTATTGAAACACCTTATATAAAAGTAGAAAATGGAAAAATTACTGATAAATTGGTTTATCTTACTGCAGACGAAGAAGATCAATATAAGATAGCACAGATAAATGTTCAATTAGATGAGAATAAAAAAATTATTCAAGATGAAGTTCCATGCAGATATAGGGATGATTATTTGACTGTTACCCCTAAAGAAGTTGATTTTATTGATGTGGCTCCTAATCAGATGACCAGTATATCAGCAAGTCTTATTCCTTTTTTGGAACACGATGATGCCAATAGAGCTTTAATGGGAACTAATATGCAGAGGCAATCAGTGCCACTAATCAGAACGGAAATGCCGCTAGTTATGACTGGTATGGAAGACAGGGTAGCACGAGATTCTGGTACAATTATTTTATCAGAAAATAGTGGAATTGTTAAAAAAGTGACTGGTGAAAAAATTGTGATCAAAAGTGACGATGGAGACATTAAAGAGTATTTTTTGAAAAAATTTCACCGTTCAAACCAGGGCACTTGCGTAAATCAGGTTCCCACAGTTGAGGAAGGTGAGAAAGTAGATAAATACGCTCCGATAGCAGATGGGCCGAATACTTCAAAAGGAGCCCTTTCTTTGGGAAGAAATGTTTTAGTGGCTTACATGGCGTGGGAAGGATATAATTTTGAAGATGCTATAGTTATCAGTGAAAAATTAGTACAAGAAGACACTTTTACCTCTATTCACATTAGTGAACATGAATGCGATGCTAGGGATACGAAATTAGGCCCTGAAGAAATTACTTCTGATATTCCCAATATAGGTGAAAATAATTTAGCAAATCTGGATGAGGATGGAGTTATTAGGATTGGGACAGAAGTTGAATCTGGTGATATTCTGGTGGGGAAAGTTACTCCAAAAGGTGAAACAGAACTAGGACCTGAAGAGCGTCTGCTAAGGGCTATTTTTGGGGAAAAAGCAAGAGAAGTAAGAGATACCTCTTTGAGAGTTCCCCATGGAGATAAGGGAAAAGTTATAGATGTAAAGGTTTTTTCCAGAGAGAATGGAGATGAGATACCTCCTGGGGTAAATAAGATGGTGCGAGTATTTATTGCCCAGAAAAGAAAAATATCTGAAGGTGATAAAATCTCAGGACGTCATGGAAATAAAGGCGTTATTGCAAAAATACTGCCTGCGAATGATATGCCGTATTTGCCGAACGGAACCCCTATTGATATTATTTTAAATCCACTGGGAGTTCCTTCCAGGATGAATGTTGGACAGATTCTTGAAGTACATCTTGGATGGATTGCAAAAGAATTAGGATTAAATATAGTTACTCCGGTATTCAACGGAGCTACAGAAGAAGATATTTCAAAAGCTTTATCCGATGCTGGATTACCTGCTGATGGTAAAACTGTTTTATATGACGGAAGAACCGGTTTGCCATTCGAGCAAAAGGTTACAGTTGGATATAGTTATATTTTGAAATTAATTCATCTGGTAGATGACAAAATACATGCCAGATCTACAGGCCCTTACTCTTTGGTGACACAACAACCACTGGGTGGAAAAGCTCAGTTTGGAGGGCAAAGATTTGGTGAAATGGAAGTTTGGGCATTGGAAGGATACGGCGCAGCATACAATTTACAAGAAATGCTTACTGTTAAATCAGATGATGTATCCGGAAGAATTAAAACATATGAATCTATAGTAAAAGGTGAAAATATTCCTGTTCCAGGAATACCAGAATCTTTTAAGGTGTTAATCAGGGAACTCAGAAGCCTTTGTTTAAATGTAAAAGTCTTAGATCATAATGGTAAAGAGATTGAAATAAAAGAAGATATTGATGTAAAAGAAAAATTAGATCAAGATTTCTTGAATAATCTTGGTTAATAAATAGAAATAACATTCCTTATGTTTGATAAAACAATTTCTTTTGCGCTTAATTTATATATAGTGGGGAGGTAATTTATTTGGAAATCCCAGAAAGAATTAATGCTATTGCTATTGGATTAGCTTCAAATGAAGAAATAAGAAAATGGTCTTATGGAGAAGTAAAAAAACCAGAAACCATAAACTATAGAACTCTAAAACCTGAAAAGGATGGCTTGTTTTGTGAGCGTATATTTGGTCCAGTAAAAGACTGGGAATGCAGTTGCGGAAAATATAAGAGAATTAGATATAAAGGTGTTATTTGTGACCGTTGTGGAGTTGAGGTCACAAAATCTATTACCCGAAGAGAAAGAATGGGACATATAGAATTGGCTTGTCCGGTTTCTCATGTTTGGTATTTTAAGGGTATACCAAGCCCGTTAGCTTTGCTGTTAAACATTTCTCCACGTAATTTAGAAAAAGTTCTCTATTTTGCTCCTGATAGAAGAAGGGAACAGCTTTATGGAGTTAAAAAAAGAGAAGATGGAAACTATTTTGTTAGCGATGTTATCTTAGAAACAGAATATAAAATTCATCAAACATATAACAGTGATTTTAATGCTGAACCAATATATAGAGTTAGCCAAACAAAAATATTCCCGTACAAAGTAGGAGATACAATAAATGAAGAGAAGCTTACAGAACTACAGGAAAAGTTTGGAAAAATATTTTTTAATGTTGAACATGTATTGCCTGAAGGGTTTGATAATTTTGAAGATGGTATAAATGACGATTTTCAGATAGATGATGAAAATGATGAGATAGAAAAAAATGAACATGCTGAACACAATGAAGATATTAGTTTACCGGAAAATGATGAAAATTATAAGTTACCAGAAGAAATAAGCTATAAGATCGTTGAAATCGATGGGTTGATAACTGAAAGCAAGCTTTCTTTGATATTAGAAACCAATCCTGATCTTTCTAAAAGAACAACTATGGCTAAACAGACCATGGAAGAATCTTGTTATGTAGTAATAACCCCTGGTAAGACAAATCTAAAAACTGGTGATATTATTCTGGAAACAGAACAGAGATTATATTCTCACTATGACCCAGAGTTTAAAGCGGGAATCGGCGCAGAAGCAATAAAAAATCTTTTAAAAGATATTAATCTTGATTCTCTTAATCTGGAAATTAGAGAAGAATTAAAACGTTCTACTGGCCAAAAAGCCAAAAAAATGATTAAAAGATTGCAAATAGTAGAAGCCTTCAGGAAGAGCAATTGCAGACCTGAGTGGATGATTATGGACGTTTTACCAGTAATACCACCAGATTTAAGACCAATGGTGCAACTTGAAGGAGGTAGATTTGCTACCTCAGATTTAAATGATCTTTACCGTAGGGTTATCAATCGCAATAATCGATTAAAAAGATTACTTGAATTGGGAGCGCCTGATATTATTATTAAAAATGAAAAAAGAATGCTGCAAGAGGCTGTAGATGCCCTTATTGACAATGGGCGAAGAGGTCATGCAGTTCTGGGAGCAGGAAATCGACCTTTAAAATCTTTAAGCGATTTACTGGAAGGGAAAAAAGGCAGATTTAGACAAAATTTACTTGGGAAAAGAGTTGATTATTCAGGTCGTTCAGTAATTGTTTCTGGACCAAAATTAAAATTACATCAATGTGGTTTACCTAAAAAAATGGCCCTTGAATTATTTAAGCCTTTTGTTATGCATTATTTGGTGAAAAGAGAATTGGCTCATAATATCAAGACTGCTAAAAAACTTGTTGAACAAGAAGCTCCAGAGGTCTGGAGTATTTTAGAGGAGATTATCGAGGACCATCCTGTTTTATTAAATAGAGCACCAACCCTTCATAGGCTTGGAATTCAGGCATTCAAGCCTGTTCTTGTAGAGGGGAATGCTATTCAATTACATCCACTGTCCTGTCCAGCATTTAATGCTGATTTTGATGGTGACCAGATGGCAGTGCATGTACCGCTTTCTACTGAAGCACAAACAGAAGCAGAAACATTAATGCTCTCTGCTAATAACATACTGTCTCCTGCCAACGGGGCTCCTATCGCATTGCCGGCACAGGACATAGTTTTAGGTTGCTACTATTTGACAATGAAAGAAAAAGGACAAAAAGGAGAAGGTAAAATATTTTCCAGACCTGAAGAAGCAATTAGGGCGCAAGAAGATGGTTATATTGACTTTCACACCAAAATAAAAGTCCGAGTAAAAGGGAAACTGGAAGAAACAACGGCTGGAAGAGTAATATTTAATGAAGTACTTCCTGCTGAAATGAATTTTGTTGACTTGACAATTACAAAGAAATCTTTAGCAAAAATTATATCTTATATTTATAGACATTTTGGCCAGGATATTGCAGTCAAATGTCTTGATGACATTAAAGAACTCGGGTTTCATTTTGCAACTATTTCAGGCATATCTATAGGGGTCGTTGATCTGGAAATACCTTCTGAAAAGGACAAGATAGTAGAAGAAGCTGAAGAAAAAGTTGCAAAAATAAAAGAACAGTTTAATTATGGTTTGATAATGGACGAAGAAAGGGAAGAAAAAATAATTACTGCCTGGACTGATGCAGCCAATAATGTTGTTAGCGCAATATTAGATAATCTTAGTAATTTTAACCCACTCTTTATG
Source organism: Atribacterota bacterium (assembly GCA_040767965.1). Classification (GTDB taxonomy): domain Bacteria; phylum Atribacterota; class Phoenicimicrobiia; order Phoenicimicrobiales; family Stramentimicrobiaceae; genus JAXGNR01. Next base: position 485,122 of record JAXGNR010000004.1, read on the forward strand.
ATGGCTGATTCCGGTGCTCGTGGTAGCAGAAGACAGATCGGTCAGTTGGCTGGAATGAGAGGGCTGATGGCAGATCCGTCAGGTAAAATCATAGAATTCCCAATTAGATCCAACTTCAGAGAAGGACTGTCCTGCCTGGAATATTTTATTTCAACACATGGGGCAAGAAAAGGTCTTGCCGATACAGCATTAAGAACTTCTAAGTCAGGATATTTAACAAGAAGATTAGTTGATGTTGCTCAGGATGTGATTATAAGAGAAATCGATTGTGGGACTACTGATGGCATTATAGTAGATGATATTGAAGAAGATGGCAACATTATAGAGAAGTTAGAGGAAAGAATTGTTGGTAGAGTTTCCCAGGAAGATATAGTTAACCCAGACAATGGTGAAATTATTGTACAGCGTGGTGATATGATTGATGAAAAAATTGCCAAGAAAGTTAATGATTCAGGAATTAAAAAGGTAAAAATAAGATCACCGTTAACTTGCGTTTCCAAACAAGGAATATGCGCAAAATGTTATGGGAAAGATGTTGCTACCGGGAAAATGGTTACTATTGGAGAAGCAGTAGGAACTATTGCAGCACAATCCATAGGTGAGCCAGGAACTCAGCTGACGTTAAGAACTTTCCATACTGGAGGAATAAAGATTACCGGTGAAGATATCACTCTTGGTTTACCAAGAATCGAACAATTGTTTGAAGTAAGAAAACCCAAAAAGCAAGCTGTGATAAGTGAAATAAACGGATTTGTGGAACATTTAAAAAATGATCAGGGAGATATCAGGAAAGAGGTTTCAATAAAACCAGAATCCGATAATTCTATTACAAAAAATAAGGACAATAAAAAGAAAACTTATAGTATCCCGGACGATTTGCGTATTATTGTTGAAGAGGGACAAAAAATAAAAGCAGGGCAAAGATTAACCACTGGTTTTGTTGATCCTAATGATATATTAAGAATTCAGGGAATTAAAGCAGTACAAGAATATTTATTAGAACAGGTTCAAGAAGTATATCGATCCCAGGGTGTTACTATCGATGATAAGCATATTGAGGTTATTGTCAGGCAAATAGCCAGATTAAACAAAATATATGTTAGGTCATCAAGAGATTCTGATTTATTGTCAGGGGAATTAGTTTATGTCTCTGACTTTGAAAAAGCTAATAAAGTGGTTGCAAGGGAAAATGATGAAATCCGGAATAAAAACAGGGAGTTACTTTTAAACAAACAATTAATATCAACTCTTGCCAGCAGCAAAGGTGACCCGATAGTAGAAAAGGGCTCTATTGTTGATGAAAATATTATCAGAAAAATAGAAAATACAGATTGTCAACCTTTCAATATCCTTGAATCAGAAGGAAAAACAAATACAATAATTCAAGGAGAAATGAATTTTATTGAAAGAATTAAAAATTACATTTTTATAAAAGCATTGACCTCAAATGGAAGCAAAAGCATTATTGAAGACAATCAAGGAAATAAAAAGATTGATATAGATGGAATGATTGGCAAACCTATTTCTAAAGAAATGGCAATAGGATTAATAAATATTGGAATTAATAAGCTTCGGATTGGTAAGTCTGACGAAGTTGAAAAACTAAAAGGAAATATGCTTGCAGAAGATTTGGTAATAAATAAAGAAAAAGACGAAGTAATTATTCCTGCAAATAAAGTGTTAAATGAAGAGGATGTAAAGAAAATTGTCGAATACCAGTTTGAAAATATAAAAATATGGGACAATATAAAAGAAGTTAACATTAAAGAAAATCTTATCAGTTTTATAAAAGAAGATGTAATTGGTAAAAATTTGGGAGAAGAGTTAAAAGATCCAGAGTCAGACAATATTATCGCAGATAAGGCTCAACCTCTAAGCAAAAATATAATAAGAAAAGCTTATTCTGCAGGTATTAGCGATATTCCTTTGGAAGACGGACGCTTTTTTTCTCTAGAAGGTAGAGCATTAGAGCATTTTTATCAAAACTTAGTAGGAAAGACTGTTGCTCAGGATATAGCCGATAAAAAAACAAAAGAAATTTTAATTCCTGCAGGAGAAAAAATAACGAAAGAAAATGCCAATATATTGTTCCTGCAAAATATTGAAACTTTAAAATATCGCAGCGATAGCAGTGTTGAAAAAAATGTATCACTTATTGAAACAATTGGATATTTAAGGAGAATAAAGCTACCAGCTATTGGCATGCCAATAATTCAAGGAATAACTCAGGCTTCTCTTTCTACAGAAAGTTTCTTGTCTGCAGCATCTTTCCAAAGAACAACGCATGTCTTAACAAATGCTTCTATTAAAGGGAAAATTGATCAGCTGTATGGATTAAAAGAAAATGTCATAATCGGTAATATTATCCCATCAGGCACAGGACTTCCTCATTACCGGGATGTTGAGATTACTTCAAGGTATGAAGAGGAATTGGAAAGAGAAGAACAAAAAAGAATAGAAGAAGAAAAAGAGAAAAATCACGAATATAGTGCTATGACACAGAGTAATCCGGAAGAAAATCTTAATATTGAAGAGTAGTATCCTGGGTAAGATATAAATTTATAAAATAGAAAAAGAAATATACTATGTTTGTCTTTTAATTTTTTATTGACATCACTTATCTATACTGATAAAATGTTTAAGTATTTTGGGAGACAACATTTTTAAAAAAACAAAAAAGGTGGTCTTAGTAAAATGCCAACAATTAATCAATTGGTAAGAAAACAAAGAAAAAATGCAACAAAAAAATCTGTTACACCAGCATTAAAAGGTTCACCTCTAAAGAGAGGTGTTTGTACTCGGGTATGGACAATGACCCCCAAAAAGCCTAATTCTGCTTTACGCAAAGTAGCAAGAGTTAGATTGACAAATAATATGGAGGTTACTGCTTATATACCTGGAATAGGTCATAACCTGCAAGAACATTCAATTGTTTTACTTAGAGGAGGTAGGGTTAAGGATTTACCTGGTGTTAGATATCACATAGTTCGTGGAGTTATGGATACCACTGGTGTTGATGCTAGACAGCAAGGTCGATCTAAATACGGTGCTACCAAACCTAAAAAATAATAAATTTGAAATTATAATTATGTGAAATAAGTTATTTATGAAAATATTTTATGAGGTGGATTGGTATGTCTAGAAAAAGAAAAGCAAACAAAAATGAGATAATTGAAGATCCTGTTTATAAAGACAAGAGGGTCAGTAAATTTATAAATCAAATAATGCTTGATGGTAAAAAGAGTGTTGCTAGAAGAGTATTTTATGATGCCATGGACATAATTAGAGAAAAAACAAAGAAAGATTCTTTAGAAATTTTTAATCAAGCTATGGAAAATGTTATGCCCGTATTAGAAGTTAAATCCAGAAGAGTTGGTGGAGCAAGTTATCAAGTCCCTGTAGAAGTATCCCCTGAAAGAAGGGTTACTTTGGCGATGAGATGGATTATTTCTTTTAGTAGAAGCAAGACAGGAAGACCTTTTTCCGAAAGATTAGCAGCAGAATTACTTGATGCTTCACAGAGTACAGGTGTATCAGTTAAGAAAAAAGAAGACACTCATCGAATGGCCGAAGCAAATAAAGCATTTGCTCATTATAGATGGTGATAAGGAATTGTTTACTATACAGATAATATATAGTAAACATAGTATAAATGTAAAAAATAATAATAATCTTGATTATGGAACGGATGATTAAATTTTATGACAAAAAATCTTGACTTGCAAAAAGTTAGAAATATTGGAATTATGGCTCATATTGATGCTGGCAAAACAACTGTTTCAGAACGTATACTTTTTTATACTGGTAGAGTGCATAGAATGGGGGAAGTACATGAAGGTTCTGCTACCATGGATTGGATGCCCCAAGAGAAAGAAAGAGGAATCACTATAAGTTCTGCAGTAACAACTTCTGTTTGGAAAGGTTACAGTATCAATATTATTGATACGCCCGGCCATGTAGACTTTACTGTAGAAGTAGAAAGATCTTTAAGAGTTCTGGATGGAGCAGTAGCGGTATTTTGTGCAGTTGCCGGCGTAGAGCCACAATCTGAAACTGTATGGCATCAAGCCGATAGATATCATGTGCCTAGGGTAGTACTTATTAATAAAATGGATCGGGTCGGAGCGGATTTTTATGGTACCGTTAAAAGTATTGATAAAAAATTTCCTGTTGTTCCACTTGTAATCCAAATACCCTGGGGCAGTGAGTCCAATTTTAAAGGGATCATTGATATCATAAAAATGGAAGCCTATTCATATATAGAAGATGATTCAGGTACTACATATAAAACAGTAAAAATACCTGATGAATATCTGGAAGAAGCTGAAAATGCCAGAAAAAAATTGCTAGAAATGCTTACTGAAGAAGATGAACAATTCATGGAGGATTATCTTTACGGTAATGATATTTCTATAGAAAGAATACATGAAATGATTAGAAAAGGGACTGTAAATAATCGTATTGTACCAATACTATGTGGTTCAGCCTTGAAAAATAAAGGAATACAATTATTATTAGATGCAGTTACCCTGTACTTACCATCACCACTGGAAGTATTGCCCGTAAAAGGTGAAAACCCGGTTAATGGTGAAGAAATTACCAGAAAAACTGATATAAACGAACCTTTGTCTTCTCTCGTTTTTAAAGTTGCAGCTGATCCTTTTTTTGGAAAATTAAGTTTTGTAAGAGTATATTCTGGTTCGCTGCAAAATGGTTCATATGTGTTAAATTCAACTCAGAATACTAGAGAAAGAATAAATAGGCTTGTCAAAATACATGCAGACCATAAAGAGCAAGTGGAAGAAATTACTGCTGGTAACCTTGGTGCAATTATAGGTTTAAAAAAAACAGGAACCGGTGATACTTTATGTGATGATAAATATCCAATTGTACTAGAAAAAATGGAATTTCCAGAACCTGTCATATCTATTGCAATTGAGCCAAAAAGCCAAGTTGACAAAGATAAAATGGCCTTGGCTTTAGATAAATTGGCAGAAGAGGATCCTACCTTCAAGAGAAGTGTTAATAGAGATACTGGTCAAACCATAATATCCGGAATGGGAGAACTGCATTTAGAGATAATAGTTGACAGATTATTAAGAGAATTTAAGGTTGAAGGGAATATTGGAGAACCACAAGTTGCCTTTAAAGAGACAATAAGGAAAAACGCAAGAGCACAAGGTAAATTTGTCAGGCAGAGTGGCGGAAGAGGCCAATATGGGGATGTTGTCATTGAAATAGAACCTTATAATGATGCTCCTTTTGAATTTGTTGATAAAACTGTTGGTGGCAGCGTTCCTAAAGAATACATTCCTGCTGTTAAGCAGGGAATTGAAGAGGCAATGCTTTCTGGTATACTAGCCAGCTATCCGGTAACGAATATAAGAGTAACTTTAATAGACGGTTCTTTTCATCCGGTAGATTCTTCCGAACTCGCATTTAGGATTGCTGCTTCAAAAGCATTAAAAGAGGCTTTAAAAGATGCTAGCCCTGTGCTTCTAGAGCCTATTGTTGAAATGGAAATAAGGACACCTGATGAATATTTAGGAGCAATTATAGGAGATCTAAATTCTAGAAGGGCAAAGGTAGAAGGAATAAAAGACAAGAAAAAAATACAAGGCAAAATAATAGTTGCCAATGTGCCATTACAGGAAGTATTTGGTTATGCAACTGGTCTTAGATCTATTTCACAAGGACGTGCAAATTATGTTATGCAATTTGCTTATTATGATATTGTTCCGGAAAATATAGCAAAAAATGTTGTTACATAAAAATAAAATAAATAAAAGTTAAAGAAAATTGATTATTCTTTTTAAGGAGGAAAAAACAAAATGGCTAAAGAAAAGTTTGTTCGTACTAAGCCGCATGTTAATATCGGTACTATAGGTCACGTTGACCATGGAAAGACTACCCTGACTGCAGCAATAACTAAATATTTGTCTATCAAGAAATTCGCCAAAGCCACGGCTTTTGATGAAATTGACCGTGCACCTGAAGAAAAGGAAAGAGGGATTACCATCTCAGTATTCCATGCGGAGTACGAAACAGAAAAAAGACATTATGCCCATATAGACTGCCCTGGTCATGCTGACTATGTTAAAAACATGATTACCGGTGCAGCTCAAATGGATGGTGCAATCTTAGTCGTTTCTGCTGCTGATGGTCCTATGCCTCAGACCAGAGAACATATCCTGTTATCCAGACAGGTTGGTGTACCATACATCGTAGTTTTCTTAAACAAAACCGATATGGTGGATGACCCTGAATTGATTGAATTGGTAGAAATGGAAGTTCGGGAATTATTAAGTGAATATGAATTCCCAGGTGATGATATTCCGGTAGTAAAAGGTTCAGCCTTAAAGGCCATGGAAGCAGATACTGCTAACCCGGATGATCCTGCTTTCAAACCAATGCAGGAATTAATGGATGCGGTAGACAGCTATATCGCCACACCGATGCGTGAGAATGACAAGCCTTTCCTGATGTCTATCGAAGACGTCTTTAGCATAACCGGAAGAGGAACAGTTGCTACTGGCCGTATTGAGCGCGGTATGATAAAAGTTGGTGACACAGTAGAAATAGTAGGTTTAAGTGATAAGCCGAAAAAAACAGTTGCTACTGGTGTGGAAATGTTCCGCAAGCTGCTCGATCAAGCTGAAGCAGGGGATAATGTAGGTATTCTCTTGCGTGGTGTAGATAAAAAAGAGATTAAACGCGGACAGGTTCTTGCTGCCCCAGGCAGTATTACTCCTCACACCAAATTCAAAGGCGAATTAGTTATCCTTACCAAAGATGAAGGTGGAAGACATACTCCTATCTTTAGCGGTTATCGTCCTCAGTTCTACTTTAGAACCACAGACGTTACAGGTACCGTACATCTACCTGAAGGAGTAGAGATGGCCATGCCTGGTGATAACTTGACTGTTTCCGGAGAATTAATTACTCCAATCGCTATGGAAAAAGGAGTTCGCTTTGCTATCCGGGAAGGTGGCAGAACCATAGCAGCAGGAGTTGTTACCGACATAGTTGAGTAATAATGGTGATAAACTTTGTAAATCGTGAGGAGGATTGCAACTAAAATGCAAAAAATAAGAATTAGACTAAGAGCTTATGATCATAGAATATTAGATAATTCAGCTTTAAAAATAATTGAAGCTGTAAAAAAGACATCAGGTAAATATTCGGGACCAATTCCATTGCCAACTGAAATAAACAAATATTGTGTTCTAATGTCACCTCATGTTGACAAAAAATCTAGAGAACAATTTGAAATGAGAACACATAAAAGAATGATTGATATTATTGACCCATCTTCAAAATCAGTGGAAGCTTTGATGCATCTAGATTTGCCTTCTGGTGTCGATATTGAGATAAAAACATTAGAATAATATAATATAAGAGTATAAAAAGTTAATAACGATTATGAATAATAATATTTTATTTTTGAAATATCTGCCTGGAGGTGTGAGATTGTGAAAACTGGTATTCTAGGAAAAAAAATAGGAATGACCAGCATATTTTTAGAAAATGGTGATTCGGTTGGAGTTACCGTTTTACAAGCTGGTCCGTGTGTGGTAACTAATAAAAAAGATAAGGAAAAAGATAGCTACGAAGCATTGCAATTAGGATTTATTGAAAATACTAAAAAGAAAAAAATTAACAAACCGATGCAAGGTTATTTTAAAAAACAAAATACTAATGCCTTTAAACATTTAAGAGAATTTAAGTATAATGATTCATCAAAATATGAAATAGGCACTGAAATAAAAGTAGATCTTTTTAAAGAAGGCGAAAAGGTAAATATAATTGGAATTAGTAAAGGCCGAGGATTTGCAGGATCTGTTAAAAGACATAACTTTAGTGGTGGCCCAAAAACACATGGTCAAAAAAACTATCATCGTGCCACTGGTTCTATAGGTGCTACTGATGCAGCGAGAGTATTTAAAGGGAAAAAACTCCCGGGCAGAATGGGCAATGAAAAAGTAAAAATAAAAAATATTGAAATAATTAAAATTGATTTGGACCAGAATCTGTTGTTGCTAAAAGGCGCTATTCCTGGTTCTAATAATACCCTTGTAGCTGTTGAAAAAATTTCCTAATTAATTTTTGATCTTATCTGCGGAGGAAGGAGAGTGGCGCTATGATAGATATGAAAATACATAGTGTAGAAGGCGAAACAATAGGCGAAATAAAGCTAAATGAAGACCTATTTAATGCTAAAATAAATAAACATATTGTACATCAAATTGTAAAACGTTACCTTGCTGATAAAAGAAGAGGAACTGCCTCTACAAAAGGTAGAAGCGATGTCAGAGGGGGAGGAAAGAAGCCCTGGAAGCAAAAAGGTACAGGAAGGGCAAGAGCAGGAACTATCCGTTCACCCTTGTGGGTTGGCGGTGGAATCGTTTTTGGTCCTCAGGTTAGAGATTATGGATTTTCTATACCCAAGAAAATGAAATTGGTTGCTTTAAAATCAGTATTATCAGATAAAGTTACGAATGATACTATGATAATCTTAGATAAAATTGAATTGAAGAATGGTAAAACAAAAGAAATTACCGAAATTTTTAACAAGTTCAATTTAAACAATGAAAAGATATTGATTGTTATTGAAAAAGAAAATGAACAAATAAAAAGGGCTATCAACAATTTAACTAATGTCATTGCTGTTACCGCAAATAAAATCAATACATATGATGTTTTGAATAGCAATAAAGTTCTTGTGACAAAAAATGCATTAGAAGTAATTGAGGAGGTATTTTTATAATGTCTACTACAAAAACCATATTGATTCACCCAATTATTTCAGAAAAAAGTGTATTAAATAAAGAATTAGGTAAATATGTTTTTAAGGTTTCTTGGGATGCGAATAAATCCGAAATAAAAAAAGCTGTCGAAGATAAATTTAAAGTTAAAGTAGACAAAGTAAATACCGTTAAAGTTCCCGGTAAAAGTAGAAAAATGGGTAAGTATATGGGAATGACATCCCACTGGAAAAAAGCAATAGTTACTTTAACTGATGGTCAAAAAATACAAGAATTAGAAAATATTTAAAAAGTTTACTAAAGAAAGGTGTAGATTAAAGTGGCTGATATTAAAAAATATAAACCAACATCATCCGGTAGAAGGTTTATGACTGTATCCACCTTTGATGATATTACCAGTGTTAACCCAGAAAAGAAATTAACTTCTGGGAAAAGTAAAAAAGCTGGTAGAAATAATTATGGTAGGATTATGGTTCGCAGAAAAGGTGGTGGCGTAAAAAGGAAATTTAGATATATAGATTTCTTAAGGGAAAAAGAAGGAATCCCAGCAAAAGTTGCTAGTATCGAATATGATCCCAATAGATCTGCCAGGATTGCATTACTAAAATATGTTGACGGGGAAAAAAGATATATCATATGTCCGGCTAAACTCAATGTAGGCGATACTATCCTTTCCGGAAATAAAGCTGAGGTTGGCCCTGGAAACGCTATGGCTTTAAAAGATATTCCCCAGGGTACTTTTATTCATAATATAGAATTGAAAAAAGGACAAGGAGCTGCCCTTGCAAGATCGGCAGGAGCATCAGCTCAAATATTGGCAAAAGAAGGTAAATACGCACATGTAAAACTACCTTCTGGTGAAGTAAGGCTGATTAGCATGGAATGCTCTGCTACAATTGGACAGGTAGGCAATCAGAATCATTCCAATATAAATTTAGGTAAAGCCGGAAAAAGCAGATATAAGGGCAGAAGACCAAAAGTAAGAGGTGTTGCCATGAATCCAATTGATCATCCATTGGGTGGTGGAGAAGGCAAGTCTTCTGGTGGCAGACATCCTGCTTCTCCAAGCGGGCAACTAGCCAAAGGTTTTAAAACAAGGAAAAAGAAAAAAGATTCAGATAAGTTTATTGTAAAGAGAAGGACACAAAAATAGGGGAGGGTTGATAAATAAATGTCAAGATCCATTAAAAAAGGTCCATATATTGATGAAAAATTACTTAAAAAAGTAAGGGAATTGAATAAAAAAAGAAAAAAAGAACCTATTAAAACATGGTCTAGAAATTCAACCATTTTCCCATTAATGGTCGGGCATACAATTGCCGTTCATGATGGTAAAAAGCATGTACCAGTTTATATAACTGAAAACATGGTTGGACATAAACTAGGGGAATTTTCACCTACCAGAAGATTTAAAGGCCATGGTGCTCATACTGAAAGGTCTACAACAATAAAATAGTAAAGTTAATTAATAATAATTATAAATTATAATAATTGAGCGAAGTATTGTTTAGCAAAATAGGAGGAAAATTATGGGTGCAAAATCTGTTGGAAGATTTATTCCAATATCTCCAAGGAAATGTCGCAGAATGATTGATACTATCCAAGGCAAAGATACTGGAATGGCTTTATTGCAATTACAGTTTTCACCAACTAGATCAGCCAAAATGATTTATAAAGTTCTTAAATCAGCAATATCAAATGCTGAAAACAATTTTAATATGAATGTTGATGAACTGTTTGTAAATAAAGCATTTGTAGATGAAGGCCCAACAATAAAAAGGTTTCGGCCAAGAGCAATGGGCAGGGCTGCTCGCATAAACAAACGCACAAGCCACATTACAATTGAAGTTGAAGAGAAAGGGGTTGAAAGATAATTGGGACAAAAAGTTCACCCAAAAGGTTTACGTATTGGAATAATTAAAGATTGGGATGTCAAATGGTATAGTCGAAAAAATTACAAAGAAAACATTTCTCAAGATCATAAAATTAGAAAATTTATTAAAGAAAACTTGAACCATGCCGGAATATCTATGGTAAATATAGAGAGAATTGCTAATCGTATTAGAATTACTATTAATTGTGCTAGACCTGGCATTATTATTGGTAGAAAAGGTGCTGAAGTTAATAAGCTAAAAGACAATTTAATAAAAATACTAGGTGATGGTGATGTTCAAATTAATATCAAGGAAGTCAAAACACCAGAAATTGATGCTCAATTAGTTGCAGAAGATATCGCAAATCAGATATTAAGAAGAGCTTCAGTAAAGAGAATGATGAAACAGGCAGCTTCTCGTGCAATAAAAATGAAAGCTGAAGGAATTAAAATAATGATTTCTGGTAGAATAGGTGGTGCTGAAATCGCTAGAACAGAATGGCATATGGAAGGTAGATTACCTCTTCATACATTAAGAGCTGATATCGATTATGGTTTCGCCGAAGCAAATACTACCTACGGTAAAGTAGGGGTAAAAGTCTGGATATTTAAAGGCGAAATATTGCCTAAAATAAAAAACAGAATCAGCGAAATAGAAGAAGATCTTAGTGGAAAAGATTATAATGATGCAAATAAAAGAACATCTGTAATAGGGGGACAAGAAGATGCTTCAGCCAACTAGAACAAAACATAGAAAGTTACAACGGGGTAAAATGAAGGGAAAAGCTCAAAAGGGAAATTTAATATCCTTTGGAGATTATGCATTACAATCATTGCAGATATCCTGGATAACAAGTTCTCAAATTGAAGCTGCTAGAATTGCAATTACTCATGAAATAAAACGTGGAGGGAAAGTTTGGATTAGAATATTCCCACATAAGTCAGTTACCAAGACTGCTGCTGAAACCAGAATGGGTAAAGGTAAAGGATCCCCCGAATTTTGGGTTGCTGTTGTTAAGCCTGGTACAATATTATTTGAACTAGGTGGTGTTGATGAAGAAATAGCTAGAGAAGCCATGAGATTGGCCTCTCATAAATTGCCAATCAAAACTCGTTTTGTTATGCGAGAAGAACAGGTGGTGGGTTAATTGAAAGCAAGTGAATTAAGAGATTTATCAATTGCGGAATTAGAAAAAAAATTAGCTGATTTAAAAGACGAATTGTTTAGTTTGCGTTTTCAATCAGTAACTGGCCAGTTAGGCAACCACATGAAAATAAAAGAAGTAAAACATGATATTGCTAGAGCAAAAACTGTGCTAAGAGAAATTGAATTAAATAAAAGTAATCAAAAACTTAAAGTTTAAAATAATTAAATTTTTGAAAAAGGAATAGGGTGATAATTAATGTCTATTTCAACTGATACTAAAAGCAGCAGAGTTGGAATTGTTGTAAGTAATTCTATGGATAAATCTGTTGTTGTCCAAGTTAGTTATTTAGTGGCTCATAAATTATATAAAAAAAGAATCAGAAAAAGTACTAAATTTATGGCCCATGATGAAAAAAATATGTGCGAAGTTGGAGATAAAGTTAAAATAATTTCTACAAGACCATTAAGCAAAAGAAAAAGATGGGAAGTTATTGAAATTATTGAAAAACAAAAATAACTTTAAAGTAGTTTCGCATATTATATTATTAGTTATGATGATATATAAGGGAGTGTGGCAAAATTGATACAAATGCAATCAAATCTTTTTGTAGCAGATAATTCTGGTGCAAAAAAAATACAATGTATAAAAGTTCTTGGCGGATCAAGGAAAAGATATGCTAGGATAGGTGAAATTATCATAGCATCTGTTAAAGAAGCCAATGTTGGTGGAACTGCTAAAAAGGGTGATGTTATAAAAGCGGTAATAGTGAGAACAAAAAAAGAAATTGGACGTCCTGATGGTTCATATATCCGTTTTGATGACAATGCAGCGGTCATAATCAACAACCAAAACGAACCTATTGGTACAAGAATATTCGGACCTGTAGCTCGAGAGTTAAGGGACAAAAAATTTATGAAAATAATATCCCTTGCTCCCGAAGTCGTTTAGGTGCGGAAAGGAGTTAGCAAAATGCCTAAAACTAAAGTAGCTTTAAAAAAGGGAGATAGTGTTCTGGTAATTACCGGAGAAGATAAAGGTAAGAATGGAAAAATTATTGAAATGTTACCTAATCAAAATAAAGTGATTATCGAGGGAGTAAACTTTCTGAAGAAGCATATGAAACCTACACAGAAATCACCCCAAGGTGGGATTGCAGAGACAGGAAGGATCTATTCACCTTTCTAATGTAAAACTGGTTTGTAATAAATGTAATAAACCAACTAATATTAAACACGGATTAACTAAAGAAGGTAAAAAAGTTCGTATATGTAAAAAATGTGGAGAAATTATAGATAAGGTCTAGGAGGTTAACAAGTGATACCCAGGCTAAAAGAAAAATACCAGCAGGAAATAGTTCCTGCAATGATGAAAAAATATAACTATAAAAATAAGATGGCAGTGCCTAAAATTGAGAAAATTGTAATTAATATGGGCCTAGGAAAAGCAAGAGAAGATGCAAAAATAATAGATGAGGCTACTCAGGTTATTTCTGCTATTACCGGGCAAAAACCTGTAATTACAAAATCAAGTAAATCTATATCTAATTTTTCAATTCGTAAAGGTATGCCAGTAGGATGTAAAGTTACTCTTAGAAGTAGTAGAATGTATGAATTTTTAGACAGACTAATTAACGTAGCAATTGCTCGTATTCGTGATTTTCAAGGTACTTCTCCTGATTCTTTTGATGGACGAGGAAATTATACATTAGGAGTAAAAGAGCAATTAATATTCCCAGAAATAGAATTTGACAAAGTTAACACTACATTAGGAATGAATATTACTATAACCACTGATGCTAAGAATGATGAAGAGGCAAAGGATCTTATACGATTAATTGGTATGCCATTTAAAAAAGATAATTGATATTTAAGTATAAGGATTTTATAGAGGAGGATATATGAGTGGCAAAAAAGTCGTTAGTTAAGGCAAATAGAGAACAAAAATATAAAGTAAGAGAATATAGCCGATGCAATATTTGCGGTAGACCAAGAGGGTATATTAGAAAATTTGGCATTTGCCGAATATGTTTTAGAAAAATGTCGCATAACGGTGAATTACCAGGTGTTATAAAATCAAGTTGGTAATTACAGAAAAGTTATTATTAAGAAAAATATGCATGATTGCAAGATGGGAGGATAATTAGATGGGTGTTGTTACAGATCCAATTGCTGATATGATCACTAGAATCAGAAATGCTAACAGGGCAAAAAGCAGTAAAGTTGAAATTCCTTCTTCAAAAATAAAACTCGAAATAGCTAGGATATTAAAAGATGAAGGATTTATTCGTGATTATCAATCTAAAGAAGATAATAAACAGGGTGTTATTACAGTATTTTTAAAATACTCTGATAAACAAAGAATTATTACAAATTTAAAAAGAATTAGTAAACCAGGATTAAGAGTTTATGTGAATAAAGATGATGTACCTGAAGTATTGGGTGGATTGGGTATTAGTATTTTATCTACATCAAACGGAATTATGTCTGGGAAAGAAGCAAAAAAGAAACATTATGGTGGAGAAGTTTTGTGCTATATATGGTAGTTAGCAATAAAACTGGGATTCACTAATAAAATAATATACAGAATAATGTCCAGTTAAAAAAACAAGCAGATAAGGAGGATATTGTAATATGTCCAGGATAGGCAAGCTACCTATTACGATACCGGAAGGTATTTCGATAGTTATTAAAGATAATAAGATTTCAGTAAAAAATAATCAACAAGAGCTAGATTTTGAAATACATCCAGAAATAAAAGTTATAATAGAAGAAAATAAAATAATCGTAGAAAGACCCAGTAATTCAAGAGCTCACCGCTCTTTACATGGTTTAACAAGAAATATTATTTTTAATATGGTAAAAGGAATAAGCGAAGGATTTGAAAAAACGCTGGAAATAGTAGGTGTTGGTTATAGGGCAGACTTAAAAGGAAAAGATTTGGAGTTAAATTTAGGGTACTCTCATCCAATTAAAGTTGAAGCCCCTGATGGCATTGAATTTGCTGTTGATAAACAAAAAACTATTAAAGTAAAAGGAGCAGATAAGCAACTGGTTGGGAAAATAGCTGCTGAAATAAGAAAGCTAAGAAAGCCGGAGCCCTATAAAGGGAAGGGTGTTAAATATATCGATGAACGTATCAGAAGAAAAGTTGGTAAGGCAGGGGCAACAGTTGGCAGTAAATAAGAATTTATAATGTGCTTATCATAGAAAGAGGGGTACTTAAAAATATGATTAACAAAAAATTTGCATCGAGAATTAGAAGAAAAAAAGGAATCAGGAAAAATATTAACGGAACAAGCGATAAACCAAGAGTCACTATTTTCCGTAGCTCTAAAAATATTTATGCTCAAGCCATTGATGATGAGAATGGTGTTACTTTGTTGTCTTTATCCACCTTAAGCCCAGAGGTAAAACAAGAAATAAAATTTGGTGGGAATGTTAACGCAGCTGAAGCTACAGGTAAAATTTTTAACGAAAAGTTAAAAGAAAAAGGAATAAAAAAAATAGTTTTTGATAGAAATGGTTATCTATTTCATGGAAGAGTTAAGGCGTTTTCTGATAAAATTGAATTAAAAAATATTAAAAAAGGCAAACCCGGTAAAGATAATCAGGAATTACAACCCTAAGTAATGTAACTAATATATAAATAAAATATTTAAATTGTTAGCGAGAGGAGATGAATACATGCAGAATGTGCAAAATAATTTTAACGAAGGTCAAGAGCTTAAAGAAAGCGTAGTCTTTGTAAATAGAGTTAGTAAAGTAGTCAAGGGCGGTAGAAGATTTGGATTTAGTGCAATGGTTGTTGTTGGAAATGGCCAGGGTTATGTTGGTATTGGGTATGGTAAGGCAAAGGATGTTTCCGATGCCATAAGGAAGGGCTCTACAAAAGCAAAAAAAGAAATGTCTAAAATTAAAACACGCAAAAATACTATACCTCACGCGGTAACAGGTATTCATGGAGGAGCTAAAGTATTTTTGAGACCAGCATCTCCGGGAACTGGAGTAATTGCCGGTGGGGCAGTTAGGGCAATTATAGAAGCAGTTGGAATACAGGATATTCTCACAAAATCATTAGGTAGTGATAATAATTTGAATATCGTTAAAGCTACTATGAAAGCTTTATTGAGCTTAAAAAATGCTAGAGAAGTTGCGAAGTTAAGAGGTATTCCTGTTGAGAAAATATATAATTAAGTTGTCACTGAGGGGGAATAAATAATGGACCTAAATAATTTAGAAAAAAGCTCAGGATCTACTCATGTTAAAAAAAGGGTTGGAAGAGGCAATGCATCTGGAAGTGGAACTACTGCTGGAAGAGGCTCAAAAGGCCAAAAAAGTAGATCTGGTTATAAAAAGAAATTATATTTTGAAGGCGGTCAAATGCCTTTAAGTAGAAGAGTACCAAAAAGAGGATTTTATAGTCCTTTTAGAAAAGAATTCGCTATTGTTAATGTCGAAGAACTGAATCGTTTTGAAGAAAACACAATTATTACACCAGAACTTCTGATTGAAGAAGGAATGGTAAAAAATGTTATGCATGGAATTAAAGTTCTGAGCAATGGAAAGTTGGAAAAACCATTAACTGTAAAAGCTCATAGCTTTAGCCAGGAAGCGATTAAGAAAATAGAATCTGCTGGCGGAAAGGCAGAGGTGATATAATTGCTTGAACAATTACGAAGTTTGTTTAAAATTCCTGATTTAAAAAGCAGACTACTTTTTACATTAGCAATGTTGATAATAGTTAGGCTGGGAAGTCATATACCATTACCAGGCATCGATAAGCAAGCTCTTGCTAATTTATTTGCCCAAGGTGGAATTCTTGGCTTTTTTGATCTTTTTGCTGGTGGTGCATTAAGCCGATTTTCTCTTTTTGCATTAGGTATTATGCCATATATTAATGCATCGATTATTATGTCTTTATTACAGTCAGTAGTACCATTATTTGAACAATGGTCTAAAGAGGGGCAAGAAGGAAGAAGCAAACTTAATCGTATAACAAGATATGGAACTGTGGTACTTGGTTTAATACAGGCAGTAGGAATAAGTGCCTGGCTTGAAAGTCTGCAGGTTTTAATGATAAGCGGCCTTTTATTTAGATTATTATTAATTATTAGTTTAACTGCAGGTACTTGTTTTTTAATGTGGCTTGGCGAGCAAATAAGTGATTATGGTATTGGAAATGGTATTTCCATAATAATATTTGCCGGTATTGTAGCACGAATACCTACTGAAATAATTCAGACCTGGAGCTTGTTAAGAGTTGGCGAAATAAGTGTTTTTTCCATTATTGCTTTTTTAATCCTGGTTGTATTAGTGATAGCAGGAGTTGTTGCCATTCAACAGGGACAACGTCGTATTCCTGTTCAGTATGCAAAACGTGTTGTAGGAAGAAAATTATACGGAGGGCAGGGTACCCATATTCCATTAAGAGTAAATCAAGCTGGGGTTATTCCTATAATTTTTGCTTCAGCAATACTCATATTTCCAGGAACAATTGCCCAATTTTTTCAAGGATCAGCTTTTATGCAAAAAATTGCTCAAGCACTTTCACCTGGAACAGCATTGTATTTAATTTTATATGCCATATTAATTATCGTTTTTACATTTTTCTATACAGCTATAACATTTAATCCTCAAAATATGGCCGATAATATGAAAAAATACGGTGGTTTTATACCTGGAAGAAGACCAGGAAAAGCTACAGCTATGTACATTGATAATATCATGACTCGTATTACATTAAGTGGGGCTATTTTTCTTGCCATAATAGCTATATTGCCTAACATTTTAATTCAAATAACAGGGATAACCACTATTTATTTTGGCGGAACATCTGTAATAATAATGGTTGGTGTAGCCTTGGAAACTGTTCAACAGATTGAGTCCCACATGTTAATGAGACATTATGAAGGTTTTATTAAAAAGTAAATTAATAGCATAAAGGAGTATTTTTAGCATGAAACTTATATTACTAGGTCCTCCAGGGGCTGGCAAAGGAACTATTGCTAATGAAATAAATAAAAAAATAAATATTCCAGTTATTTCAACTGGAGATATTTTGAGAAATTCTATTAAAAATAATACAAAATTGGGTAAGGAAGCTCAAGAATATGTTACATCTGGCAAATTAGTTCCTGACGATTTAATAATGAGTATTGTTGAAGAAAGAATTAAAGATAATGATTGCCAGAATGGTTTTATGTTTGATGGATTTCCCAGAACTATCCAGCAAGCAATAGAATTAGATTCTCTGATGAGACGACTTAATACTAAAATCGATCAGGTATTTTATTTTGAAGCCTCTGATAGTGTAATTGTTGAAAGATTATCAGATAGAAGAGTTTGTGCAAAATGTGGCGCTATCTATAATCTAAACTATAATTCACCAAAAATTGAAAATGTTTGCGATAAATGTGGTGGACAATTATTTCAACGCGATGATGACAAACAAGAAACTATTTTAAACAGGATAAAGGTGTTTAACAAGGAAACTCTTCCACTGGTTGAATATTATGAGGAAAAAAATAACTTAACAAAAATAAATGCTGATTTAGATTTAAAAATAAGGTTTGAAGATGTTTGGAATAGATTAATTAAACTTGGATTAGTTGGAAAGTAATGATATAATGGTAATTTTAAAGACTATTAAAGAGATTGAAAAAATAAAAAAAAGTTGCCGATTAACATCTAATACGTTAAAATATATTTTTGAAAAAATAAAGCCGGGTATAAAAACAATTCAGATAGATCAAATGGCTGAATCGTATATAATTAAAAACAATGGTAAACCGGCTTTTAAGGGATATGGAGCAAAAGGAAATGAATTTCCGGCAACAGTCTGTATCTCTATTAATGAAGAAATAGTTCATGGAATTCCAGGAGATAGAATTCTTCAAGAAGGAGATATTGTCAGCCTAGATGTGGGTACTTATTTAAACGGATATTATGGTGATAGCGCAATAACAGTTGGGGTTGGTAAAATATCTAAGGTTGCTGAAAGCTTAATTAAAGTAACCAGAGAATGTCTTTTTAAAGGAATTGAAAAAGCTATTAACGGTAATTCAATAGGCGATATTGGATTTGCTATCCAAGAACATGCAGAAATTAATAGTTTCTCTGTAGTTAGAGATTTTGTCGGACATGGAGTTGGCTTACAAGTTCACGAAGATCCACAAATACCCAACTATGGAACACCCAATACTGGTTTAAGATTAGAAAAAGGTATGGTTTTAGCCATTGAACCAATGTTAAATCAAGGTGACTATAGGACAATATCCGATGATGATGGATGGACAGTAAAAACCGCTGATGGTAGTCTATCTGCTCATTTTGAGCATACAATAGCTATATATGAAAATAAAAATGAAATTTTAACTATTTGATGATCAATTTAATTATTAAATGATAAGGAAAACTAGTATTAACATTTATTTATATGGGAGTTGATATTTAATGGGAAAAGAAAAATATGTTGAGATGAAGGGTAAAGTAACTCAAGCCTTGCCCAATGCAACATTTAAAGTTGAATTAGAAAATGGTTGTGAGGTTTTAGCGCACATATCCGGGAAAATAAGAATGCATTTTATTAGAATATTACCTGGAGATAAAGTTAAGGTTGAGATATCGCCCTATGATTTAAGTAGAGGTAGAATTACTTATCGACTGTAGTTCAATATAAAAATAATATCAATACCTTGAAAAATATATAATAAATAAAAGTAATACTAATTCTATAATTAATATAAAAAATCATTTTAAATAGTTTAGCAAGAGAGGATAAGATAGAAATGAAGGTTAGATCATCTGTAAAAAAAATATGCGAGAAATGTAAGTTAATCAGAAGACATGGGAAAATAATGGTAATATGTGAAAATCCTAAACATAAACAAAAACAAGGAAAATAAATGGGAAGGAGTTATAAGGCATGGCTAGAATAAGCGGAGTTGATATACCTAATAATAAAAATGTTGATTGTGCATTGACATATATTTTTGGAATTGGTTATACAGTATCAAGGAAAATACTTGCTGAAGCAGGAATAGATTTTCAGACAAAAGTAAAAGATTTAAAAGATGATGAAATTAATACAATAAGAGATATCATAGGTAAAAACTATAAGGTAGAAGGTGAACTTAGAAGTCAAAGAACAGCAGATATTAAAAGACTTATGGAAATTGGCTCCTATCGTGGGTTAAGACATAAGAGAGGGCTTCCGGTTAGAGGACAAAGAACAAGCACTAATGCCAGAACTAGAAAAGGCCCCAGAAGAACTGTTGGAGTTAAGAGAAGTAAATAATTATACGTATTAAAAAATATGTATTCTAAAAAGGATTAAAACGAAAGGAGATACTGGATTGGTTGCAAAAAAACAAACCAAAAAAATACGTAAAAAGCGTATTAGAAAAAATGTGCTAAAAGGTGTTGTTCATATACAATCAACCTTTAACAATACTATTGTCTCTATTTCTGATACCGAAGGCAACATAGTATCTTGGGCTAGTGCTGGTTCTATCGGAAATAAAGGAAGCAAAAAAAGTACATCTTTTGCAGCTCAGAGAACTGCTGAAGAAGCAGGCAAAAAAGCAATGGATCAAGGAATGAAAGAAATAGATGTTTATGTTAAAGGTCCTGGCTCTGGAAGAGAAACAGCAATACGTTCACTACAAGCCATTGGTTTTAAAATAAACACTATTAGGGATGTCACTCCAATTCCTCATAATGGCTGTAGACCGCCAAAACAAAGAAGAGTCTAAATTATTAAAAATTTAGTTTTAGTTTAGATATATTATTTTTAATAATTTATATATAAATAAAGGTTCGAATAACTTAAAAACCTTTTTTGTTTTATTGATTAAATGAATTTACCTAAGGAGGTAATTTATGGCTAGATATACTGGTCCTGTTTGCCGTCTTTGTCGTAGACAGGAATCAAAATTATTTTTAAAAGGAGAGCGCTGCTATACTGACAAATGTGCATTGGAAAAAAAGCCAACTCTTCCTGGAAAAAGCTCTCAGGATAGAAGAGCAAGAAAATTATCTAATTATGCTATCCAATTAAAAGAAAAGCAAAAAATGAAAGAAATGTATGGATTAGTTGAGAAACAATTCAGCAACCTTTTTGAAAAAGCTGAGAAAAAACATGGAGTTACCGGTGAGAATTTTATTCAATTTTTAGAAAGAAGACTTGATAATATTGTATACAGACTGGGTCTTGCTGAATCCAGGGCTAATGCCAGGCAGATTGTAAAACACTCCCACGTATTGGTTAATGGGAAAAAGGTCAATATCCCTTCTTATATGGCCGATATTAATGACGTTGTAGAGATTAAGGAAAAAAGCCAATCAATTGCTTATTTTAAAGAATTAAAAGAAAGTGCTGAAGCAGCTAATGTGCCAGCCTGGCTAGAAGTAGATATGAAAAACTTGAAAGGAAAGGTCGTTAAGTATCCTTCTAAAGAAGATATTGATCTACCTATTGATGAAAAGCTAATTGTTGAGTTTTATTCAAGATAAGAGACTTAACATTACCGGAAGGAGAGATTTTAAGTTGATAGATATCAATGATATTAAAATAAAAATAGAAAATTTAACAGATAGTTACGGACGTTTTATTATTGAACCTTTGGATAAAGGTTATGGTACAACGTTAGGTAATTCTTTACGAAGAGTTTTGCTATCTTCTCTTCCTGGTGCTAGTGCAACTGCTGTAAGGTTTGAGGGTATTGTTCATGAGTTTTCTACTATTCCTGGCATAAAAGAAGATGTAAACGAAATCTTATTAAATATAAAAGAAATTGTTTTTAAAATATATGGAAATGATTCAGAGATATTGCGTTTAAAGGCAAATGGTAAGAAAATTGTCAAAGCAAGTGATTTAATACCAAATATTAATGTAGAAATACTGAACCCCAATCAAAAAATAGCTACTCTTAGCGAAGATGGAAAACTGGACATGGAAATAGTAGTTGATAGCGGGACTGGTTATGTATCAGCTACAGAAAATAAAAAGAAAGACTTGGCAATAAATTATATAACTCTTGACTCTATGTTTTCCCCAGTAATAAAAGTTGCTTATTCAATTGATAAAACAAGTTCCGCTCAATATATGGGTTATGAAAAGTTAGTTATGGATATTTACACTAACAAGAGCATTTTGCCAGATGAGGCTTTAAGCAAAGCTTCTAATATTTTAATAAAATATCTAAAGATT
The DNA here is from genome assembly GCA_040767965.1 of Atribacterota bacterium. Taxonomy (GTDB): domain Bacteria; phylum Atribacterota; class Phoenicimicrobiia; order Phoenicimicrobiales; family Stramentimicrobiaceae; genus JAXGNR01. Next base: position 507,117 of record JAXGNR010000004.1, read on the forward strand.
TTTACCAAATTTTCTCCAGAAGAAATGGAATCTATTACTGAGCAAATAGCTGAAGAAGAGAATGAAAATAATGAGCAGAAAAAATTACTTGATAAATCCATTGAAGAGCTTGATTTTTCTGTTAGATCTTATAATTGCCTAAAAAAATCAAATATTAATTCTTTTGGCGAGATTGTGAATAAATCAGAAGAAGAAATAATGGGAATAAAAAACTTAGGTAAAAAATCTTTTGAGGAAATAAAAGATAAAGTTAAAGAATACGGATTGAGTTTAAAGGAATCAGAATAGCAAAAGGAGATGGTCTAATGAGACACAGATATTTAAAAAGAAAATTAAATGTTGACACTAGTCATCGAAAGGCATTGTTATCAAATTTAGCCATTTCTATGATTAATTATAGAAAAATTAACACAACTGTTCCGAAGGCAAAGGAGTTACAAAAATATCTTGAAAAACTTGTATCAGTTGCTAAAGAAGATAACTTGCAATCGAAAAGAAAAGTTTTTAAGGTAATTCAAAACAAACAAGCAATAAAGCTTCTTTTTGAAGAAATCAGCCCGCAATATAAAGAGAGAAATGGTGGTTACACCAGAATAATCAAAGCTGGCTTTCGCAAGGGCGATGCAGCTCCAATGGCTATTTTAGAATTTGTTAAATAGAAGAAATAACTAAATAAAATAGGTTAATTTGTTAGAAATAGAATTATATTTTCTTACATGTTAACCTTTTTATTTTTTGATAATAAACAGGTGTATTTTGATAAAATTTGTAAATGTATCCCATTCTTATAATAATGGTAATGAGAGTATTGAAGAATCTATATCAAACATTAATCTTGATATAGAGGATGGTGATTTTATTGCTATAATTGGATCAAACGGTTCTGGCAAATCAACATTTGCAAAACATGTTAATGGGTTATTACTTCCAAGCGAAGGTGATGTAATTATAGATAATTGCAATACAAAAGATAAAGAACACATTTGGAATATAAGAAAAAAAGTAGGTATGGTTTTTCAAAATCCAGATAATCAGTTAGTTGCTACTACGGTTGAAGACGATATTGCTTTTGGATTAGAAAATATAGGTTTGAACGAAAAAGAAATGCAAGAAAGAGTTAAATGGGCATTAAAACAGGTTGACATGCTATGCTTTAGAAGCTATGAACCACATTTGCTTTCAGGTGGACAAAAGCAAAAAATAGTTATTGCAGGTGCTTTGGCCATGCGCTCGTCACATCTGATTTTAGATGAACCTACTTCAATGTTAGACCCTAAGGGCAGAAAAGAAGTTTTAGAAATTGTAAAAAAACTTAATAAGGAAAAGAATATAACTATTGTTTATATAACCCATTTTATGTCAGAAGCAGTAATGTTTGATAAGATTGTGGTATTTGAAAAAGGGAAAATAGTATTAACCGGATCACCAAAAGACATTTTTTTACAGAAGAATGTCTTAGATGATTTGAAACTAGAAATTCCTCAAATAACAAGATTTGCCCGATTATTAAATGAAAATGGGTTAGATATTCCTATCAATATTATTGATGAAAAAGAAATGTTAGATAAATTATGTTTATTGATTTAAAAAAGATATCGTTTACTTATAATTTAAATATGCCTTTTGAAAAAGAAGTATTGAAAGATGTGAATATTTCTATTTCTGATGGAGAATTTATTGGTATCATAGGACATACCGGTTGCGGGAAAACAACCTTGTTGCAGGTGCTTAATGGATTGTTAGAACCAACAAAAGGGGAAATATACATCGATAATGTAAATATCCACAGTAATAAAAAAATTTTAAAAGATGTTAGAAAAAAAATAGGATTGTCCTTTCAATACCCGGAAAATCAGATATTCGAAGAAACTATATTTAAAGAGGTATCATTCGGACTCAAAAATTTGGGGTGTAAAGAAGAGTTTCTTGAAGAGAATGTTAAAAAAGCTTTGGAAATGGTTGATTTAAATTATGAATATTATAGAAATAGGCTTCCGTTTAATTTAAGCGGAGGAGAAATGCGAAGAGTTGCAATTGCTAGTATTTTAGCACTTTCTCCAGAAGTTATAATTTTAGACGAACCAACTGCAAGCCTGGATCCTCAAAGTCGTAACATAATTCTTAAATTAATTAAAAAATTACATGATTGTCATAAAAAAACGATTATTATGGTTTCTCATAATATGGAAGTTATTGCAGAGATGACAAAAAGAGTTATAGTGATGGAAAATGGGAAAATTGTTTTAGATAAAAAAACAAGAGAGATATTTAGGGACAACTCTGCTGAATTGGAGAAAATTGGTTTAGCTCTTCCTCAAATAACAAAAATTATGTATGATTTAAAAAAAATGGGTAAACCTGTTGATATCAATAATATATTGACTATCGAAGAAGCAAAAGAAGAAATACTAAGATTGAGAAAAAATAATGAAATTTTTTAGGAATATAACTATAGGTCAGTATGTAAACACAAATTCAATAATCCACAAATTAGACCCAAGAGTTAAAATAATTACTACATTACTGATAATAGTGTTATTATTTTTAATCAAAACATGGTTTAGTTTTGCAATAGTTATTGCATACTTATTTTTTGTAATATCCATATCGAAGGTTAATCCGAAATATGTTTTAAGAGGCATTAAACCATTACTTTTTCTAATAATATTAACCTTGCTAATACATATGCTCACTACAGAAGGGGAAATAATTTTTCAGATATGGTTTTTAAAAATAACTAAAGAAGGCTTAAACAAGGGATTTTTTATTTCTGCTCGATTATTTTTACTTATTTTAGCAACCTCCTGGATGACTTTAACTACGTCCCCTATTTCTTTAACTGATGGAATTGAATATTTATTATCATTTTTTAAAATATTAAGAATACCTGCTCATGAAATTGCCATGATGATGACCATTGCCTTACGCTTTATACCAACCTTAATGGAAGAAACTGAAAAAATAATTAAAGCTCAAATGGCACGAGGTGCTGATTTTGAAAGTGGGAATATCATTAATAGAATAAAAAACATATTACCTATAATTGTACCTTTGTTTATAAATTCTTTTCGCAGGGCTGACGAATTAGCTATCGCGATGGAAGCAAGATGTTATAAGGGTGGAGAAGGTAGAACTCATTATCGTGCTTTGGAAATTAAGAGTAGAGATCAGATATTTTTTTTAACAACTATTGTAGTTTTTATTGTTATTTTTATAGTTGGTTAAAAGATGCTAATGAAAAAAAATATAAAACTGTTAATATGTTATGACGGCACTAATTATTCTGGATGGCAAAGGCAAAAAAACAAAGAAACAATTCAAGGAATTATTGAAGATCGCTTGAAAAAGGTAACAGGTGATAAGCAAATAAAATTATATGGTTCAGGCAGGACAGATGCAGGTGTACATGCTATAGGACAAACTGCTAATTTTTATACTGAACACGATTTACCAGTTGATAAATGGACTTTTGTTCTAAATAATAAATTACCTGGTGACATTAAAATCAAACATGCTAAAATAGTTAACAATGAATTTCATGCCAGATTTAGTGCAAAAAGTAAGATATATAAATATTATATTCTGAATAAAAATTACGGAACTTCATCATATTCTGCAAAGAGAATATTTTTGAATAAATATTGTTATATTTACAATAAAAAATTAGATATTGACAGAATGAAAGAAGTTGCTCAATATTTAATTGGAGAGCATGATTTTAGGGCTTTAAGCTGTTTAAATAAGAAAAAAAATGATAGAAAAGAAAATAAAGAAAGAACAATAATCAAAATAGATATACAGAAAAATAAAGAAATGCTATGCTTTAGGATAGAGGCAAACTCTTTTTTATATAAAATGATGAGAGTTATAGTTGGCACATTGCTTGATTTTTCTATTACTAAACGCAATCCGAAAGATATTTTATCTTTAATGAAAAATAAAGATTGTCAAAAATCAGGCAAAGTTCTGCCGCCTAATGGTTTATTTTTAGTAAAAGTAAAATATTAACATTGATAAATGAATAATAATTGTCTTGACAATAAGTATTAATTATATTAGAATTTTTATGTTGTTTTAACCTATTATTGATTAAAAGCATCATAGGGAGGAAAAATTGAAAACTTTTAGAGAAAAAATAGTTAATGTTGACAGGAATTGGTATTTGTTTGACGCTGAAGGAAAAATCCTAGGAAGATTGGCTACTGAAATAGCCGCGATCTTACGAGGGAAAAATAAAACATTTTATGATCAGTCCCAAGATTTTGGTGATTATGTTATAGTTATTAATGCAGAAAAAGTTAAAGTTACCGGGAAAAAACCAGAACAAAAACTATATAGACATCATACAAATTATCCTGGATCATTAAAAGAAGTTACATTTAATGAAATGCTGCAAAAAAAACCAGAAGCAATTATCGAAAAAGCCGTAAAAGGAATGCTACCAAAAAACAAGCTAAGCAATGCTATTATTAAAAAGCTTAAAGTTTATCGTGGAAATAAGCATCCTCATACTGCTCAAGAAATAGTAGAAATCGAAAGCAACTGATAAAAGGAGGTGCGTAATTTGTCAATTAACCGATATTATGGTACTGGTAGGAGAAAAACATCCATAGCAAAAGTTTGGATATATCCTGGTAAAGGCAATATAATTATTAATAATAAACCACATAATAATTATTTTTTAATATATCTAATGTTTTAGCAGTTGAAGAACCTTTAAAGGCGGTACAAAAAATAGAGGAAGTAGATGTTAATGTAAGAGTGTCAGGTGGCGGTGTAACAGGCCAGTCAGGTGCCATAAGACATGGAATAGCAAGGGCATTAGTGGAATATGACAGTACTTTAAGACCTATATTAAAGAAGGAAAAAATGCTCGAACGTGATGCTAGAATGAAGGAAAGAAAAAAATATGGTCAAAAAGGCGCAAGAGCAAATTACCAATTCTCAAAACGTTAAATTATTGCTCTTTCTATACTATACATTTTTTTTAGTTAAAAATAATGCTAAAATAATAGTCATCACCAAAATTCTTTCGAGAACTTTTTTAGTGATGGCTATTTTATTTTAGGAAAAGGATTATTGTATGCCTTTTAATGTGTCACTTTTAGACGTTTTAGATATTATTATCATAACCTTTGTTTTGTATAATATATTTTTATTAATTAAAGATACTCCTGCCGTTCAGATTATTAAAGGATTTGCAATATTATTCATATTCTCATTTCTTTCTAATTGGATAGGATTAAGAACAATCAATTGGCTAATTAAAGGTTTGATGGCAATGCTGGTTGTCGCTATTCCTATTATATTTCAGCCTGAATTAAGAAGGCTATTATTAAAGATGGGCAAGGAGTGGTTTTTAAGCAATTTGCCTTTCTTGCAGCAAGGAGAAGATTCTAAGAAAATAGAAGAATTAATAAATGGAATAATTATGGTAACCCCTATGCTTTCTGCTGAAAGAAATGGCGCTTTAATAGTTTTGGAGAGAGAAGTTGGGTTGCAAGATATTTTGGAAACCGGGATTATGTTGAATAGTGATTTTTCCTCTGAATTGTTGTATTCAATATTTTTACCAAACTCTCCTTTGCATGATGGAGCTGTAATTATCAGGAAAGATCGTATTATTGGAGCTAATTGTATTTTACCTTTAACTAAAAGAAACGATATAAAAAAATCTTTAGGAACAAGGCATAGAGCAGCAATAGGTTTAAGTGAAGCCACAGATGCCTTAGCCATAGTGGTTTCTGAAGAAAGAGGAACTGTTTCAATTGCCATTGATGGCAGATTGACCAGGCCGTTAAAACCACAATTGTTAAAAAAATTTTTACAAAAAATGTATCATCCAAAGTCCACAGGAATAATAGATGCTATAAAAAAGGATGAATAAAATGAATGAATTAAAAAAATGGATTCTGAATAATATTGATATGAAAATATTAGCCTTGATAATGGCAATTATTTTATGGTTTTATATATCAAGCGAATATAATATATCCGCAGAGAGATATTATGACATAGAAGTATTTCCAGTTAATTTACGTCCAGACCTGTCCATAAAAGATATTAGAAATCAAGTCAGTGTAGGAATTGAAGGACCGAAGAATATTTTAGAAAATACTTCTGCACAAAAAATATCAGGAACTGTTGACTTGTCCAATATTGTAGATCCAGGTGAATACTATGTAAATGTTAAAACAGCTTTGCCTAAAAATACCGAATTAGTTAAAATAATTCCTAATGAAGTAAGAATAAATATTGAAAAGATAACTGAAAAAAATATTGTTGTTGGTTATAATCTTATAGGGTTACCAGAAAGAGGGTTTTCTTTGGAAGATGAACCAACCATTTCCCCTATAGATGTAAAAGTGATTGGTCCCGAATCTGCTTTAAACAAAATAAGCAAAGCTATTATCGATATAGATATTTCTTCTATTAAAGATGATTTTTTTAGTGAAGAAGAAATAATTATATATAATGAATCAAATGAAATAGTAAAAAACCTGCAAATAGAACCAAAAAAAGTCATTGCTTCAATTAAAGTTGGAGAAGGTTATCCTGAAAAATTTTTATCAATTAAACCACGTATAGTTGGAAAGCCGGCACCAGATTATTTTATAACAAATATTGAAGCCAACCCAAGTGAAATAGAAGTTTATGGGAATTATTCTAAAATAGCAAATGTTGACTTTTTGGAAACTATACCTATAGATGTAAATGGAATTTCCAGAACTCTTACTGTAAAAATTGCTCCAGTAATAGGTGAAGGGATTTACTTAACAGAAGAACAGGATTCCTTGATAGAAGTTAAAATACAAGTAGAGGAGAAGGAAGAGGAAGTTTTATTTGAAGGTATTAAAATTATAACGAAAGAAGCATCTCCTTTTGTGGATTATCAAATAAAACCTGAAATTGTAGATATAAAAATTAAAGGAAAAATTAGTGATATTAAAAATATTAATGCTGAAGAAATTAAAGCATTTGCGGATTTGTCTGATTTAGAAAAAGAAATAGTTTTAGTTGAAGTTGAAGCGCCTGCTGGAATTGATATTATTGAGATTATTCCTCAGGAGACATATATAACAATAAAGAAATAAAAAATTATTCATGATGATCAATTCTTAATAGAAAAAGGGAAAATACATATGACAGAATTGTTTGGCACAGATGGAATAAGAGGTTTGGTTAACAAATATCCATTAACAGCAGAAGTAGCATTCAATCTAGGAAGGGCAGTAGGTTATTATTATCAAAACAAAGATAAAAAAAATGCTTTAATCGGAAAAGATACCAGATTGTCTGGAGACATGCTGGAAGCTGCTTTAACTGCTGGCTTATGTTCAACTGGGTTTAATGTTATTACTGCTGGAATTATAACCACTCCTGGTGTAGCATTTTTAACAAAATATTTCAATATTGAACTGGGAATTGTAATATCTGCCTCTCACAATCCTTTTCATGATAATGGTATTAAATTTTTTAATGGAAATGGATATAAGCTTTCAGAAAAACAGGAAAAGGATATCGAAAATATATTTTTTAATGAAAGTTATGCTAAATTGAATATTTCAGGCAGCAATATTGGTAAAGTGGAAAGTATAAAAAATGCTACAGACTTATATATTTCTCATATTATTAAAACAATACCAAATCATTTCATTATACCTGACTATAAAATAATTATCGATTGTGCAAACGGTGCTTCTAGTAAGATAACTGAGGAATTGTTTAATCGATTAAACTTTAAAAATATAAAAATTATTAACAATGTTCCTGACGGGTATAATATAAATTATAAATGCGGATCAACTTATTTAAAAACTTTGCAGCTGCAAGTTCTGCAGGATAATGCTGACCTTGGGTTTGCCTATGATGGAGATGCTGATAGGGCTTTGACTGTTGATGAGAAGGGGCAGATTGTAGATGGAGATCAAATGATGTTTATCTATGCTTATCATTTTTTGAAAAAAGGAGAACTGGGTAATAATACAATAGTCACAACACATATGAGCAATATGGGCTTTGATGAGACTATCAGAGAAATAGGAGGTAAGGTAATCAGAACTGATATTGGAGATAAGTATGTTTTAAAGAAAATGATAGAAAATAACTCTTATCTGGGAGGAGAACAGTCAGGTCATATTATATTCTTAAAGTATGGACCGCATGGTGATGGAATTGAAACCTCTATACAACTTTTGTCTGCTTTAGGAGAGAATGATGAGAAAATATCTTCCCAAGCAGCTAAAATGAAAAAATACCATCAAAAGCTGCTGAATTTTACCATAAAGAATAAACAATTATTTTTACAAGATAATAAATTCAGAGAAATAAAAGAAGAAATGCTTTCTGCATTTAAATTTAAAGGAAGAATATTGATAAGACCTTCTGGTACAGAAAAGATAATAAGAATTTTGTTAGAAAGTAAAAATGAAGATATATTGGAATATTGGGAAAATGTATTAAATGAATATTTTGAAATCTATACAAAAAAATAGATATTCAGTTTTTAACTCGATAGAAACTGCTTCTCTTTCTTTATTTTTATAATTAGTAATAAGGATATTTGATGTGTTATAATTAAAGAAAACTAAAAGATGAAAGGAGTATCTATATAAAATAACAAATTAATAAATACATGGAAAAGTAAAAAACAATATAAGCGCCTGAACTTAAATAAGGTAAGTTGACGAGGTAGGAGTTTATCGAAATTTCGGCGGATACTCCTGGGTTTGCCATCCTGAAGTAATTTACAAAGCTTACAAGTAATTGTAAGGACAAAAAAATTACGAGGCAATTATTATTGATCTTAAATTGAAAGGTTTTTACATCCTCATTAGGATTTTGATATATCAGATTAATAATGAGGATTTTTTATTTATAAGGAGATTGTATGTGCGGAATTATTGGATATATTGGCAATAAAGATGCTTTGCCGATACTGATGCAAGGATTAAACAGGTTAGAATATAGAGGATATGACTCAGCAGGGATTGCTTTACTTGATGAAAATAATTCTATACAGATAAAAAAATGTAAAGGAAAGATTAGCTGTTTAGAAAGTTTGTTAAAAGAAAACAGTTTAAAAGGAAATGTAGGAATTGGACATACTAGATGGGCTACCCATGGCATACCAAATGATATAAATGCACACCCTCATTTAACCATTGATAGCGAGATTGCTGTTGTTCACAATGGAATAATTGAGAATTATTTAAATATAAAAGAAGAATTAATCGCAAATGGTTATAATTTCATTTCAGATACTGATACCGAAGTGCTCCCGCATCTGATAAAAAAAAATTATCAAAAAAATATAACTGAAGCAGTAAGGAAATCTTTAATGATACTAGAGGGATCCTATGCGTTAGGGGTAGTATCCAGGAAAGAGCCAGAAAAAATTGTTGCTGCAAGAAGTGGCAGCCCTCTCATAATTGGAGTCGGCAAAGAAGAAATGTTTATTTCTTCAGATGTATCAGCCTTAATAAAATATACCAGAGAGGTCATCTATTTGGAAGAAGGGGAAATAGCTACAATAAGTAAAAATTCTATAGAAGTAATAAATTTAGAGGGGGAAAAATTAGACAAAAAGCCAGTTTATATTGATTGGGACCCAGAAATGGCTGAAAAAAATGGTTATAAACATTTTATGAAAAAAGAAATATTTGAGCAGCCATTAGTACTGAGAAATAATTTGGAACGATATATAAAGCAAGAAGGGATTGTTTTTCCTGATTTGAATATACCACAAAATATATCCAAAAAAATTGATAAAATACATATTGTTGCTTGTGGGACTGCTTATTATGCCTCAATGCTCGGGAAATATATAATAGAATCTATTGCAGGAATTCCAGTAGAAATTGACTATTCCTCAGAATTTAGATATAGGACAAAATTGTTGAATAAAAAATCTTTAGCTATTGTGGTTTCTCAATCTGGAGAAACAGCTGACACAATTGCAGCAATGCGTTCATGTCAAGGAGAAGTAGGATCAATTCTGGCTATAATTAATGTTCAAGGAAGCACTATAAGTAGAGAAGCAGATAGCCTAATATATATCAATGCCGGACCAGAAATAGGAGTGGCATCTACAAAAGCATTTCTGGGACAGCTTGTTTCTTTATATTTATTAGCAATATATTTGGGCAAAACAACAGGTAGACTGATGAAAGAACAAGAGGTATTGTTAATGCAAGATATAAAGAAAATACCACAAAAAATTGAAACTATATTAAGCCAGGAGACGAAAATAAGAGAGCTGGCTAAAGAATTCTCCAAATATCATAACTTTCTTTATCTTGGACGGGATGTAAATTTTCCAATAGCATTAGAAGGCGCTTTAAAATTGAAAGAGATATCTTATATACATGCTGAAGCTTATCCCGCAGGAGAAATGAAGCATGGACCAATAGCATTATTGGATAAGACATTTCCAGTAGTGGCAATAATTCCTGAAGATAATGTATATAATAAAATGATAAATAACCTGAAAGAAGTAGCAGCTAGAGATTCAAAAGTATTTGCTATAGCGACTGAAGGAGACAATCAAATAGTTAATATAACTGATAATGTATTTTTTATTCCAAAAATAAATCAACAAATACTCTACCCATTATTAACCGTAATACCATTACAATTAATAGCATATTATGTGGCTGATATTTTGGGAAAAGATGTTGACAAGCCAAGAAATTTAGCAAAAAGTGTAACTGTTGAGTAGAATAAAAAAATATAATATTAATGGTAATAATTCTATTCAAAAAGCCAAAAGAAGAAAGGTATAACAAGGAAATTAATTTAACAAAGAAAATTGTGATTCTTCTGTATTTACTTCTTTGATAAATATGAAAGGATTTAGATGATTGCAGGGTGCGGAATAGATATAGTTGATGTTAAAAGAATAAAAAAGATAATAAAAAAATGGGATACAATTTTTTTAGACAAGTTCTTTACTAGACAAGAAATATTCTATTGTGAACAAAAAAATAATAATAAGTTCCAGTCATATGCAGGTTATTTTGCTGCGAAAGAAGCATTGGTAAAGGCATTTGGAACAGGTTTTCGATATTTTAAATTCAAAGAAATAGAAATTCAAAAAAATAATTTGGGGAAACCGTTAATCCATTTATCTGCCAATATGGAAAAAACTTATCTACAGAACAAGATTGTAAAAATACATTTAAGTATTTCCCATACTGCTGAACTGGCAATAGCTCAGGTTATTATAGAAAAAGAGTAATTTATAAGTTTAAGGGAGATAATTATGAGAACAAATAACTATTCTGCTTGGCTAGAAATAAATCTTGACAATGTCAAAAAAAATATAATTGAAATCAGAAAGTTAGTCAAAAAAAATACCCAGATAATGGGTGTGGTCAAAGGAAATGCTTATGGACATGATGCAATAGAGATTTCAAAAATAATATTAGAAAATGGAGCTGATAGTTTAGCAGTAGCTAGAATTGAAGAGGCAATTTCTTTAAGAGAAAATAATATTAATAAACCTATTTTGGTTTTAGGAACTTCCCCTATTGATCAAACCGATCTTTACTTTAAACATTCACTTGTAATGCCTACTATTTGTGATTTAGGAAAGGCAAGGCATTTTAATGAAATAGCAAATATATACAATAAAAAAATTCAAGTGCATTTGAAAATAGAAACAGGAATGGGTAGGCTTGGGATTACAGTCGCAGAGTTTGATAATTTTTTAAAAAAAATATTGGAATTAGAAAATATTGAGATAAATGGAGTTTATACCCATTTTTCGACTGCAGATGAACTTGAAAAAGAGTACACCAAATATCAGTTCAATAATTTCCAAAAAGTAAAGGATATAATAAAGAATAACAGCAATATTACTCCTTTGTATCATGTTGCCAATAGTGGTGCTATTCTTGATTTACCTGAGATGTGGTTAGATATGGTCCGACCAGGATGTCTTTTGTATGGATTATACCCTTCTCGCGAAGTGAAAAAAACAATAAAACTTTATCCTGCTTTAACATTTAAAAGCAGGGTGGCTTTTATAAAAAAGATAGGTAAAGATCAATCTATAGGATATGGTAGAACGTATAAAACAATCAAAACAACAACAGTTGCAACTTTGCCGGTAGGTTATGCAGATGGATATTCCAGATTTCTTTCAAATAAAGGGGAAGTTGTTATTAATGGAGAGAAAGCTGCGGTGATTGGTAGGGTATGTATGGATCAAATGATGGTAGATATAACCAATTTGAAAAATGTAAATTTTGATGATGAAGTTATTTTGTGGGGAAGTTATGGTAATAACTCCATATCTACTGAAGAAATCGCTGATACTATAGGGACCATTGTTGACGAAATTGTTCATTTAACTGATAAAAATAGAGTAGCAAAAATTTTTATCAAAGACGGAAAATATTGGAAATCGAAAAGTTTACTAGGTGAGTTTGTTTATAATGAAATATGAAAACAGAAAAGAGATAAATTTTGACTATGTATTTATTAGCAAAACACCCATTGAAACCGGAGAGTTAGGCGAAAAAATAGGCAAATTATTAAGACCAGGAAACATCATTGCCTTAAATGGACAGCTTGGAGCTGGAAAAACATGCTTAATCAAAGGTATTGCAAAAGGATTAAAATCAGATAATGATGTTACCAGTCCTTCTTTCTCTTTGATAAATGAATATATAGGTAATTATCCTATATATCATTTTGATTTCTATAGAATCAACAACCCTGAAGAGATAGAAACTCTAGGATATGAAGAGTATTTTTATGGCACTGGTGTCACATTAATTGAATGGGCTGAAAAAATAGAAAAATACTTACCAGACGAGCTGGTTCTGATTGACATAAAAATAGAAGAAAATAGTTATTACAGAAAGTTTTATTTTAGATCGATAGGGGAATATTATTATAAAATGATCAAGGCTTTAAAAAAAGATGAAAATATTAGGAATTGACACTTCAACAAATATAATGGGTTTATCAATAGTAGAAGAAAATAAAATATTGGTAAATTGTATGCTTCAGAAGCCAGGAATAACCCATTCTTCTAGTTTGATCCCTTTTTTAAAAAATATGTTAGATTTTCAAGGGATAGAATTAAAAGATTTAGCAGGAATTGCTGTTTCTGTTGGGCCGGGTTCTTTCACTGGATTAAGAATTGGTTTGTCAACAGCAAAAGGAATTGCTTTTGCATTATCTTTGCCAATGGTAGGTATTAACAGCTTAGAAGCATATTCTGCTAAATATATGAACCTTCAAGGGATATTATGTCCTATAATTAAAGCAAGAAAAGATGAATATTATTTTACTTTTTATAATAATGAAAAGGATAAGAGGTTGCTTAGGATAGAAGAATATCAATGCGATAATTGGCTTAATATAAGAGAAAAAATAAATAAGCTTAAGCAACAAGTATATATTATGGGAGACTCTTTGGAAGATTTATTGTCATTTGAAAAAAAAGCTGATCAATACAAGGCTATTCATTTTATTTTTCAAAAACAAGACCCTCCTGGAGCAGCAATTATTGCTTTGATGGGAGAAGAGAAAATAAAGGAAAAAGAATATGATGACTTATTTCAAATAGTGCCTTTTTATATTGGTAAATCACTAGCAGAAAGAATTAAAAAGTAGAGAAGTAATAAAAATGGTAAAAAATGATATTTACATACTTGGAATTGAAACTTCTTGTGATGAAACTTCTTGTGCGGTAATTAAAAATGGAAGACAAGTATTATCTAATATAGTGGCCTCACAAATGGAAATTCATAAAAAATACGGTGGTGTAGTCCCGGAAATTGCTTCAAGAGAACATATGAAAAATATTTTTATTACCTGTCAGGAAGCTCTGTCAAGTGCAAAAATACCTCTAAAAAAAATAAGCGCAATTGCTGTTGTTAACGGCCCTGGCCTAAAAGGATCATTGTTAGTTGGATTGTCTTTCGCAAAGGCAGTTGCATTTGCCTTAAATAAGCCTCTAATTGGAGTAAATCACATTGAAGCACATATATATGCTAACCTGCTAAATGAGAAACAAATAGCATTACCATTTATTTCTTTAATTGTATCAGGTGGTCATACATCCTTAATATTGGTGAGGGATATTGGAGAAATAAGCATTATAGGCAAAACGAGAGATGATGCAGCAGGAGAGGCATTTGATAAAATAGCAAAATACTTAGATTTAGGCTACCCAGGTGGACCTATTATTGAAAAATTGGCATTATCTGGTGACAGAAATGCAATTAGATTTCCCAGGCCATTAACCAACTCCGGCAATAATGATTTTAGTTTCAGTGGTTTAAAAACCGCAGTGATATATCATGTTTTAGAAGAAAAAAAACAAATGAATGAATTGAAACTGCCAGATCTCTGTGCTTCTTTCCAACAAGCAGTAATTGATATCTTGTTGGAAAAATCTCTAAACGCACTACACGAGTACCACATTGATACAATTGTTTTGGGAGGAGGAGTTACTGCAAATGAAAGTCTTCGCAAGGCATTCACTCAAACAATGAAAAAAAATAAAATTGAAATACATTTTCCTCCAAAAGAACTTTGTACTGACAATGCTGCAATGGTAGGTTGCACAGGTTATTATAAGTATATAAAGGGAAATACTGATACATTTGATATAGATGTTTATACAGGATAATAAAATAAGATATAGACATTAAATAGGACATAAAATGAGATATATTGTTATAAATATAAAAAATAATGTAAAATAGCCTTAAATGACCTTAAAACGGGTTTGCAAAATGTTATGACATTATATAATATAGTAGAGGTAATTTTAGCACTCTCATTATGAGAGTGCTAAATCATTTAAATACCATTCAAGGAGGATTAAAGATATGGACATTAAAAAAATTAAACCATTGGGCGACCGTATATTGGTAAAACCAGTCGTGGAAGAGGAAAAAACAAAAGGTGGTATTGTATTGCCGGATACAGTCTCCAAAGAAAAGCCCCAAGTAGGAGAAGTATTGGCAGTAGGACCAGGCAGAACCAATGATGACGGAAAAACATTTCCAATGCAGTTTAAAACAGGTGATAAAGTTATTTATGCAAAATATTCCGGTACAGATTTAAAAGATGATGACGACGAAGATTATCTCTTATTGAGTGAAAAAGATATTTTAGCAATTTTGGAATAGAAAAAACAGGTAAATCAGGTAGATAAAGTAATAAGCTATTATAATGGTAGATATTATAGTAGCTGAAATTATTAAAAAGTTTTAGTAAAGAAGAAATTTAGAAGAGGAGGAAAATAATCATGGCAAAACAATTTTTATTTGATGAAAGTGCTAGAAATGCTCTCAAGAAAGGTGCTGACAAACTAGCTGATAGCGTTAAAATAACACTAGGTCCAAAAGGTAGAAATGTTGTTTTAGAAAAAAAATATGGTTCTCCAACTATTACCAATGATGGAGTTACAATAGCAAGAGAAATTGAGGTTGAAGATCCTTTTGAAAATATGGGAGCTCAATTTGTTAAAGAAGTAGCTACAAAGACAAATGACATAGCTGGTGATGGAACAACAACCGC
The DNA here is from genome assembly GCA_040767965.1 of Atribacterota bacterium. GTDB lineage: Bacteria > Atribacterota > Phoenicimicrobiia > Phoenicimicrobiales > Stramentimicrobiaceae > JAXGNR01. The sequence continues at coordinate 522,663 of JAXGNR010000004.1, forward strand.
TACTGTTCTAGCTCAGTCTATTTTGCACGAAGGTTTGAGAAATGTTGCTGCTGGTGCAAATCCTATGATGCTTAGAAAAGGAATACAAAAAGCAGTAGAAAAAGCAGTAGAAGAAATTAAAAAATTAAGTATTGAGATAAAAGATAAAGAATCCATTTCAAACGTTGCTTCCAACTCTGCTGCCGACAGAGAAATTGGTAACATAATTGCAGATGCTATGGAAAAAGTAGGTAAGGATGGTGTAATTACTGTTGAAGAATCCAAAACTATGGGAACCACCCTGGACGTTGTTGAAGGGATGCAATTCGATAAAGGATACATCTCACCTTATATGGTAACAGACGCAGAGCGTATGGAAGCACTTTTGGATGATCCATTATTATTGATTACTGATGCAAAAATAAGCAGCATGAAAGGTTTATTACCAATCCTGGAAAAAGTAGCTCAAATGGGTAAACCGCTGTTTATCATTGCTGAAGATGTAGAAGGAGAAGCTTTAGCAACTTTAGTAGTTAATAAAATTAGAGGTACTTTGAATTGTGTGGCTGTCAAAGCTCCGGGATTTGGAGACAGAAGAAAAGAAATGTTGGCTGATATTGCTGCAGTAACTGGTGGACAAGTTATTTCAGAAGAAGTAGGCTTGAAATTGGAAAATGCTGATGTTTCTATGCTAGGAACTGCACATCAGGTAAAAGCAAATAAAGAAGAAACTATTATTGTTGGCGGCAAAGGCAATGTGGATGAAATCAAAAAAAGAGAAGCCCAGATAAGAGTCCAAATCGAAGAAAGCACATCTGATTACGACAAAGAAAAACTGCAAGAAAGATTAGGAAAGTTAGTAGGCGGAGTTGCAGTAATTAATGTTGGAGCTGCTACAGAAACTGAATTAAAAGAAAAGAAACATAGAGTTGAAGATGCTTTATCAGCAACGAAAGCTGCAGTCGAAGAAGGTATTGTAGCTGGTGGTGGTACAGTATTGATTAATATTATTCCTGCATTAGAAGGATTTAAACTAGAAGGTGACGAAAAAATTGCAGTAGATATAATTAAAAAAGCACTTGAAGAACCTGCCAAACAAATTGCTAAAAACGCAGGTTATGAAGGTTCAGTTATTGTAGAAAAATTAAGAAACAAAGAAAAAGGTATTGGTTTTGATGCAGCAGAGGGTGAATTTGTAGATATGGTTAAAAAAGGAATTATCGACCCTACGAAAGTTACCCGTTCAGCCTTGCAGAATGCTGCCAGTATTGCTGGAATGGTTTTAACAACTGAATGCTTAGTTGCAGATAAACCAGAAGAAAAGAAAGATACCCCTGGAATGCCAGGCGGAATGCCAGGCGGAATGCCAGGCGGAATGTACTAGAATTAACTACTGAATTGAGCAGACAATAGATAATTAAACTAAGATTTATTCAAAAAATATGAGTTAAATATTAAAAAAGGCATCTCATTTAAACGGGATGCCTTTTTTAATATTTAATTTTATCAATTCTCTATTAAAATAGATCTGAAATATTGTAAAAGTGTAAATTAAAAAGATCTGCTATGGGTTTATTGGTTATTTTTCCTTTGTAAATATTGAGACCATTAGCGATAGATTTATTTCTTAGGATGGTTTTTTCAAGTTTATCATTGGCTATTTCCAGTATATATGGCAAAGTGGCATTGGTAAGCGCAAAAGTAGAAGTTCTTGCAAAAGCACCTGGCATATTTGTGACACAATAATGCAAAATATTATGAATTTTAAAAACAGGGTTGCTATGAGATGTTGGTTTACTTGTTTCTATACAGCCTCCCTGATCTATTGCAACATCTACGACAATTGAATTTGGCTGCATCATTTTAATCATATTCTCTGAGACTATTTTCGGTGCAGCTGAACCAGGAACTAATACTGCCCCAATTAAGGCATCTGCATCTTTTATTTCATTTTCAATATTATGTTTATTAGAAACCAATAAATTGATATTTTTAGGTAAAATATCCTCTAAATATTTTAATCTATTTAGATTTATATCAAATATGATAACATTTGCACCGATACCTGCGGCTATTTTTGCAGCATTAGTACCAACAGTGCCTCCGCCTATCACTAATATTTTAGCCGGTTTTACTCCTGGAACACCGCCCATCAAAACCCCCTTTCCCCCCATTGGCAAAGCAAGGAAATAAGCAGCTACATGTCCAGCCATTTTGCCTGCAATTTCACTCATTGGTGATAACAATGGTAATGAGTGATTTTCGTCTTCAATGGTTTCGTATGCTATACAGATACATTTTTGGTTAACCATAGCAGTCGTTAATTCTAGTGAGGCAGCAAAATGAAAAAAGGTAAAGATAATCTGGTTTTCTCTAATTAAAGAATATTCGTTTTTTAAAGGTTCTTTAACTTTTAAAATCATTTGAGATTCATTATAAATCTCCTCTGCCTTTTCATAAATAACAGCACCTGCATCTAAATATTGTTGGTCAGAAATTCCGCTACCTGACCCGGCGAGTTTTTCAATTATTATTTTATGTCCAGCGCTAAAAAGAGAATTAACTCCAGCGGGAGTAATTGCAACCCTATTTTCATTATTTTTTATTTCTTTTGGTATACCGATTATCATTTAATCAGTCTCCTTTTTAATATCAAATTAGATTTGATTAAGAGAAATAATTATTAATATAATTACATCATTGTAAATAATAGTAAATATAAATTATAATTGCTGTAATGTTAAATACAAACTGTATAAAATGAAAAAATTTAAGAAGTTATTTATTCTCTTCTGTTGGAATAAGAAAAAATACGTGATTAGTATTTTTCATAGTAACATGCTAATCACGTATTTAAAATGATTAAATAAACACATTTTATTTATATCTGCACTTTTTTTATCTTTTATTTATTGGAGCATAAAAGGGCAAAGAAACAATTTCTGCTTCAACTGGCTTGTTTCTAATAATAATATTAACTTTGATACCTTCAACAGTATGAGGTTGGTTTAACAATGCCATAGCAAATACTTTTTTTAAGGTAGGACAATAGTTCCCGGAAGTAATAAAACCAATATTTTGTTGATCTCTCACTACTTCCATTTTATTTCTGGGAATTCCTCCTTGTGATACTGCCAAACCAACTAATTTCCTTGAAAGGCCTTCTTGTTTTATTTTTAGTAAGCTGTCTCTTCCAATAAAATTATCTTTATCGAATTTAACTGCCCATCCTTGTCCTGTTTCGAGAGGGTTAATATTTTCATCAATATCATTTCCGTATAACCAGTATGAAACTTCAAACCTGGTAGTATCTCTTGAACCCAAACCACAAGGTTTAATACCATGAATTTGACCATTTTCCAATGTATTTTTCCAAATATCTATTATGTCCTTTGCGTTTAGTGTATATATTTCAAAGCCATCTTCGCCAGTATAGCCTGTTCTGGATATTAATACATCCTTCCCAAACAGAGTTCCGTATATGAAAGTGAATCTTTTTAATTGCTGTAAGGGAATATCGGCTTGAAAAAATGGGGACAGTAATTTTTCTGCAAAGGGCCCCTGTACTGCTACTTCTCCATATTGTTGACTTTTATTAAAAATTTCAACATTAAATTTACTGCTATGTTTTTTTATCCAGTGTTCATCTTTTTCTGAATAATTAGTGGAAGCATTGACAACTAGAAGAATAAAATCATCTTCAATTTTATATACAAATAAGTCATCTACTTGTCCTCCAGAATGGTAACACATAGGAGAATATTTAATTGTGCCATTTTTCATGTTGTCGACTTTGTTCGTTAAAAGATAATTAACGAAAGGAATTGCATCAGGTCCTTTTATTTCTATTTCGCCCATATGGGATACATCAAAGATTCCGACATTTTTTCTTACGGCATTATGCTCTTCGATTATACTTGTGTAATGGACTGGCATATCGAACCCATCAAATGGGATCATTCGAGCATTTAATTTTAGATGCTCCTGGTGGAGCGGTGTTAATAATAAATCATTATCATGCATCAGAATCTCCTTCTTAGAAGTTAATATTTTCTTCAGTGTAATTTAGTTTTTCTTTTAGTTTTAGTTCATCATCGTAAGTCAAAATTGCTAGCTTGATTGCCAGAGCATCATCAGTTTGGCTAATAGGCGTAGCATGCGGGGCAGATTTTAAAAGTTCAGGTTTTTCTTTGGCTTCCTGGGATACTTTAATCATTACCTCAATAAAGTTATCCAGAGTTTCTTTGCCTTCAGATTCTGGTGGCTCAATCATAATTGTTTCATCTGCATAAGGTTCAAAATGAGGGAAATATATAGTAGGGGGGTGATAGCCATAATCCATTAACCTTTTAGCAATCTGAAGTGTCTTTATACCATATTTTTTATATTCTCTTCCTGTTAGAGTACATTCGTGCCCGCATAAGCGATCATAAGCAGGCTTGTAGTAATCTTTTAATTTTGCCAGGACATAATTTGCATTTATAATGCTTGCTTTGGATGATTCGTATAAACCTTCAGGGCCTAATGAAAGAATCCAGCTAATAGTTTTTATTAAAACAGAGAAGTTACTCCAGAAACTTCTTATCATGCCAACACTTTTTGGTCCTGCATCTTTAAAAAAGTATTTATTTGTATCCGAATTGAAATCAACCAAAGGTGTTGGCAAGTAAGGAGTCAGGTTGCTTTTTACTCCTATAACTCCAGCACCAGGACCTCCTCCTCCATGGGGAGTTGAAAAAGTTTTGTGAAGATTCAAATGAACGACATCAAAACCAGTATCTCCAGGACGGAGGATACCCAGAGAAGCATTGAGGTTGGCTCCATCGTAATATAGCAAACCACCTTTTTCATGGATAATTTTTTCTATTTTTTCAATGCCTTCATCATATAATCCAACTGTGTTTGGGTTAGTTAACATTAGCCCTACGGTTTGTTCATCCATTGCCTGGGCAAGGGCATTTATATTAACTGTTCCCTGATCATTTGATTTGATTTCTACTACATCGAAACCTCCCATTGCAGCTGAGGCTGGGTTTGTACCATGAGCCGAATCCGGAATTAGCATTTTATGTCTTTTTTGCCCTTGATCCAGAAAGTATTTTCTCATTATAAGTATGCCTGTTAATTCTCCATGGGCTCCGGATGCAGGTGCCATTGTGAATTGATTCATTCCAGTGATTTCACAAAGTAACTTATTTAACTCAAACATAATCTCTAAACTTCCCTGTACCAATTCAACCGGAGCGAAAGGATGTGCCTGTGTAAATCTACTTAAAGAGGCCATCTTTTCATTAATTCTTGGATTATATTTCATAGTACATGATCCAAGAGGGTATAATCCATCATCAACTCCATAATTATACTTAGAGAGTCTGGTAAAATGCCGAATAACATCAACTTCAGAAACTTCACATAATTCTTTAATTTCTTGGTCTAAAAGCTTTGCTGGTAAAATATTATCAATTTTTATATCATCAAACAAATCTCCCGGGATAGAATAGCCCACTCTTCCAGGTATGCTTTTTTCAAAAATAAGTTTCATATTATCCTCCTATTTAGAAAGTAACTTACTAATCAAATCCAGATCATCTCTACTGAATATTTCAGTAATGGCAAAAAGAAAAATATTTTGTAATGATTTATCATGATAATATTCCTGAATTGAAAGAGGAGGAATAAAACAGTTATCTATCAGCGTTTTTTTTAGGTATTCAGCATCACCTTTGTATCTTAACAAAAACTCATTAAAATAAGGATAATGGTAAATTTTTTCAAAATATTTATTTTCCAATAGTAGGTTTTCTAAATAATGAGCTTTTTTTGTATTTAATAAAGAGTATTGATAAATTCCATTGGTTCCCATTAATGATAGATATATATTCGCAGCAACTACGTTTAAATTATGATTTGTACATATATTTGAAGTTGCTTTTTCACGGCGAATATCTTGTTCTCGAGCTCTAAAAGTCATTACAAAACATCTTTTGCCATCTTTGTCAGTAGTTTCCCCGGCGATTCTTCCAGGAATTTGACGGATGTATTTTTTTTGGGTAGCTAAAAAAGCATTATGAGGACCGCCAAAATCAATATCTATCCCAAAAGATTGCGTATTTCCGACTGCAATATCAACATTCATTTCTCCTGGCGGTTTTAATAAGCCAAGAGACATGCTTTCAGTAATTACCTGTATTAAGAGAGCATCATTGTCATGAGCAATTTTTGAAAAATCTGAAATGTTTTCAATGGCACCGAAAAAATTCGGGCTTTGAATGATTATACAAGCAGTCTCTTTATCAACAGATCTGTTTACTTGCTCCAGAGAAGTTAACCCATTGTTAAAAGGTAATATTTCAATATTGATATTATGTGGATCAAGATAAGTTTTTATAGTTTCTAAATAATGGGGATGCAGTAATGATGAGACAATAATTTTATTTTTGTGTTTTAATCTTAAAGACATAAGGATTGCTTCAGCAGTAGCAGATGCTCCATCAAATATAGAAGGCACTATCACTTCCATCTTAGTAAGTCTGGCAATATAGGTTTGATATTCAAACATAGCCTGTAATGTACCTTGACTAAGTTCTGGCTGGTAAGGAGTATAACATGTCCAGAATTCCTGCCTTTGCATTAATGCTTTTTGTGCTTCAGGAATAAAGTGTTTATAAGCGCCTGCTCCAGTCAAGGGTTTAAATTGCTGAAAATCGGCATTTTTTTGAGAGATATTTATAATCTTGTCTTCTAGTTCAAATTCAGAAAGAGCAGGGGGTATATTTAATTTTCTTTTTAATTTAACATCTTCAGGGATACTTTCAATTAATTGTTCAAAAGAAGAAACGCCAATTTCTTTAATCATTTCTTCTTGTTGCTCTTTAGTTGATGGAATATATCTCATAATATTTACTCCTGCTTTTTATTCTTTACGAAATTCAGTATATTCAGAAACAGTCATAAGTTCTTTTATTTCATCCGGATTATTTATTTTTATTTTTGCGAACCATCCTGCTCCAAATGGATCTTGATTCACAATTGATGGATCGTCAATTACATTTTGGTTTATTTCAACAACTTCTCCACCTATGGGAGAGTAAACATCAGAAACTGCTTTTACAGATTCCACAGTAGTAAGAACATCGCCCTTGCTAATTTTGTTCCCTAACTTTATTTCTTCTATATATACAATGTCACCTAATTGATCCTGGGCATAATCTGTAATTCCTATTGTAACTATATCAGAACCTTCATCTTTTACCCATTCATCATTTTTACTATAATATACATCTTTTGAAATTTTAACCATTGTAAATACCTCCAAATTTATTATTTTTATTATTTTAAAACAAACCGATGGTTTTGCCATCTTTATCAATATCTATTTTTGCAGCTGACGGTAGTGACGGCAGTCCAGGCATAGTCATCATTGTACCTAAAAGAGGGTAGAGGAAACCAGCACCAACCGAAGCTTTAATATCACGAATTGGGACTAAAAAGTTTTTAGGCCTTCCCTTTAAAGCTGGATCATGCGATAAAGAGAGATGGGTTTTTGCCATACAAATAGGCAAGTCACTGAAGCCAGCGGATTCAAACAATTTGATATTTTTCAAGGCTTGATTTTCATAAGTTACTCCTTGAGCTCCATATACCTTTGTTGCAATAGTTTCAATTTTTTCTTTGATAGTGGCATTCAACGGGTACAGATAATGGAAATTATTTTCTTTTTCGGTTGCAGCAACTACTGCTTCAGCTAGTTCAGTACATCCTGTGCCGCCTTTTTCCCAGCCTTCATGGGTTACTACTGATGCGGCACCGTATTTTAATCCAATTTCTTTAATAAGATTAATTTCATTTTCTGTATCAGTAGGGAATCGATTGATAACCACGATAGGCGTTACACCATGCAATTGAACATTTTCAATATGTTTTTGTAAATTTTCACATCCTTTCTCGACAGCTTTTAAATCTTCCTGTGCTAATTTTTTCTGGTCTAATGGTTTACCAGCTATCACCTGAATAGCATCCCCATGCATTTTTAAAGCCCGGATTGTGCATACTATTACAGCAGCATCAACCCTCAAGTTGCTTGTTCTGCATTTTATGTTACACATTTTTTCAAATCCCATATCTGACCCAAAGCCTGCTTCAGTAACAACGTAATCAGCGAGTCTTGTAGCAATCAAATCTGCCAAGACAGAGTTGTTTCCATGGGCAATATTAGCAAAAGGACCACAATGCATAAAACAGGCTCCGTGTTCCAGTGTTTGAATAAGATTAGGATTAATTGCGTCTTTTAGCAATACGGTCATAGCTCCAGCTGCTTTTAGATCTTCTGCTGTAACAGGTTTTCCTTCCTTTGTATAAGCAACAGTCATTTTGCTCAATCTGTTTCGCAGGTCAAAAATATCAGTTGATAAAGCTAAGATTGCCATAACTTCTGAAGCAACTGTTATATCAAATCCTGTTTCTCGCGGAATGCCGTTAGTTTTTCCTCCCAATCCAATGACAATATTTCTTATTGAACGATCGGATATATCCAATACGCGGTTAATTCCAATACTATGCAAGTCAATGTTTAATTTGTTTCCTTTTTGCAAATGGGTGTCTAACATGGCACAAAGCAAATTATTAGCTGACCCTACAGCATGGATATCCCCTGTAAAATGTAAATTTAAATCTTCCATTGGTACAACTTGAGAGAAACCACCTCCGGCAGCTCCTCCTTTAATACCAAAAACAGGGCCCATTGAAGGCTCTCTTAGAGTATTGATAACATTTTTACCAATCTTGGCTAGGCCTTGTCCTAGGCCAATTGTGGTGACTGTTTTCCCTTCGCCAAGAGGGGTAGGGGTAATTGCAGTAACAACGATGTATTTCCCTTGTTTTTTGTCACGTATACGATTAAGAATATTTGTTTTAACCTTAGCCTTAAATTTACCATAAAGTTCTAACTCTTCTTCTTCAATACCAATAGAAGCTGCTATTTCATTGATGGGTTTTAATTTAGTGCTTTGAGCAATTTCCAGGTCTGATAACATGAATACCTCCTTAGATTTATTTTTATTTTACATAAAAAAAGACAGGTCCTATTATTTATATTTAGGACTCTGTCTATAAACCTGAGAGATTTTTCCTAGAAAAAAGATTTTAATTAAATTATAGAAAATTTTATTTTTTTTCATATCTATTTTTAATTAAAAAACAAAATATAATCAGGAAATTGCCCCTTTGGTGACCTTACGATCTTTCCAGAGTTCTGTCCGACTTCGGTCCCATTGCCTGAGAGTTTAGATGTTCTCATCTTGCCCCTTCGGCGTTTTTTCATAAAAGAAAAAAACTCTCCCGAAATCTTCATACAGGTTAAGAATAAATTATTCTTGAATATGTTTATGTAAAGAAATATAAATATGCTATAATTGTAAATACTTTTTTATTTTTAAAAACATTATATAATATAAAAAGAATGTTGACAAATATTTAAATTTAAAGGGAGTGAGATAGTCAGTTGGATAATAAATTAGAAGTAGAAGCCAAAAATAACTCGATTGTTATTTTAGATTTTGGATCACAGTATACCCAGCTAATTGCCAGAAGAATTAGAGAAATGCAGGTTTATTCTGAAATAATTCCCTATGATAAAGCATTTCCAGCGCTATACAGCAATATCCCAAAAGGAGTAATATTGTCTGGCGGACCGGATAGTGTTCTAAATGAAAATTATGCAACAATTACAAATGAAATCTTTCATTTAAAAATACCAATTTTGGGAATTTGCTATGGTTCCCAACTGATAACTAGGTTAATGGAAGGAAAAGTGAACAACGCCGGTAAAGCAGAGTTTGGGAATACAAAAGTAAAAATAAATGATAAAGAAGATCTATTTTATGGTTTACCGGAAAATATTACTGCATGGATGAGCCATAATGATGTTATTACTAAGGTTCCCACTGATTTTAAGATAACTGCTTTATCTTCAGATGGTAAGATTGCTGCTTTTTCAAACAATCACGACTTGATTTATGGATTACAATTTCATCCTGAGGTAACCCATACCGAGAGAGGTATTGATATACTGCATAATTTTGTGTTTAGAATTTGCAATTGCTCCAAAACATGGACTCCAAATGCATTTATCGACGATAAGATTAGAGAAATCAAGCAAAAGGTTGGTAATGGCATGGTAGTAGCAGGTGTTAGCGGAGGGATAGATTCTTTAGTTGCAGCAATATTGACAAATAAAGCTATTCCTGAGCAATTGCATTGCATATTTATAGACACTGGCCTTATGCGCAAGAATGAAGCTAAGGAAGTAAGAGAAATATTTAAAAAGCATACAAATATAATTTTGCATGATTATGATCATGGAAAAGATTTCCTTCAAGCATTACGTGATATTGAAAATCCGGAAGAAAAAAGAAAAATTATTGGTAATTTATTTGTAAGAATATTTGAAGAAAAAGCAAAAGAAATAGGAGGAGTTACCCATCTTTTGCAGGGTACTCTTTATCCAGACGTGATAGAAAGCACTTCTACTGGTGGTCCTTCAGCAAAGATTAAATCTCATCACAATGTTGGAGGTTTACCAGAAAAAATGGATTTAAAATTACTGGAACCTTTAAGAGAATTATTTAAAGATGAAGTTAGGAAAATAGGAGAACAGTTAAATATTCCGAAAAATATTTTGGCAAGACAACCTTTCCCAGGGCCAGGACTAGCAATTCGTGTTGTTGGTAAAATAGAAGAAGAAAAATTAAGAATATTAAAAGATGCTGATGAAATTATAAGAAATGAAATACAAAAAGAAGGACTGGATCAAGATCTCTGGCAATATTTTGGAATACTACTACCAGTAAAATCTGTTGGAGTAATGGGAGATTTAAGAACTTACGAATACACCCTTGTAATTAGAGCAGTTAGCAGTATTGACGGCATGACTGCTGATTGGGCAAAGTTACCAGTTGATTTTCTGACAAAAATTTCAAATCAATTAATAAATAATGTTAAAGGCATAAATAGGGTTCTTTATGATATTAGTTCAAAACCACCTGCTACTATTGAATGGGAATAGAGCTAATATTATCATTTAATATTTATAAAAACCAATATATCTAATATAAAACAAGATTACTATTTTATCTTGAAAATAAGATGAAAACTTATTAAAGAAAGGTGTTTAAAATGTCAACAGTTGTTATAGTTGGAACACAATGGGGCGATGAAGGGAAAGGTAAAATCACTGATTTATTATCAGAAAAATTTGACATAATTGCAAGATACCAGGGAGGTAGTAATGCTGGTCACACAGTGGTTGTTGATGAAAACCAATATATATTCCATCTTCTTCCTTCTGGGATACTACATGAAAATAAAATATGCCTGATAGGAAATGGTGTTGTTCTGGATCCTGAAATATTATTTGAAGAAATAGATTCCGTGGAAAAAAGAGGAATTCAGGTAAAAAACAGATTGTTTATTGATTTTAAAGCTCATGTAATCTTGCCGTATCACAAAATTATTGATGAAGCTTTAGAAGAACAGAGCGAAAAAAAGATTGGTACTACCAAAAAAGGTATTGGTCCAGCTTATACTGACAAGTATTCCCGTGATGGAATTAGAGTGTGTGACTTGATTCACCTAAACTCGTTTGAAAAGAAGATTAACTATAAAATTGAAAAAATAAAAGATTATTTGATGAATAATTTCAAATTTAAATTAGAAAATAAAACCATTGAGAAATTTAAAGAAGATTATTTTCAGTTCGGGAAAAAGCTATCTGAATACGCTATTGATGGATCTCTTTTCCTTGATAATAATATTAAACAAGGGAAAAATATAATATTTGAAGGTGCACAGGGGGTTATGCTGGATGTTGATCATGGAACATATCCTTTTGTCACCTCATCTAATCCCATCTCTGGAGGGGCTTGCACTGGATGCGGAATAAGTCCTACTTATATTGATAAAGTTATTGGAATTACTAAGGCGTACACTACCAGGGTTGGAGAAGGACCTTTCCCAACTGAATTAAAAGACTGCTATGGTGAAAAAATTAGGGAATATGGCCATGAATATGGTTCGACAACAGGTCGACCCAGGAGGTGCGGTTGGTTTGATGCCCCGGTTGTAAAATATGCTAATCGTATAAATGGAATAAAAGAAATAGTTTTAACTAAATTAGACGTATTAAACAATTTTGAGAAAATTAAAATATGCAATGCTTATAAAATAAAAGGTGATATTTATCATTATTATCCAGCTGATAGTGAATTGGTACAGCATATTATTCCAATATACGAAGAAATTGAAGGATGGAAGGAAGAAATAAACCATATAAAAAACTTTGATGAATTGCCCGCAAATACAAAGAAATATATTTTCAGGATAGAAGAATTAACTAATTGCAAAGCTGCTATAATTTCAGTTGGCCCAAAAAGATCACAAACTATTATCAGATAAAAAATTTATTAATCTAATTGATAATTTAAATATGTAGGAGATGATAAAATTGATTGAAAGATATTCGCTAAACCCTATGAAGTCATTATGGAACGATAAAGAAAAATACGATTCTTGGCTAAAAGTGGAATTAGCAGTTTGCGAAGCAAGAAAAGAATTGGGAATTATTGACAATAGTACATTCAAGATAATAAAAGAAAAATCAAAATATTCAATAAAAAGAATAAATGAAATTGAAAAAATTACCAGACATGATGTTTTGGCATTTACAACAAGCGTAGGTGAAAATTTAGGAGACTACTCCCGCTATTTTCATCAGGGACTAACATCTTCTGATATTTTAGATACTGCTTTGAGCCTGGTCTTAAAAAAGGTTTCAAACTGTCTTGTTAATGATATGATTTTAATAATATCAGATTTAAAAAAGCTGGCATTCCAGCACAAAAAAACTGTCATGATAGGAAGAACTCATGGTGTACATGCTGAACCGATTACTTTTGGTTTTAAACTTACATTGTGGTATTCTGAAATGTTGAGAAATTTAAATAGATTAAAATATGCTACCGAAGAATTAAACTATGGTAAAATATCAGGAGCGGTTGGCACTTTTGCTCATATAGATCCACAAATAGAAGAACTGGTTTGTAAAAAATTAAAATTAAAACCTGCTGGAATATCTAGCCAAATCATACAAAGAGACAGGCATGCGCATTATGTAAGCGTTTTAGCTGTTATTGCCTCATCATTAGAAAAATTTGCTACTGAAATAAGAAGCCTTCAAAGAACAGAAATATTAGAAATGGAAGAAAGTTTTGCCAAAGGACAAAAAGGTTCATCCGCGATGCCACATAAGAAGAATCCAATTCTATGTGAAAGAATATGCGGCTTATCAAGAATTTTGAGAGGGTATGCTTTGTCAGCCTTAGAAAATAATAATTTATGGCATGAAAGAGATATTTCAAATTCATCAGTAGAGAGAATTGTTTTGCCAGATAGTACTATATTATTAGATTATATGCTGAATAAATTTCATTTTATCTTAGAAAATTTAAAGGTAAATAAAGAAAATATGGAAAAAAATATTGAAACAACAGGAGGACTTATTTTTTCTCAAAGGGTAATGCTTTTATTAACTGAAAAAGGCTTATCAAGAGAAAATGCCTATCAAATAGTACAGGAAATATCATTAAAATCATGGGAAGAAAATAGAAAATTTAAAGAATTGTTAATAAAAAACCCAGTTATAAAAAAATACCTGAAAGAAGATGAAATTAACTCGTGTTTTAATTATAATTATTACTTAAAACATATTGACTATATTTTTAAAAGAGTATATCAAGAAATTTAATAACAAAGCAGAAATTATTTGATATTTCTGTTTGTTTAAAAGAATATATATAGGGAGGATATTTTTAATGAAATCAGAAAAAATATGGATGGATGGATCAATGGTTGAATGGGACAAAGCCCAAGTGCATGTTTTAACCCATGCGCTTCATTATGGTAGTGGAGTGTTTGAAGGGATCAGAGCGTATAAAACTGATAAAGGCCCTGCCGTATTCAGATTGAAGGATCATGTTGAGAGACTTTTTAATTCAGCTAAAATATTAAGAATGGAGATCCCTTTTTCTAGAGAAGAAATTTCTGCCGCTATTAAAAATATAGTTAAAGAAAATAAATTAGAGAGTTGTTACATCAGGCCTTTAGTTTATCGCGGTTACAATAGATTAGGTTTAAACCCTTTTAGTTGTCCCGTAAAAGTCATGATTGCAGCCTGGGATTGGGGAGCTTATTTAGGTGAAGAAGCATTAGCAAAAGGTGTCAGGGCGATTATATCAAGCTGGCAGCGCAGTAATATTAATACTACTTCTGCAAAGGCAAAAATTTGTGGTAATTATATTAACTCTATTTTTGCCAATATGGAAGCCATGGAATCAGGAGTTGAAGAAGCAATTCTTTTAGATAGTAATGGCTATGTTGCTGAAGGACCTGGAGAGAACATATTTTGGGTTAAAGATGGTATTATTTTTACTCCTCCTTTGACATCTGTATTGGAGGGAATTACCAGAAAAACTGTAATTAAAATTGCAACAGATATGGGTTATGAGTTAAAAGAGGAGTTTGCAGCACGTGATGTTCTATATCTTGCTGATGAAGCATTTTTTGCCGGTTCTGCTGCTGAACTAACCCCTATCAGGGAAATTGACCATTATACTATTGGCAAGGGAGAAAGAGGTCCCATCAGTACTAAGCTGCAAAGTAAGCTATTTGATGTTTTTAAAGGAAAAGAAAAGAAATATTTAGATTGGTCAGACTTTGTTTAATAATAAATAATTTACTGGAGGAGAAATTATATGACTTTATCAGAAAGGATTAGAAATGTAAGTCCATCTGAAACATTAAGCATAACAGCACAAGTTATAAAGATGAAATCAGAAGGAAAAAATATTATCAGTTTTGGGGCTGGTGAGCCTGACTTTGATACCCCAAAAAACATACAGGAAGAGGCCATCAAGGCTATAAAAGAAGGTTTTACACATTATACCTCGCTTACAGGAATTACTGAATTAAAAAGAGCAATTATAGAAAAAATGAAAAAGGATCATAATCTTTTTTATAATGAAAAAGAAATAATTATTTCTAATGGTGCGAAACACTCTTTATATAATGCTATCATGACTATATGCGATCCTGGTGATGAAGTAATTTTACCTACTCCTTGCTGGGTAAGCTATACAGAACAGATAAAATTAGCACAAGCAAAGCCTGTATTTGTACCAACTACACTTGAAGATGGTTTTAAACTGACAGCAGAACAAGTAAAAAAAGCTATTACAAAGAAGACCAAATTACTATTATTAAATACCCCTAATAATCCTACTGGAGCAGTGTATTCTCCTATTGAACTTAATAAAATAGCCAGCTTATTAGTTGATAATGATATTTATTGTATCAGCGATGAAATTTATGAAAAACTAGTCTATGATAATACCAAACATTATTCCATAGCTGCTTTTAGCCCTGAAGTGAAGGAAAAAACTATTCTCATTAATGGTGTTTCAAAATCATATGCTATGACTGGTTGGAGGATTGGTTATGCCGCAGCTAATGCGGAGATAGTGGAAGGAATGTCCAAACTACAGGGGCATTGCACCTCCAATGCCAATTCCATTGCTCAAAAAGCAAGCGTAGAAGCGCTTACCGGCAATCAGGACTCGATTGAATTTATGCGAACTGAATTTGATAAAAGAAGAAAAGTTATTACTGAAAAAATAAATGAAATTAAAGGTTTTAAATGTGCAATCCCGGAAGGTGCTTTTTATATTTTCCCCGATATCACTGAAATATTAAAGTCTGGAATTGTTTTTGAAGGAGAAGAAGTAAAATCTTCTTTACAGCTTTCAAATTATATTTTGAAAGAAACGGGAGTTGCTGTGATTCCTGGAAGCGCATTTGAAGCAGAAGGATTTTTAAGATTATCATATGCAATTTCGTTAAAAGAAATTATTGAAGGAATTGATAGGATAAAAAGCATTTTTAATTAACATTAAATATATAAACTAAATTATAAAAAAGAAATCCGGAAGAGTTAATTTATTGCATTTATTGGAACTGGATTTCTTTTTTTGTGTTATTATTTTAAATAACCAATAGAAAGGTATAAAAACATGCTTGAAGCATATAATGATGCCCAGATAGAAGCAATAAAAGCGAAAGATGGTCCGGTGCTGGTAATGGCTGGTGCTGGAAGTGGGAAAACAAGTGTTTTAATACAGCGAATCATTTATATTTTGAAGACAAGAAATGTATTGCCTGGCAATATTTTAGCTGTTACATTTACAAATAAAGCTGCAAATGAAATTAAAAATAGAATAGAAAATAATAATAAAGAATTAAAGCAAAATTTTAATGGAATTTGGTTAGGAACCTTTCATTCGATTTGTGTAAGAATTTTGTATAAACATTGTTCCAGTTTAGGATATAAGCAAAATTTTAATATCTATGACAAAAATGATAGTTTAAGAATAATAAGAAAAATAATTAAACAACTAGGCCTGGATTACAAGCAATATAGGCCAAAAACAATTTATAGTATTATAGAAAATTCTAAAAATAAATTAATAGACGAAAATGATTTCGAAAATGAGTCAATTGGTTTTTATTATAAAAAGATAGCCCAAATATATCAAATGTACCAGGAAGAAATGAAAAAAAGTACTGCTTTAGACTACGGGGATTTGATCTTAAAGACAGTACAGTTATTTGATAACTACCCAGATATTTTAATATATTACCAAAATAAATTTAAATATATACTTGTGGATGAATATCAGGATATTAATCATGCTCAGTATATACTGATTAATCACCTTTCAAAAATTAATAATAATCTATTTGTTGTAGGTGATCCTGATCAAAGCATATATAAATTTAGAGGAGCTGAGCTCAGCAATATTATTGATTTTGAAAAGGACTATTCGAATTGTCAGATAATAAAACTAGAACAAAATTACCGTTCAACAGATACAATTCTAAAAGGAGCATCTTTTGTAATCCGAAATAATTCTTATCGTAAAAAAAAGGAAATATGGACAAAAAAAGAAGGAGGAGAAAAAATAAAAATATATGAAGCAAATGGCGAGATTAATGAAGCTGAATTTGTAGCTGAGGAAATAAAGATTATTAAAAAAAATAATAATTTAAATTGGAATAATATTGCTGTTTTGTATCGAACCAATGCACAATCTAGATATTTTGAAGAAATATTTTCTAAAAAAAATATTCCGTTTACTATAATTGGAGGAATGAGGTTTTACGAAAGAAAAGAAATAAAAAATATTATTTATTTACTTAAATTAATTGATAATCCTTATGACCAGGAAATGTATCGCAGATGGTTGGAAATTGATAAAATGGGTATTGGCCCTAAGAGCTTTCAAAAAATAGTTGATATTTCCGATGAAAGCAAAAAGCCTATTATTGATATTTTCCCAATTTATTTAGAAAATGCTGGGAAAAGAATAAATATTAAAAATAAAGAAAAAATTAACATACAACTTGGTCTGTTTAAAAAATTAAAAGAGTTATCTCAAAATGTTTCTCTTTTGACAGAAGAGTTGATTAACGGTATAAAGTATTATGATGTTTTAGATCAAGAAGAAGATAAAATTATTGTAAAAAATAAAATTGAAAATGTTAAGTCATTTTTACAATCAATTAAAGAATATGAAAGAGCAAATAATCTCTCTAATCTGCATGATTATCTGACCTATATATCTCTGATTACGAGCAGTGACAATGTTAATATAGAAAATGATGAAGGTTATAAAAAAGTACATCTAATGACATTGCATTGTGCAAAAGGATTAGAATTTCCAGTTATATTTTTGACAGGAATGGAAGAAGGGGTATTCCCTCACAGCAGAAGTTTAATTAGCCAGTCTGATTTGGAAGAGGAAAGAAGATTATGCTATGTTGGTATGACCAGGGCTATGGAAAACTTATATCTTTCATATTGCTGGAGAAGAATTGTAGATGGCAAGACTAAATATTACCAACCTTCTAGGTTTTTAAAAGAAATACCTGAGACATATCTTGAGAGAGTAAAGATTGCGCCAAATTCTTTACTAATAAACAACCAAAATGAGAATAAATCATTTGAAGTTAATAATGGTGACATTGTGCTGCATGCAAATTGGGGAGAAGGAAAAGTAATAAATAAAATCGATACAGAAAAAGACATTTTTATTACAGTATATTTTAAACAAGAGGGAATTAAAAGGTTATCCTTGAAATATGCACCTTTAAAAAAAATAGAGAAAGCAATTTAGCTTTCTCTATTTTTTTTAAAATATTTAATTTATTCGCTATCTAAATCTAATAATTCCAAATTTTTCTCTATCCGAGCTTGGTCTTCAAGATTTTTTAGATATTGATCAAATTTTTCTTGTTGTTTTGCAGGAAGAAGCTGGGATTCAATTTCTGATTTTACCTCTGCCAATTCTGTATATCCTGCCGGAATTTTTTCTATAACTTTAAAAATATGAAAATTATTATCTATTTGGATAATTTCGCTAATTTCATCTAAATTCAGAATAAACAATTTTTCCTCAATATCAGTTTTTAAGGTCCCTTTACTTATAAAACCAATATCACCACCTATAGATGCACTGGAAGCAATAGATTTTTCTTTTGCTATTTCTGAGAAATCTTTGCCCTCTTTTAATTGTTGAATTATTTCATTAGCTTCCTCTTCTGATTCAACAATAATATTTAAGGCATAAATTTCTTCTTCCTTCCAATAATTTTCTTTGTTTTCATCGTAATATGACTGTATCTCATTATCTTCCAAGAAGGTCTTTTCGATAATTTCTCTTTCCAGTAGTACTTGAATTAATATTTGATCAATAGTATTTTTAATTTGGAAAGAAATTTCAGGATCACTTTGTAAATTTAAATTATTAGCTTGCTGCACTAGCAGGGTTTGAGTAATTAACTGTTGTAGCAAATCTTCTTTATTTAGCTCTGCCTTGTATTCATTTGGAATTAAATTCCAGTAATTATTAAAAGTTTCCAAGGTAACACCTTCATCATTTATAACAAGTAAGGGTTTTTCTGTTTCACCAGTTTCTTCAGCCGATAAAACATGTAACGGTAAAATTAATAAAAAAAAGATACAAACAAAGACAGTAATTTTTGTTATTTTATTTAAAAATATGAACAATACTCTTATCTCCTTTCATTTTATAAAAATAACTATTGTTAAGTCTAGCATAACAACGAATTTTAGTAAAGAATTTGTCTGAAATGGTTTAGAAAATTAATTAAAATTTAGAATAATTCTATATGATAAAAAAATCACATAACTTTAAATGTTATCTTGAACATTTTTAATCAATAATATATAATATCTATTAAATTGCTAAAAATTGTTGCAGTTAGTGCTTATCATGGTAAAAAAGGGGGTGAAGGCATGGCAACGATAAGAGTAAGAGAAGATGAAGAATTTGATCATGCGTTAAAGCGTTTCAAAAAAGAATGCCAGAAAAGCGGCATTATTTCTGATATAAAAAGACATGAATATTACGAGAAGCCCAGTGAAAGAAGAAAAAGAAAGCTAATAGCAGCCCAGAGAAAGAAAAAAAGGAGAGGAAGAAATTAATTTAGCGTTTAAATATTTTAAGCTGGTACTCATACTAAAATGTTAAAATTAGGAATAAATGTCAAGAGTCAAGAAAAGAAAAAGAGGAAAATAAAAATTATTTTTTTCTTTTTTAAGCAAAATATAATTAAAAAGGCCCAGTTTTTAAGCTGGGCCTTTTTAATTATATTTTTTAGAAAGTTCTACCTAACGAAATACACCACTTTTACTATTAATATAAATTAACTTAATACAGAATTTTATTGTATAATTATGCATTAACAGAATAATTCAGTGTTGCTATTTTATACAACTATAATAATTATAAATTAAAATACATGTGATTTTTATTAGGTAAATGCAAACGTAATTTACAGATAAACAAAATGAGGTAACTAATGGATGAGCATAATATTATAATAAACAGCAAAGATGAAATAAGAGAATTATTTGGACATCTAGATACAAAAATAAAACTTATAAGTGAGTCTTTGTTAGTAAACGTTTCAACAAGAAACAGCAATTATATAACAGTATCTGGTGAAAAAAATAATGTTGATAAGGCAAGTAAAATCATAGAAGATCTTTTAATTGTTATCCGTAAAGGGCACTCTGTTCATTTATCTGAAATTAAATATCAGATTGATATGATGGAAGAGAGTATTGGTTACAACTTAGATGAGTTATACCAGGAAGCAATTCAGGTCTTCAAAAAGGATAAAATAATTAGACCTAAAACTTTTGGGCAAAGAAAAATTTTAGAAAAGATTAAGCACAATGATATATTGTTTGTAATTGGTCCGGCGGGAAGTGGTAAAACATATTTAGCTGTTGCCCTGGCTATTTCATCTTTGAAAAAAAAAGAAGTTGAAAGAATTATTCTAATACGGCCAGCTGTTGAAGCAGGCGAAAGTCTTGGTTTCTTGCCAGGGGATTTAATGGAAAAAATAGATCCATATTTCAGGCCTTTATATGATGCAATATATGAGATGATGCCTTCAGATAAATTTCAGAATTATATAGATCGCGGAATAATTGAAGTTGCTCCACTTGCTTATATGAGAGGAAGAACTTTAAACAATTCTTTTATAATACTGGATGATGCTCAAAACACAACCCTTGGTCAAATGAAAATGTTCTTGACCAGATTTGGCTTTGGATCAAAAATTATTGTAACTGGAGATGTAACACAAATTGATTTACCGCAAAAAACCAACTCTGGCCTGATCAAAATAGCAAAAATATTAAATAATATAAAAGGAATTGAATTTGTCTACCTTGAAAAAAAAGATGTAGTAAGGCATAGGTTAGTGAGAGAGATAATCCGTGCATATGAAAATGAGTATAACCAAATAGACAAAATAGAAAACAATAACAATATATGATGAATAAAAAGATGGTTAAAAAAAATGAAAAAAGGTAAATTTTCAAAAAATACAAAGAACTTGTTTGATAAGTTTTTTTTCCACAGGCTACTTGTATTATTTTTAGTAGTGTCTGCAATTACTTTCATTATATCAATAAATTTTTTCCCAGGGAAGATTAACTTTAAAGAAGGTGAAGTGGCTAATAAAGATATTGTTGCTCCCCAAACTATTGAATACGTTGATCAAAAAGCCACCGAAAAATTAAAAGATGAAGCTGCAAGATCAATAAAAGAAGTTTACAATTTAAATTTAGCCAGCATAGAAAATGTAGAAAAAGACATCGCTAATTTTTTTACTGATTTAAAAGAGATAAGGGCACAATACGGCTTTTCTGAAAATAATACTACTTTTGATGTCCGAGACAGTCAAATAAGTGATATTTTCAATGAGGATGATCCTATTACTGAAATAAGAAATTTAAATGAAAAGTATTCTTTATATTTGGAAGAATCAACCATAATAAACCTGCTGGAAATTGATCATGAATCATTGAAAGAAATCGAAAAAAGCATTTTTTTATCAATAAGAAAGCTGATGGAACAGGGAATAAGAGAAGATGATTTAGAAGAAATGAAAAAGCAAATTATAAAAGAAATAAGTGATGTATCTACTAGCTCATATGTTGCGTTTTTAGCAAGCCCTTTAGGAGAAGAATTTTTAAAACCAAGTTTGTTTTTAGATGTGGAGGCTACTGAGAAGAAAAGAATTGAGTCTATAGCTAATGTGAGAGATGTTAAGAATATTATCAGGAAAGACCAGATAATAATAAGAAAAGGTGAAATAGTTAAACCAGATCAGATAGAAATACTAAAAATATTAGGACTTCAAAATTCTATTTTACATTTCAGGAATATTCTTGGTTTATTCTCAGTTAATTTATTATTCATCTTTTTAATAGGAATTTATCTGTATATATTTTATAGAAGATTGTATGAAGATATCAATAAATTAATACTATTAAGTATTATTTATGTTTTCATGATGTTATTGGCAAAAATATCAGGGGAAATTTCAGGTTATCTGATTCCAATGGCTTTTGCGTCAATGTTAATTGCTATTACTATAGATTCCAGGTTATCTTTATGGATGACTTTTCTCCTTTCAATAAACCTGGGGTTTATGTTTTTAGGAGAGGGAGAGATAAGTTTCATAATCATAGCATTTATAGGAGGAGTGGTAGCTGTTTTTAGTATTAGAAAAGCAATACAGAGATCAAGTCTAACAAGAGCCGGTTTGCTTATAGCAGTTATTAATGTGTTTACAATATTTGCTTTAGGTTTAATTAGCAATAACACTACCCAGATGATACTGGAAAATAGCATGTGGGGCGCGCTCAATGGAATAATATCAGCAATTCTTACAATTGGGATTCTCCCTTTTTTAGAAAGTCTATTTGACATTACTTCATCATTTAAACTGATGGAATTATCAAATCCCAACCAACCGTTATTAAAGCAACTACTGGTAGAGGCTCCTGGAACCTATCATCATAGTGTGGTGGTTGGCAATCTTGCTGAAACAGCATCTGAAGAAGTTGGAGGAAATGCTCTGCTGACTAGAGTAGGTGCATATTATCATGACATAGGGAAATTAAAAAGGCCTTATTTTTTTTCTGAAAATCAAGACGCGTATAAAAATTCTCATGATGATATGGAGCCCAGTCTAAGTGCCCTGGTTATAGCATCGCATGTAAAAGATGGAGTTGAAATGGCGAAAAAATATCGATTACCAAAAGCTATAATAGATATTATAAATCAGCATCATGGCACTGGCTTAATCAGCTATTTTTTTCATAAAGCCTTACAAACAAATGCTGTTAAATCTGGCACAGTAAACGAAGAAAACTATAGATATTCAGGACCTAAACCCCAAAGTAAAGAAGCGGGAATTATTATGTTGGCAGATATCTTAGAAGCAGAAGCCAGGACTCTTAATAGTCCAACATCCAGCAGGATCAAAAATTTAACCCAAAGCGTAGTAAACAGATGTTTGGAAAATGGACAATTAGACGAATGTAATTTAACTCTAAAGGATTTGACAAAAATTAAAGAAGTATTCTCAAAAATATTTATTGGAATGTTTCATAGTCGCATTGAGTATCCTGATGAAGAATTGATTAGCCAGTTAAAGAAGGAGCAAATGCAGAATGAAAGTGTTAATAAAAAACAAACAGAAAAAACAAATCAGTCTTACGAAAATAAAAATGGTGATAAGAACAATATTGAAGATGGGGAAAGTAAAACATGATTGCGAAGTTAGCATCTTGCTAACAGAAAATGAGGAAATTCAAACATTAAACCATATTTACCGAAAGATTAACAAACCAACTGATGTATTGGCATTTAGTATGAGAGAAGTGATTGATGAAGACTTGGTATCAGTAAAAGTTAAAGAAACAGATCTAGAAGATTGTTTATTAGGCGATATTGTAATTTCTACGGAAATGACCGAAATACAAGCAAAAGAAAATGGACATTCTTTTGAAAAAGAGCTAATTATTTTAATTATTCATGGCTTATTGCATTTATTGGGTTTTGATCATGAGGCCGAAAAAGAAAGAGAAATAATGCAAGCAGAAGAGAAATTGATTCTTGAAAAGATTGAAAAGGATATTGGCATAAATTAAATATTTATATAAGATTTAAAAAATGTATTTATTGTCCATCAGTACAGTTTCAGCAGATATTGTTTAAAAGAGAAATATTATTTTAATCAGAAGGCCAACTTTGTTTATATTTCAGTTTAAATTACTTTTTATTTTATGAGATGAAAAGATATAAAAATAATTGCTTTTTTATAATAGTGATTTTAATTTGTTTTTTTTGTAATGTATCTGATTTTAATTCCAGAAGAATAGAATGCTTTGCAAAGCATGAGCACGAGAACAGGCCAATTGCAGCAATGATTGGTAATTCATTCAAAGAAAGAGATATTCAAAAGGGTTTGGGAGAAGCAGATATTATTTATGAAATTCCAGTTGAATATCCTTTTACCAGATTGATGGCTTTATTTTTAAACCCGGAAGAAAAAGATATTGTTATTGGTCCAATAAGAAGCAGCCGTTATTATTTTTCAAGAATATGTTCAGAATGGTCAGCAATATTTATCCATTGTGGAGGACAAAGTTTAAAGAATGAGAAAGTTTTAGATTTAGATGAAATGAATTTTCCTTTGTTATATTGGAGAGATAATAAAATTGGTGGCTGGATAAATTTGTTTACTAGTATAAAGAAAATACGAGAGAATACCGACAGTTTAAATAAATTGATGGAAAAATTTGGAAATAATAAATCTCTAATTAGAAATGCTGAGATAATTAATTCTGATTCAAAAAATGTATCCAAAATATCTATCAAATATAATTCTGATTATCAGGTGAATTATGAATATAGCAAAGATGATAAATTATATTTCAGATATGTAAATCAGAGGCCCCACATGGATAACAATGATTTAATTCCTATTAATGCATCTAGCATAATTATACAACATGTGCCAGTTGAAAAAATAGAAGATGACCTAGAAGGTCGATTAGACATTAAATTGGTAGGAGAAGGAATTGCAAGAATCTTTCAAAATGGCATTCAAAGAGTCGTTAGGTGGGAGAAGCAAAACATAAATGAAAGAACAGTCTTTTATCTAAATAATGAGAATGAAGAAATAAATTTTCAGGATGGAAATATCTGGATTCACCTTGTTCCTTCTGATATAGAAATTTGGTTAAAGTAATAAAAAAATAAACAAATAAATTTTAGTAGAATTAAATTTTAAAGATATCAAAAGTAAACTCTAATCCTATTGCTTTTAAATTCCCAACTAGCGTAGTATAGAGAGTATTTTAGAAAATTTAACTATTTTTATAAAAACAGCGATTTTAATCTATAGAGTCTATAGAGAATGAATTATACTTGCAGAGGATTTCTTTTATAAATATTTAAATAGCTTAATTTCAGGTTTGATATTTTTATATTTTTCATATTTAGTGGTTACAATTATAATATAAATATATTATCAATATATTTAAGAATAGGTATTTTGAAATGTCCAGTCGATTGTTTCGAACAAATGGCATAGTGTTAAAAAATTTTAAATTGAATGAATCAGATAAAATATTAACAATATATACTCAAAATTATGGCAAAATAAGGGCTATTGCGAAAGGTGTAAGAAAAACAAAAAGTCAATTTGGCAGTAGCCTTGAAAACCTGACTCTAGTTAATATTTTGGCATTTAAAGGAAAAAATTTGAATATAATAAGTCAAACTGAAATCATTGCATCTTTTTTTTCTGAATGTAAAGACTTATATCTTTATGGACTGGCATTACAATGTGCAGAAATTATTGATAAAGTGACTGCAGATGAAGACTCAAATGAATCTCTTTATTTATTAGCAAAAGATGTATTTAGTTTCCTTAGAGTAGAAAAAAACCCTTTATTATTAATTGCTGCTTTTAAATGGAAGCTGCTATCCTTAATGGGTTATAGCCCCAAAATAAATTATTGTGCTAATTGCAACCAGAAGAAAGTTGTATGTAGTGAAAGTTATATGTTTGATATCCAAAACGGCGGAATACTATGTAGTGACTGTCAAAAAATACAAAGCTATTATAAAATCATTATTACCAAGTACTGTCTTCAATTATTAGGAAGAATATTAGTTGCTGATTTAAGTAAAATACATAATAAAAAAGTTTCAAAATCAGATTTAGATGATTTAAATGTTTTAACTGACAAGTATCTGGAATATCATTTTGAAATAGTAAATTTAAGTAAAAATTTCTTGAATAGAATAAAGTTATTATAAAAAAGAATTTTAGAATGTGAAATCATGCCAATCTTTTTTTGACATCATATTATGATTTTGCTATATTTATAAAGATGTTTTTACCCCTATTAGAATTACACATTATTCTGTGAATAAGCAAAAAATATATTTATTTAAAATAAATATATTTTATATACTATTCTATTTATTGATATTTTAAAAAATATGTTAATTGAGGAAACAGATTTTGAATATACAGGATATAGTTTTTAATTTACAAAGATTTTGGAGTAATAATGGTTGTATTATTCTAACATCTTATGATACCGAGGTTGGTGCAGGAACTATGAATCCAGCAACTTTTTTACGTGTGCTAGGGCCTGAACCATGGAATGCTTCTTATGTTGAACCTTCTAGAAGACCTGCTGATGGTCGGTATGGAGAGAACCCTAATCGTGTTCAACAGCATTATCAATTTCAAGTTATCATGAAGCCTTCACCAGATAACATTCAGAATTTATATTTAAACAGTCTTGAAAAAATAGGTATTTACAGAAATGAACATGATATAAGATTTATGGAAGGTGATTGGGAAGCCCCCACCTTGGGAGCTTGGGGGTTAGGTTGGGAAATAGTGCTAGATGGATTGGAAATATCTCAATTTACTTATTTTCAACAAGCCGGAGGTATAGATTTAGAACCGATATCTGTTGAGATAACTTATGGATTAGAGAGGCTTGCAATGGTTATTCAACAAAAAGAAAATATATTTGATTTGCTCTGGAATGATACCATTACCTACCGGGAAATACAACACCAAGCAGAAGTTGAACAGTCTTTATACAACTTTAAAGATGCTGATGTGAAAATGCTTTTAAGTTTATTTAAAATTTATGAAAAAGAAGCAAAAAATTTATTAACAAAAAAATTACCAATACCAGCATATGATTTTACCTTAAAATGCTCTCATACATTTAATTTGTTAGAAGCAAGAGGTGCAATAAGTGTTACAGAAAGAACTGGTTATATTTCCAGAGTAAGAGAATTAGCTAAAATATGTGCTCAGAATTATATTGAAAAAAGAGAAATCCTCGGGTATCCGCTAATAAAAAAGGAATGCTGAATGAATAAATTGTTATTAGAAATAGGTCTTGAAGAAATCCCTTCAATGTATATTGATAGAATTATTGCTGACTTGGAAAAAAATACAAAAGATATTTTCAATAAAATGAAAATTGAATATAAAAATATATATTCATTTGGGACACCCAGAAGAATCGGTATTTATCTGGAAAATCTAGAAGAAAAGCAAAAGGATGAATTCAGAAAAATAAAAGGTCCTTCAAAAAATATTGCTTTCGATGAAAATGGAAAACCTACTCAACCTGCAATAAAATTTGCCCAGGCTAACAATTTAGCAGTTGAAGAATTAGTTGTAGAAGAAACAAACAAGGGAGATTATTTATTTGCCAGCAAAACTATTAAGGGATGTAATACTGTAGATTTGTTACCAGATATATTAAAAGATATTATTTCTTCTTTTAATTTTCAAAAAACTATGAAATGGGGAAAATCTTCTTTACGTTTTATTAGACCAATTAGATGGTTATTAGCTTTGTATAATGAAGAAGTTATCCCAATCAGTATTGAATATATTAAATCCGACAGAAAGACTTTTGGGCATTTACTGCTTTCGCCAGATTATATTAATGTCTGTTCAGTAGATGACTATTTTGAAAAAATAGAAAAAAGTTTTGTTATTATTGATCCAATAAAGAGGGAAAAACTAATTCGAGAACAGTCAAAAAAAGCATTAAAAAAAATTAATGCCAATAACTTGATTAATGAAAAATTATTAAAAGAAGTCAAGAATATAGTTGAATTTCCCAGGATACTTACCGGCCAATTTGATGCTAACTACTTAAAATTACCCACCGAAGTGCTTGAATCAGTCATGATTAATCATCAAAAGTATTTCCCGGTATATTCAGAAGAAGGTAATTTACTGCCATTTTTTTTAGTAGCAATAAATGGTAATGATTTAGAGTTTAGCAAAAAAATAATAACAGGGAATGAAAGAGTTCTAAAGGCAAGATTGGAAGATGCAATATTTTTCTATCAAGAAGATCTGAAAACAGCCAAGAGAACTTCAAAGCCTTTAGATGAAAAATTAGAAAAGCTAAAAAAGGTAATATTTCAAGAAAATGCAGGTTCTTTATTTGATAAAACTGAAAGATTGATTGCTTTATCAGAAAAATTAGGTTTTTTATTAAATTTGGACACTGAAAAATTAAAAAATATTAAAAGAACAGCTCAAATATGTAAGACTGACTTAATTTCTGAAATGGTAAAAGAATTTCCTGAATTACAAGGAATTATCGGAAAAGAATATGCGCTACTGCAAGGAGAAAATAAAGAAGTTGCTGATGGTATATATGAACATTATTTGCCCAGGTCTGCTAATGATTTTCTGCCAAAAACAGAATCCGGTATTATTGTCAGCATTGCAGATAAATTGGATAATATTGTTTCTTGTTTTCTGAATAATATTATCCCTGATGGATCGCAAGATCCCTATGCCTTGCGAAGGCAATCTCTTGGAATAATAAACATTGTAATAAATAACAAATTAGATATCCCTTTGGGTAAATTGATAGATTTGAATATTAAATTAATACTAGGTGAAGATGATACAATTTATAATATACATAAACTGAGAAAAGATGTTATCAGCTTTATTCTTCAACGTTTTAAAAATTTAGCCCTGGAACAAGGTTATAATTATGATATTATTGATGCTGTATTGTCTAAAGATAATGATAATATACTTGATGTTTTGTCTAGAATCACTACAATTAACAAAATTTATAATACAAGTAATTTTGGTAAAATTATTACAGCTGCCACCAGGTCTCAAAATTTATCTAAAAACCTGGATAATGGATCTTATTTTATCAATGAAATGTATTTCCAGACGGAAGAAGAAAAATTATTATTTAATGAATATACTAAACTAAGTGATAAAATAAATAATTCTTTAAAGGTTAAAAAATATAAGGAAATATTGCATTATCTGGAAGAACTAAACGAACCTTTAGATATTTTTTTTGATAATGTCCTGGTTATGGAAAAGGATATTACAATTAGAAATAATCGGCTGTCACTATTAAAAAAAATTGCCGAAATTTATAATTCCCTTGCAGATTTATCTAAAATTGCTCTTGCAAAAGGCAACTTTAAATGATTTAATTTATAAGATAAATATTTTTAAGTAAAGTAGAAAATTTATATTAAAAATATACATAAACAAAAACCAATAATGGAAGGAGAAATAATTACTATGAAGAAATATGTATACTTTTTTGGTGAAGGCAACAAAGATATGAGAAGCTTATTGGGAGGTAAGGGGGCAAACCTAGCCGAAATGACCAATATGGGATTGCCTGTTCCTCAAGGTTTTACAATTACGACTGAGGCATGCATTGAATACACTGATGGCAATAAAAAATTCCCGGTGGGATTAAGTGAACAAGTAGAAGAAAATTTGAAAAAATTAGAAGAAAAATCTCAAAAACCATTTGGGGATTCTAAAAACCCTCTTCTGGTATCTGTTCGGTCAGGGGCTGCTTTTTCAATGCCTGGAATGATGGATACTATTTTAAACCTTGGATTAAATGAAGATACGATAAAAGGTGTTATCAAAAAAACAAATGATGAAAGATTTGCTTATGATAGTTATCGTAGATTTATTCAGATGTTTGGGAATGTCGTAATGGGAATAAATGGTGAGCATTTTGAAGAAATACTAGAAGACATAAAAAAGAAAGAAGATGTTGAATATGATGCTGATATCTCCGTAGATGGGCTAAAGGAAGTTGTAAAAGGTTATAAGGCATTAGTTTTAAAAGATACCGGACAAAATTTCCCAGACGATCCCAAAGATCAGCTTAATATGGCCATCGAAGCAGTATTCAGCTCTTGGAGTAACAAAAGAGCTGTAACCTATAGAAGAATTAATAAAATTCCTGATGATCTGGGCACAGCTGTTAATGTTCAGGAAATGGTTTTTGGTAATATGGGATATGATTCTGGAACAGGCGTTGGTTTTACCAGAAACCCTTCAACTGGAGAAAAAGAAAATTATGGAGAATACCTCTTAAATGCACAAGGCGAAGATGTAGTTGCAGGGATCAGGACTCCTAAACCATTAGATGAATTAAAAAATGATATGCCTGAAGTTTATAAAGAGTTAATTGATACTGTAACAATTTTAGAAAATAATTATAAAGATGTCCAGGATTACGAATTTACTATCGAAAAAGGTAAGCTTCATATTTTACAGACTAGAAATGGGAAACGTACTACCCAAGCTGCCTTAAAAATTGCAGTTGATATGGAAAAAGAAGGCATTATTGATAAAAAAGAAGCAGTCAGTAGAATTGAACCAATACAACTTAACCAACTTTTACATCGTAGAATAGACCCAGAAGCTGTTATTGAACCAATTGCTAAAGGTTTGCCCGCTTCTCCTGGAGCTGCCTCTGGTGAGGTTGTTTTTACAGCTGATGAAGCTGAAGAAAAAGGAAACAATGGAGAAAGTGTTATTCTGGTAAGAACTGAAACTACACCTGATGACATTCATGGTATGGTAACTTCAAAAGGCACTTTAACCAGTAGAGGTGGAATGACCAGCCATGCTGCTGTGGTAGCAAGAGGTATGGGTATGCCATGTGTAGCTGGATGTAGTGATATTAGAATAAATGCAGCAAAAGGAATTTTTACTGTAAAAGATAAAACTATTAAAAAGGGTGATTATATCACTATAGATGGTGGAACTGGTAGTGTATATTTAGGCAAAGTTCCAATGATTGAGCCAAAAATGAGCGAAGACTTTAAATTACTTTTATCCTGGGCTGACGAAATAAGAAAATTAGGAGTTTACGCTAATGCTGACACCCCTGAAGATGCTCAAAAAGCAAGAGATCTGGGTGCAGAAGGAATAGGTTTGTGCAGAACAGAGCATATGTTTATGGCTCCTGAACGTTTACCAATTGTTCAGAAAATGGTAATCTCTGATACAAAGAAAGACAGACAAGAACAACTGGATAAATTGTTGCCTATGCAAAAAAGTGATTTTATTGGTATTTTAAAAGCTATGCAGGGATTACCAGTCATAATTAGATTGTTAGATCCCCCTTTGCATGAATTTTTGCCAAGCTTTGAAGAAACTTTAGTTAAAGTTACAACATTAAAACTAGAGAAACCTCAAAATAAAGAAGAATTAGAAAAAGAAGAAGGTATTCTTGATAGAATTAGAATGCTGCAGGAAATGAATCCAATGCTGGGATTAAGAGGATGCAGACTTGGACTATTATACCCTGAAATATATGAAATGCAAGTAAAGGCAATAATAGAGGCAAGTGTTGAATTAACCAAGCAGGGAATCAAGGTAAAACCAGAGATAATGATACCTTTAATAGGTCATATAAACGAATTAAAGCCTATATATGAGAAAACAAAAAAAATAGCAAAAGAAATAATTGCTAAAGAAAAAGTTGACTTTGATTATAAAATAGGTACTATGATTGAACTTCCAAGAGCTGCTTTAACTGCTGATGAAATTGCCCAATATGCAGAGTTCTTCTCTTTCGGTACAAATGACTTAACTCAAACAACATTTGGAATTAGTAGAGATGATGCTGAAGGCAAATTCTTGCTGAAATATGTTGAAGAAGGAATCTTAAAAGAAAACCCGTTTGAAGTTCTGGATACAGAAGGTGTAGGAAAACTAGTCCAAACAGGCGTTGAGCTGGGAAGAAAAACCAATCCAGACCTGGAAGTCGGTATTTGTGGTGAACATGGCGGAGAACCTAGCTCTGTTGAATTTTGTCATAAAATTGGACTAAATTATGTTAGTTGTTCCCCTTTCCGAGTTCCAATCGCAAGATTAGCAGCAGCACATGCTGTTTTAAAGGAATAAGCTAATTGTATTTTAAAGCATTTAAAATAATAAGTTAATATTAAATTAAGATAAGGTGGTTTCTCCTTAAATGTAAATATAAAAATGAGAAACCACCTTGTGGTTTTATCAATTATTATCAAAATTTATAATTAAGCATATAAAAATTAAAAGGAGATATTTGCTATGGTAACTTTAAAATTGTTGATAATTTTAAGTGGATTAATATCCTTGCTTTATGCAATGATTTTGGCTAAACGTGTTTTAAGTGAAAGTGCTGGAACTGAAATAATGAAGCAACTATCCCATTCTATTGAGATTGGGGCAATGACATTCTTAAAAAGAGAATACTCTATTTTGATATTCTTTGTAATTGCTATTGCTGTAATTATATTTTGGGTTAGAGGAAGCATTACGGGTATATCTTTTATTTTAGGTGCTTTTTGTTCAGCATTAGCAGGTTTTATTGGAATGAAAATTGCTACCAAATCAAATTCCAGAACTACATATGCTGCTGAGCAATCCGGGCTAGCAAAAGCATTAAAAATTGCATTTTCTGGTGGAGCTGTTATGGGAATGTCTGTTGCTGGATTTGGATTGGTTGGAGTAGGGATATTATACTATTTCTTTGAAGACCCAAATATGATTAATGGCTTTGCATTAGGAGCAAGTTCTATTGCTCTATTTGCAAGAGTTGGTGGTGGTATTTATACTAAAGCTGCTGATGTGGGAGCAGACTTGGTAGGCAAAGTAGAAGCAGGGATTCCTGAAGATGACCCTAGAAATCCAGCAGTAATTGCTGATAATGTAGGTGATAATGTAGGTGATGTGGCAGGAATGGGAGCAGATTTATTTGAATCATTTGTAGGTTCAATTATATCCTGTATGATTTTAGGCAGCATTTTACAAAATTCAATCACATATGTCATTTATCCTCTATTATTAGCTTCATGTGGTGTAATATCTGTAATAATAGCTACCTTCTTTATTTCACCCAAAGATAATCAAAGTATTCATAAGGCTTTAAATTCCGGTACCTATATCAGTGGATTTTTGGTAATAATTGCGGCTTTTATACTTTCTTATACCTTATTTGGTAATATGGCTATATTTTTTGCAACAATATCAGGTTTGATTGCAGGAGTTGGCATTGGTTTTATTACTGAATACTATACATCTTATGATTATAAACCAGTAAAAAGAATTGCAGAAGCTTCATTAACTGGTGCTGCAACAACAATTATTGAAGGATTTGCCGTGGGTTTAAAGAGCACTGCTCTGCCTATAATGGTTATATGCCTTGCTATTTATTTGTCACATCATTTTGCTGGACTATACGGTATATCCGTAGCAGCAGTAGGTATGTTGTCTATTGTCGGAATGACTGTTTCTGTGGACTCATATGGTCCAATTGCTGATAATGCTGGTGGTATTGCAGAAATGGCAGCTTTAAAACATGAAGTTCGTGAAATTACTGATTCATTAGACGCTGTTGGTAACACAACTGCAGCTATTGGGAAAGGGTTTGCAATTGGATCAGCTGCCTTAACCGCTCTTGCTTTATTTGCTGCATACAGTAAATCAGTAGATATCAGTGTCATTAGCATTACCAATCCCATGGTTATGATTGGAATATTTATTGGTGGCATATTACCATTTGTTTTTGCTGCAATGACTATTGAAGCAGTTGGTAAAACAGCTTCTCTAATGATTGCTGAAGTAAGAAGACAATTCAAAGAAATACCTGGATTAAGAGAAGGAAAGGCCAAGCCAGAACCAGAAAAATGCGTAGACATTAGTACTAAAGGCGCCTTAAAAGAAATGATCATACCTGGATTAATAGCTGTAATAGCTCCAATATTAGTTGGAATAACTCTTGGAGCCGAAGCATTAGGAGGACTTCTACTTGGATCTGTAGTAGTAGGAGTATTTTTAGCAATAATGATGGCTAATGCGGGCGGTGCATGGGATAATGCCAAGAAATATATTGAAAAAGGAAATTATGGTGGAAAAAATTCACCTGCTCATCAAGCCGGTGTAATTGGAGATACAGTTGGAGATCCATTTAAAGATACGGCTGGACCTTCTATGAATATCTTAATCAAAGTCATGTCAATTGTTTCTTTGGTTTTTATACCCCTATTTTTATAGATATTAATATTTGTAATTAAAAAGACCGATAACCAATATATGATTAACTAATCTTTGTTTTAACGATAAAATTATGACTAAAATAATATTGCCTGATTTGTTTAATATTCTAACAAATCGGGCAATATTATTTTGATTTTTACTTCGATAAAAAATACAATAATTACAATCAAGATTGGAATTGATAAAATTATATTTTAACATTGTAAATAACAGAAACAATAATACCATAAAATATAACTTAACTGAAAAGGTTATGAAATTGCATTTAAAATATTTAAATAGTTTTCAGTAATTATTTTTTCATATTTTCCACAAGTTTTCTGTTTTTTTAAAAAACCTATAAATTATTTTAATGTATATTTATTTGTTGCAGGAATTAAAAATAGAAAAAATAATATAGGCTCACTGTAATCTATGGCAACTGTGGATTATAATGATATAATTAAAAATAAATAAATATTTAGATATCCAAAATATTATATAATATTAAAATGATTTCCGGAAAAGAATTAAGACCATAAAACATGTTTCTTTAAATGAATAATTATTAAATTAAAGAACATCAAAAAAGCAATGAATTTATTGTTCAAGTCATTTAAATAATTTAATAATTGGGGAAATTTATGAAAGTTATTATAGGGCATACCAGTGCTGACTTTGATTGCCTTGCCTCAATGATTGCAGCAAAAAAAATATTTACAGAAGCCGCTGTTGTATTTCCTGGCGCTATTGAAGAAAATGTACGCAAATTTATCTCCTTGTATGGAAAAGTTTTTAATATAACACAATTAAAAGATATTGATTTTAAAAAAATTACTGAACTGATAATTGTTGATACTAGACAAGCTGACAGAATAGGGGTTTTTGCAAATATAATTGGGGAAAAAAATATAAAAATATACATATTTGATCATCACCCTCCTTCAGAAAATGATATACAATCTTCAAATTCTATTATTAAGTTAGTAGGAGCGACAACCACTATCTTACTTAATAAGATAATTAAAAAAAACATCAGAATCACTCCAATAGAGGCAACCTTGTTTGCATTAGGAATATATGAGGATACCGGATCGCTTTCGTTTTCTACTACAACTAAAGATGATATCGAAGTCTTAAGTTATTTGTTTTCTGTCGGAGTTAATTTAAGGACAGTAAATAAATTTACCAATGTTGGCTTAAATTCTCAACAAAAAAAAATATTAAATGAACTCTTATCAACGGCCAAAGAAGTTTATTTTCAAGGAATTAGAATTGTTTTTACTAAAAGCAAAACTGATATTTATGTAGAAGGGCTGGCCCTGGTGACACACAAGTTAATAGAAATTATTAATTGTGATATTATTTTTGTTTTGGTAGATATGAAAAATAAAATTTATATTGTTGGAAGAAGTAATCGCCCATCTGTTGATGTGGGTTTAATTTTAAAAGAAATTGGTGGCGGAGGTCATTCACAGGCTGCATCTGCTGTAATAAAAAATAAAAACTTGCCAGAAGCAGAAGATGTTATAAAAAAAATACTTAATGAAAAAATAGAACAAGAAACAATTGCAAAAAATATAATGACTACTCCAGTTAAGACTATAGAAATAAGCACTACTATTGGTGAGGCTTCAAAAATAATGCTAAGATATGGTCATAATGGATTCCCGGTTGTTAAAAAGGGTAAACTAGTAGGAATAATTACAAGGCAGGAAATATATAAAGCAAACCACCATCACTATGAAAAAGAAGCTGTAGGCGATTATATGACTGAAAATATATTAAGTGTAAATCCTGAAACACCTGTTTTAGAGATTCAAGAATTAATGATAAAAAATGATATAGGTAGGGTGCTGGTTATAAACAATAGCGGTAAGCTGGAAGGAATCATTACCAGAACTGATTTAATCAGAAGCTTGTATGGAGATAAGGATTTAAATAAGGAATCTTACTCATTATTTAAAACAAGCTCCGGGAAATTTGCAATGGAAAACAGAGAAATAAAATCTCTGATTCATCAATTTTTTCCAAAAGATATTTTAGATGTTTTATATAAAATAGGTGAAACCGGGGATGAATTAGATTATTCAGTTTTTATGGTAGGGGGAATTGTCAGGGATTTGTTTCTAGGATTTCCAAATTTAGACCTGGACATTGTTGTTGAAGAAAATGCAATTAAATTTGCCCGTTTTTTTTGTAAAAAAACAAAAGCAGAGATGAAGAGCCATAAAAAATTCAAGACAGCTGTGGTAATTTTGCCAAATGGTTTAAAAATAGATTTCGCCTCAGCCAGAAGAGAATTTTATGAGTTTCCAGCAGCGTTGCCAAAAGTAGAATTTGCATCAATAAAAAAAGATTTATATCGAAGAGATTTTACTATAAACGCTATGGCAATCCAATTAAATAATAAAAATTTTGGTAGGTTATATGATTTCTTCGGTGGGAAAAGAGATTTAGAGTTAAAAAAAATTAGAATATTATATAATTTAAGTTTTATTGAAGACCCAGCAAGGATAATAAGAGCAATCAGATTTGAACAAAGATATGATTTTACACTTGAGAATGCTACCGAAAAATTTTTAAGAAAGGCAATTCAGGAAGGATTAATTTCCAGGATAAGAAAGAAAAGGATTAGTCTGGAATTTGTAAATATATTTAAGGAGAAAAAACCGATAAAAGTATTACTGAGAATGAATGAATTAGGTATTTTGAGTTCAATTATTCCCGGTATTAAAATAACTGAATCACTGGTAAATATTTTCAATAAAATTGATAATAATCTTAAAGAGTGGAAAGATATTTTTCCACATATATATATTGATAAAACAATATTATATATTTATTACTTGTTAGAAATGTCAAATTTATCTATGGCTATATTTCAAAAAAAAATAGACTATGCTGAAAAAAAAATTAAAGTACTTGAAGAGTTATTTATTAAAAAAGAGCAGATATCCTGTAAATTAAAGAAAAAAGAGTTAAAACCCAGTAATATTTATTATATTTTAAATGAGAAATCTAATGAATTACTTTTTGCAATATTACTGGAAGAGAGGTCAGATTCTATTGCCTTTGAAAGAATAAAAAATTATTTAAACAATTATAAAAATACCAGTATTTATATAAACGGATATGATTTAATTCAGTTAGGAATGAAACCTAGCCCAGTTTATGCTAAAATACTAAGGTTAATACTTTATCTTCAGTTAAATGGTGTATTTACTAAAAAAGATGAAGAATTAAAATTCATAAAAAGACTTTTAAAAAAAAGGATTATTTGATTATAATGCTGAACAATATTTTTGAAATACTTTGGAGTATACCGGCAGTTTTAATCGCAATTACAATTCATGAATACTCTCATGGTTTTATAGCTTATTATTATGGCGATCCTACTCCTAAAATAGCTGGAAGATTAACGCTAAACCCACTGGCACACCTTGATCCTGTTGGCACTTTAATGTTATTACTCTTCCGAATTGGCTGGGCAAAACCAGTACCAATCAATTATAATAACTTGAAAAATCCTAAAAAAGACATGATGAAGGTTTCTTTTGCTGGACCTGCTTCCAATATTTTAACAGCTTTTTTATTCGCTGCCTTGATTAGGTTAAATAACATGTTTTTACAGAATATTATATTTAATTATTATAGTATGCTCCCCAATTTAGTATTAACATTTTTAAGAGGATGGGTGATATTTTTACAAACTGGTGTACTTATAAACCTAACATTAGCCTTGTTTAATTTATTGCCAATACCTCCTTTGGATGGACATCATATTATTTTAGGTATTCTACCAAGTAGTTGGGCTCAAAAATACCTTAAGATAAACAATACTTATGGGATGTTGATTTTATTGCTTCTTATCTGGACAGGCTTCATAGGGAAAATTATTTTCCCTATAGTATATTATTTTTTTAGGTATTTTGTATGAAATAGGATATTTGAGTAGATATTTGAATAATAGATCTATAAATCATAACAATATTAAAAAATATTATTTATGTAATAAATAAGATATTAGGAAGAAACTTAAATTAAAAAATTAAAAATATTTGAAATAATACGTAAAGTTCTTGTAATATTCGAAAAGGACAATAAAGGAGGCAATATTTTTTCATGAAAGGTGTTATATTTAGCGGAATGAGACCAACTGGAAAACTTCATATTGGTAATTATTTTGGAGCACTTGCTAATTGGATTAAATTACAAGATGAATATAAGTGCTATTATGGAATAGTGGATTGGCATGCCCTTACAACTGGTTATGCTGAAACAGCTGACTTAAAGGAAAATATTACTGAAATGGTAATAGACTGGTTAAGCGCAGGAATTGACCCCAAGAAAAGTACATTATTAATTCAATCCTTAGTTCCGGAGCATGCCGAATTGCATTTATTATTATCTATGATTACTCCATTGGCATGGTTAGAAAGAAACCCAGTATTGAAAGAACAGGTCAGAGATCTTGATTTGAAGGAAAATATGGGATATGGTTTGCTGGGATATCCTGTTCTGATGGCTGCGGACATATTAATATACAATTCAGATACAGTTCCTGTAGGAGAAGACCAAATACCTCATATCGAGCTGGCTAGAGAAATAAGCAGAAGATTTAACAGTATGTATAAAAAAGTATTAAAAGTTCCCAAAGTAAAACTGTCCCATACACCAAGGATACCTGGTATTGATGGCAAAAAAATGAGTAAAAGTTTACGAAATGATATTGCTTTATCCGATAAACCAGAAGATATAAAAGCAAAAATATTAGCAATGATTACAGATCCTCAAAAAATAAGGCTAACTGATCCCGGACATCCGGAAGTGTGCAATGTTTTTAATTATCATAATATATTTAATGATCAGGAGGTTAATTCAATAGAAAGTGATTGCCGTCAAGCCAAATTAGGTTGTGTCGCATGCAAAAAAAATTTATCAGAAGTCTTGGTAAAATCATTCGAACCATTCAGAGAAAAGAGAGCTTATTTTGAAAACAACCAGCAGGAAGTCTGGGATATACTAATAAATGGCAGTGAAGAAGCTAGAAAAGTTGCTAGAAATACCTTAGAAAAAGTAAAAAGGGCAATGAACATTGAGTATTCACAGTGAAGAAATATTTAGCAGTACAAAGATTGAACAATATACCGTTTCTGCACAGCAATTATTTTTAAAAGCAAAGAACTATGAATTAGATTTAGGTGAAATCCCCCTATTAAAAATAATTGAAAATTACCTGGCAGCAATGATTGATATTAAACCTGAATATATTAAACTTGATATTGTTGCCGAGTTTTTAATTACTGTTGCAAATTTAATCTTGTTTAAAACAATCTATCTATTACCGAATTCACAAGAGCAGGATGATAGTATTGACGAAGAGGAAGAGAATATTCTAAAAGAAGAATATTGGAAAGAATATAAGAAGTATCAGTCATTAATAAAGATATTCGAAGAGAAAGAAACAAAACAAAGCAATGTATATCATACCTTTATTGAGTACGAATTAGAGGAAACAGAAAATTATCAAGAAAACCATTTTTCTGATCTCATAATAGCCTTAGAATCAGTGTTATCCAGAAAGAAAAAAGAGAATATTATTGGAATAAAAAAAAGAGAATACAATATAACACAAAAAATAAAAGAAATTGAAGATTTGTTTAAAAAAAATAATAGTCAAATATCATTTCAAAAAATAATCAATCCCGAAAGCACCAGGATTGAAATAATAATAACTTTTTTAGCTTTGCTGGAACTGATATGCCGTGGAAAAATAGATTATTTTCAATCTGAGAATTTTGGGGATATTATTTTTTATAGAAAGGATGATAAAAAATTAGCGAACAAAATATAGTTGGAGATGAGCTTAAAAAAATTATAGAAGTTCTATTATTTACTTCAAGCAAGCCATTAATGTTAAAAAAGATAAAGGAAATAACTGGATGTGATGCATTAAACATCAACAAAGGTATTAAAGCAATAAAAGATGAATATCAGGAAAGCAATAGTCCTTTTTTTATTCAGGAGATAGCAAAGGGATATGTTTTTGCAGTTAAACCAGAATATTCTAAATGGATTAAAAAACTTTATAGTGATGAAAAAAGATATTTTCTATCAAAAGCATCTATTGAGACTTTAGCTATTATTGCATATAACCAGCCCGTTACCCGAACTAGAATTGAAAATATCAGAGGAGTTAACTGTAGTGGTATTTTATTGAATTTATTAAAAAATGATTTTATAAGAGTAAGCGGTAAAGATAAATCTCCTGGTAATCCTTTACTTTATAAAGTAACAGAAAAATTTTTATTCCATTTTGGATTAAAAAATATTTCTGATTTACCTCCCATCAGAGAATTGGAATTGGAAAATGAAGAAAATGAGATTACAGAAATATTTAGCAATAAAAGGGATTGATTCTCGCAGAAAATGTGAGAAATTGATAGTAGAAGGAAAAGTAACTGTTAATGACAAAATTGAGACAAAATTGGGTATTTCCATAGACCCGGCAAAAGATATCGTTAAATTAAATAATCAGATATTAAGGGCTGATGTAAGAAAAAAATATATTATATTAAATAAACCAAAAGGTTATTTATGCACAACAAAAGATTCTTTTGGAAGAAAAATAATTTATGAATTACTCCCTGATGTTAAAGAAAAAGTATATTATGCAGGGAGATTGGATTATTATTCTGAAGGTCTGGTATTATTGACAAATGATGGAGAGTTAATAAACAAATTAACTCATCCCAAAAATAAGATAGAAAAAACATACCTGGTAAAGATAAATAAAAAAATTACCAGTGAACACCTGGCTGAGTTTGAAAAAGGCATTCCGTTAACTGATTTATTTACTACTAGCCGGTGTAAAATAGAAACCATAGATAAGAATTCGAACCTGTTAAAAATTATTATTAAAGAAGGCAAAAAAAGACAGATAAGAAGGATGTTTTCTTATTTAAATTATAAAGTGCTAAATTTAAAGAGAATAAAAATCGGAAACCTGTATTTAGGTAATTTAAAAACAGGCCATTATCGTGTTTTAAAAAAGGAAGAAATAGTAAATTTGAAAAAATTCTTATAAAGGTGATATAACTTGAAAAAAGGATTGGTCATATCTATTGATGGACCTGCCGGGTCAGGGAAGAGCACTATTGCCAAAAAACTTGCTAAGATGATAGGGTATAAATATATAAATACTGGAGAGATCTACAGGTATTTGACTTATTTTGCTTTACAAAAAAATATGGATATAAAAAATGCAAACTTAATGACCGTATTGTCCAAAAAGTTTGCAGATGACTATTTAAAAGAGAGCCAGAAAGAAAAGCAATGTGAAATATTTTGTAAAAATAATTCTAACCTTTTGAATAAGATTCATACCCCAGAGGTTGATAAGAATGTCTCTTTGTTAGCGCAACATGAATTTGTACGATATAATTTAATTCCGATACAAAGGATGTTGAGTGAAAAAGGATCTGTGATTATGGAAGGAAGGGATATTGGAACAGTTGTTTTGCCAAATGCTGATATTAAAATATACCTTTCTGCTGATACAAAAACCAGAATATTTAGAAGATATAAGGAATTACGTAAAAAAGGGTATAATGTTAAATATAAAAATATTAAAAGAGAAATGATGAAACGGGATTACATTGACAGCAAAAGAAAGTATGCTCCTTTAAAGGTGCCTAAAAATGCATATATTATTGATACATCAAACAAAGATATAGAAGAAATAATACGAATAATTTTTAAAATTGTTTCTTTAAAAGAGAAAGATATTTATGAAAATAGTTAAAGCAAGGTATACAGGATTTTGTTTTGGAGTAAAAAGGGCAGTTGACAAAGCAAATGAAGCTTTAAAAAAATATTCCGATGAAGATATTTATATGCTTGGAGAAATTATTCATAACCCTCAAATTATTATGAAATATAGAGAAGAGGGTATGAAAATTGTTGAAAATATTTATCAAGTACCTTCAGACAAAAAATTAATTACCAGGGCACATGGAATGTCAAAACAAGAAAAAGAAGATGCTCAAAAAAGAGATATTAAATTGATTGATACTACCTGTCCTTATGTTAAAAAAATACACCTTTTAGCGAATGCTTTGGTAAAAGAAAAATACAAGCTTGCTGTTTATGGCAATCCAAACCATCCCGAAATTAAAAGTCTTTTGAGCTACTTTGCTGATGATGTTCTGGTATTCCAGACTAAAAAAGAAATAAATCCTGATATTTTCTCAAAAAACAAAAGAATTGGTTTAATATCACAAACTACTCAGGAATTAAAAAAATATACAGATATTGCTAAAAAAATATTAATGCATGTAGATGAATTAAAAGTTTTTAATACAATTTGCAAAGCAACATCTTTGAGACAAAATTCGACATTAGAATTAGCAAAAGATGTTGATTTGTTGATTGTAGTTGGTGGAAAAAATAGCGCTAATACCAAAAGACTATTTTGTTTAAGCAAGGAATCGGGAATAAAGGTTTATCATATTGAAAGCGAAGAAGAGTTAAATAAAAAATGGTTCATAGGCAAAGAAAGAATTGGAATAAGTAGTGGTGCTTCTACTCCTGATTGCATTACAGAGAAAGTAATCAATAAGATAAAAGATATCTCAAAAAAATAACCAATAAAAATGCTATTTGATAGCAATATTATTGGTTATTAAAAAATAAATTTATATTTTTATATTTTATGCTACTTTTTGAACTTTGCCTGATTTTAAACATTTTGTGCATACATTAACTTTACGGATCGTTTTATCAATAACAACCTTTACTTTTTGGATATTAACAGACCATTTACGGTTACTCAACTTGTGAGAATGACTTATTTGTTTGCCAAAAAGAGGTGTCTTACCACAAATATCACATTTTGCCATAACTACCCTCCTGATAAAATATATAATCTTGAAAAATTACAAAATCTATTTTATCATAAAATTAGGAAAATAATCAAGTAAAACAATAGTATAAAAAAATATATTTATTTTAGTGAAAAATATTTCGAAAAGGAAAGATAATGAAGATAATTGCAGGATTATATAAAGGATTCTCATTAAAAACATTTTCAGGTAATGATATAAGGCCTACTCCCGGCAAAGTCAGGGAAGCCTTGTTTGATATTCTTGGTTTTAAAGTAGTTGAAGCTGATTTTTTAGACGTCTTTGCTGGAACTGGAGCTATTGGCATTGAAGCATTTAGTAGAGGCGCTAAAAGGGTTACTTTTATTGATAATAATAAAAAAGGAATAAAAATAATTCAGGATAATTTAAAAAAAATAAACAAAGTAGATTCTTATGAAATATTAAATATCGATTTTTTAAAAGCAATAAAAAATATGGATATGCAAAATAACAAATTTGATATTATCTTTCTGGATCCTCCCTATAATAAGCAATATGTCGAAAAATCATTGTTAGCTTTTGATAAAACAATACTTCTAAAAAAAGACTCTCTTTTAATAGTTCAACATGATATTCATGAAAAAGCACAAATTAATTTGCAGAACTTATTTTTTGTAAAAGAAAAAAAATACGGGAAATCTTTATTATCTATCTTTAAAAGTTAAAACTAAATTAGCAATTAAAAAGGAGTTATTATGATAAAAGCAGTTTATCCCGGTAGCTTTGACCCAATAACTAATGGTCATCTTGATATTATAAAGAGGGCAAGCAAAATATTTGATAAGGTTATTGTAGTCATTGCTGTAAATTCACGTAAAAAATCTTTTTTTACAACTGAAGAAAAAAAAGACATGATAGAAAATGTTGTTAAAGAGGTTGTTGGAGTAGAAATACAATCATTTGACGGATTACTGGTAGATTGTGTTAAAGCTAATAAAGCAAAGGTAATACTAAGAGGAATGCGGGCAATATCCGATTTTGAATATGAATCCCAGTTTGCCTTGATCAATAAAAAAATGGCCCCTGATATTGAAACTGTTTTCATGGTAACAAGTACCAGATATTCATACTTAAATTCAAGCATAGTAAAAGAAATAGCAGCTTTAAATGGTTGTATAAAAGATCTTGTTCCAGAATATGTTGCCCAAAAGTTACAAAAAAAATTAAATATAAAATAATTCAATTTTCTAGAATGATTGGTTTACTGGTAAAATCTTTTCCTGCAAATCTTTTATTTTCCAGCTGATAAGCGAGGGTATAAAGTTTGGTTGATAATATATCATAATTTATCATCTTGCAAACAACTGGGTCTTTATTATTTTTTACAAAATTTGCAAATTTAATAATAACAGGTATTTTGGAATTATCTTTTATTTTTCTTAGAATTTTTTTCCCGTTATTATTAAACCCAAGTATTCTGCAATAAAGCGGACCAGATTCATTAAAAACATCGATTTCATTTCGGGTTATATTAAACATGCTATGGATAAGAATTCTTTGTATCTTTGTTCTGGTATATCTTTTAGT
Organism: Atribacterota bacterium; assembly: GCA_040767965.1. Classification (GTDB taxonomy): domain Bacteria; phylum Atribacterota; class Phoenicimicrobiia; order Phoenicimicrobiales; family Stramentimicrobiaceae; genus JAXGNR01. The sequence continues at coordinate 566,972 of JAXGNR010000004.1, forward strand.
TTTAATATTTTGAATAAGACTTTCAATGCTGTATGAATTTATAACTTCTTCTATAATCCTATTTTCCAACCCTTCGTGAATACCATTTATATTTTTTAGTTCTGATCTGGTAATTCTTCTCAGTATAGCCATAATGATAATCTCGAAATTTTGCATAGAAACAGGATTAACATTTTCATTTAATTCTTTCAAAAATATTTGATAAGAAGAATCAGGTATTGCAGATTTTATTTCATTTAAGGGGTATAAATTTTGATGATAATTGTCAATTATTTTTTTCCTGACAGCAGTGGCACTGGAATACTTTCCTTCCAGTATATTTTTTGAATAATTCGAGCCAATTCTTTTAATAAGAATTGGCTCAAGAGGGCTATTAATACGCAATAGGGATTGTAAATATTCTAGCGCTAAAATATTATTCGGGTATTTTAAAATATTTTTAACTATTTTCATAAAATTATCATGACCAAAATTTTTTAAATAATATTCAGTAACCGCATTTTCTATAACCTTAGGATAAGTGAATCCTTTTTTAAATTCTGCCTTTATAATCTCACTTAAAAAATCTGGCTCATCTTTCAATAGTTTAGCTAATAAATAAAAATAATCTAAGTTAGTTTCTTCGCATCCAAAAGAAATATAATCTATTACATTAAGGTCGTTTAATATTTTTACTGCTGCTTGGGCAAATTTTTTTGCATACTGAGTAGCAAAAACAAAAGGCAATTCTATCACTAAATCAACACCAGCATTTAAAGCCATGTTAGTTCTAACCCATTTATCCAATATGGCAGGCTCACCTCTTTGCAGAAAGTTACCGCTCATGACAGCTACTGTAAAGTCATTTTTAGCTATTTCTTTTGTTTTTTTCAAATGATAAAGATGCCCATTATGAAAAGGGTTATATTCAGCGACAATACCTGCTATAGACATATTTACCTCGAAATAATCATATTTTTATGATATAATTATACCGTATTTTTTCTAATACACTATAAGAAGTTTTGAAAGGGTTGATTTTATTTATGAATATTTCAGAAAACATAAGATTAAAAGCCAAGCAACAGATAAAAAAAATTGTTTTACCTGAAGGTGATGAACCTAGAGCAATAGAGGCTTCTAAAATAATCTATCAAGAGGAATTTGCTGAAGTTATCTTATTAGGAAATGAAGAAAGTATTAAAAAAACTGCTGAAGAAATTAATGTAAAGTTACCAGAATCAATTACAATAATAGATCCAAACTTATCAGATAAAAAAGAAGAATATGCAACTTTATATTATAATATTCGAAAAAATAAAGGAATGACAATCGAAGAAGCCAAAAAACTTTTGTCAAATCCACTCTATTTTGCTGCACTTATGGTTTATAATGATGATGCAGATGGTCTAGTTGCCGGATCGGTAAATTCAACTGGCGATGTTTTTAGACCAGCATTGCAAACAATCAAAACATCTGACAATGTTAAAATAGTTTCAAGCTCTTTTATTATGATTATACCAAACTGTTCTTATGGTGAAGATGGTGTTATTTTATTTGCTGACTGTGCTTTATTCCCGGATCCAAATGCAGAAGAATTAGCAGATATAGCAATTGCCAGCGCCAAAACTGCTAAAACACTTTTAGGAATAGAGCCCAAAGTTGCAATGCTCTCTTTTTCTACCAAAGGGAGTGCAAAACACCCTTTAGTAGAAAAGGTTATCAAAGCAACGAATATTGTTAAAGGGAAAGAGCCAGAATTAAAAATTGACGGTGAATTACAGGCTGATGCAGCTTTAATTCCGGAAATAGGAAAAAGGAAAGCCCCGGATAGTAAAATAGCCGGAGAAGCTAATGTATTAATATTCCCTGATTTACAAGCGGCTAATATTGGTTATAAATTAGTAGAAAGACTTGCTAATGCAGAAGCTATTGGTCCTATATCTCAGGGGATGAAAAAACCTGTAAATGATTTATCAAGAGGGTGTTCTGTTGACGATATCGTAAATGTAGTAGCAATAACTGCACTACAAGCCCAAGAGACTAAAAAGGTTTAAATATTTTGTTATGAAGAAATATTTAAGTTGCACATTTCTTAATAATTTTATATAATACTAAATTGTCAATTATTGTTTTCAGTTATTTTTCAACTAATTTGTTTTAAAGGAGGAAATACATTGGCTTGCCCTAAAAGAAAAACATCAAATTCTAGAAAAAATAAAAGAAGAACTCATTGGGTTGAGAAATCAATCAACTTAATAGAATGCCCAAGATGCCATGAGTATAAACGCCCGCACCACGTTTGTCCTGCCTGTGGATATTACAATGGTGAAAAAATAATACAAGAAAAAGATGCTGCTGAAAAAGTAAAAAGTTAAAAGATATTATAGATAATAATATTTAAGTTAATATTTACAGTAAAAAACTTAAAAAATGCCTTTTAATGGCACTTTTTAAGTTTTTTACTGTAACAAATTCTGCTATAGATTTTCGAAAACAAATTTATTTACATAAAAACTTGATTTAGGAAATATATTTATATATACTACCATTTAGCAATAAGGGTAACGATTAATAGTTGCTAATAAAAAGAACTTTGTATAGTATGAATAAAGAAATAAGACAAGAAAAAATAAAAGAAAAAATTGCCGAAAATCCATTTTTATCAGATGAGCAATTATCAAAATTATTTAAAGTAAGCATTCAAACTATAAGATTGGATAGATTGGAAATGGGAATACCTGAAATGCGAAAAAGGGTGATCAATCTAGCCCAAAAGGCCACTTCAAAAGTAAAAGCTTTAAATAAAGATGATATAATTGGTGATTTAATTGACATTGAATTAGGGAAAAATGGTATTTCGACTATGCGAACTACAAGGGAAATGGCATTTGATAAAAATGACCTTATAAGAAGTCATTATATTTTTTCCTTAGCAGATTCTTTGGCTATGGCTATTATTGATTCTGATGTGGTGCTAACTGGAAGAGCTCGTTTAAGGTATAAAAATCCAGTTTATGCTGGACAGCTTTTAGTTGCAAAAGCTAGAATAGCTGTAAAAAAAAGTAATAAATATTTAGTTTCTGTACATATTAGCAGTGATCATGTAGAAGTGTTTTCTGCTAAAATGATAATGGTATCTCTTGACAAAAAATCTAAAAAACCATCTTTAGATTTAATAGATTATAGGAATTAAGGAGTAAATAAAATGGAAGTATTTGATAAAGTAAAAAAAATAATTGTTGATCAGCTTGGTGTTGAAGAAGATAAAGTAAAAGCAGATTCATCTTTTATTGATGACTTGGGAGCTGATTCTTTGGATATAGTTGAACTAATAATGGCTTTTGAAGAAGAATTTGATATTGAAATTGCAGATGAAGATGCGGAAAAAATCAAAATTGTCGGAGACGTAATCCGGTACTTAGAAAAAAATGATAAATAGATTCTGTGAATGAGATTTTTGGCATTAAGATAATAAGGCGAATGGATGTCTGATAAGCTTTCAAAAATAAACTTAGCTAATTTTGAAAAATTGCTAAATTATAAATTTAAATCTAATGCTTTGTTAATAAAAGCATTAACCCATTCATCTTATTATAATCAGAATAAAGCTGATAATTCTAATCACTTTCAAAGATTAGAATTTCTCGGTGATTCAATAATAAATTTAGTTACAAGTGAATATTTGTTTAAAAAATTTCCTTTTTTCTCTGAAGGTAAATTATCTAAATTAAAAGCTGCCATGATTTGCCAATCTTACCTGGTAAAATTAGCGAATACAGTGCAGCTTGAAAAATATGTAATTATCGGTAAAAGTGTTGACTTGAATAGAGGAAGAGGGAAATTTTCTATTTTATCAGACTGCATAGAATCTTGCATTGGTGCAATATTTTTGGACAGTAATTATTGTACTGTAAAAAAAGTGATTAAAAAATTGATTGCTAAAGTGGAGGCCAATAAATTAACAGTAGACCAAGGTGATGTTTCAAAAGATTTTAAATCACTATTGCAGGAAATTACCCAAAAAAATATGGATTGCTTGCCTGAGTATTTATTGGTTAAAGAAGAAGGTTCAGAGCATAAAAAATTGTTTACGATCGAAGTAAGAATTAATGGCCAGATATACGGAAATGGCATTGGAAAAAATAAAAAAGAGGCTGAACAAAATGCTGCCTCCCAGGCACTTAAAAAGATGGGAAAACATTTTAATTAGAAGAAGGTTCCTGATTTGCATTTAAAAGAAATTCAGATAAAAGGCTTTAAATCATTTGCGAATAAAATTAAACTTAATATTACTAATGGAATAACAGTAATTGTTGGTCCAAACGGATGTGGAAAGAGTAATGTTATAGATGCCGTAAGATGGATACTTGGAGAACAAAATATGCGTTCTTTGAGGGGCAGTAATTTATCTGATATGATATTTGCCGGTAACAAACAGCAAAAAATGCGCAATGTAGCTGAAGTTTCAATAGTTTTCAATAATAATGATAAAAAATTACCATTAGACTCAGAAGAAGTTGAAATAAAAAGAATTGTGTATCGTTCTGGTGACACAGAAAACTATATTAATGGTTACCCTTGTAGGTTAAAAGAAATTAATGAATTATTTTTAGGAACTGGTTTAGGGAAAAACTCCTATTCAATAATTGCCCAGGGAAAAGTAGAGTTTGTTTTGAACGCAAAGCCCTCTGAAAGAAGGGTATTATTTGAAGAAGCTGCAAGCGTATCAATATATAAAAATAAAAAAGAAAGTACTATTAAAAAGCTAGATAATGTTAATAGCAATTTAGCAAGAATCAATGATATCTTATCAGAAGTGCAGGAAAATCTTTCCTACTACAGGAAAAAAGCAGATGACTTAAAACTATATCACTCATATAGAGAAAAAATAAAAAAGTTAGATTATTTTCTTTTAAGCCAACAGTATTTGCTTTATGACAAAAACCTGAAAAAATACCAGCAAAAACTAAATAATCTGAGTGATGAAAAAGATAATATTGAAAAATATATAGCCGAGAAAAAAAACTATGTTAAAGAAATAGAATTATCTCAAAATCAATTAATTAGCCAAAAAGATCAATTAGAAGAGCAAGTGTTAAAAAATAATGAAGAAAAAACAAAAAAGAACAATCAATTAATAATTGTTAGACAAAAAAAATCCGAAATACTTAATACAATCAAAGGGTTGAAAGAAGAACAGGAAAATACTCAAAAACAGTATATAAAATTCAATGAAACTGTATCTGCGATAGAAAATGATATTGCCAATGCTACTCTCAGTACAGAAGAAATAAAAGAAAGAAAAGAAAGAGAAGATCTTTCTAAAACAAGTTTTATAAATATATTAAAAAAATATTCTTATTTTATAGATACTTTGGAAAAGAATAAAAATTATCTTATAGAAAATTACATTAACAGATATAAAGAAGAAATAATTAAAAATGAAGCAATTGAAAAATCTTTAATGTTTTCAATAAAAGATATTGAAAGAGAAATCAATATTAGCGATAAACAGAAAAAAGAAAACATTCTTACAATTGAAAAATACAATAATAATATAAAAATTTATGATGAAAAAATTAATAATTTGCAAAAAGAAATAGAAAAATTAAAAAATGAGTTAATGCAAAGCGAAATATCATTAAAAAAAGAACAAAATGAATTAAAAGATTTGCAGAATGATCTTCTTTTAAAGAAAAAAGAAAAAGATTTTTTAGAAGAACTATTAAAGAATCGAGAAGATAATGTTTTTGGTAAAACTCATAATTTAAAAAAATATTTTTCAGATAAAGAAGTGCTAACCAGTTTATATGAAATTATTAAAGAAGATCCGTTTAATTTAACGATGCTGTTCTCTTCAATTTATACAAATAAAGATAATATATTAAAAATTAATTCGCCGAAAGAGCTAGAAGATTTGATACATGTTAAAAAAAATATTATAAAATGGAATCTTGATCAGGTTATTGCAATATACGATAACTGTGATTTTTTAAATATACTAAAAAATAGAAAAGAAAAATATAGTAATATTCTGAAAAAATATAGAATAAAAGGTTTTGCAAATGATATGGTCAGATACCACAATAATTATAGTAATATTATGGAATTATTTTTCGGGGATATTGTGGTTATTGAAGATCATCTCAATGCCTTTGACCTATTTAAAGAAATCCAGGGTGCTTTTAATGTTGCATCATTGGATGGCATTTATATAGGAAGTAATGGTTTTGTAATATTAAATTACTTTTCTAAAAATAACAAAAAAGATACTATCAACTTATCTACTCAAAAAATTGATAAAATAGAAAAAGATATTTTTATTTTAAAAAATTCTTTGAAAGAAAAAGAATTATCTGCCAATGCTCTTAAAAAAAGGAATAATGAAATCCTTATAAAAATGAAAAAAATTGAAGACCTGTTAAACAATTATCAAAATAGTTTGCAAAAAGAAAAGAAATTGATTATTGATAATAATATTTTAGAATCCAGTTTGAATGATAAAGTAAAAAATTTAAATAATAAATTGCTTTCTGAAAAAAATAAAAGAGAAAATTTAGAAAAAACCACATCTTTATTTAATAACAAGATTAAAAAAATAGAACAGTATTTAGAAGAACAACATAAACTTTTTAAATTAATATCTTTTATAAAAGAGCATTGCTTAAATGAAATACAGTCTTTAAATAAAAAAATAGAAAGCTATAACATAAAAATGCAATGGAATTCTGAAAGAGATATTCTCCTGAAAAAACAAAAAAATGAAATGATTCAATTCATTCAGAATTACCAACAAGAAGAAAGCAACAGGCAGGGGAAAATACAAAAATTAAAATTAGAAGAAGCTGATTTGATCTCAAAAGAGTCAGAAATGATTGATGTTTATAATAAATTAGAAAATATACTGAACAAAATAAATTCTGATAAAATAAAAATACTTGCGAAAATAAAAGAGCACGACACATCATTAAAAGATCTCAGGATAGATATTGAAAATACCCAAAATAAAATAGAAAAAATAAAAAATTATTATTATGAAGCTGAAATGGGAAGAGTTCAAAATGAAGAAAAAATTAAATATTTATTAGAAACTATAAAAAATCAATTTAACTCAACAGTTGACGAAGTATTATCATACAAAGATGAAACTAACACTCAAAAAGAAGCATCTGAGAATATCGCTTATTATAAAGAAAAAATATCTTCCATGGGTCAGATAAATTTTGATGCTATTCAAGAATTCCAGAAACACCAAAGTAGATATAACGAGCTGAATGATAAAAAAATTGATATTGTAAAATCAAAGGAAAAATTAATAGATTTAATTAAAAAGATTGATTGGATAGCTGAAGATCATTTTTTAAAAACCTTTCAAATGGTAGAGATATACTTTAAAGATATTTTCCAAAAGCTATTCGATGGTGGGCAGGCAAATCTGGAATTGACAAACACAAAAAGAATATTAGATGCAGGCATAGAAGTAATGGTTCAACCACCAGGTAAAAAATTACAAAATATATCACTATTGTCTACTGGAGAAAAGTCCTTAACAGCAATTGCTCTTTTGTTTGCCTTATGGAAAGTCAACCCCAGTCCATTTTGCTTTTTTGATGAAATAGATTCTGCTTTAGACGAGACAAATGTTTTACGTTTGGCTAATTTTTTAAAAAATGAAGATTTAAAAGAAGCTCAAATAATAATAATAACACATCAAAGAGGAATTATGGAGTCTGCTGATGCTATTTATGGAATTACAATGGAAGGCTCTGGAATATCCAAGCTTATGTCTGTTAAAATATTAGATTCTGAGGAGTGATTGTTATTAATAATATATTTATAAATTTAAAACAAGGACTAAAAAAAACAAGAGATAACTTGATAGATAAATTTGACATGATATTTAGCGATGCTTCTGGTAATAAAGATGAAGTATTGGAAAAGATTGAAGAGCTTTTAATACTCTCTGATATTGGTCCAAGGATTACTAATGATATTTTAAAAGAATTTAATAAAATGAATCTGCATAATTATAAAATCAATAATTTTGAAAATTTTAAAAATAAATTAAAAGATATCTTAATAATGATGATACCTGAACAGGAAGACACTTGGGAATTAGAAAAAGATAGATTAAATATAATAATGGCTGTAGGAGTAAATGGTACTGGGAAAACATCATTTATTGGAAAATTGGCTAATTATTTTAAGAATACTGGTGAAAGAGTTTTGTTGATACCTGCTGATACCTATCGAGCTGGGGCAATAAAACAATTGATATTGATGGCAAATAGAATTAATGTTGAATATTTAAATACTACAGAAAATGCTGATCCTGCTTCAGTAGTATTTGATGGAATTAAATCTGCTATTGCGAAAAATAAAAACATTGTATTGGTAGATACTGCAGGTAGATTGCACACTCATCATAATCTTATGAAAGAGTTAGAAAAAATAAAGAGAATTATAGAAAAAACTGCACCTGATGCTGTTTTAAAAACAATACTGGTTATTGATGCCACTACCGGGCAAAATGGTTTAAGTCAGGCTTATTCTTTCAAAGATTCTCTTGACATAACAAGCCTTTCCCTGACAAAGCTAGATGGAACAGCAAAGGGAGGTATTGCCTTTACAATCCAAAAAGAGCTAAATATTCCTTAGAATATGTAACATTTGGAGAAAATATTAATGACTTAAGTAAATTTGATCCTGAAAAATTTATTGAAGCCTTGCTTGATTGACACTAAATATATTTTTCTATATACTTATATAGAATTTTGACTTTTTATAAAATATTTAAGTTAAAGATAATTTAATTAAAAATTTATAAAAGAATTGGGAAAAAATGTTAGGAATACTGTCAGAAAAATTACAATCCATTTTAAATAAAATAAAAGAAAAAGGCAAAATAACAGAAAAAGATATTCAACAGTCTTTAAGGGAAATAAAGTTAGCCCTTTTAGAAGCAGATGTTCATTATAAAGTTGTTAAGAATTTTTTAGCAAAATTGGAAGATCGTGCTAAAGAAGAAGATTTATCTAAAGCTTTAACTCCTGGACAGCAGATGATTAAAATTACCCATTCAGTGCTAACTGAAATACTTGGTGAATCTCAAAGCAAAATAGAAATTAAAGGAGAAAATGGAAATCCATTTGTAATTTTATTTATTGGTTTGCAAGGATCTGGAAAAACTACAACCTCTGCCAAACTAGCAAAGCAAATTAAAAATAAAGGGAATAGACCTCTTTTGGTAGCAGCTGATAAAATAAGACCTGCTGCCATTGAGCAATTGCAGATAATGGGGGGGAAGGCTGATGTCGAAGTATTTTCTCGTGGCACTAATGAAGATGTAATTTTGACTGTTGAAGCAGCAATGCAATACGCCAAAAATAATAAAAATGATGTTATTATAATTGATACAGCAGGCAGATTGCATATTGATAGTAAATTATTGCAAGAAATTAAAGAGATTAAAGAAAAATATTTAGTCCATGAGTCTATATTGGTCTTGGATTCCCTAATGGGGCAAGACGCTTTAAAGGTGGCAGAAACATTTAATAAAGAAATTGGTATCACCGGGTATATTTTAACTAAATTAGATGGCGATTCAAGAGGTGGAGTGACGTTATCCATTAAAGAAATGACTTCAGTACCTATTAAATATGTAGGTGTAGGAGAAAAAGTAGAAGATCTTGAACCTTTTTACCCTGAAAGAATGGCTTCAAGGATACTTGGAATGGGAGATGCTGTTTCGTTGATAGAAAAAATTGAAGCTAATTATAACAGAGATGAATTGAAAAAAATGGGGGAAAAGGAGTTTAGAGAGCAGTTTGATTTAAATGATTTTTATAATCAGTTAAAAAGAATAAAAAACATGGGGTCAATTGAAAAATTATTTGATATGATACCAATGCATGGTTTTGGAATACCAAAAAATGTTACTAAAAATATAGACGGCGGTGAAAAAGAATTAAACAAAGTAGAAGCAATAATATGTTCAATGACAAAAAAAGAAAAAAAAGAACCAGACATTATTAACGGAAGCAGAAGAAGAAGAATTGCCAATGGAAGCGGAACAAGTGTAAGTGATGTTAATCGTTTATTAAAACAATTTTTTAACATGAAAAAGATGTTGAAATATAGTTCAGGTAAACAAAAATTTACTTCATTTATGAGATAAAAAGATAAAAAATTAAGTTTGATAATTGGAGGAAAACATGTCAGCAAAAATTAAGTTAAGAAGAGAAGGAGCCAAAAAAAATCCTTCCTACAAAATCGTTGTTATTGACTCACGTAAGCCAAGAGATGGCAGGTTTATAAAAATGCTAGGATATTATCAGCCTACTAATGATCCCTATGTTTTGAATATTGATAAAGAAGAAAGTTTAAAATGGATAAACCAGGGTGTCCAAATGACTAAAACTGTTGAAACCCTATTCAAAAAAAATGGATTATTAAAAGAAAATAATTAGACTTGGAGAACTGATTGAAAAGTACAGTTGAATTTATAATTAAAACAATTGTCGAATACCCTGAAAAAGTAGAAATCGATGAAATTAATACCGAAAATGCTACAATATTAAGAATAAATGCCAATTCCAATGATATTGGGAAAATAATTGGTAAAAATGGAAAAATAATTAAATCTTTAAGGGCTATAGCAAAGGCTGCTGCCATTAAAAATAATAAGAATATACTAATTGAAATTGCTGAATAAATATAATTCAGTACTGATAGGCAATAGGATTTAATTAATATGAAAATAACAATCTTGACAATTTTCCCGGAGATGTTTGTTTCACCTTTTTCTGAAAGTATTATAAAACGGGCGCAAGATAAAAATCTTGTTACAATTAACATAATTAATATTAGAGATTTTTCTAAAGATAAACATAGAACTGTTGATGACTATTCTTATGGTGGTGGCCCGGGTATGGTCCTGAAGCCTGAACCGATAGTGGAAGCAGTTGAGTTTATAAATAAGAAAAAAGATAAAAAAATATTTTGTAAAAACAAAAAAATAATTGTCTCTTCCGCTCAGGGAAAACGATTCAATCAGGAATTAGCAAAGGATATTGCCAAAAAAGATGAAATTATATTTATATGTGGCAGGTATGAAGGTATTGACGAAAGGGTTGTCAATATTTTAAACGCTGAGGAAGTTTCAATTGGTGATTATGTTACAACTGGTGGTGAATTGCCGGTAATGATAATGGTAGATGTGATTATCAGGATGATACCTGGAGTTTTGGGAAAAGAAGAATCTTTGACAAATGATTCTTTTTACAATGGATTACTTGATTATCCCCATTATACACGTCCGGAAAATTATAAGGGATATAAAGTGCCAAGCATTTTGCTGTCAGGTGATCATGAAAAAATAGATCTCTGGAGAAAAAAACAATCTATTTTGCAAACTATTGTACGTAGACCAGACTTATTAGCTAATAGGAAATTTAAAAAAGACGAATTGCAAATATTAAACAACATAAAGAATGACAATAATAGGAAAGGAAAAAACTTATGAATTATATAAATAAAATTGAAAAAACGCAATTAAAAGAGGACAAGTTTGAAGCTAGCCCTGGAGATTTAATAGAGGTTTACCAAAGAATTGTTGAAGGTGAAAGAAAAAGAATACAGATTTTTAGAGGAATATTAATTGCCAAGAAACATGGTGGCAGTAGAGAAACTATTACTGTCCGGAAAGTTTCCAAAGGAATTGGTGTTGAAAAAATATTTCCTTTAAACTCACCAAATATTGAAAAAATACAGTTGATAAAGAAAGGTAACTCCAGGAAAGCAAAGTTATATTATCTCAGAGACCGAATTGGGCAAAAAGGGTTGATGGCATAAATTTTATAATTAAAAAGGAACATTAAAATTAAGAATAATTGAAAAATGACAGCTCAGTCAAAAAATTAAATAATTACAAAAAAAAGTTGATTTTTTACTATAAAGACAGAGTAAGAGTTGAAAGCTTAAAATTGCTGGAAAAAGAAAAAAAAGTTGCTGGCTATAAGATAATTGCTGGTATCGATGAAGCTGGAAGGGGTGCTCTTGCTGGCCCTGTTGTTGCTGCAGCTGTTATATTAAACAAAATTGATTCTTTTTACATTCCTGATCTAAAAGACTCAAAAAAATTAAACAAAATAACAAGGGAAAAAATATTCCAAAAATTACTATCAGACTTAAATAATATAATTGGAATAGGTATAGTTAGTTCAAAGATTATCGATAAAATTAATATCAGACAAGCTTCTTTTTTAGCTATGAGAAGAGCTATATTTTATCTAGGGTTACTGCCTGATTTTCTTTTTGTAGATGGATTTAAAATACCATTTGTTAATATAAAACAAATAGGTATTGTGAAAGGTGAAGATAAAAGCATATCGATTGCTGCAGCTTCTGTAATAGCAAAAGTTTATCGAGATCAATTAATGAAGAAATATCATAACCTTTCTGGTTTTGATAAATATTTTTTTGATGTAAACTCCGGCTATGGTACCAAAAAGCATACAGAAGCAATTGTTAAATTCGGTCATTGCCCTATACATAGAATAACATTTAATAAAGTATTACCAAATAATGATTGCGATAAGCTCTTTTGAAATGAATAATTATAATTTTTATTAGTTTGGTTTTATATGAAATTTACAGGAAGCAAAGGTGAAGATATTGCTTGTCAATATCTCATTAAGAATGGCTATAAAATCCTAGAAAAAAATTTTAAAGTATCTTTTGGTGAAATCGATCTTATAGTTAATAAGAATAATATTATATGTTTTGTAGAAGTAAAAACAAGAAATTCATTAATATATGGATTACCAGAAGAGGCAATTACTGAAAAGAAAAAATCAAAAATAATAAAAGTTGCACAATATTATATAAAAAAGAAACATCTTTACAATTACCTATTCCGTTTTGATGTTATTTCTATCAAATTGAAAAATAATAACCTAGAAAATATTAAATTTATTAAAAATGCTTTTATGTATGAAAAATATAAATATATATAGATTGCAGGTGTTTTTTTGATTTCAAAACTCCATAGCACTGCTCTTTTTGGGGTAGATGCTTTTATTGTAGAAGTAGAAGTAGATGTTTCAAATGGATTACCCTCATTTAATATTGTGGGACTGCCTGATACTGCAGTCCAGGAGTCAAAGGAAAGAGTCAGATCGGCAATACAAAACTCTGAATACCAATTTCCAATGCAAAGAATAACAATAAATTTAGCCCCTGCTAATGTCAAGAAAGAGGGACCAGCATTAGATTTGCCTGTTGCTCTAGGAATTTTAGCTGCTAATAGGCAAATAAAAACATTTAATCACAACAAATTTATTATTATCGGCGAACTGTCTTTAAATGGGCAGATAAGACCGGTTAATGGTGTATTGTCAATAGCGCTGATGGCAAGAAACAATAATATAAAAAATATTATTGTACCGGAAGAGAACGCCATTGAAGCGGCAATCATAGAAGGTATTAACATATTTCCGGTGCTAGATTTAAGGCAAGTAGTAAGATTTTTAAATGAAGAACAAAAAATAGAGCCATTTAAAGCCAATAAGAAAGAACTAATGAAAAATAGCAATGTTTACCAGATTGATTTTTCTGACGTAAAAGGACAAAAACATGCTAAAAGAGCTTTAGAAGTAGCTTCTGCTGGCGGGCATAATGTTATAATGATAGGACCTCCGGGTTCCGGGAAAACTATGCTTGCAAAAAGAATACCAACCATATTGCCATCATTAACTATAGAAGAATCAATTGAAATAACCAGGCTTTATAGTATTTCTAACCGTTCTAACTATGACTATCCGATTATCACTACCAGGCCTTTCAGGTCACCGCACCATACAATTAGCAATATAGGGCTGATTGGAGGAGGACGAATACCCAAGCCTGGAGAAATAAGTATGGCTCATAATGGTGTATTGTTTTTAGATGAATTGCCGGAGTTTAACAGATCTGCTCTAGAGGCTTTGCGTCAACCTTTGGAAGATGGTGTAGTTACAATTGCCAGAACTTCAAGATCAGTAAAATATTTAACACGTTTCATGTTGATTGCTGCTGCAAACCCATGTCCTTGTGGATATTTTAGTGATCCTGTAAAGCAGTGTAGTTGTACTTCTCATCAAATAAGAAGATATAGATCAAAAATATCAGGACCTTTGTTGGATCGAATTGATATCCAGATAGAAGTTCCCAGACTGGACTATAAAGAACTTTCCATAAACAATAATAATAGTGAAGACAAATCCTCTGATATAAGAGATAGAATTGAAAACGCAAGAAATGTTCAGCGAAAACGTTTTATTAAAAGAAAGATATTCTGTAATTCGCAGATGAACCGCAAAGATATTGAAAAATATTGTGAATTAACTCAAAATGGATGGAAGTTATTAAATAATGCCATGGAAAAGTTAAAATTAAGCGCAAGGGCTTATGATAAAATATTGAAATTATCAAGAACTATTGCGGATTTGGAGTTAATTGAAAATATTGAAAGCAGACATCTTGCTGAAGCTATTCAATATAGAAGTTTTGACAGAGAAGATTTAATATGAAATTCTGAAAGGAAGAGAAATGTCTAAAATTAAACTAGCTCCATCAATATTAAATGCAGATTTTTTCTGTTTAAAAGATGTTGTCAAAATGCTGGAAACGGCAAAAGTTGACCTGATTCATCTTGATGTAATGGACGGTAATTTTGTTCCAAACATTACATTCGGGACAAAATTTATAGAAGCAATAAAAAAAATAACATCCCTTCCATTAAGTGTACATTTAATGGTTGAGAATCCTGATGTACATATTAATGAATTTGCGAAAATAATTGACAAAAATGATGTTCTGATAGTTCATGTGGAAACTTGCATTCATTTAGACAGCACTTTGCAAACAATAAAAAAAGCAAATATAAAAGCTGGTATTGCCTTAAATCCAGCTACTCCATTAGAAAATGTTAAATATGTCTTAGAATATATTGATAATTTGCTTATTATGTCTGTGAACCCTGGTTTCGGTGGTCAAAATTTTATTCCTGTTATGATGAGTAAAATTAAAGAAGCAAGAATTATGATAGATAACGCTAAAAGAGGAATAGATATCCAGGTGGACGGAGGTATAAAGATCAATAATATTTTAGATGTTATTAAAGCTGGTGCAACCAATATAGTTGTGGGCTCAGACATATTCATGGCAGAAGATCCTCTGGCAAAAATAAAAAAATTAAAAGACCTCATTCAAAATTATTAATGAATTTTAATAATTTTGAATTGGCAATTTTTATTAAATAAATATTTAATAACAGCAAATTAATCTTTAAGCAGAGAAGAAAAATGATTAAAAAAATAGCAATTATTGGAAAAACTAATACTGGAAAGTCAACCTTGTTTAATCGCCTTATCGGTTATAGAAAAGCTATAGTGTTAGACGAAGCTGGGATTACTCGTGATCGAAATTACGGTGAAATGAGTTGGCAGAATAAGAAGTATGAGTTAATTGATACTGGTGGCTTGGATTATATTAGTAAAAATGAATATATTCAGGAAAATATCCTTGAGCAAACAAAAAAGGCTATTCTGGAATCTGACTTAGCATTATTAATGTTAGATTTTTTAACAGGAGTACAGCAAGAGGATATTGATATTGCCAGGTTTATAAAAAAAGAAAATAAAAAATGCCTATTGGTAATAAATAAAAATGATATTAAAAAAAAATATCACTTCCCTGGGGATTTCTATGTATTAGGAATGGGAGATCCTTTAATTATATCAGCTGAGCAAGGGAAAAATATTGGAAATTTATTAGATAAAATAGATAATATTTTATCTATGGGTAGCAAAAAAAACTTATATAATAATGAAGATACAGGCTATTGTGATTCCATAAAGGTAGCTATTATTGGAAAACCAAATGTTGGAAAATCAAGTATTATGAATGCTTTACTAAATAAAAACAGACAGATTGTTGACGATAATCCCGGAACTACCCGTGACTCTATTGAGGATTTTATTAATTATAATAATTTTAAAATAAAATTAATAGATACAGCTGGCCTCAGAAGAAAAAGTAATGTAAAAAATAAAGTGGAATATTATGGAAACGTGCGTACGCTTGACACTATAAAAGAAGCTGATATTGCATTATTGGTACTTGATTCAAGTCAACATATAAGTATACAAGATAAAAGATTAGCAGAAAAGATTCTGGAAGAAAAGAAGGCTTTTATAGTAATTTTAAATAAATATGATTTAATTTCTAAAAATGCTGAAATAAGTACAGAAGAATTAATAAAAATAAGTCAGTACGATCTTAGGTTTCTCAAAGATGCCCCGATAATTACTACTATTGCTATTGGAAAGAAAAAAAATATTTCAAAAATATTAAGTATAGTCGTTGATATTTATAGCAAATATAATAAAGAGATAAAAACTCCAGAATTAAATAATTTCCTGCAGGTGATAGTAAATAAGAAACAGCCAAAAATCATTAATAATAGAAGGTTGCATTTTTATTATATTACTCAAGTAAAAGTCAAGCCACCCAGCTTCAGGGTATTTGTCAATGATGTAAATTTATTATATGAATCCTATAAAAGATATCTGGAAAATCAATTTATAAAACATTTTAAACTTGAAGGTATTCCTATTGTTATTTATTATAAAAAAAGATAAAATTACTGAACTAAAAAGTTTTTAATAAATTTTAGGACAATGAAAGACAAGAGGGAAAATGATATATTTTTTACTATTATTCTCTGGTTATATATTAGGGTCAATTCCTTTTGGTTATCTGGTTGGAAAATATTTAAAGGGAATTGATATAAGAGAATACGGAAGTGGTAACATTGGCGTAGCTAATATATTTAGAGTTATGGGGTTAAAATATGCCTTTTTAGTTCTTTTAGGAGACTGTTTAAAAGGTTTTATTTCTATTTACTTATCCCGCTGGTTTTTACCGGAAAACATTATTTTTTTACTGGCAGTAGGGTTAGCAGCCATTATTGGACATAACTGGTCAATCTTTTTAGGATTTAAGGGTGGGAAAGGAATTGCCACAACATACGGAGTAGTGCTGGCATTTTATCCCAATATTGCAATTATTTGTGCCTTGCTATGGGGATTTATAGTTGCGAAAACAAAATTTGCTGCACTTGGCTCTATCGTTTCAGTATTATTTATGGTATTATTATCTTTTTTGTTTAAAACAATTGATTATTTTAGAATATTTACTATTATTGTTTTGTTGTTTGCAGTAATTAGGCATCAGGGTAATATTGTTAGATTAATACAAAAAAAAGAAAATAAAATTATAAATAAAAACAAAAATAATATACAAAAATAGGGAAAATTGTTAATGAAAGAAAATCTCATTATTGTCGAATCACCAACAAAAGAAAAAGTACTTAAAGAAATATTAGGAGAAAAATATAGAATAACCTCCAGCAAAGGTCATGTGAAGGACTTACCAAAATCAAGGCTTGGTATTGATATCGAAAAAGAATATGAGCCAACCTGGATTATAATACCTGCTAAAAGAATCCTTGTGAAAAAATTAAAATCCCTGGCTGAAAATAAAGAAAATATATTTTTGGCTACTGATCCAGACCGGGAAGGAGAAGCAATATCATGGCATATTGCAACAGAGTTAAATATTGAAAACAAGGAATGCCGTATTGTATTTAATGAAATCACAAAAAATGCCATAGTGAATGCAGTTAATAATCCTAGAAAATTGGATATGGATTTAGTAGATTCTCAAATTGCCCGCCGTTTACTGGATCGTTTGGTTGGTTATAAAGTAAGTCCACTTTGTTATAGATACACTAGAGGAAAAAGTGCTGGTAGGGTACAGTCAGTAGCTGTTCATTTGATAGTTAAAAGAGAAGAAGAGATCCAGGCTTTTCAGCCAAAAGAGTTTTGGAAAATAACTGTTCAGCTAGGCAAAAATAAAAGTGGAAAGATAAATTCCTTTGAAGCCTCTTTGACAACTAAAAATGGAGAAAAAATTGCAATTGAAAACAAAAAAAAGTCAGAGGAAATTTGTCATGATTTAAAAAAAAGAAAATATTTTGTCTCTGAAATACAGGATAAAAAAGAATATAAACATCCTCCTTTACCTTTAAGGACTAGCACTTTGCAGCAGATGGCATATAATAGGCTAAATTATTCTGTAAAAAGAACTATGAGAATTGCCCAACAATTATATGAAGGGATTGCTATAACGGGTCATGGCACTATGGGATTAATTACCTATATGAGAACAGACTCTACCCGGATATCTGATGACGCAAAAATAAAAGCCCGGGAACATATAAAAAAATATTATGGAAAAGAATATCTATCAACAAAAAAAAGTAACTTTTCAAAGAGGGGAAATAACCAAAAGATACAGGATGCTCATGAAGCAATTAGACCTACCAATATAGATTTTATTCCTGATTTAATCAAGGATAGCCTGACTAGTGAACAATTTAAAGTTTATAGTCTCATATGGGAATATTTTATAACAAGTCAGATGAAATCAGCTTTATTGGAAAGAAACAAAGTAAAAATAAAAGCAGAAGAATACGGTCTTGAATTAAATGGAACTAAAATATTATTTCCTGGCTATTTAAAAGTATTTGGAGAAAATGAAATTGAAAAAAATATCATACCTGATTTAATTGCTAATGAGGAATTAGATTTATTAAAAATTCTTCCAAAACAGTCCTTTACAAAACCACCTGCAAGATATAATGAAGCTAGCCTGGTAAAAGTATTAGAAAAAGAAGGTATTGGCAGACCAAGCACTTATGCTGTAATAATAGATAAAATTCAATCTAGAAATTATGTTGAAAAAGAAAACAAAACTTTTATACCTACAAATTTAGGAAAGACAGTTGATAAGTTTTTAGTAAATTACTTTTCTGATATCATCAATATTAAATTTACTGCTGAAATGGAAAATAGTCTTGACGAGATAGAAGCAGGCAAGCACCAGTGGAAAACAATGCTTGATAAGATTTATAAGATATTGTTGGAGGATATATCAAATCTAGATAAAAACCCTCCAAAATTATTGTTGCAACAAAGCAGAGAGATGACTGAAGAAAAATGTTCTGTTTGTGATAGTCCAATGGAAATTAAGAATGGCCCTTATGGTAAATACCTATCTTGTTCTGAGAACCCAAGTAAACATCCAACCAGGCCTTATATGATTAAAGTGGGGATTCCTTGTCCGGAAAAGAAATGTGATGGTGAAATTATTAAAAGGAAAAGCAAGAAAGGCAGAACTTTCTATGGCTGCAGCAATTATCCAAATTGTAAATTTTTTTCTAATAAACTACCTGTGAATAAAAAATGTCCTAAATGTGACTCTATTCTAGTCAAAACTACAAGTAAAAAAAAGGGTGATTTTTACCAATGCATTTCGAGCAAATGTGACTACAGGGAAGAGATAATTAAAAATGGAAAAAACGTTAGCGATAACTGAATATATAAAAGATTATTTAAAATATCTGAACAGAAAAAAACATTTTTCTCAAAATACCATTATCGTATATATTAAAGATATTGAAAAACTAGTTAGTTTTGGCCAAGATAAAAATATAAAGAATATTGTTGATAATAATTTTTTACGGAAATATATTGTATTCTTGATTGAAAAAAAATACTCTGAAAGGACGATAGCTAGAAAAATATCATCCATTAGAGGTTTTTTTAAATATCTAGTTAGAGAAGGAATCATAGAAAATAATCCTGCAGAATATTTGCAAACACCAAAAATAAAAAATAAGTTACCTAATTTTCTTTTTTTTGATGAAATAAGAATATTATTAAGCTCTGTAAAAACTGACTCTCCAAAAGATATAAGAGATAAGGCTATTCTAGAGATAATGTATGGTACAGGACTTAGAGTATCAGAATTAACCAATTTAAAAATATCTAATATCAATGAAAATGAAAATACAATGAAAGTTCTTGGAAAAGGTTCTAAAGAGAGAATACTACCTTTAAGCTACCCTGTGTTAAAATCAATGAAAAAATATAAAGAGATTAGAACAAAAATACCAAAAAAGGCATATCAAAATAATACAGATAATGAGCATTTTTTTATAAATTGTTTTGGGACAAAACTTTCTACCAGAAGTGTAAGGAGAATAGTTAACCATTATATGGATGTAGCAGGCTTGAATAAGAAAATAAGCCCACATGTTTTTCGACATACATTTGCCACGCACCTGTTAAACGGCGGAGCCGATCTAAGATCTGTTCAAGAAATGCTTGGACATGAAAATTTATCTACAACCCAAATATACACTCATATAACAAAGGATAAACTAATAGAAATTTATAAAAAAGCTATACCGAGAAAGTAATAAAACATATAATTGCAATTTATTAAAGCCTAATATTAGAGTATAATATTATAATATAAACTAGCAGTAATTAAATAGTACTGTTTAAGGAGATATAAGAAAAATGTATAAAGGAACAACCATCATAGCTGTAAAAAAAGATAATAAAATTGCTATTGCCGGTGATGGGCAGATTACTATGGGCAATACTATTGCAAAGAACAGAGCTAGAAAAGTACGAAAAATATATCATGACAAAATTTTAACAGGATTTGCGGGAGGGGCTGCAGATGCTCTTACTTTATATGAAAGATTTGAAAATAAATTAGAAGAATACCAAGGCAATTTAAAAAAGGCTTCTATTGAACTGGCTAAAGACTGGAGAACTGACAAAATGCTTAGAAAATTGGAAGCACTTCTTATTGTTGCTGATTTGGATGACATGTTTACCATTTCCGGTAATGGAGATATTATTGAACCTGATAAACCAATTATTGCAATCGGTTCCGGAGGAGCTTATGCCCTGGCAGCAGCGCAAGCGCTATATTCATTCACAAATTTATCAGCAAAAGAGATTGTATTGGAATCATTGAGAATAACTGCTAAAATATGTATTTACACTAATGATGATATTACTGTTGAATCACTGGATACAAAGGAAGTGTACTAATGTTAAAAGGATATACTCCTTCAGAAATTGTATCTGAATTAGATAAATATATTATAGGACAAAAAAATGCTAAAGAGATTGTTGCAATTGCTTTGAGAAATAGAATTAGAAGAAAAAAATTATCAGCAAAGATGATGGAAGAGGTTACGCCAAAAAACATTATAATGATCGGACCAACGGGAGTTGGCAAAACAGAGATAGCAAGAAGGTTGGCTAGAATTGCCAATGCCCCCTTTGTTAAAGTCGAAGCAACAAAATTTACTGAAGTTGGCTATGTGGGAAAAGATGTAGATTCTATGATTAGAGACCTGGTTCAAGCATCAGTACAGCTAGTAAGAAAAGAAAAAATCCTTGAGATTCATGATGATGCTGAAAAAAGAGTTGAAGAGAGAATACTCCAATCGTTATTACCCGAAAAAACACCGGATGACTTGGTTTATGATTATGATAAGAAAGAAAATTCTGATATTGTAGAAGTTGATAGCAATTCTAGTAAACAGGACAGATTCAAAAAAACAAAAGAAAAATTAAGAGAAAAGCTTATATCAGGAGAATTGGAAGAAAAAGAAATATTTATTGAAGTTGAAGAAAGAACACAATCTCCTATGGATATGTTCTCAAATATGGGCATTGAAGGAATAGGAATAAATTTTAAGGATATAATGGACCGGATGCTTCCAAACAAGAAAAAAAGACAAAAATTAAAAATAGCAGAAGCAAAAAAAATATTGCTTGATGATGAAGTGGAAAAAATGCTGGATACTAATAAATTGGCAAAAGAAGCCATTGAAAGAGCAGAAGAATTAGGAATTGTTTTCATAGATGAAATTGATAAAATTGCAATGAAAGAGAATTCATATGGCCCTGATGTTTCCAGAAGTGGAGTGCAAAGAGATATTTTACCGATAATTGAGGGTTCCACGGTTGTTACAAAATATGGGATAATTAAAACAGATCATATACTTTTTATTGCTGCCGGAGCTTTTAATTCTACAAAACCTTCTGATCTAATTCCAGAACTGCAAGGCAGATTTCCATTAAGGGTTGAATTAAATAGTTTGAGAATAAATGATTTGGAAAAAATATTAACCGAACCGGAAAACTCTCTAATTAAACAATATGATGCTTTATTAAGAACAGAAGGTATTAGATTAGAATTCGCATCAGAAGCAATAAAAGAAATAGCAAGAATTGCAGCAGTAGTAAATGATCAAAATGAGAATATTGGTGCAAGAAGGCTCCACACAATTTTAGAAAAGTTATTAGAAAGAATTTCATTTAATGCTTCAAAGATCAAAAAAAAGAAAATAGTGATTAGTAAAAAATATGTAAAAACAAGATTAAATAACATAATTAGAAAAGAAGATTTAAGTAAATATATATTATAGTTAATAAATGAATTAAGCTTTTGTTTATTCTAAAATATTAACCTCTTGATAAACAAAATTAATTATGCTATACTGATTTGGTTTTTATCAATATTAATTTATAATATAATATATATAAATTTAAAAAAAATAAAAGGAGCGTGGTTATTTGAGCGTTGTATCTATGAAACAATTATTAGAATCAGGAGTTCATTTTGGTCATCAAAAAAGACGTTGGGATCCTAGAATGAAACCTTATATCTTTACTGAAAGAAATAATATTTATATTATTGATCTTCAACAAACAGTCAAACTGATTGATGAGGCTTATAATTTTGTCCACAATCTAGTTAGGAATAATGGTAATATTTTGTTTGTAGGAACAAAGAAACAAGCCCAAGAAGCTATAAGTTCAGAGGCGGAAAAGTGTGGAATGCCATATATTAACTATAGATGGTTAGGTGGTACTTTAACTAATTATAATACAATAAACCAGAGGGTTAAAAGGCTTTTTCAACTAGAAAAAATGGAACAAGGAGATGATTTTAATTTCCTTCCCAAAAAAGAAGTTATAATATTAAAAAGAGAGAAAGAAAAACTGGAAAAACTTTTAACTGGAATAAAAAATATGGAAAGACTGCCGGATGCTTTGTTCATTATAGACCCGAAAAGAGAAAAAATAGCAGTTGCTGAAGCTAAAAAATTGTCTATCCCAATAGTGGCTGTTGTAGACACAAATTGTAATCCTGAAGAAATCGATTATTTAATTCCTGGTAACGATGATGCTATAAGAGCTATTAAATTAATGACTGCTGTTATTGCTGATGCAGTTTTAGAAGGTAAAAAGTCATCTTTGGAAGAAAAAGAAAATTCTAAAATTGCAGTATAATTCAATTATTAATTGTTTTTTTAAAAGATAAAAATGTTAACTAAAAGGAGACAAACAAAATGAGTATTAGCGCTAAATCAGTTAAGGAGCTAAGAGATAAAACTGGTGCAGGCATGATGGATTGCAAAAAAGCATTGCTGCACTCAGAAGGCGATCCGGATAAGGCCCTTGACTATTTAAGAAAAAAAGGCATACAATCAGCTACTTCTAAATTAAGTAGAAAAGCATCCAATGGAATAATTACATCTTATATTCATCTAAATGGCAAAGTTGGAGTTTTGCTTGAGATAAATTGCGAAACTGATTTTGTTTCAAAAACTAATGAGTTCAATGAGCTGGCAAAAAATATTACTTTACAAATAGCTGCTGCAAACCCGAAATATGTAAAAAGAGAAGATGTTCCTCAGGATGTTATTGATAAGGAAAAGGAAGTATATTACGGTCAAGCGGAAAATATGAATAAGCCTCCAAAAGTACTTGAAAGTATAGTCGAAGGTAAAATTAATAAGTTCTATAAAGAGATATGTTTATTAGAGCAACCATATATTCGCGATCCAGAAAAAACAGTTAATGAGCTGGTCCTGGAAACTATTGCAAAAATTAAGGAAAACATTGTGGTAAAAAGGTTTACTAGATATCAGCTTGGAGAATAGAATATTGTAATGAATAATAAAAAATCTGTTTATAAAAGGATATTATTAAAACTAGGTGGTGAATCTTTCTCTGGAGAAGGCAAAGCGGGAATCGATATAGAAAAGGTAAAATTTCTATCTGAAGAATTGGCTGAAGTAAAAAAAATGGGTATTCAGATAGCAATAGTTATCGGAGGAGGAAACATTTTTAGAGGAAGAGAAGCAAGCAAGAGAGGAATAAACCAGGTTTCAGCAGATTATATGGGAATGCTGGGTACGGTTATAAACGCTTTAGCATTACAGGATTCATTAGAAAAACTTAACATCGAAACAAGAGTTCAAACTGCTATTGAGATGAGAGCAGTTGCCGAACCCTATATAAGAAGAAGAGCAATCCGTCACTTGGAAAAAGATAGAATTGTTATACTTGCTGCAGGAACCGGACATCCTTTTTTTACCACAGATACAGCTGCGGCATTGAGGGCAATCGAACTGGATGCTGATGCAATATTGAAAGCTACGAAAGTTGATGGAGTATATGAATCTGATCCACTTGTCAACAATGATGCTTTAAAGTTTAAAAAAATAAGTTTTTTAGATTTTTTAAACAAAAACCTAAAGGTAATGGATGCCACTTCAATTTCATTATGCATGGAAAATAAAGTCCCTATAGTAGTGTTTAACATTAATAATCCTGGAAATATTAAAAAAGTTATTTTAGGAGAACAAATTGGCACTATAGTAAAGGAGGATTGAAATGCTAAAAGTAATAATAAATGAAACAGAAGATAAAATGAAAAAAGCTATTAAAGTCTTGAAGGATGAGCTTTCTCATATGAGAACAGGCCGGGCCTCAACCGCTTTGATTGAAAACATTAAAATTGAATATTATGGAACAGAAACCCCCTTAAGAGAACTAGCAAATTTAGCCGTCCCTGAAGCGGAATTAATTGTAATACAACCATGGGATAAAACCATTATTAATGTAATTGAAAAATCTATCTGGAAAGCGGATATAGGTATTACACCTAATAATGATGGAAATGTTATCAGGTTAACAATACCTCCAATGACAGAAGATAGAAGAAAAGAAATAGCTAAACTAATAAAAAAAGAAGCAGAGGCTGCCAAGGTAGCTGTTAGAAATGTCAGAAGAGATATTAATGATAAAATAAAAAAAATGGGAAAAAATAGCGATATTTCTGAAGACCAAAGTAAAGAAGTCCTGAAAGAAGTGCAAGAAATTACAGACCGCTATACTAAGGATATTGATGAAATTTATAAGGCAAAAGAAGTAGAAATTATGAAAGTCTAAAATATATTGTAATAACAACCTTATTAGAAATTTTATATATTGTTTTATTGATTAAAAATATGTAATCCCCCTAATACCAAAACATGTGAGATGTTAAAAAGTATTTTCAAAATGGGGATTTTTTTATAAGTTAATCCAAATGGGAAAAAGTTGTGTAAATGATTAAATATAATTATTTTGACAATACAAAGGAAAAACAAAATATCTCTAACATCAGACATTTAGCTATTATTATGGATGGTAACAGAAGATGGGCTAAAAAAAGAAATTTACCCAGTTTTATAGGGCATAAAGCAGGTCTAAATACTATTAAAATGGTCATTGAAGAATCAATAAAATCTGATATAGAAATATTAACACTTTATGCTTTTTCTACTGAGAACTGGAAAAGATCCTCTAAAGAAGTTAATTCGCTTATGGATATTTTCTATGAAAGTATAATTAGAGAAGAAGATAATTTAATAAAAAATAGCATAAAGGTGAAATTTATTGGTATCCGAGATAATTTATCAAAAAAATTAATCAATGCTATGGTTGATTTGGAGAAAAAAACCTCTGAAAATATAAAATTAATATTAAATATTGCAATAAATTATGGTGGAAGAAATGAGATATGTAATGCCGTCAAAATAATTTGCAAAAAATATTCCCAAATGTCATTAGATGAATCATTAAGTGAAATAGATCGTTTAAATGAAAATATTATAGAAAAACATCTTTTTACTACTGGAATACCCGATCCGGATTTATTGATAAGGACCGGAGGAGAAAAAAGAATAAGCAATTTTCTTTTATGGCAGTTAGCATATACGGAATTATGGTTTACAGATACTTATTGGCCAGATTTTAATTCGGAAGAATTTCACAATTCAATTAAAGATTATGAAAAAAGGGTGAGGAAGTTTGGGGGAGCGATTTGAAAAAATAAAGACCAGAATTATTACTATTCTCCTAGGAGTTCCATTGGTATTTTTAATAATTCACAATGGTGGAACAATATTTCATCTAACAGTTATTTTGCTCTCTGTTTTAGGAAATATAGAATTGTGGACGATTATTAAAAATAGAGAATATCGACCTTCTTTATTATTTAGCATCTTATTAACAAATTTCTATTTGTTTACAAGACTTAGTTATGAATATGAATTAAATATAGATATTATTTATTTCAATCTAATATTTCTAGTGTTAGTTTTCCTCATTTTTGCTGAGCACTTTGTATTTAAAAAAAATAAGGAAAATATGGTTACAAACATAGCCATAACATTTTTTATCTCCATTTATATCGGGTATTTGCTTTCATATTTAATTTTCATTAGAAAATTAGAACAAGGACATATTTATTTAAGTTTTGTTCTTTTCTCCACATGGATGAGTGATGCAGCAGCTTACCTGGTAGGGGTAAAATTCGGGAAAAATCATATTTTCCCGAAAGTGAGTCCAAATAAGACACTGGAGGGTTCTATTGGTGGTGTTTTTGGAGGTGTTTTGAGTGGGTTATTATTCTCATTTTTTGCACCACTAAATTTATATCTACTTGCCTTCCTTGGTTTAATCATTTCCATAAGCGGTCAAATTGGTGATTTATTCGAATCAATGATAAAGAGAAATTTTAAAGTGAAAGATTCAGGGAATATGATTCCCGGGCATGGTGGGATACTGGATTGTATGGACAGCATATTATTTTCAGTCCCGGTATTATACTATATTTTATTATTTATATTGTGATTGCGAAAGATTATAAAAAAATTTTGGAGATGTGTTTATGAAAAAAGGTATTGGAATATTGGGGTCTACCGGTTCTATTGGAAAACAAACACTAGAAGTTATAGACTCTGAAATAGATAATTTCGAGATAATTGCCTTGTCTGCCTGGAAAAATGTGGATTTATTAAAAAAGCAAATTCTTAAATATAAGCCTGGTATGTAGCTGTTAAAGACGAAAAATTAGCTCGAGAATTAAGAAATAAATTAAAAAATAAAAATAACTGCAGCATACTATATGGAGAATATGGACTTACAAAAATTGCTTCTCTAAAAGAAATTGAGATTTTAATAGTTGGAACATCAGGAATGATGATATTAAATTCAGTTTTAGAAGCAATTAAAAATAATAAAATAATTGGACTTGCAAACAAAGAGGTTATTGTTTCAGCTGGTGAAATAATAATGAAAGAAGTTAAAGACAAAATGACAATTGTACCTATTGACAGTGAACATAATGGTATATTTCAATGTATTAACCCTGTACATATAAAAAATATTGAAAAAATTATAATAACTGCCTCTGGAGGTCCTTTTTACCATTTAAAAGAATCAGCTTTAGATAATGTATCAGTAGAAGAGGCTTTAAACCATCCTAACTGGAAAATGGGCAATAAGATCTCCATTGATTCTGCAACATTGATGAATAAGGGTTTAGAGGTGATAGAAGCTCACTGGCTCTTTGATATTGCTGTTAACAAAATAGATGTTTTAATTCATCCTCAAAGTTATGTACATGCTTTGGTTCAATACGATGATGGCAGCATGTTAGCACAGTTAAGCGAACATGATATGAGAATTCCCATACAGTTTGCATTACATTATCCCCATAGAATAAAAAATAATTTTCCAAGGTTAAATCTGGCAAAAATAAGTCAACTGTCATTTAAGAAACTTGATGCAAAAAGATTTCCCAGCGTTGAGCTCTGCTATGAAGCAATTAGACAGGGGGGTACTTTGCCAGCAGCGTTGAACGCTTCTAACGAGGTTGCAGTTAATGCATTTTTAAATCAAGGTTTGAAATTTAAAGACATTATTAAGATAGTATCTATTGTTGTGGGAAAACATCAGAATAAATTAAATCCAAATATTAATGATATAATAGATGTTGATAAAGAAACAAGAAAAATAACAGCACAACTTTGTACAGATACAAAAATCAGCTATCAATGAGAATATAGAAATAATTATTTAAGTTAAAGGAGAAAATGATATTGCTAACAGTACTATCTTTTATTTTTGTTTTAGGAATAGCAATTTTATTTCATGAATTTGGACATTTTATTACAGCGAAAGCAGCAGGTGTAAAAGTATTTAGTTTTGCTTTGGGTTTTGGTCCTAAAATAGTTGGATTTTATTGGAAAGGTACTGAATACAAATTGTGTATGTTCCCTTTTGGTGGTTATGTCAAAATGGCCGGAGAAGATTCTTCTGAAGAAAATAATGACGATAAACAAAATAAAAACAATATACCTGACAATCAAAGGTTTGACAAAAAACCATTTTCAATTAGAGCTGCAGTTATAATAAATGGTCCAATAATGAACATTGTTTTAGCTACAATTTTGCTTGCAATAGTATTCTTTTTTACCGGTCAAGCTGAAATATCAAATAAAATTAGCGAAGTATCTTTAGACAGTCCAGCAGGTGTTGCAGGTTTACAAAATGGTGACACCATAATCGAAATTAATGAAAAGGTAATAAGCAATGCAGAAGAGATAACGAAAATAATAAATGAAAGCCTTGATGAGGAATTGATGATTACTGTAATGCGTGAAAATGAAAAATTAGATTTTTATTTATTTCCAGAGTACAATGCTGAGCACGGAAGAGCTATGATAGGTATCACTCTTGATATTGATTTTAAAAAAATATCTATTTTTTCAGCACTAAATAAATCTTTTGCCATGACTAAAGAAATACTAATTTTAATTGGGAAAAGCTTTTCTGAAATGATAACAGGCACCATGCCAGTTGAACTGGCAGGTCCATTAGGTATTGCACAAATGGCAGGGGAAGCCGCCAGAGTAGGGTTCCTTAATTTATTATTTTTTGCTGCAGTTATAAACATATTTCTAGGGGTGATAAATCTTTTGCCAATACCTATAATGGACGGCGGTCAAATATTATTATTAATAATAGAGAAGATAAGAAAAAAGCCACTTGAACCGGAACATATTAATTTTCTTTATCTGGCTGGAACTACTCTTGTTGTTATGATATTTTTAATTGCAACTTATCAAGATATTATAAGAATATTTACAGATTAACAAATATTAAAAAAGAATAGGATCAAAATGAATTACCAAAGAATTAGGAGAAAAACTACTATTTCACAAATTGGAAAATTAAAAATAGGTGGAGAGGCCCCTATTTCAGTCCAGTCTATGACTAGCTGCAATGTTAAAGACTATAGCCTAACAGTTCAACAAATAAAAAAACTAGAGTCGGCTGGATGTGACTTAATAAGAATTGCATTTCCTGATATTGAATCATGCAAAATGATACCTCTTTTAAAAAAGATAACATCAATGCCATTAATGGGTGATATTCATTTTGATCCAAGAATCGCACTTTCAGCAATAAATAACGGAATAGATGGAATAAGAATAAATCCTGGGAATATACGCAAAGAATCCCAGTGGTTAAGTGTTATTAATGCAGCAAAAAATAATAATGTAATGATTAGATTTGGTATTAATTCTGGTTCAATTGATAAAACCATATTGGCAAAGTACCCCGAACCTGATTATAAAGCATTGATTGAGGAAACAGAAAACTTACTAGAATTTTTAGAAAAAATAGATTATAAAAACATTGTTATTTCTATTAAGTCCAGTAATGTAATAGATACCATTATTGCAAATCAAGTAATTGCCAGTAAATGTGATTACCCTTTACACCTGGGGGTTACCGAAGCAGGATTTGGACGATCCGGAGTTATAAAATCTGCAATTGGTATTGGCACACTCCTTTTTAAAGGTATTGGTGATACCATCAGAGTGTCTTTATCTGGTGACCCGGAAGACGAGGTGCTTGCCGGTCATGATATATTATCTTCATTGGAAATAAAAAAAAGAGGAGTAAATATAATTTCTTGTCCTACTTGTGGGAGATGTGAAGTTGATATCTATAAAATCGCATCGGAAATAGAGAATAAATTTAAAAAAATAAAAAAACCAATAACAATTGCTATAATGGGATGTGTGGTTAATGGGCCTGGTGAGGCAAAAAGTGCAGATATAGGAATAGCTTTTAACAAAAAAGAGGCTATGATTTTTAAAAAAGGGGAAATGATAAAACGATTAAACTACACTGATTCAGATTATCAGTTAGTAAGTGAAATTCAAGATATATTAAGTAAGACTATCCAAAAAGAGGGTTAAAATGAGTATTTCAGTTATTATACCTGCATATAATGAAGAAATTACTATTGGAGATATAATTAAGACTGTTAAAAAAGTTCCAGAAATAAATTCAATTATTGTAGTAAGTGATGGTTCTACTGATAAAACTGCATTAATCGCTGGATCTTTTGAAGTAGAAGTATGTAATTTAAAAGAAAATATAGGCAAAGGTGCTGCAATAAAAAAAGGTTTTGAAAAAACGAATTCTGATATACTGTTATTTTTGGATGCAGATTTAATAGGGCTAACTGAAGATCATATATATTCATTGATAAAGCCAATTCAAAAAAATGAAGTCGATATGACTATTGGAGTGTTTTCCAAAGGAAGATTTCTTACTGACTTACCTCAAATTTTAACTCCTTATCTTTCTGGGCAAAGAGGCGTAAAAAGAGAAATTATTAATAATTTACCTGATTTAGATATATTAAACTATGGATTAGAAATGGCTATAACAAAAGTAGTTAAAAAAAATAATTATCAGGTTCAAATAGTAAAATTACATAATTTAACGCAAAGAATTAAAGAAGAGAAGTATGGCTTGGTAGAAGGTACAAAAAAACGGATAAAAATGTATTTAGATATTATAAAACAGTTAAAATCTGATTAAGTTTTTATTAAAAATTAAAATAATTCAATTAATGTTAATAGTATTTTAAAACCAAGCTTCAAATAAATACATCAAAAAAATAATTGGCAATTTAACAATTAAGTTATAATTGCTTTTGCTTTAAATAAAAATATTACTGTAAAATTGACTAATAAAAAAATATATGGTAAATTTTTAAAGTGTTTTATTTTTTAATAAATTATTTTTGATGATATATTTAGAAATATAATACAGAAATATTTCTAAATATATAAAAATTTCTTTATCGGAGAGCTGAAAATGTTAAAAAAAACTATAAAAGAATTGAAAAGTGCAGAAAATGAAGCTGAACAAATAGTTGAAAACGCAAAAAAAGAATTTCAAATAATGATTCAAAACAAAAAGAAAGAACAAAACATTACAAAAGAAAAGTTGATTGATGAATTAAACAGTAAAGGTCAAGAGATAGTAATAGAAAAAATAAATAATGCTAAACAAAAATCAATAGAAATTAACAATGCCTGCAATAAACAGCAGGAATTAATAAGAAAGATTGCTCAGGATAAATTTGAAGAAGCAATTAAAATGATAATTGATGAACTGGTAAAGGTAAAATAAAATGGCAGTATCAAAAATAAAAAAATTCCATATTTTTGCCCATTTATCTTTAAAGGAAAGCATGTTAAAAGAGTTACAGAAATTATCTTGTGTTGAAATAACAAAGATTGAAAAAAAAGCTCTTTTTCATGAATGGGAGAAGATAGGAGAAAATACTGATGATAATGTAACTTCTGAATTAAATAAAGTAAAATTTTGTATAGATCTTTTTAATTTA
Organism: Atribacterota bacterium; assembly: GCA_040767965.1. Lineage (GTDB taxonomy): Bacteria > Atribacterota > Phoenicimicrobiia > Phoenicimicrobiales > Stramentimicrobiaceae > JAXGNR01. The sequence continues at coordinate 598,769 of JAXGNR010000004.1, forward strand.
TATAAAAATAGTGATGACAAAAAATCCGTTCGTATAATTCATGAAAAAGAAACTATTGATTATGAAGAATTATCTAAAATTATATCTAATTTTAATTATGATGAAATTTATCAAAATTGCAAAAATCTGGACAGTGAGATAAATAATTTAAAATTACAAAAAAGTAAATTAAATAATACTTTTAATGAAGTCCTGGATTGGGAAGAACTGGAATTAGATTTAGCCCAAACAAATAAATCCAGATATATTAATTACATATTGGCTACAGTCAACAAAAATGTACTCAATATTGTGAAGGAAGATCTGGCAAAAAAAAATATATTAAGTCTTATTGAAATAGTAAAAGAAGAAAAAAATAATCTAAAAGTTATTATTATAGGATTAAAAGAAAAAAGTGAAGAGCTAAAAAAAATAATTCAAAAACATCAGGTAGAAATATTTAATTATCCGCAACCATTAACTGGCACGCCCAAACAAATTTTGTCAAACATAAAACTACAACTAGATAATATTGATAACAGATTGATTGAAATAGCAGATCAATTAAAAAACATTGGAAAAGAAAATAAAGAAATTTATAAAATATACGACTATTTAGCAACTGTTAGAGATAAAGAATCCATAAAGGAAAATATTATAAAAAGTGAAAACGCTTTTGTAATAAAAGGATGGGTAAAAAATAAGGAAATTCCTAAGCTAGAAAAAAAGTTAAATGAACATTTTAAAGAATACGAAGTATTTTTTACTGAACCAGACAAGCAGGACCAGGTACCGGTATCATTGGAAAATCATAAGCTTGTTGAGCCGTTTGAGGTCATAACTGAACTATACAGTCTACCTAATTATTTCGAAATAGATCCTACACCGATATTATCAGTATTTTACTTTATATTTTTTGGTTTATGTTTATCAGATGTAGGGTATGGAGCAGCCATTGCTATAATCTGCTATTTGTCTATAAAGAAATTTAAATTAGAAGGAAGTGCGAAAAAGTTTTTGACCCTGTTATACTATTGTGGTATTGCAGGAATCTTTGGTGGCATACTGGTGGGAAGCTGGTTTGGTGATATACTAAATTATTTGCCATCCTCTTTAGGGAACTTGAGAAATATGCTTACACAGAAAATTGCACTTTTTGACCCCACTAATAACCCCATTCCGCTTCTGATTCTAAGCTTAGTCTTAGGAGTTATCCATGTATATGTCGGAATTATATTAAAATTTGTGGATAATATTAAAAGTAACAAATTAGCAGATGGCTTAATGGACCAAATTTCATGGATATTGTTCTTAACCGGAATAATAATGGTATTAGTTAAAGGGATGTTACCAGCGTATTTATCTTCCGTTGCTTGGGGATTATTGTTTTCTGGCATGTTAATTCTTGTGCTTACTCAAGGGAGAAACAACAAAAATATTATTATGCGAATCGGCAGCGGGATTTTATCTTTATATAATATCACTGGATATTTTAGCGACGTACTTTCATATTCCAGATTATTTGCTCTTGGTTTAGCTACAGGGATAATAGCAACAATGTTTAACATGCTGGCGAATATGGTTGATATACCTTTTATAGGAATAATTCTGACTATAATAATTCTATTTATCGGTCACGTATTTAACTTGCTTATTAGTGGATTAAGCGCTTTTATTCATGATGCCAGACTGCAATATGTTGAATTTTTTACTAAATTTTATCAAGCTGGTGGTAATTCATTTCAACCTTTTGGATTAAAAACTACATACGTTAAAATAAAAGAAAAAAATGATTAAATGATTAATTGCTAGTATTAATAGCAATTTAAATAAAAAATAAAAGAAAAAGATTGAATAAGGGGGATTTGTTACATGACAGATGGTATAGTTCTAGCTTATTTAGGTGCTGCATTAGCTATTGGGCTTGCAGGTTCTGGATCAGCAATAGGTGTAGGTATTGCTGGAACTACTGGTACTGGTATCATGACTGAAGATCCAGGTAAATTTGGATTAGTATTGTTGTTACAGGCCTTGCCTGGAACGCAAGGTATTTACGGCCTTTTGGTGGGATTTTTAGTACTGACCAGAATCGGTATTTTTGCTGGTGTACCAGAGCAACTTAGCATTGATCAGGGTTTTCAAATATTATTTGCTTGCCTTCCAATTGCAATTGCAGGATTTTTTTCCGGCATATATCAGGGGAAAACATCTGCTGGCTCAATAGGCTTAATTTCTAGAAGACCTGAAGAAACAGGGAAAGCAGTTGTTATGCCAGCAATGGTAGAAACTTACGCAGTATTAGCTCTTTTAGGATCCATTTTGCTATTAAATGGAGTTGTAATTTAAAAAAAGCAACTTAATCTAACCTAATACTAATAAAATGAGAAAATACAGGAGTATTTTATGCCCATTAAAGATATTAAGGAAAAAATAATCAATGATGCTATAGAGGAAAAGGAAAAATTATATCAGGAAGTTAATATATCCATAAAAGAACTAGAAGATGATTTTGAAAGGGAAAAGAAAAACCTGAAAGAAAATATTTTAGGCCGCTACAACCAGGAAGCTGAAATAAAGGAAAAAAATATTTTGACTGAAGCAAAGTTAGAAGCTAATAAAAAAATATTAGCTGAAAAACAAAGCATATTAAATAAAGTGTTTGATGAAGCTGCAAAGCGAATAAGTAATTTAGGTAAAGCAGAATATTTAGAGTTGATTGAAAATTTAATTATGGAAAATATTGAAACCGGGGATGAAACCATATTTATTTCTGAAAAAGATAAAGCAGTGATCAATCAGGAATACTTAAAGACTATTAATAAAAAAATATTACAAATTGGTAAAAAGGGAGAATTGTCTCTGTCTAATGATTATATTCCAATCAGCGGTGGTATCGTGATAGGCAAAGATGAAATAAAGAAAAATGCTTCAATTGAAATAATGTTAAACAAGATCAAGGAAGATTATGAAACTAAGCTAAGCAATTTTTTGTTTCAATCAAGTAATGAGGGTTGATAATGTTTTTAAAATATATTAATGAAAATACTAATGGTCAGGAAGAATATGGTTATGCCTGCGGTAGGATAAGAGAGCTTGAAAAAACTCTATTAACTTCTGAAATATTGAATAAATTGATTGAATCTACTGATTATGAATCTTGCTTAAGAATGTTAACTGAAATACCATTAGATGAGTATTTATTTGAGGAAAATCAAGACATTCCAATTCATTACTACTTAGACAACATAATGAAAAAAAATCTAAGAGTTATTGAAGAAATATCTCCTTATCCTTTTTTGCCAAAATTGCTTAAAAATAAATATGATTTTTATAATTTAAAAGTATTGTTAAAGGCAAAATTAACTTTCAGTAAAGATGAAATACCTGCTTTTGACATAGGCAATATTCCACTGGAAAGAATTAAAGAAGCAGTATTTGAAAATAAACTTCAATCAGTGCCAATGCTGGTAGAAAGACTTATTAAAGAAGCTGAAGAAGAGTATATGAAAACTGACAGCTTGTTTATTTTAGAAACAATGTTGAGTAATGGTTATTTTGAGATGATTTTTAATGAATTAAATAATATCAACAATGATTTTTTAACCAGTTACTACAAAACAGAAGTTGACTTGTTAAATATAATAATTGCCTGCAGGAGCAAAATTAGACATATAAAAAAAACAAATTTATTGGAATATTTAATAAAAAATGGCCGCATGCATATTAATAAATTAAGTCAAATATATGAAAATTCTATTCAGTCGTGGCCCAATTATTTTCAAAAACCGATTACGAAGCCCTAGTTAGTGAAGGAATAAAATATTGGCAAGATAATAAATCTTTAACTAGAATAGAAATATTAAAAGATAATTATTTACTTGATTTGTTAAAAATTGGTAAATACACATCTTTTGGTTTGGAAAGTATCATCGGTTATATTTACGCTAAAGAAAATGATATAAAAAATATTCGCATAATTCTGAATGCTAAAAAATATTTATTATCAAAAAATATAATTAAAAATAATGTAAGGGATACTTATGTCTAAAATAGCAATAATTGGAGAAAAAGATATTATATTTGGGTTCAGTCTTGTTGGATTCCAAACATTTCCAGTTGAAAAAGTTGAAGATGCAATAAAAGCATTAAAAGAATGTTCAAAGAAAGAATATGCTATTTCTTTCATAACAAATGAAATTGCAGCTGAAATACTTGAAGAAATTGAAGAAATACAAAAAATATCTACAATGACTATTTGTATCCTTCCAAGTAGAACTGAAAAAACTGATCTTAGCCTGAATATGTTAAGAAGAAATGTTGAAAAAGCTGTTGGTACAGATATTTTGTTTAGAAAAGAGGGATAAGAATGCAACAAAATGAAGGCAAAATCATAAAAGTTTCCGGCCCTGTAGTTATCGCAAGTGGGCTAAAAGGAGCTAAAATGTATGATGTTGTACAGGTTAGCAAGGACAAACTTATTGGTGAAATCATTGAATTACACAATGATAGAGCAACTATACAAGTATATGAAGAAACTTCTGGAATTGGTCCTGGCGAGCCAGTATTTACTACTGGTATGCCTTTAAGCGTAGAATTAGGTCCTGGTTTAATAAAATCCATATATGATGGTATTCAAAGGCCTTTAGATATTATTTTCCAAAATGAGGGTTCTTTTATTGCGAGAGGTGTAGAGGCAGCAAGTCTAAATAGAGAAAAAAAATGGGAGTTTAAACCATTAAAGAAAAATGGAGACAATGTCATTTCCGGTGATAAGTTAGGAGTTGTTCAGGAAACCTCTATTATTCCTCATTACATAATGGTACCACTAGGAGTCGAAGGAACAATTGAAAATATCAAAGAAGGAAGTTACAAGATCACTGATACTGTAGCTGAGATCAAGGATAAAAATGGAAAAATACAAAAAATTCAAATGATCCAAAAATGGCCAGTAAGAAAGATGAGACCTTACAAAGAGAAAATGCCACCGAAAGAACCATTGATTACCGGGCAAAGAGTTATAGACACATTTTTTACCATAGCAAAAGGTGGTACTGCCTGTATACCGGGGCCTTTCGGTAGTGGGAAAACAGTTGTTCAACATCAGTTGTCAAAATGGTGTAATGCTGAAATTATAGTATTTATTGGTTGTGGAGAAAGAGGAAATGAAATGACAGATGTTTTACTTGAATTTCCAGAATTGATAGATCCGAATTCAGGAAAACCTCTTATGGAAAGAACAGTATTGATCGCGAATACATCCAATATGCCTGTTGCCGCCAGAGAAGCATCTGTTTACACAGGTATTACTATTGCTGAATATTATCGCGATATGGGTTATAATGTTGCCCTAATGGCAGATTCTACATCTAGATGGGCAGAAGCTATGCGCGAGATATCCGGGAGGTTAGAAGAAATGCCAGGAGAAGAAGGATATCCGGCATATTTAGGAACCAGAATTGCCAGTTTTTATGAAAGATCTGGTAGAATTAAATGTTTATCTTCCGAAGATCAAGAGGCAACCATCAGTGTAATAGGGGCCGTTTCGCCACCAGGCGGAGACCTTTCTGAGCCAGTTACACAAAATACTTTGCGTACAGTGCAGGTATATTGGAGTTTGCAGGATAAATTAGCTTATAAAAGACATTTCCCGGCAATAGATTGGCTTAAAAGTTATTCTCTTTATCTTGACCAGCTAAGTAGCTATTTTAATAGCGAGGTAAGTGATGATTTTATAAAGATTAGAACAATATCTATGAGTCTTTTACAAGAAGAATCAGAACTTGAAGAAACAGTACGCCTGGTCGGTATAGATGCCTTATCAAGCCAGGAAAGGCTAACACTTGATACAGCTCGTTCAATAAGAGAAGATTTTTTACATCAAAATGCTTTTGATGAAATTGATACTTATACATCAATGAAAAAGCAATATATGATGTTAGAATTAATAATATTTTTCCATGAAAATGCAAAAAAAGCTCTTTTAGAAGAAGAAATAACCAATGACCAGATTAATCAATTATCAGTAAAAAATAAAATAATAAGATCAAAATTTATTTCTGAAGATGAATTGGATAAATTTAATGAAATTAAAAAAGAAATTGTGAAAGAAATCAAATCCCTTTTCGCAGAGAAAAATGGAAAGGATGAACAGATATCATGATAAAAGAATATACAACTATTACTGAAGTTAATGGACCCCTTATAATTGTTAATAAGGTATCAGATGTAAAATATGATGAATTAGTAGAAATTGAATTATCTGACGGAGAAAAAAGAAGAGGACAAGTATTAGAAATTACTGAAGATAAGGCAATAGTTCAAATGTTTGAAGGAACTACCGGTATAGATATTTCTAATACAAAAGTCAGATTCTTAGGCAGAGTTATTGAAATATCAGTATCAGGAGATATGCTTGGTAGAATATTTGATGGATCTGGTAGGCCTATTGACAATGGACCAAGAATAATTGCAGAAAAAAAATTAGATATAAATGGTAGCCCTATAAACCCCTATGCAAGAGATTATCCTAATGATTTTATCCAAACAGGAATATCTTCTATTGATGTGCTAAACACCCTGGTAAGAGGTCAAAAATTACCTATTTTTTCTGGATCCGGACTACCTCACTCAAAAGTAGCATCTCAAATTGCCAGACAGGCTAAAGTATTAGGAAAAGAAGAAACATTTTCAGTTGTATTTGCAGCAATGGGGATTACATTTGAAGAAGCAAATTTTTTCATTAGTGACTTCAGAAGAACTGGTGCTATTGAAAAAAGTGTTATGTATATCAATTTAGCAAATGACCCTGCTATCGAAAGAATTATTACACCTAAAATGGCCTTAACAACTGCTGAATATTTAGCGTTTGAAAAAGACATGCACGTGTTAGTTATATTAACCGATATGACTAATTATTGTGAAGCGCTAAGAGAAGTTTCTGCAGCAAGAAAAGAAATACCTGGAAGAAGAGGTTATCCTGGTTACCTTTATACTGACCTGGCAACACTTTATGAAAGAGCTGGCCGTATAAAGGATAAAAAAGGCTCTATTACTATGGTGCCAATTCTAAGTATGCCTGAAGATGATAAAACACATCCTATTCCTGATTTAACTGGATATATTACTGAAGGACAAATAATTTTAGCCAGAGAACTGCACTTGAAAGGCATTTATCCGCCAATAAACGTATTGCCATCTCTGTCAAGACTAAAAGACAAAGGTATTGGCGAAGGGAAAACCAGGGAAGATCATGCAAATGTTATGAACCAATTATTTGCTTCTTACGCTAGAGGTAAAGAATCAAAAGAACTTGCTACTATCTTGGGTGAAGCGGCCTTGACAGAAGAAGATAAGAAATATGTTAAATTCTCTGATAAATTTGAGGAAATTTTTGTGCAACAAGGAGAAGATGAAAATAGAGATATTGAAAAAAGTTTAGCAATAGGATGGGAAGCATTATCAATATTGCCTATAAATGAATTAAAAAGAATAAAAGATGAATATATTGAAAAATATCTCCCTGATGCAGATACAAAAAAATAATAATTTATTATTATTATACATTGGAGTGAAGTGTAAATAATAAAATTATATTTATGCTTTTATCAATTTGATTATTATTAACATAATTCAGTTAATTTAATTACCTGATATTTTTTATCACAAACTTAAAATAGGAGCTATATAATAATGAAATTATCTGTTAATCCAAACAGGATGGAACTTCTAAGGCTAAAAAAGAGATTAACTTTAGCTAAAAGAGGATATAAATTATTAAAAGACAAAAGAGATGCTCTAATCCAAAAATTTATAACTTTGGTTTATGAAAATAAAAATGCCAGAGAAGAATTTGAAGAAAAAGTAAAAAAATGCATAAACAAATATCTTGTAGCTACCATGCCTATGAGTAGCAATGAAATAGAATCAATATTCTTATTTCCAAAAAGATCTATCGAAGTAAAAACAACCTATCAAAACATTATGAGTGTACATGTCCCTCGTTTTAAGATTGTTGAGAAAGGGAGTTTATATCCATATGGTATGGCAAATTCTAACCCTGAATTAGATAGTGCGCTAAGAGAATATAAAGAAATATTACCACTTATGGTCAAGATGGCAGAGTTGGATAAAGCTGTTATTCTCCTAACCGAAGAAATTGAAAAAACCAGGAGAAGGGTTAATGCTTTAGAATATGTTATGATACCAAATCTGGAAGAAACTATAAAGTTTATCACCATGAAACTAGATGAAATGGCAAGATCTAATAATTCAGCTTTAATGAGGATAAAAGAAATGATTCGTGGGGAATAATATTTTCTAAAATAAAAAACAGAAAATAATCAAGTCAGGTTATTATGTTTTCTTCATCAATTTAATCATAATCTCTTTTTTAAGTTTATTATATTTATTTTTAAATCTTTTATAATTTTAATTTAAGCTTTTAAAATAAACTACTAGTTTTACAAATTAGCGCAATTGTCTATACTTATCTTACAACAAAAAAACAACAACCCTATACCTATATATTTCTTGATATATATGGAACAAATTTGTGAAAATATAGATATTAAGATATAATTAACGGACAATATATACATATATTTTTAAAAAGTGCCCGTGGCTTAATGGATAAAGCGACGGCCTCCGGAGCCGTAGAGTGGAGGTTCGAATCCTCTCGGGCACACTTTGCCTGAATATATTGACTAGAATTAAGAAAAACATTGGTAAAAAATGTTATTATATAAAATTATCAAAACAATATTGTATGTTATAATACGAATATTTTGGCCGATTATCATAAATGGAGAAGAAAATACCAACATAGACGGTCCTTATATTTTAGCTGCTAATCATATAAGCTATTTAGATCCAATCATTCTGGGTATTTCTCTGAAAAAACCCATTAACTTTCTTGCCAAAAAAGAAGTTTTTGATAATCCTTTTCTTGGATTTTTGGCGAGAAATATTGGTGCTATACCTGTGGATAGAAAAAATGCTAGCTCAAATTCGCTAGCAGTTAAAAAAAGTTTAAATATATTAAATAAAGGTAAGGTTTTAGGAATATTTCCAGAAGGCACCAGGTCTTTAGACGGAAAACTGCTTAATTTTAATTCTGGTATTATAAAATTATCTTTAAAAACAGGAGCACCCGTTTTACCAGTTGGAATAATTGGTACATTTGATATTTACCCACCCAAATCGAAGATCCCCAAATTATTTTATAGAAAAAAAATAATTTTAAATATAGGAAAACCAATATTTTTTAATAATACAAAAGCGAAAGATATACATTATCAGCAAGAATCATTAGAAATAATAAAAGAAAAGATAAAATATTTATCCGCATAATTTAAAATAAGGTTTAGAGGTTTATATGAATATTATAAGCATATGTAAGAGTAATTCTTTAAAGTTAAAAATGATATTTATTTTATTTTTTTTAACTTTTCCCCTATGCAATAACAGCTTTATTGTATTTGCTGACATAGATAAAAATGAATACTTAATAGAAAATAATTTTGGAAATTTTGGAAATAAAGAAGGTGAATTTAATTACCCGGTAGGAATAACACTTGATAGAGATAACAATATATATGTAACTGATTGGGAAAACAACAGGATACAAATATTTAATAATAATGGTGAATTTATTAAAACAATACCAGGTGAAAATTCTAATTTTAGCGTGAATGGTCCAGTAGGTATAGTACTGGATAGTGATAATAATATAATAATTACCGAGCAACATAATCATTCGGTGCACAAAATATCAAGAGAAGGTAAATCTATTTCGATTTTTGGAAAAAACGGAACAGGGTTAGGCGAGTTTGACAATCCAAGAGGAATTGCTATTGATGAGAATGACAATATTTATGTAGTTGATACTGGCAATAATCGAGTTCAAGTTTTTTCTAAAGATTTTAATTTCCTGTATTCATTTGGCAGAGAAGGAATGGGGGATGGTGAATTCTATTACCCAAGAGGAATAGTTCTTGATAAATCGAACAATATCTTTGTAGCAGATACATTTCATCATCAGGTACAAATATTTGATAATAAAGGTAACTTCATCAATAGAATTGGCAATCCGGGAGATGGTTATGGTGAATTTGATGGAACAAGATATCTTGCAATAGACAAGAATGATAATTTATTTGTGACAGACTATAGAAATGGAAAAGTAGTTCAATTTGATAAAAATTATAATATTATTTCCGAATTCGGCAATGACGAAAACAACAATCTGGATTACCCAGAAGGAATTGCTGTTGACCAGAGGGGATATGTTTATATTGCTGATGCCGGTAATAATCGCATAGTTAAATATTCTACTTCTCAAATTATAATTAATATGAAAACAGGGTTGCAATTTATCGAAGAAAAGGAATGGCAAAAAGCATTGGATCCATTAAAAAAAGTATTGGCTGAAGATCCGGACAATTACGATGCAAGAAAAGCACTTGCTTATGCCTATTTTCAGAATAGACAATTTGAAAATTCTATAGATGAATATACTGTTATATTGAAAGAGTATCCTGAAGACCAAAATTCTAAAATAAAAATTATTGATTCTCATTTCATATTAGCTGAAAATTTATCCAGAGAGAACAAATACAAAGAATCCTTGCAGCATTATAAAAGCGTAATGAATGAACAGAATGATTATCCTGGAATAAAAAGACTTTATTATGTAACTTATATGAAATACCTGGCAAGTTCTTTAATTATAAGGATTGTCTTATTAATTATCATTGTAGCTGTTTTGTTTTATATTTTAACAAAAAAAATATTTAACAAAAATATCAGAGGAAAACATACAAAAAGGAAAAACAGTCCCTTTTAATTCACTTATTTTTTTATTTTTAAATTTAAAAATATAATAATATTATATTAAAGGATTAAAGATTAAAGGATTAAAGGTAAAGATGGATAGTAGGTTTAAATAATATTATTTTTAGATTACATTATTACATCTTAGATTATATTTTTAATATTTTTAAAAGGAAATATTGAATTAAATAGATTAATAAACAATTAACAAAAATAAATAAATTAATAAATATTAGTTTATTAGTTAATTATTCACTATCATTATTATATAGTGATTCTAAATCTAAAGAAGTTATTTATTATTTATTTGAAGGGGGGATGTTTTAATGATGTATAAAAGAAAGGCAATTGTTGCAGGGTCTTTTTACGATATGGACAAAGAATCCTTATTAAAACAATTAAAGAATTGTTTCTTACATGAAATAGGTCCACAAAAAATCCCAAAATTTAATAAAATATCCTTAAAAAGAGAAAGAAATATAATGAGTGTTATTTCTCCGCATGCTGGTTATGTATTTTCAGGTCCTGTTGCTGCCCATCATTTTCTTGAATTATCAAAAGAGGAAACGCCTGAAACAATAATTATAATTGGTCCTAATCACCGAGGATTTGGGGCTGATATAGCTATTATGGATAAAGGCTATTGGGAAACACCTCTTGGGATCATTGAAATAGATGAAAAAATAGCTGCTGATATTATAAAAAATGATAATAAGCATATTATCCAGGTTAATACAAAAGCTCATCAATATGAGCATTCCATTGAAGTACAATTACCTTTTTTGCAATATATTTATTTCAGTGACAGCTTTAAAATATTACCAATATGTATAGCCAATCAGGATTATGAAACAATAAAGGAATTTTCAAATATAATATATAAGTCAACATTGAATAATTCAATTTTACTTATTGCCAGCACTGACTTTACCCATTATGAAAACCAGGAAGCTGTTAGTCGTAAAGACTCTGAATATATTAATGATATTTTAAACATGGATACTGATATGTTTTATAAAACAATAATGCAGAATAATGCTTCTGTTTGTGGTTACGGGGCAATTGGTATTGTAATGGAATATTCTAAAAAAATAAATACCTGCAAAGGCAAACTATTAAAATATGCTACCTCTGGTGATGTTTCAGGAATAACCGATCAAGTTGTGGGATATGCTTCCATTGTTTTTGAAAAAGAATTTAGCGGAGAAAAGATCCAGAAATCAGAAATCTAATAAAATATCTAAAGTGAGAACTTATATATTCAAATATAAAGATATAAAGACAAAGAATGTTTAGACACTTGCTTTTGAATTTTTTAAAATAATATTAATTTAAATTAATTAATGAAATAATAATATAAAAACACCTGACTTTAAGAAATATGTGAAGGTATTGCAAGAAATTGGTCAGGTTTTTCAAAATATTCTTAACTTAACATAAGATATATTATCGGACATAATGTAAATTTTACAAATATTTTTTAGCAATTATTGCACCCCCTCTCCAGCATAATTTTTGCTATATATTTGGCACACTGTGAATTATTTTCAAAATCATCAACATCAATGTAATGATCTACAGGTATCTGATTTTTAAACCAGCTGATTTGTCTTTTTGCAAAATTTCTAGTTTCTTTCTTTATTTTTTCTACAGCCTCTTCTTTTTTTATTTTTCCTTTTAAAAATAGTGATATTTGCTTATAACCGAGACCTTGCATAGAATTAGAATGTTCACAATTATATTTTTTTAAAATATAATTAGTTTCCTCAATTAATCCATCTCTAATCATTAAATCCACTCTTTGATTTATTCTTTCATATAGCTTGTTTCTATCCATAGAAAGACAAATTATTGAATATTTATATTTTGTGTAAATTTCTTCCTTATTATGAAAAGATGAAAAAGGTTTTCCTGTTAAATGAAATACTTCTAAAGCGCGAATAATCCTTTTTAGATCATTTGGATTTATTTTTAATGAGTATTTGTAATCAAATTTTTTTAACTGTTCAAATAAAAAATCATTTCCTTTATCCTGCAGTATTTTTTCTAGTTGCTGGCGTATATTGTAATCCCGTCCTGGGCCTAAAAACAATGGTTTTATGAAAGATTTTATATACAGCCCTGTTCCACCTACAATAAATGGTTTTTTGTTGGAGATGAGGATATTTTCTATTTCTTTCAATGCTGTTTGTGCGTATTGAGCAACATTAAAATCAACATCTGGTTCAACAATATCAATACAATGATGGGGAACTTTGGTTAATATATCCAAAGAAGGCTTGTCAGTACCAATATTCATCTCCTTATATATTTGCATTGAATCAGCTGAAACTATTTCAATCTCGGGGATATATTGAAAAATATCAATGGATATATTTGTTTTTCCAGAGCCAGTGGGTCCGGTAAGGATAAATAAATTATTGTTTAACATCAATCAATTCTCCATAAAGAGTATAAGAATCGGTGTTTATTATTTTAATGATGACAAATTTACCAATTAAGTTGTTATTTTTTTCATCTCTATGATAAAAAACTGCTGTTTTATTAGTTCTAGTTCTTCCCCAATACTGATTTTTTAATCCCTTTTTAGATTTATTTTCAACTAATATTTCATAGTTATTATTAATCATTTCCTGATTTTTTTGTAAAGAAATGGCCTTTTGAATTTCCATTAATTTCCAAAGCCTTTCTTTCTTAATATTTAAAGGAATTTGATTTTCAAAAAGAGATGATAAAGTATAGTCTCTATTGGAGTAAATAAAGGTATATGCTGAATCAAACCTTATCTTTTTGAAAGCTTCAATGGTATTGGTAAAATCTTCTTCTGTTTCCCCAGGGAAACCTACCATAGCATCAGTGGTTATACTTGCTTCTGGTATGTTCGATTTGATATGGTTAATAATTTGATAATATTGAGACATGGTATATTTTCTATTCATGCGATAGAGCATCCTATCAGATCCGGATTGCAAAGGTAAGTGTATATGTTCACAAATATTTTCCCCATTTTTGATTACTTTTATCAAGTCTAAATTGAAATCTTTAGGATGTGATGTTGTAAACCGAATTCTTTTAATAAGACCAGTATTGTTTATTTTTGTTAACAGGGATAAAAAATTATTATCGCTATTGCCATCATTGCCGTATGAATTGACATTTTGCCCTAACAATAATATTTCTTTGTAGTTTTCTTGTGAGAGGTTTTTAATTTCTGCTAATATTTCTTCAACAGGTCTGCTCTCTTCAGCACCTCGGGTATACGGGACTATACAATATGAACAAAAATTATTGCATCCTTTCATTATTTGAATATAAGCTACAAGGTCGCTTTTGTGTTTTATTGGGGTATTATTAATTTTAAAGATTTTCTTATTATTACAGTGGATTATTGTTTTTTTACTATCTAAATATTTTTTTAATAATACATCAATACTAGCTACCTGGGATGGACCAAAAATTAAATCAATAGCCGGGATTTTCTCTTTAATAAAAGATTTTTCTTTTTGTGCTAAACAACCGCAAATACCAAAAATAATCTCAGGATTTTCTTTTTTAAGAAGGCTTATTTTCCCAGCCATACTATATATTTTGTGCTCAACTTTTCTTCTTACACAACAAGTATTCAATATTATTATATTAGCCTCATCAATATTTAAGGCAGCAGTGCAACCAATATTTTCCAATTGTCCTGCAATGAATTCAGAATCATTTACATTCATTTGGCAGCCAAATGTTTTAATATAATACTTTAATTTAAACATATTAAATTACTTTCCTTATTGTATATTTCTTCAAATCTTTTAACTTCTAATTAAGACTAATTTAAAAATATAATAAAAACAGTATAATATAATACAAAAAGAAAGAAGATAGCATTATTTTACTTTCTTCTTTCTTTTTTCTTTTTGTATTTAACAATTCAAAATAATTTAAATTCCAGATTAATGTGATTGTATTATTTATTAGTATTTTCTATTTTGCATACTCTACTGATCTAGTTTCTCTTATCACGTTCACTTTTACCTGTCCAGGGTAATCAATGTTTTTTTCAACTTTTTTGGAAATATCTCTGGATAATTTTGCTGAAAGATAGTCATCAATCTCTTCAGGATTTACAATTATCCTTATTTCTCTTCCTGCCTGGATAGCATAACTTTTTTCAACACCTTCAAAGGAGTTGGCAATTTCTTCGAGTTGTTTTAATCTCTTTATGTATGTTTCCAGCATTTCTCTTCTGGCACCTGGCCTGGAGGCTGATATCGCATCAGCTGCTTGAATTAATATTGCTTCAATCGTTTCAGGCTTTTCGTCTTCATGGTGAGATGCGATTGCATTTACTATTTTTGGAGATTCGCCATTTTTACGAGCGATATCTGCACCAATTAAAGCATGCGGACCTTCTATTTCTACGTCAGCTGCTTTTCCAATATCGTGAAGCAATCCAGCCCTTTTGCAAAAAATACCATTAAGGCCAAGCTCATCTGCCATTATGCCTGCGAAATATGCGACTTCCTTAGAATGCTGTAATACATTTTGTCCATAACTTGTTCTATATTTTAATTTTCCTAAAATATTTATAAGTTTAGGATTTAAATTTCTTACATTCGTATCAAAAACTGCCTTTTCCCCTTCTTCTCTGATATTATTTTCGACAATTTTTTTAGAATTTTCAATTACTTCTTCAACTCGAGCAGGTTGAATTCTGCCATCAGTTATTAGTTTTTCTAAAGCAATTCTTGCAATTTCACGTCTTACAGGATCAAAACCGGAGATTATCACTGCTTCCGGTGTATCATCGACTATCAGATCGACACCGGCTATCCTTTCAAAAGTTCTGATATTTCTTCCTTCTCTACCAATTATTCTTCCTTTCATATCCTCATTTGGCAAAGAAACAACTGATATAGTGGATTCTACTGTATATTCAGATGAATACCTTTGAATGGCTAAAGATATTATGTTCCTGGCTTTTTTTTCTCCCTCTTCTTTAGCTTTTTCTTCAATATTTTTGATAATTTTACCAGATTCATGTTCTAGCTCTTTTTCTAGTATTCCTAGCAATTCATTTTTTGCTTCATCAATATCTAATTGTGATATTCTAACCAATTCATCTTTCTGTTTTTGATTTAACTGATTAATTTCTTGTGATTTTGTATTTATTTCCTGCTCTTTAAGCACTAAGTCTTTTTGTTTTTTTTCAATTAATTCCAACTTTTGAACCAGGTTGTTACTCTTTTTTATAAGTTGTTCGTTTATATTTTCAAGTTTATTTCTTTTTTGTTGACATTCAATTTCACTTTTTCTAATAATCTGGTATGCTTCTTCTTTGGCATGTAAATGAGTTTCTTTTTTTATAGATTCAGCTTCTTTCTTAGCATTTTCAATAATTTGTTTGCCTGCTTTTTCCGATGATGCTAATTTTGTTTTAGCAAAGAAATTAGTCAGAAAAAAGCCGATCATTATTCCTATTAATATTACTATAATAGAAAAAATGGATGTATTAATGGCTTTCACCCCCCTATTCAATTTAAAAGGTTCATATTTATTTATTAAATAAAGAAAAATTTATAATATTTTTTCTTTTCTACATTCAAAAGAGCATAATATAATTTAGACAACATGGTTAAAAAAAAACAAAAAAACAATAGAAATAATTATATTTTGAATATAAATAACTGTAATATTTTATAACTATCAAAAATAAAAGTCAAATATATTCAACCATTTACCTTTGATAACAAGCATGCTACAGAAAATAAAAAAATAATTATTTCACCCTTGCCATTTTTCTATGAAATATCTTATTACATTGCTGGAAAACCCTCTGCTTTTAAGTAGATTTACCATTTTATTCTGATCAAATTCAACATTTTTTAATAAAAAAGAGTCTTCTTTATTTTTAAGCATTTTATTAGCCAATTCAATTTCATCATCAACGTTTTCAAAAAAATAACATATGGTATCTGTAATAATATCATATGTTATACCCTTTTTTAGCAGCTCACTTCTAATCTTTAATATCCCCATAGGTTTATTTAATAAACGATCTTTGATCCATGATATTGCAAATTCTTTGTCATTTATATAATTTAAATCTTTAAGCCACTGGATAATATCTGTTATAACCTCATCAGAATATTTCTTGTTTTTAAGCTTATTTATCATTTCCTGTTCTGATCTTTGGCGATAAGAAAGATATCTTATAGCATCTTTCTTTGCATTAGATATACCTTCTGATTTCCGCAAATAATTCAGAGTTGATTTGTCAATTAGTTTATCGATATAGAGATTTAAATCATTTACAACTGTATCATCTATCTCTAAAGTAGTATCATTATCAATGCTTATTATTCTTTTTGTTATATCACCTTTTTTTATTTTAATACTAGTTATTTTCTGATATTTCTGATTTTGTTTCATTATTAGAATCTTTTCCAAGAAGGTTTGGTAAATTTACAGCTAATAATATTTTTTCTTCAATTTCTTTTGCCATTTGTGGATTTTCCAACAGGTATGTTTTGGTGTTTTCTTTTCCCTGACCTAGTTGTAAATCATTATATGAAAACCAGGTACCTGATTTTTTTATAATTTCATGTTCAACACCCAGGTTAAAGATATCACCTTCTCTGGAAATACCTTTACCAAAAATAATATCAAATTCTGCTTCCTGGAATGGGGGGGCTAATTTATTTTTGACAATTTTAACTTTGACGTTGATACCAATATTCAAATCATTCTTTTTGATTGATGCTTTTCTTCTGATATCCAGCCTTATTGTTGAATAGAACTTTAAGGCCCTTCCCCCAGGAGTTGTTTCCGGGTTTCCAAAAATAATTCCAATTTTTTCCCTGATTTGGTTAACAAAAATCATAGTGGTCCTGGATTTATTAATTATACCGGTAAGCTTTCTTAAAGCTTGCGACATTAAACGAGCCTGCAGACCCATTGAAGAATCTCCCATATCGCCTTCTATCTCAGCTTTAGGTACCAGGGCGGCAACGGAATCAATAACAATAATGTCAACAGCATTGCTTCGAACTAATGATTCAGCAATTTCCAATGCCTGCTCACCTGTGTCAGGTTGGGATATTATTAATTCATCAATATTAATCCCGATATTTTTTGCATAAACAGGGTCCATTGCATGTTCTGCGTCTATAAAAGCAGCAATTCCATTATTTTTTTGAGCCTCGGCAATCATATGTAATGCAAGAGTAGTTTTGCCGGAAGATTCTGGACCAAAAATTTCAACTATTCTTCCCCTGGGAACTCCTCCTATCCCCAATGAAATATCCAAGGATAGAGAACCTGTTGATATTATATTACTACCGGTCACTTTAGGCCTGTCGCTAAATTTCATGATTGAGCCTTTTCCAAAGCGATGTTCTATATTGTCCATCGCCATTTTTAGAGCTTTTTCTCTTTCAGAAATATTACTACCTTTATTTTCTTTCATATAATGCTCCTTGTAATTATCTTTATCTTAAACAAACCATTTATTTTACAGCCAGTAATGGCTGGTGTTTAAAATTTGTATAGTATTTGTGCGATACTTTTGTAGCTAGTTTAAATATTCTTTAAAAAAGGAAAATTGCTTATGCAATTATAAATAGGTCCTTTCGGGGTTAATACACTCTCCATTAGATCAATAGAACTAACATTTTGTTTGTATACTTTAAAAGGTATATTTTCAAATAATATATTTGTATTTTTAATGTATGTTGCATTTTTGATTCTGCTTAAAGTAATGTGGGGAATGATGGATTTTTCAGATTTAAAGAAAGGTTCTAATTTTAGTTCACGATTAAAATCATCATATATTATTTTTATTTCCTCGTAACCATCTTTTATTCCAATCCAGATAATTTTTGGGTATTTATTATTTGGGAAAAAGCCGATCTCTTTAGCTAATTCAATATTAAAAGAGTTCTTTTTTGATGAAATATTTTGCAATGCCCTAATAGTTTTTTCTATTTCCAGAGAATTTAAGTTCCCTAAAAATTTTATTGAAATATGTAAATTATCTATATCTACATTTTTTATTTTTATACTATTCTTTACAGCATTAACCGAAATAGTATTACTTATTGAAAAAATATAGTCTTTTAATTCTTTATTTATGTTTATTGCAACAAACACTCTTTTAGAATCATTAATATAATCAGAAATAGATGGGTCACCACCTTTTATTTTTTTAATTAGTCCAATCGTATTTTAATTTTCCCGTAAAGTACCCAGAAAAGAATATATTGTGAAAATTGATCAGTTAATTACACTAATTTCACGTTTGTAATTTTCTCTAATATTATTTAAAAAATATATATATTCTGGTGTCTGGTAGTTTTTATAAGTCCATCCAACTGCACAAAAAGATTTTTTTATAAAGCTTAATGTGATTTCAGCATAAATTCCATTGTTTAGATATATCCTTGCAGGCCCATTTTTTGTACTAGCTAATATAAATTTACTTAGAGTCAAGTATCCTGGATCAAGATTTACTTTTCTTTTAATTTCATTATTTTTTATATTTTTTAGATTGTCATTATTATTTTTTATCTCATCGAAGCTCAAAATCATTTCCATTTTATTAGTTTTATGTTTAATTCTACTTAGCAATCCTGGAGAAATAAGTTTGTTAAAAGACACTAATTTCTGCAGGAGATTACTCCCCATTTCTTTTTCGTAATAACTAGTATAATCAAATGACTGATAATCACTTTCATTATCTATATCTCCAAATTCATCAATCAGTAAGCTTTTTGCATTTTCAAACATTATTTCTTTATTAGCTATAATGCTTATTATCAATTTGGATTTTTTTGGTTTTTCTATTTTTCCCATTAATAAAAATTGTTCTTTCTTTTTTAATTTTCAGTGTTGATTGTGAATTGATATATATTTTGATTATTTGAAAATTCAGGCACTATATTTTGATCTCGAAAGGTAACAACAACATTTTCCGGCTTATTGGTCAGTAAATCAACTGTCCCTTCTGTTTTTATAAGCAAGTCTTCGTCGGGAAATATATAATTTTCAAATAATATTTGATTATTATGTAATATTTTAATCCAGGCAGGTTCACTGGCTTCAATAACAACTGGATCATAAGAAGGAACCGGTTCGAGCTCATTAATAGGATAGACATTTTCAAGTACAGTATCGTTCTGAGCAAGAGTGCTATTTTCAGTAATTTGAATTGTTTCATTTTTCAGGTTTTGGTTTGCAATATTGGTATCACTATTTTTTTCTAAAGTAAAAGTACCCTCTGTTGGCTGCAAAGAAAGAGTTGGCTGTTTAGTCCGGTCAATAAATTGCTTAGCAAAAAAGACAATTAAAAAAACCACAAATAAAATAAAAATAATTTTCATTAATGGTAAGAAATTAATATTATTTGTTTTTCTTGTTCGATGTTTTTTCCTACTAGAAGAATAATATTTATTCTTTCTACTTATATCACTTATTTTTTGAACATTTTCTGAGGGTTGCTCTTTTGCTGTATATTGATCGCTCAGATTCTGCTTTATTTCAAGATTATTATCTTTATCTTCAACAATTCCTCCTGATGATTCTAGCAGCTGGCTGATTTTATCTTGGCTTATTTCTAAATAACTGGCATAATTCCTTAAATACCCTAAAAAATATGTTTTGCCTGGTAATTCATTTTCGTTACCCTCCTCAATGGCAACTAAATATTTTTTTCTTATTTTAAGATGCTGTTCTATTTCTTCTAAGGGTATACCCAATTCAATTCTTCTATTTTTTAAATACTCTCCAATTTTATTCATATCGAAATGCGCTCCTGAAAGCTTAATCTAAAATAAATAATATTATAATAATACTATCATGTTTTCATTTCAAATAAAACCAATAGAATTGCTTTTATTCAGGGGAACTGTTATTTTTTGAAAAATATTCATTTTTTGATAGGAGTATCTTCC
The DNA here is from genome assembly GCA_040767965.1 of Atribacterota bacterium. Lineage (GTDB taxonomy): Bacteria > Atribacterota > Phoenicimicrobiia > Phoenicimicrobiales > Stramentimicrobiaceae > JAXGNR01. The sequence continues at coordinate 619,516 of JAXGNR010000004.1, forward strand.
TGGGATTTCTACCATCATATGGGCCAACAATACCTTTATCTTCCATCATATCAATAAGTCTTGCTGCTCTGGTATAACCAATTCTTAATTTTCTTTGTAAAATTGAAATAGAGGCCTGATTATTATTTATAATAGTATCAACTGCGTCTTCGAATAATTCATCCTCTTCCTCAGCGCTAACTTCATTATCTTTTTCATGAATATCCCTTTGTTCCAGGATTGTTTCATTGAAATCTGGGGCAGGCCCGTTGTTAATCAAAAAAGAAACAATATTTTTTATTTCTTTTTCAGCAACATAAGCCCCTTGAGCCCTAATCGGTTTTGAAGAATTTATTGGTGAAAAAAGCATATCGCCATTTCCCAAAAGTTTTTCAGCGCCATTAACATCCAGGATAGTTCTTGAATCAACCTGCGTAGATACGGCAAAAGCTATACGGGAAGGAAAATTAACTTTTATTGAGCCAGTAATAATGTCAACTGAAGGTCTCTGGGTGGCTATAATCAAATGTATGCCTGTAGCTCTAGTCATTTGCGCTAACCTGCAGAGTGATTCTTCGACTTTGACTGGCGAGGTAAGCATTAAATCGGCTAATTCATCTATAATTATTACAATATAAGGTAACATTATTTTGTCGTCTTTTACATTTTTTATATATTCATGGTAGCCTTTTAAATTCCGAACACCTACTTCTGCAAATATTTTAAATCTTTTCTCCATTTCAGATATAGCCCAGCTTAAAACTTTATCAACTTTCTTGGGGTTAGTGATAATGGGGAATATTAAATGTGGAATACCATTATATACATTTAATTCAACTCTTTTAGGATCGACCATCACAAATTTTATCATATCCGGACCAAATCTGTATAACAAACTTAGTATAATTGAATTAACACAAACGCTTTTTCCGGAACCTGTGGATCCAGCTATAAGCAAATGAGGTAAATCAATCAAATCTGTTATAATGTTTTTTCCGCCAATATCTTTACCTAAGGCAATGGGAAGTATATTGGAGTTGCTTTGGTATTCAGATGATTCAACTATTTCTCTTAAAAAAACCGTATCTTTTTCTTTGTTTGGAACTTCAATTCCAATAGCATTTTTGCCTGGGATCGGAGCTTCAATTCTTACTGATGCAACTGCAAAGGCTAAAGCAATATCGTTGCTGAGATTTGTTATCTTTGATACTTTAACGCCTGGAGCAGGTTGAATTTCATATCTGGTAACAGTGGGCCCCTGAGTAGCTCCGATAACTTTACCCTGGATACCGAAATTATCTAAAGTTTCTTGCAATAATACAATATTATTTTTTACAAGTTCATGATTTTTAGCTTTATATTCTTTTTCTACATTTTTTAATAAATCCAAAGGTGGTTTTAAATATACGCTATTATCAATGTTGTTGATGCTTGAAGAACTAGTTTTTTTAGTGAAATTTATTTTCTCCTGGGTTGCTTTTTGTGTTGGCCTGGTTTCCTTTTCTACAGAAGCTTTTTTAAAAACCGGTACAGATTTTTTTTGATTAATTCTTTGTTCCTCAGAATAAATTGTAATATTTTCAGAACTGGCCTTCTTTTCTTTTTTAAATTTACTTTCAGTTATTTTCATTGTTCTTGTTTTAATGTTTAAAATGATATTTCTTATAATTTTTATCCCCTTATTAAGAAACAGGTAAATTATATAGAAAAAAGAAACATCTGTAATAAAAAGTATAGATATGAGACCAAGGGCTGTTAGAAAAAGATACGCTCCTGTTAAACCAAAATAATTATACAAATACAAACTAGAAAAATATCCATATAAACCACCTCCAGCACCTTCTTTTGCCAGCAGGTAGGAATTATCTATAAACAATAATTTTAGATGGATTAAAGTTAATACTATTAATAGCAGGGCTGAAATTCCAATTATTTTATTATAATAATTGGACATCTTGTAATTAGTTAAAAGTAGAATACCTTCAGTAAGGAGAAATAGAAAAACTAAATATTTTCCAAGTCCAATTGATTGGTTGAATAAACTTATTAGTGAAGATAAAAAAATACTATTATCATTCGGGGCAAATAATATAAATAAATAATATAAAGAAATAATAATTACTATTATTCCAGATATTTTCTTTTTAATTAAATAATTTTTATTTTCTTTTTTTATCATTTTCACTAAAATATAGTTCTATAGATTTGCATTGTAATTATATATAATAACCGCCAAACCGATAAACCACAAATAGAAACTAAAATATTTTAATTTAAAGTTAACTAACATTTTTATAAAAAAGTTCATTGCCCAATAGCCTGTTAAAAAGGTAATTATTCCAGCGAATATTAAATATACAAGATTAATATCAATACGGGATATTTCTTTCATTTCAAATAAAGTAGCTCCCAATATAATTGGGACAGATAAAATAAAAGAATATTTCGCAGCAAATTTCCTATCTAATTTTCTAGTTAGTGACATCATAATAGTGAAACCGGATCTGGATAATCCTGGAACAATCGCCAGGGCTTGAGCAAGCCCAATTAAAATGGCATCAGCTATTGTAATATCTTTTAATTGTTTATTACCCTGTCTCGTACCTGTGTCAGTAAAAAACAAACACAAACCAGTAATTAGAAGCATGAGTGCAGTAATAATGGGACTACTAAATATTTGTTTGAAAAAATCTTGTAAGAAATAACCAAAAAAGGCACCTGGCACAGTACTTATAATAAGCAGATATGCGAATTTACTTTGATAATCTGTTTTAATAAAATTTATAAATATTTTAGGGTGAAGTATATATTTTAAGCTTTTTATGAAAGAAATTATTATTTCTGCTATATCTTTTTTAAACAGGAACAATACTGCTAGTGTTGTTACAAAATGTAAAAAAGTTTCAAAGGCTACTCCTGGCATTTCTAGTTTCAATAAATATTTTCCTAAGACTAGATGCCCGGAACTACTTATGGGAAGAAATTCTGTTAAACCCTGGATCAGGCCTAAAATAACATAATACATTTAAATCCTTACTATTTAATTCAAGTTTTGGTTATAATGGTCGTCTAGTCCAATGACTACTTCTCTGGCAGTGATTTTATTCCAGTATGACCAAAACCTCCTTCACCTCTTTTGGTTTGGTCTAATTGGTTAGTTTCTTTTAAAACCGGGTAGACAACTTTTTGAAAAACCATTTGAGCAATCCTGTCTCCTCGATTAATAAAAAAATCTTTTTTACCATGATTAATAAGTATTATTTTTATTTCACCTCTATAATCAGAATCTATAGTGCCTGGAGAATTAAGAACTGTAATGCCATTATGATAAGCCAGTCCGCTTCTAGGTCTTATTTGGGCTTCATATCCAACAGGTAGAGATATTTTTATGCCTGTGGATATTAATTTTATATCACCACTATTGAGTACAACTGTTTCCTTTTCTGCAGAATACAAATCTATACCGGATGCGAATTTACTTGCCAATCTTGGGATTGGCAAGTCTAAGCAATCTTTATCTTTTTCAATTTTTACTACTATTTTATCTAGATCCATATTCATATTATCTATTTATCGTAATTCCTTTTATTAGGTCTTCTATTTTGCGATCCATCAACATTTGCATTTCTATCAGGTCTAGGAGTTAATTCCTTTTTACTCAGATCTATTTTACCTTGTTGGTCTATTCCAATAACTTTTACCGGGAATTCATCGTCTAATTTAATAATGTCTTCAACTTTATCAACACGATAGTGGCATAAATTTGAAATATGTAAAAGTCCTTCAACCCCAGGAAGGATTTCTACAAAAGCTCCATACTTAGTTATTCTTTTTACTTTACCATTATAGATTTCGCCAGTCTTAACTTCCCGTACTAATCCTTCTATTAAGTTTTTTGCTTTTTCAATTTTATCGGTTGTATCAGCAGTTATAAATATTTCACCATTATCCTTTATATCAATTTCAGTGCAACTCTCTTCAATGATTTTTTTAATATTACGGCCGCTTGGCCCAATGATGCTGCCAATTTTATCAACATTTACCTTCATGATAAACATTTTTGGCACATAATGGGAAAGCTCTTCTTTAGGCTTATCAATTGTTGAGTTCATTTTTTCCAGTATAAACATTCTTCCAATTTTGGATTTTTCTAGAATATCCCGAATCACATTTATGGAAATTCCATCAATTTTTAAATCCATTTGGATGGCCGTCAGACCATCAACAGTACCAGCTGCTTTGAAATCCATGTCACCATAGTGATCTTCTAGCCCCATTATATCAGTTAATATTTTATACTGTTCCCCTTCTTTCACCAGGCCGAGGGCTATTCCTGCTACAGGCTTAGTAATAGGCACTCCTGCATCCATTAAAGAAAGACTTGTTCCGCAAACAGTAGCCATTGAAGAAGAACCATTTGATTCCAGCACTTCAGAAACTACACGTATTGTATACGGAAAGTCTGATTCGTTCGGAATTACTGCCCTGATAGCTTTTTCTGCCAGAGCTCCATGTCCAATCTCTCTCCTTGATTGAGATCTTCTGGGCTTAACATCTCCTACTGAGAATGGTGGAAAATTATAATGCAAATAAAATTTACGTGAAGTATCTTCTTCCAAAGTGTCTATAGATTGTTGGTCTCGAACAGAACCCAAAGTAGTAATTACCAGGGCTTGAGTCTGTCCTCTTGTAAACAAAGCACTGCCATGAACTCTTGGTAAGATACTTATTTCACTTTCAATATTTCTAATTTCATCTACACTTCGATGGTCTAATCTTATTCCTTTATCCAGGATAAGTTTTCTAATTATATTTTTACATAAAAGGTCATATGCTTCTTTAAATAAAAAGCCGCTAAAGTTGTCTTCTTCATTGACTTCATTGACCTCTTTGAATTTAATTACAATATCATTAAATAAAATATCTAATTCTTTTTCTCTTTCTTTCTTATCAAAAACAAGCAGGGCTTTTTCAATGTCATTAAAATGTTTTTCTTCTAAATATTTGTAGTAACCTTCTTTGTTTTGCAGAGCTTCTTTATTTTCCATCCAAGCTGTTTTTGAAGGTTGTTGGTTATTCAGTTCTTCAGAGAATTTTATTTGAGCATCAACTATAATGTTAATTTCTTTTTGGGCTATTTCAAGGGCATTTAAAACAAGTTCTTCAGGGAGTTCTTTGACTTCTCCTTCAATCATTATAACCGAGTCTTTTGTACCAGCAATAATTAAATTCAATTGACAGTTTTTTAAAATGTCAACAGTGGGATTTAAAATATATTCTCCATCAAGATAACCTATTCTCACTGCTGCGACAGGTTTATTGAAAGGAATATCTGAAACATATAAAGCACATGAAGCTCCAATTATTGCCAGAGTATCAGGAAGATTTGTTTGATCATATGATAAAACAGAGGCTATAATTTGAACATCATTATAATATCCTTCAGGGAATAAAGGTCTTAATGGTCGATCTATAAGTCTGGAGGTTAATATAGCATTATCGCTAGGTTTACCTTCCCTTTTGAAAAAACCGCCTGGTATTTTACCGGCAGCGTAAAACTTTTCTTCATAATCAACCAATAAAGGGAAAAAATCTATCCCTTCTCTTGGTTCTTTTGAGGCAACAGCCGTTACCAGCAAAACCGTTTCACCACAGGTGATTAATATTGATCCATTAGCCTGTTTTGCTAATTTGCCGGTTTCTATTTTTATAGAGTTGTTACCAATATTAAATTCAAAATTTCTAGAAACAGAATTGGTCATTTATTTATTTTCTCCTTAATTCCATACAAGAAAGAAAGTAAAAAGCATTATACTTTTTAAATTTACTTTCTTAAATTTAATTGTTCAATTAATTTTCTATATTTTTCAATATCATGGTCTTTCAGATAATTCAATAGGCTTCTTCTTTTTCCAACCATTCTAAGAAGACCATGTTTAGAATGAGAATCTTTTTTATTTTTTATCAGGTGTTCAGTTAAGTGATTTATCTGTTCAGTTAAAATAGCTACCTGAACTTCAGTTGAACCAGTATCTTTTTCATGATGCTGATAATTTCTGATTATTCCGTCTTTAATATCTTTTTTAATCATTGCAATACACACTCTCTTTCTTATAGTAAATTATTATAAAAAAATAGGTTAAAACAAATTATAGTGAAATATTTTTAGATTACTCAAAAATATATTATACCATAACAAGCATATTCACACAAATATAATTTTACATCAGGATACTCTTATAGGTCTTATACGTTGTTAAAGTATTTTTCTGCAACAATTATATCTTTAATTATTTGTTTCTTTAAACTATCAATATTTACAAATTTTATTTCATTCCTTATTCTTTTTAAAATAGCCAAGGTAATATTTTGTCCATAAATATTTTTATTGAAATTGAGAATAAAAGTTTCTATAGACATATTATCATTTGTTTTTTTGAAAGTAGGAACAAAACCAATATTGGTGATTCCTTTGTATATTGAATTTTCAATTTTGATCCGTGAAATATAGATACCATTTTTAGGCAGTAATTTTCCCTTATTTGCTTTTATATTTGCAGTAGGGATAGACAGTATAGCATTTCCCCTATTGTCTCCGGATATAACCTTTCCAGTTATTTTATAATTATATCCCAATAATTCATTGGCTTTTTCTATTTGTCCTTTATTAATATAATCTTTAATTATTGTAGCACTAATATCTTCATTCTCATTTATTGTTGTTGCCGGTAGAATGTATGGAATATAATTATATTTGCTACTAAGATTTTTAATTAAAGTCGTATCCCCTGTTTTATTATAACCAAAATGGTAATTATAGCCAACAAAAACTGCCCTCATATTGTACTTCTCTATAAGTATTTCTTTTAGAAATTCTTCAGGAGTGCATTTTTGAAATTTTTCATCAAATTTTATGATTACAATTTTATCAATTCCTATCTTTTTAATTTTTTCTACTTTTTCTTCCAATGGGGTCAATAGGAAAAAATTATTTAATTTATTGATAATTATTTCTGGATGAGGCTCAAAAATAACAGCAGTACTAATAGCCTTTGCTTTTAATGATTCACTAACGCATAAATTTAATAATGATTGATGTCCTAAATGAACTCCATCAAAAAAACCCAGAGCTATATAACTGATCTTTTTGTTCTGAGTAAAATCATATAAAGGATTTAATATTTCTTTAATTATTGCCATGGAAAGTTTTTTCTATCTTAAAAGTATTTGTATTTTTTTGTTGCTGTTCATTTTTTAAAATATGCGCAATTGCCAAAAAATCTCCATCATTTGAATAGACAGAGAATTTATCAGGAAAATCTTCTAAGTTATTATTTTTTATTATAGTGATATCGTTAATTGTTATATTTCTGCCATTTAGAACTCTTTTAATCAAATTATCATCATTTTTCAAGATTATTTTATTTAAAAAATAAAGAGACCGATCAATGCCTGATATAAAAGCATTTTGATGATTTCTGGATAGGCTTAAAAAATAAGATAATTCTATCGATTGTTCCAGGCTGTAATTTCCTATCTTTGTTCTAATTAATTTTGAAACATAGGCACCACAACCAAGATTATTCCCTATGTCATGACACAATGATCTTATATATGTGCCTTTTGAACATTGCACTTTAAATTTTACCTCTGCATATGGTGGCTTTTTTACATCCAGCATAGATAAATTGTAAATTTTTACTTTTCTAGGTTTTCTCTCTATAAAAATACCTTTTCTTGCAAGTTGATATAGTCTTAATCCATTTTGTTTAATTGCAGAAAACATAGGAGGTTTCTGGAATATTTCTCCTTGGTATTCTGAAAAAACTTTTTCTATATCTGATCTTTTTATAATAATGCTTTGATCTTTTCGTATTTTGAGGATTTTTCCTTCCAGGTCGTATGTATCAGTATCTATACCCAAAACCATGCTTCCAGCGTATTCTTTTTTTAATGCAGTGAGATATTGTGTTATTTTAGTTGCTTTGCCAAGACCAATTAAAAGAACGCCTGTTGCGAAAGGATCTAAGGTTCCAGCATGACCAACTTTATCAATTTTTAAAGATTTTTTTATTTGAGATACAACCTGGGCTGATGTTATTCCAGCAGGTTTGTTTATATTAAGAATTCCGTTAATCATCATAATTGTATTTGTTATCTTTGGCTCTTAAAATATTCATATATTGAAATTTAAAAAATATTTTCTTGCTGCAGCTTTTTTAAAACGTTTTCAATTACATCTGATAAAATACCATTAATTTGACAGCCAGCAGCATTTGGATGTCCGCCGCCTCCAAATTTACGAGCAAAATAATCGACATTATAGCTACCTTTTGAACGGAAACTTATTTTAATGCTATTATCGGGAGTTTCTCTAAAGAAAACAGCAATTTGAATACCCTTTACAGATAATATTTTATCGACTATTCCTTCAACATCTTCATCATTTGCATTCGCATCTGCCAGCATATCCCTTGTAATTGCAGTCCAGGAAATATTTCCTGTTGAATCAATTTTTAAATTACTCAAAGCGGTTCCAAGTATTTTTAAGCTTGATAGTTTTGCATTTTTATATATATTGTTTGCAATTTCATCTGGAACGGCACCACTGGTAACCAGTTTTGCTGCAACATTAAATGTTTTTGCACTGGTGTTGCTGTATCTGAATGAGCCGGTGTCAGTAGTAATAGCAGTATAGATCGGGATAGTAATATCTTCATGGATATTACTATCCATCTTTTGGGCTAAATTAAATATTATTTCCCCTACAGAAGAAGCTTTAGGCTGAACAAAGTTAAAATCGCCAAAATAGCTATTACTGGAGTGATGGTCGATATTAACAATGTGCAAAAAATTGGAAATATCAAGAAAGATATTTCCAATTCTGTCTAAATTACTTGAATCAAGTACAATCAAAACAGGTTTGAAATTATTTTTACCTGTAACTGCATTATTAATATAGCTGAAACTTGTTTCGCTGGCACAAATTATTTTGTCCGTATTTGGTAAAAATCTATATATTTCTGGCAATTGATCTTGATTAATAATTAAAACATCTTTTTTTAGCTGTTTCAAAATAGAATAAAGAGCTAATTCAGATCCAATGGCATCACCATCGAGATGAACATGTGAAGATATAACAAAATTATTATGTTTTTTAAATAAATCTATTATTTCCTGCTTTTTATTGTTTTTCATTAACCTTCTTGTTCTTTTCTTTCATTTTCCAGGCTATAGACCTTATCCATTAATTGATATACTTTTGCTAAATCTTGGTCATAATAAAAGGCAATATTTGGTATAGACCTGTAATTTTTAAGGCTAGCAGCTAATTCTGATCTGACAAAATTAGTTGCACTTGAAAGACCTTTCATGCTTTTTTGCTGTTCTTCTTTGGTTCCCAGAACCGAAATATATACTTTCGCATTGTGGAGATCATCAGATAAGTTTATTCTGGTGATTGTAACAAACCCGATTCTAGGATCTTTTACCTTATTATGAATTATATGGCTAATATTTCTTTTGAGTAATTTTTCAAAATGTTTCTTTTTTTGTTCCATAACCATTTTATGTTCCTCTAAAATTATATTATATATTGCATTATTAATATGTATTAGGCAGATCAGATAATAGAAATATGGTAATCAATTAACTCTATATTGTTAATTAATTCAATTCCTTTTATAATATTTTGTAATATCTTGTCTATTTGACGGTTGTTATCGCTGACTATACTTATTGCCAGGATGCACTTTTTCCACGAGTTTTTATTTCCAATTTCGGAAATAGATATATTGTATTTTTTTCTTAGAACATTTATTGTTTTTTTTAAAATACTTCGTTTATCTTTTAGAGAATGGCAATCAGGCAAATATATATTTAGTTCACATATTCCTATTATCATTTTTAAAATTATCTTTTTACTTCCTGATAATTGTAAAAAATTATAATGTCTTTTACATGCAGTTCATCCAGCTTATTTATGTTAATACCACATTCATATCCGGCATGAACTTCTTTTACATCTTCTTTAAATCTCTTTAAAGAAAATTCTTTACCATCATAGATAATATTGTCATCGTGCATTACCCTGATATTATCTTTTATAGATATTTTACCTTCAGTTACATAACATCCGGCTACAATTCCAATCTTTGGTATTTTAAATATTTCACGTACCTCAGCTTTGCCATTTACAATTTCTTCTAATTTTGGTTTTAGGTACCCTTTTAATGCAGCTTTTACTTCATCAAGCAGATCATAAATAATATTATAAGTTCTTACATCTATCTGTTCATTTTTTGCTATTTTTTGCGCGTTAGAATCTATGTTTACATTGAATCCTATTACCAGTGCATTTGATGCTGATGCAAGCATAATATCTGTTTCAGAAATAGCACCTATACCGTTATGAATTATTTTGATTTCTACTTCTTCATTGCCTAATGGTGAAAGTGAGTTTTGAATAGCATCAAGTGAGCCTTGTGTATCTGCTTTTAATATAATGTTAAGTTCTTTTATTTTTCCTTTTAACATTTCATCAAATAAATGGTCTAACGATACTTTTTCCTGTTCCTGTTTCTGCTTTTGATGTTCTTCTTGTTTTCTTCCTTCAATTATAGTTTTTGCAAAGTGATCATCTGCTACAACCTGAAAGATATCTCCTGCTAAAGGCATTTGATTAAAACCGGCTATTTCTACAGGAGTTGAGGGACCAACATGCTTTAGGCTACTGCCTTTATCATCCATCATGCTTTTTACTTTTCCGTGTGCAGTTCCGACAACAAAATAATCGCCAATGTCTAAATGGCCATCTTGTATTAATACTGTGGCTAAAATTCCTTTTCTTTTATCCAGCTTTGTTTCGATTACAACTCCTGTAGCCGGCAAGTCAGGAGTAACCTGTAATTCTAGCATTTCAGCTTGTATAGAAATTAATTCTAACAATTCATCAATTCCTTTTCCTTGCAATGCTGATATTTCAGCAACCAGTGTATCGCCTCCCCAATCTTCAGGGACTAATTGATACTGAGCTAGATCTTTTTTTACTTTATCGACATTTGCATTAGGTTTATCTACCTTGTTGATTGCTACAATTATTGGGACCTTAGCTGCTTTGGCATGATTAATTGCTTCCACTGTTTGAGGCATAACTCCATCATCGGCAGCCACAACAAGGACAACAATATCAGTTGCTTTTACACCCCTGGCTCTCATAGTAGTAAAGGCCTCATGTCCGGGAGTGTCTATAAATACAAATCTGCTATTTTTTACATTTACAACATAAGCACCAATATGCTGAGTAATTCCACCTGCTTCTTTTTTTGTAACATTACTCTTTCTTATTACATCAAGCAGAGTTGTTTTCCCATGATCTACGTGGCCTACTATAGTTATAGCCGGTGATTTTGTTATTAATGAATAATCTGTTTCTGAATCATTTTTTTTCTTTAATGCTTTTTTTAAATTAGCAGATAATTCTATATCAAAATCATACTTATTGTAGATATTTTTTACTATTGACCATGGTATTTCTTTATCAACAGAATGAATACTTCCGTATTTAGATATCTGTTGCATAATCTTTGACAAAGGTATTTTTAATTGTTTAGATAAGTCTTTTAAATTAGGCATTTTATCTAATGTTATTAATTTTTTACCTTCTTCTTTAGTTTCTGATAAACTGGTATTTTCTTCTGCCAAAGATTCTCTAACAATTTCATATGTCTCATCATCCAGAGTGCTCATATGATTTTTTACATTGATACCTTCATTTTTAAGAAACTCAATAAGTTTTTTTGTAGGTATCTTTAAATCTTCGGCTACTTCATATACTCTTTTCTTCATAATTGCCGACCTCCATCTAAACCGGAATCATTACCCATGCTCAGGTTTTATTATATTAATATTTTAAAAGAAATAAATCAATTATCGTTATTTTTGTTTTTTTCTAGTTCAAGTTTTTCTGCTAATTGATTAAGAACATCAGGAGAAATTTCTATTTCTAAAGCTTTAAATAGTTTCTTTCCACTGATAGCCTTCTTAAAACACTCAATATTATAACATATATAAGCGCCCCTTCCTGATTTCTTGCCTGTTTCATCTAATTCTATTTTATTGTCAGGGGTTCTTATAATTCTTATTAAATATTTTTTTGGTTTTTTTTCTAAACAACCAACACATGTCCTGTGTGGTATTTTTTTTAACTGTTTCATTTTATAATTATTTTATTTTTTCAAATTTTAATTTAAGTAGCAAATAATTTAATAAATCAATTGGTATTATCTTCTATGTTATTTTCTTTCTTAGATTGTGATTCACTTTTTATATCAATTTTCCAACCAGTTAATCTGGCAGCCAATCTGGCATTTTGTCCTTCTTTACCAATAGAAAGAGATAATTGCTGATCTTCCACAATTACCAGTGCTCTTTTTTCTTTTTCATACAATTTAACCATTAAGACTTTAGCCGGATTTAAAGAGTTGGCAATAAATATTTTATCATCTTCGTGCCATTTTATAATATCAATTTTTTCATCTTGCAATTCTGTCATAATAGATTTAATTCTGGCCCCCCGGTCACCAATACACGAGCCAATCGAATCAACCATATTTTCTCTGCTATCTACAGCAATTTTAGATCTTTTTCCGGCTTCTCTGGCAATTCCCTTAATCTCAACTAATCCTTCATGTATTTCAGGTACTTCAAGTTCAAATAGTCTTTTCAGTAAATCAGGGTGTGTTCTGGACAAAATTATTCTTGGTCCTTTTGAAGTCTTTTTAACTTCTACAACATAAAATTTCATTCTGCTGCCTTTTCTATAAGATTCAGTTCTTACCTGTTCATTAGGAGGTAAAACAGCTTCTGCTTTACCCAGATCAACTATCATATTAAGATTTTCTTGCCTTTGAATTATTCCTGTTACGATATCTTTTACTTTATCAATATATCTTTCATAAATAGCTTTTCTCTCAGCTTCTCTTATTTTTTGTACAATAACCTGTTTAGCAGTTTGGGTGGCAATTCTACCAAAGTCTTTTGGAGTAATTTCTATATTTACTTCATCTCCTATTACTATATTGTCATGATTTTTTGAAGCTTCTTCTATACTTATTTCTAATGAGTTATTTTTAATATTTTCTACAACTGTTTTTTTGGTAAAAACCTGTACCTTACCCGAATCTTTATTAAAGAGAATGTCCACATTGCCTTTACCCTGAGAAAAATTTTTTTTATATGCAGAAACAAGGGATGTTTCAATTGTATTGATCAATATTTCTTTTGAAATACCCTTTTCTTTTTCTATTTCATCTAATACTTTGATTAAATTAATATTCATTTCCATAGCTTAACCTTTTAACTCCTCACTATATATTTTGGGAATTAATAACAAGGAAAATAATATAATTATCAAAATTACAAAACAAAAGAGTGGTTTATAAACCACTCTTTTCCCAAAATTTTTTGATTTGACTATATTATAACATATAAAAAAAAATTATTAAAGCATAGGGGAAATTAATAATTTTTTAAATCTATCTAAAAATAAGTATATCATATATCATTCCAATATTGTATAGTATAAATTTAAACAATGAACATTTTTATTATATTATTCTTCCGGAAAATTGATTATTTTTAATATCTTCTAATACAACTTTTTTTAGTTGACCTTTTATTAAATTGATATCATTTAAACATACCCTGATATAATTATCTGTCAGCCCGTAAGATTCATTTTTTTGCACATTAATAAATTCTATCAGGATATTTTTTTCTTTTCCGATATTTTTTTGTAAAAAATTAATAGTTAAGTCTTTTGCTAATTTATTTAATTTTTTTATTCTTTCTTTTACAACAGAACAAGAAGGAATCTTATCTGGTAAATATGCAGAAAGACTCTTATTTCTTGTAGAATAAGGGAAGATATGTATTTTTGCAAAGCCGATTTTTTTTATTAATTCATAAGTATTTAAAAATGCTGAATCATCTTCCCCTGGGAAACCTACGATTACATCTGTAGTGATTGAAATATCAGGGATATTTTTTTGCAAAGTTTTAACCTTTTCCAAAAAATGAGATCCATTATATTTTCTATTCATTATAGATAGAATGTTATCATCTCCACTTTGTAAAGGAATATGTAAATGGTGACAGCATTTTTGTGAATCGGATAAAGTCTCAATCAATTCATTTGTTACCCATGGCAATTCTATAGAACTTAATCTAATTCTGCTTATTGGGGTGCTTTTTTCAATATTTTTTATTATTTTTGACAAATTTATTTTTTGATTCAATAAATCATCGCCATAACTGCCCAGATTTATTCCTAATAATACTATTTCTTGATAATTTTCAAGGGATAATTGTTTAATTTCCTTAATTATATCTTCAGGTAACCTGCTTCTCGCCTTGCCTCTGAGGTAAGGAATAATGCAATAGCTACAAAACTGATTGCAACCATCTTGGATTTTCATTAACGCTCTAACATTTTCAGTAATGCTATTGTATGGATTATTTTTATATTCCCTTAGACTGGTAATTGGTTTTACATAAATTTCATTCTGATCTTTTTTTATACCAGTATTTTTTAAAATAGAAAAGATATCTTCTTTGTAATAATTACCAATAATGGCAAGATTAGGATTGTTAATATTTTTTATTTCTTTAAGATTAGATTCAACACAGCATCCAGTTACTATAATTTTAGCAGATGGATTAGTCCGGGAGGCTTTTCTTATCATTTGTTTTGATTTTCGCTCTGCTTCTCCAGTTACAGCACAGGTATTAATAATATACAGATCAGCTTTACTGTTAAAATCAGTTAGCTGATAACCATTTTTTTCAAAAGATTTTTTTATGCTTCCTGTTTCATACTGATTTACTTTGCATCCTAAAGTTTTAAAGGCCACTTTTTTATTCATAAAATATTTTATTTATTTTTAGTAAAGGTTTCTTTTACTTTTTCAAAAATATTTTTTTCCCCAATTTTTTCAATATTTTCTCCTGTTTCCTGAGCAAAATCATAAATTAATTTTTTTGCTTTTTGAGTTAAATTTTTTGGGATATCAACAATAATTTTAACATGCTCATCACCCCTTAATTTGCTTCCAAGCTTGTAGGCTCCTTTATTTCTTAAACGGAATACAGTATTGTTTTGGGTTCCGGAAGGTATTTTCATCTTGACATTGCCATCCAATGTTGGAATAGTTGCCTCTCCTCCCAAAATTGCCTTAGGAACACTTATTTTATGCTCAACATATATATCTGCACCATTTCGTTTAAAAACAGGATGTTCTTTTACATTTAAAATTATATATAGATCTCCAGCCGGACCGCCATTTTCTCCAGGTTGCCCCATACCAGCAAGTCTCAATTGATGCCCTGTTTCAACCCCTGCTAATATTTTAACAGTAATTCTTTTCCTTTTTTTAACTTTGCCAGCGCCTTGACATGTTTTACAAGGAGTATCAATAATTTGACCGGACCCTTTACATCTCGGGCAGGCTTGGATATTAATAGATTGTCCAAAAAAGGTGTTTTGGGTCATTCTTATTTCCCCTGTACCATTACAATCTGGACAGGTTCTTTTTGATGTTCCCGGTTCAGAACCACTTCCCTGACAGTTACTACAGTTTTGCCAGCTGGGAATGTCAATCTTTTTTTCTGCTCCAAAAGCTGCTTCTTTTAGTTCTACTTCCAGGTTGTATCTGAGACTGGCTCCTTTCTGAGCCCTGTTACGCTGATAAGATCTTCGTGAACTTCCTCCTCCAAAAAATGATTCAAAAATATCGCTAAAGCTACCAAAATCATCCGATCCCTCACCATAAAAATTCCTAAAATCAAAACCACCAGCACCATTACCTGTAGGATCAGCCGTTCCAAATTGATCGTATTTCGATCTCTTTTCCGGGTCACTCAAAATGGCGTAAGCTTCTCCTATTTCTTTAAACTTTTTTTCAGCCTCTTCCTTATTGTTAGGATTTGCATCTGGATGATATTTCAAAGCCAATTTTCGATATGATTTTTTTATTTCTTCCTGGGAAGCTTCCTTGCTAACCCCAAGAGTCTGGTAATAATCTTTATTAGCCACTACAAAAACCTCTTCTAGTTCAATTTATCCTTATTTCTATATATTTTAAGTTAAAAGATTTGTCAAATCGCCAGAATTTATAATAGACTGGCAATTTGACAAATCTAACAATATGATTATTTATTTTTTGTTATTATTATCATTGTCTTCTTTATATTCAGCATCATACACTTTTTCTTCATGCTGGCTACCTTTTGACTGCTCTTCTTCTTGAGATTGCCCATCAGAGTAATTATTTTGGCCAGCATCATTTCCAGCTTGTTGTTCTTTGTCAGTCGAAGATTGTTTATACATTTCCTCTGCAAGTTTATAAGATGAATTTGTAAGTTTTTCGATTCCGGTTTTCATTTCATCTATATTATCTTCCTGCATTGCTTTTCTTAGCTGACTGATATTTTCATTCAGTTCATTTTTTGTAACTTCATTTATTTTATCACCAGCATCTTTAATAGTTTTTTCAGTTGAATATATAAGAGTATCAGCCTGGTTATGTAATTCTATCTTCTCTTTCTGTTTTTTATCTTCTTCTGCATATTGTTCAGCTTCTTTTATTTTTTTCTGAATTTCTTCTTCAGATAAGCCGCTGGAATGGTTAATTGTTATTTTTTGTTCTTTACCAGTCCCCTTGTCTTTAGCTTTAACATTTAAAATTCCGTTAGCATCAATGTCAAAAGAAACTTCAATTTGCGGTAATCCTCTAGGAGCAGATGGGATACCAACAAGTTGAAATCTGCCTAAACTAATATTATCTTTTGCCATTGGCCGTTCTCCCTGGAGAACATTTATATCAACTGCAGTCTGATTGTCTGCAGCAGTTGAAAATATTTGCTGTCGGGATGCAGGGATAGTGGTATTTTTTTCTATTAATTTAGTAAACACACCACCTAATGTTTCAATACCCAGGGAAAGCGGAGTTACATCTAGTAACTGGATATCTTTAACGTCTCCTTTAAGTTTTCCGGCCTGTATGGCAGCCCCCATGGCAACAACTTCATCTGGATTTACCCCTTTGTGGGGGTCTTTTCCGAATATTTTTTTAACTATTTCATGGACTTTAGGCATTCTGGTTTGTCCGCCCACCAGAATTACTTCATCTATGTCATCAGCGGATAATTTTGCATCTTCTAAAGCTTTTTGGCATGGGCCAATAGTTCTCTCTAAAAGATCATCAATAAGCTGTTCAAGTTTAGATCTTGTCAATGTATAGTTTAAATGCTTTGGACCACTTGAATCAGCAGTTATAAATGGCAAATTAATATCGGTTTCCACTGATGATGACAATTCACATTTTGCTTTTTCAGCAGCCTCTTTTAATCTTTGTAATGCCATCTGGTCATTGCTTAAATCTATTCCTTGATCTTTTTTAAAATTGTCAATTAACCAATTAATAACACGTTGATCAAAATCATCACCACCAAGAAAAGTATCACCATTAGTAGATTTTACTTCAAAAATACCATCACCGATATCAAGTATAGAAATATCAAAAGTTCCTCCACCAAGGTCAAAAACTGCTATTTTCTCACTTTTTTTCTTATCTAAACCATATGCCAACGAAGCAGCGGTAGGTTCATTTATAATTCTGAGAACATTCAAACCCGCGATACGCCCAGCTGCTTTAGTTGCCTCTCTTTGATTATCATTAAAATAAGCTGGCACAGTGATAACAGCTTCAGTTATTTCTTCACCTAAATGGTCTTCTGCTGATTGTTTTAGTCTTTGTAAGATCATTGCTGAAATTTCTTCAGGGCTGTATTTTTTGTCTTTGGCCTGAATCATTACTTTGTCATTCTCTCCATCTGTAATATCGTAGGAAAGCACTTTCTTAATTTCCTGTACTTCAGCATCATTGTATCTTCTGCCAATAAATCTTTTTACAGAATAGATGGTATTTTTAGAATTAGTAACAGCCTGTCTTTTAGCCAACAGACCAACTAATCTTTCACCTTTTTTGCTAAAAGCGACCACTGAGGGAGTTGTTCTGCTCCCTTCTTTATTTTCTATAACAACAGGTTGTCCACCTTCCATAACAGCGACAACCGAATTTGTAGTACCTAAGTCTATACCAATTGCTCTAGCCATATTTGAATCCTCCTTATATATCATTAAGATTATATCAACATAATTTATCTTAATTATTTCTTTTTCTTTATTTTATTTATAATTTATTTGCTATTTACATTTTTTTGAAACTTTTACAGTTGCAGGTCTTATAACGTTTGTTTTAAGATAGTATCCCTTGTTAAGTTCCTCAACAACAGTATCTTCAGGATAATCATCTGACTCTACTTGCATGATTGCTTCATGGCAAAAAGGATCAAACTTTTCTCCAACAGCTTCTATTGGCTTTAAGCCTTCTTTGTTAAGTATTTTATGAAGACTGTTTAAAATGTTTTCAATACCTTCCCTAATGGACTCTTCCTTATTACGGCTATCCTTTGAGTAAGAAACAGCCCTTTCCAGATTATCTATTACTGATAGAAGCTGACATATTAAATCTTTGTTTGCATATTCAATGTATTCCTTTTTTTTCTTTTCTTCCCTTTTTTTGTAATTATCAAAGTCAGCTTGCATTCTAATTAATTGATTTTTGTAAATATTGGCATCATTTTCAACAATGTTTAGTTTTTCTTCAATCTTTTCAATATCTTTTTTATATTGCATTATTTCTTTATCTTTTTCCATTATTTTTTCAATAAGGCAATTTTTTTTGATGTTTTTATAATATTCTTTTTTTTCTCCTGCTTGTTCTTTTTCGTGAATATTTTCTGTGTTTTTGCAATTATCCATATTCAACCCCCTTTGGTTCTTAATGCTCTCCATTATAAAAAAATTATTCAGACAGTATTTTACTTAATCGATTTGCTATAAAATCTAATATAGATATTGCTTTAGGGTAATTTATTCTAGTTGGTCCTAAAACGCTTATTGCCCCCATTGGTTTACCTTTTATTGTATATTGTCTTGTTATCACACTGCAATCCTGCATACTTTCTTTACCAAATTCACTGCCGATAACTATATCATATTGTTTTGACAAGAAAGACTTTTTAATGATTTGAATGAGGTTTTTTTCTTCTTCAATAAAGTCAAAAAGATAGTTTAATCTTTCAATTTCTTTAAATTCAGGTTGTTTTACTATATAGCAACGATTACCTAAAAAGATATTTTCCTCATCGTCATGAAAATCAAGGCAATCTTCAATCAGTTTCCAGATTGATTCCATGGTCCGGTATTTAAAATAATACTGGTAAATCTTTTCCAACATTTCATCATTCACTACTTCCAAGCTTTTGCCGTAAAACTCCTTTTTTATTATTTTTTCAATGGTATCTAAATTATCTTCTGAAATATCATGAGTTATGTTCATAATTTTTTGATAAAATAATCCGCTATCAGTGATAATAGTAATCAGGATTCTGTTATTATTTAATAATATAAAACGGATATCCCTCAAAGTATCACTTGCCATATTAGGAGCAAGAACAACTCCTAAGTTGTTAGTTAATTTTGATATTAATTTTGAAGTTATCCTCATAATCTCATTAAATTCTTTTTTTATTTTATAATTTTCATTTATTTCCTTTTTAATTGATTTATTAAGATCATAAATATTTTTACTCATTAAGTTATCTACATAAAATCTATATCCTTTATCGGTTGGTATCCGACCAGCTGATGTGTGAGGTTTTTTCAAATAACCCATTTTTTCCAATGACAACATATCATGACGTATTGTTGCTGAACTTACATTTAAACCATAATCTTTTACGATTACTTCTGAGCTTATAGGTTCAGCAGTTGTTATATAGCTATACACTACTGCATTTAAAATAGATTTCATTCTATCATTTGTTATCATAATTATCACCTGGATATGTGGTGAATATTTATCTTTCTCGCAACTTATGCATTAAAACACATATCGATTAATTTAATAATTTAGTATTGTTTTTATAATTTAATTTTTAAACAATTAGCACTCTTGCTGTGAGAGTGCTAATCACTAAAATAAGATAACACTTACTTATATTTTTGTCAAGAGTTGTTTGTGCAAATGAATATCTATTAAAAAATTTTAATCTATAAATTCCAGAAAGGCAATATTAGCAAGAAAAACCCCTTTTTTTGTTAGATGATAATTTTTTTTTGTTTCTGAAAGCAATCCTTGTTTTTTTAAATATTCAAGTTGTTCTCCAAAAAAAGAGGCAGCAGGCATCTTAAACCGCTTATTGAAATTATTTTTTGAAAAACCTTTTAGCATTCTTAGAGACAATATTATCGTTTCAGACATTTCTTCTTTTAAAGGGAGTGTTTCCTGGTATTCAATTGGCAAGATATTCTGTTTTAATAAATTTATGTATTGTCCAAGATTACTGATATTCCTGAATCTGCTTTTATTTATATAGGATGTAGAAGATGCCCCAACTCCAAGATATTCATTATTTTTCCAGTATATTATATTATGGGAACATTTGAATCCTTTACGGGCAAAGTTTGATATTTCGTAGTGGTTATACCCTTCAGATTTAAGATAATTAATAGTTTTTGCATACATCTCATAAAAAGCATCAGATTCAGGAATGTTCAACAACCCTTTTTTATAAAGATGATGAAAAGTTGTATTTGGTTCTACAGAAAGCCCATATGCGGAAATATGTTCAGGGGAAAGGGTTATTGCTGTTTTTAAAGAATCTAGCAAATCATTTATTGTCTGCCCTGGCAGGCCAAACATTAAATCAATATTTATATTATTAAAACCAACAGTTCTAGCGATTTGATAGCTGTTAAGAATATCCTTTTTATTATGTATTCTGCCAATGTTAGATAATAAAGAATTATTGAATGATTGAGCACCAATACTAATTCTGTTTATTCCTGTTTTAATTAAATTAACTGCTTTCGAATAATTAAAAGTTGCCGGATTACTCTCGATAGTTATTTCGATGTTATTTTTGATTTTAAAATATTCAAAACATAAATAAATAATGCTGGAAATTTGTTTTTCTGTTAATATGGTAGGGGTCCCCCCACCAATATATATAGAGGCAATATTAGGTTGATTGTATTTACTGCTGTATATCTTAATTTCTTTTTGCAATGCAGAAAGGTATTTTTCTACAATATCCTCATTTTTAATTGTTTCAGAATAAAAATCGCAATATGGGCATTTTGAAATGCAAAAAGGAATATGAACATATAAACCTAAATTTTTCATTTTTTGCTTTTCTAATTAATTTTTAAAACACTCATAAAGGCTTCTTGTGGTATTTCAACTTTTCCAACCCTCTTCATTCTTTTTTTACCAGCCTTTTGTTTTTCTAATAATTTTCTTTTTCTTGTTATGTCACCCCCGTAGCATTTTGCTAAAACATCTTTTTTTAATGCCCGAACTGTTGCACGGGCAATTATTTTTTGATTGATTTTTGCTTGAACAGGTACATCGAACATTTGTCTTGGGATGACAGTTTTAAGATTTTCTACAAGCTTTCTCCCTCTTTCGTGGGCTTTTTCTTTGTGACAGATAAAAGAAAGGTTATCTACCAATTCATAATTAACTAAAATATCCACTTTTATAAGAGGTGAGGCTTGATATCCAACTATCTGATAATCTATACTGGCATAACCTTTGCTGATTGATTTTAACTTATCATAAAAATCTAGCATAATCTCATTTAAAGGTAAGTGATATACTAAACGTGCTCTATCCTGATCAATGTATTCTAAATTTTTGTAAACTCCCCTTTTTTCTTGTACAAGCTCCATAATTCCACCTAAAAATTGGCTTGGCAATACGAGTGTAAGCTCAACAAAAGGCTCTTCAATAAAGTCAATAGTATTAACTTCGGGTAAAGAAGAAGGATTGTTTATTTCAACCATCTGTCCGTTTTTCAGATGGATCCGATAGATAACACTGGGAGTTGTTGCAATTAACTGTATTTGATATTCTCTCTCTAATCTTTCCTGAATAATTTCCATATGAAGCAACCCTAAAAAACCACATCTAAAACCAAATCCCAAAGCTGGTGAACTTTCAGCGATATAACTGATAGCAGAATCATTTAAGCTTAGTTTTTCCAGGGCATATTTAAGATTATGATAATCATCGTTATCAACAGGATAAAGACTGCAAAAAACCACAGGCGATATTTTTTTATAGCCAGGCAATCTTCTTTCAGCAGGATATTTAGCATCAGTTATTGTATCTCCCACTTTGGTTAAAGATACTTCTTTAAATCCTGCAGTTAAATAACCAACTTCACCTACAGATAATTGCTCTACTTTTTTTCTTTTAGGGCTAAAGATACCTGTTTCAGTGACTTCATAAGTTAAATTGTCGGACATGGTTTTTATTTTCATACCAGGCTTTACCACCCCATTTACGATTCGAAGATAAACAATTGATCCCTGAAAAGAGTTATATACAGAATCAAATATTAAGGCTTGCAGAGGGTTTTTTATATTGCCTTGTGGTGGTGGTACAAATTCAATAATAGCTTCTAACATTTCTTTTATTCCGGCACCGCTTTTTGCACTGGTAAGAAAAACAGGACTACTTTCCAATCCTTTGATTTTTTTTATTTCTTCTTTCACCTTTTGCGGGTTAGCAGTCGGTAAATCTATTTTATTAATTATCACAATAATTTTTAGATTGTTTTCTAAAGCCATTTGCACGTTTGACAAGGTTTGTGCCTGTATACCTTGTGCAGCATCGATAATCAGCAAGGCTCCTTCGCAGGCTGCCAGACTACGGGATACTTCATATGAAAAATCAACATGCCCGGGAGTGTCAATTAAGTTAAATACGTATTCTTGGCCATTATCAGCTTTATATAATAATCGAACAGCCTTAGATTTTATGGTAATACCCTTTTCTCTCTCTAAATCCATATCGTCTAAAACCTGATCTCTTTTTTCTCTGTCGCTGATTGTTTTGGTTAATTCCAATACTCTATCAGCAATGGTTGATTTGCCATGATCAATATGCGCGATTATAGAAAAATTTCGTATTTTTTCCATTTTAGTAATTTGTGTCATCTTGTTCCATTTTCCCCTTAATGATTTTTCTAATTATGCTTTTCGAATTCCGGAATTCAGGTATGGATAATATTATACCACTAATGTAGTATACTATTAAACCACCGGAAATAGATATTATCAATTGGAGGAATTGATTCAATTTAATATTTAAATCGATAAATGTCCCCACATATTGCGAAATAAACCAGCAGGAAATTCCCATTATTATTGAAGCAAAGCTAATTTTATAAAAAAATAAGAGCAAATCATTAGAAAAGATACCATTTGTTTTGTTTTGCAGGGAATAACTTAAAACAATTAAATGAAGAATTGCTGCTAGTGAAGTGGCTAAAGCAATACCGGCATGTCCAAAATATCGCACTAAAGCCAAATCCAGAATTATATTAAAAATTACTATATAAATACCTATCTTTAATGGTGTTTTGGTATCTTTTAAAGCATAAAAAGAGCTTATTACCAGCCGAAGTGCGGCAGTTGCAAATAAACCAACAGTGTAGCAGATTAAAGCTATTGTAGTTAAATCTGTGTCATTTGAGCCAAACAAGCCGTGTTCGTAGAAAAAACGTATAATAGGATAACTTAAAACAATCAACCCGACCATTGATGGAAGTACAAACAAAGAAAGTATTTTTATGCCAAAAGAAAAGCTTTCCTTCATTTCAGAGTGCTGATTCCTTGATACATATCCGGACAAAGTCGGTAATATTGCAATCGATATAGCTATCCCAAAAACACCTAATGGAAACTGCATTAATCGATTTGCATAATAAAGGGCAGAAATACTACCATGAGATAAAAATGAAGCTATTATTCGATCTACAACGAAGTTTATTTTATCAATAGCTAAACCCAGAATGGCCGGTATTAGAAGAAAATAAAGTTTTTCATTCCAGGATCTTTGAAATCTATGATAAATTTGTAATGAAAATTTTTTTTAATTAATGGTGGTATATGAATTATTGTCTGAAAAAGCCCCCCCACTAAAACTCCTATTGCTAAACTATAAATACCAATTACTTTTGAATAAGTAAATGCAAAAAGGATTATTCCAATATTCAACATTGCAGGAGCAAATGCCGGTATAAAAAATTTTTTATAAGAATTTAAAATACCCATGAATAAAGCTGAAATTGCGGCGAATCCTATATATGGAAAAAGAATTCTGGTTAAAACAACAGTTAATTCATATTTTTCCGGTTCATATTTAAATCCATGAGCTACGATATTAACAATAAATGGTGCACCAATTATTCCAAGAAAGATAATTATTAAAAGGATAACAACTAAAATATTTAAAACATTACTAGCAAAATAATCTGCTTTTCCCTGGTTTTTTTTGTTTAAATAGTCTGAAAAAACTGGAATAAAAGTGGCATTTAAAGCCCCTTCCCCTAAAAAGCTTCTCAAAAGATTAGGGATCATAAAAGCAACAAAAAAAGCATCTGTTGCTAGCCCTGCCCCAAACTGATTGGAAATCACCATCTCCCTGCCAAGTCCTAAAATTCTGCACAACAGCGTTGCCAGCATTACAATGCTAGTATACTTAGCTACTTTATAATTATTATTATTCATTTAATTATTGATTACCTTTTCATAGTATAATTATGATTATACTATAATTGCTTGATTTTAATATCAAAAGATGTTAAAATTTATCTGCAAAATTATATCAGAAAGGGAATATGGTATCAAAAATATGCCAATAATTAAGTCAGCAATTAAAAGAGTCAAAATAGCAGAAAGACAAAGAATTAAGAATTTCGCATATAAATCAAAAGTTAAAACTATAATTAAAAAATTCGAAAGTTCTTTAAACAGTGATAATTTGGAAAATGCAAATAACAATTATAAGCAATGTGTTTCTATTCTTGATAAGGCATCTCAAAAAGGAATAATTCCAAAAAATACTGTCTCCAGAAAGAAATCTTTGCTTTCGAGAAAAATAAAAGATTTTGCCCAAAAAGCTGAAGCAAGTAATTTACAAGACATCAATGAAAATAAAGAATAACAAAATAAAATTATTTTATTTTGTTATTCTAATTATTAATTGTTCCAGGATTAAAACAGGATCAAAATATCCTGTTTTTAATTTTTTTTCTGCTTCTAATAAAAAACGATACGAATTTTTCAATCTACCTATAGAATAATTCTGAGACTGTTTAACCATTTTATCTATAATAAATAACGGGAGATGTAATTCTCCCTTTATTTTTTTATAATCATCATTACATATCTTTATCTGAAGCAGTAATTTTATTTGTCTATAAATCATTGATAATAAAATAAGTGGATGGTTATCATTGTCTTTCAGATATCTCAACATTTTAATAGCTAAAACAGTTTTTCTTTCTCCTATCGCATCTACAAATTCAAATATATTATTAGTTTCAGAGCCATAAAAGGTCTTTAACAAATGTTCAAGTGAGATTTTATGCTTAGACGGCTCGCTTTCTAAGTATAAAAATACCTTTTCCAATTCATTTTCAATCTGACTCAGGTTATTATCAGTTATTTTCTGTAAATAGAAAACAGCTTCTGAAGATATTTCCTTATTGTTTATTTTGCAAATCAGATCAATCCATTGTTTTGCCTGATAATTTTTAGGTTTTTGCAATTTAATCACTAATCCATTTTTGTTTATCTCCCCTACAGGGGTGTTTTTTGATAGTTTATTATCCAAGGTAAATAATAAAATATAAATATCATTATTTTTAAATGGCTGTTCTTTTATAAGTATATTTAGTTTATCAGTATAAACAGTTTTTATCTTTTCAATATTTTTTATTATTACTACCTGTTTTTCATAACCTAAAGGCAATATTTTAATTGAGTTAACCAATCTTTCAAAAACCAGGCTTTCGCCATAATAATATTCAAAATTTACTTTATGATTTTTATCTAAAAAATATTTCCTAACACTATCTATAGCAAAATTCTGTAAATAATCTGCTTCCCCATAAAAAAGATAATTTGGTTTTAAAGATTTTTTTTGGATTTGGCTTTTGAATTGAAAAAAATCAATTTCAATATTTTTTTTCATTGTTTTTCCTTAGAGTATTTATATAATAATTACTACCATAAGTTTTTACGATAATAGTTCCATTTATATCTGTCCGAAAGATCTCTTTGCATTGTTGATCAAGCTTATTGAGCACATTTTCATGAGGATGGCCAAATGTATTTGAGCCAACCGAGATGATTGCTACTTTTGGATTAACTTGTTCAAGAAACAAGTCAGCTGTAGAGCTATTACTTCCATGATGAGCAACTTTTAGAATATCACTTTTAATTGGTATATTCAGGTCTAAGATTTTAAACTCGGATTCTTTTTCAATGTCACCGGTAAAAAGGAAGCGTGAATCTTTGTATTTTAATTTTAACACAATGGAATTATTATTAAAATCGGTTTCATTATTTTTGTTATCTGTTTTTGTTGGATTTAGTACAAACAACTCAGCAGAGCTGTTTATTTTTATAATGTCATCAAAGTTTGTTTGATAATGAAAGATTTTTTTGTTTCTTATTATAGAAATATATTCTTTGAAAATAGTGTTATCATAAAAATTGCCGTTATCAATAACAGTTTTCACTTTTATCTCTTTCAAAATCGGCAATAAACCCTCTAGGTGATCCAGGTCCGGATGAGTTAAAAACACTATATCTATTTTTTTAATTCCTTCTTTTCGTAAATATGGGATTACAATATTTTTGCCAACATCAAAATCATTAAACGGAGTCCCTCCCCCGTCAATCAAAATGATTTTATTTTGAGGAATTTTGATAAGAATACAATCCCCTTGCCCAACATTTATAAAGTGAACAGACAACGCAGAAGGAGAGAATATATTTATTGCTATAAAAACAATTAGTATTGTAACAAGTACTTGTAATCTTTTTTTCTTTTCGTAAAAATTATAATCAGGCCAACTGTATAACATGGTAAATATAAAAAATAGTAAAATATAATAAAGAATTATGGAATAGATTTTTGGTTTAGCTACATACTGGTATGCAAATGGAATTGAAGACAAGAATTCGCTAACAGCCAGAAAAACATTGCTAAATAAATTAACAAACCAGGATATAAATATTGCCAGCTGGGGTATAAAAAAAGAAAAAAGGATAGAAATAATACTCAAAGTTAAGATTATACTTATTATTGGTATTATAATTAAATTGGAAAAAATAGCTATTATTGATATTTTGTAAAAAAAATACGCTGACAAAGGCAGTAACCCTAACCAGGCAGCTAAAGATAATGATAGTGATTTTTTAAAATAATCAGGTAGAATATATGTTTTTTCTTCTATTATCGGAGAAAGAAGAACAATAAAAAAGGTAATTACAAATGAAAGCAGGAAACCACTATCAAAAAGATATAAAGGTTGCCATAAAAGTAAAAGAAGTGCAGATAAATAAAGACTATTAAAAAGATGATAAGGGCGATTCAGATATTTTGCAAAAACAAAAATACTAAACATGATTACTGCTCGAGAAACAGAAGGCCTGAAACCAGCTATTGCTGCATAGCCAATCAATACAATTGTTACTATCAGGTGTTTATAAATATTCCTCTGAGGGTTTTTATTAAATAAATTTAGAATAAACATTAAAAATAAAGCTATCAAGCCAACATGTAATCCGGAAATGGCAAGGATGTGCATTATTCCTGCGTCCTGAAAAATATCCAGCCATTCCCCTGCTATATTATTTCTATTCCCGATGATCATGGCTTTGATAAGACTGCTGTTCGGCGGAGCATACAATAAATCAATTTTCTGATTTATTTTTTCTTTTATAATATAAAGTACATTTGCATAGTTGAATTTATTTCCTTTTTTATGTACCCCTATCTGATTATTATCAATAAAGGAAGTTAAATATACTTTTTGCCTTTTCAAATACTCTCTATAATTGAATTCTCCAAAATTATTTGGTAGATCAGGTTTTTTTAAAAATACTTCAGCAAATATTTCATCACCAGGGTTAATAGTATCAGTAAATTTATTATCTGCATTAACAACAGTCAATTGAATATTACCTGAAGTTGAGTATTTTTTTGAATTTATTAGAAATTCTTTTGTTTTTATGTATAGTTCCTGGCTTGAATTTATTTTATTTCCCACTTTGTAAACACTGCCTTTTACAATTCCTTCTTTTTCTGAAAAGTTCGAAATATGATTTTTGCCAGGGGGATTTAAGTTATAAGAGGAATTTATCATTCCAATGATGACAAAAGACAGTAAGATTAAGTAATTTAAAAGACGAGTTTTCTTTAGAAAAAAAGCAATAAAAATGAAAGTTAAATTTATGATAAATATAAAAAATAATTCGGAAAAATTAAAAATGTTGAAATTTGAACATAACAATATACCCAGCATATAAAAAATCAGTATAGTTAAAGCTGGTTTTTGTAATCCAGAAAAAAAGCTCCTTCTTTTAATAGACAGTTATATACTCCTTGATACTTTCAAATCTTTTTTCTCCAATACCCGTGACTTCCATTAAATCTTCTCTTTTAGAAAACAAACCGTTACTATTGCGGTATTCTAAAATACGTTGAGCTAAAACAGGACCGATTCCAGGCAGTGTTTCCAATTGGGAAGATGAGGCCGAGTTAAGATTTAGAGCATTTCTTGAAAAAGAGGAGGATTGTTCTTCATGTTCTGAAGGCATATCTACCATATTACTTTTTACGCTTAAGATGCCTGTTCCTTCCTTTTGAATTAGATATGGAACATTTATTTTTTGTCCGTCATAAATGTGTGCAGCCAGGTTAATGGCATGAATATTAGAATTGCCCTTCTCTCCTCCAGCCATTTTAATAGCATCAATAATTCTTGCATTGCTGTTAAGCTGATAAACACCAGGTTTATTTACTGCTCCAGATATATGAATTATGCAAATATCTTCCTGTATTTCATTTTCTTTTCTGAAAATATCTTCTTCAGTAAGTCCATCGTTAATTTCATCATTAGGAACAGCCGAGATTATTTGAATGTCATTTTTGTTTTGATTAAATGCAATCCAGCTAAATACAGATAAAGCAATTATTATTAAGAATATATAAATTATTTTGTCTTGTCTGGAAAGGTTCAACATAACAAAAATATCCTTTTACTATTTTCCTTGCCTCTTTTTTCTCATCTATTTAATCAGGTAATTTTTTATAAAAAACTCTTTTGCCTCTCCTACGGTATAAAGAGATCCGGTTATACAGATAATGTCTTCATTTTTTGCAATAGAAAAAGCTTTTTTAATTGCAAGATCAACACTAATTTCTTGAAAAATATTGTTTTTATCTATGTATTTTTCAGATTCTTCAGCAAGTATCGAAGTGGGTGTTGCTCTTTTGTTTTGTGCCATTGTTAACACTACATTATCTACAAAAGGAATAACATTTTTAATAATATTCCTGTAATCTTTATCCATAAATACACCAATTACAGCGACTATCTTTTTATCAGGTAAATATCTTTTTAATTCTTCCATAAATTTCTTAACACCATCAGGATTATGGGCACCATCTAAAATAGTTAATGGTTCTTTGAAAACTATTTCAAATCTTCCAGGCCAGTTAGTGTTTTTCAATCCATCCCTGATATTTTTTTCACTAATAAAATAACCAGTTGACATAAGAACTTCTGCAGTAGCAATTGCCAGGGAAGCATTTTCTGCTTGATAGCTTCCTCGCAAAGGAATATCCATACTTATATATTTATTTTGCAAACCAGAATAGTTTAAATTGCTACCGTCAATACTTGATTTATTTATTGAATAGATTATTTCTTTTCCAACGCGATAGAATTCAGAGTTCATTTTATTAGCCATTTCTACTAATACATTTTCAGCCTCCAATGATTGCTGAGCAATTAAAACAGGTGTATTTTTTTTGATTATTGATCCTTTTTCCCATGAAATAGCTGATAAGGTATTTCCTAATTGGTCCATATGATCATAATCGATATTTGTGATTACAGAGACAATAGGTTTGCAGACATTTGTGGCATCAAGTCTTCCTCCTAATCCTGTTTCAATTACAGCAAAATCAACATTTTGATCATGAAAATATAAAAATGCCATAGTTGTAATTACTTCAAAAAAAGTAGGATGCTGATAACCTTCTGTTTTGGCAACTTTTTGTATAGCTGGCTTTAACCTTTCCAGTAAATCACAAATATCTTTTTTGGATATCATTTTACCATTAATTCTGAATCTTTCTTGAAAGTTTACTAGATGTGGTGACGTATATAGCCCTGCTTTGTATTTTGCAGATTTCAATATGGTTGAAATCATTGCAGCAGTAGACCCTTTCCCATTTGTCCCGGCAATATGAATGGTCTTATTCTTTAAATGGGGATTGTCAAAAAGGCTTAACAGGTAAGTAATATTATTTAAACCCAGTTTCATTCCATATTTATTTAGATCATAAATATAATTGATAGCTTTTTGATATCTTGTCATAGTGATTTTAATGCCTTCAAATTATTATTTATTTTATCTCTGATATCAGTTAACTCTTTTAATTTTTCTCTTTCTTTAATGATAATGTTTTCAGGTGCTTTTTTTATAAAATCAGCATTGTTAAGTTTTTTATTGATAACTATCATTTCTTTTTCAGTTTTAAGCTGTTTTTTCTCTAATCTACTTATTTCTGCTTCTAAATCAATTAAATCTTTTAGAGGAATAAATATTTCTATATCTTCCAATACGCCAGTTGCAGAACATTCTGGTTTTTCAATTGAATTGCCGATTTCAAATTCTTGTACGTGAGCTAGATTTTTTATAAAAGAGATGTTACTTTTTATTAAATCTTCTTTATTTGTATTTACCACCCTGAATAAAGTATTTATATTTTTTGTTAAGGGGATATTCATTTCAGCTTTAATATTTCGAATTGTTTTAATTACTTCCTGAATTGTTTCTACTTTCACATTAATTGTTTTTACTATTTCTTCTTTTTTATAATCTGGCCAGTTTGAAACAGAGATACTTATTTCATTGTGAGGAATTTTTTGCCATATTTCTTCTGTTATAAAAGGCATAAATGGATGCAGTAATTTTAATATTTTATCTAAAACAAACCATAAAACATATTGAGCTGTCTTTCTTTCCGGGCAATCATCTTTGCGATATAATGTTTCTTTAATTAATTCTATATACCAGTCACAAAAGAAATCCCAGGTAAACTCGTAAATGGACATGGCTGCATCGCTGAATTTATAATTTTCTAAACTATTAGTAACTTTTTTAATAGTTTCATAAAGTTTATTGATAATCCACTGATCATATATACTTAGATTTAGTTCATTTAATTTTACGTCATTGATATTAAAATCCTGTAGATGGGTTAATGAAAAACGGGCTACATTCCAGATTTTATTTGTAAAATTTCTAAATGTTTCAATCTTGTCCTTTGCCAGCCTAATATAATTTGCTTGAATTGTTAATGATGCCAAGGTCATACGTAAAGCATCTGCTCCATACTGATCTATCATAATCAGCGGATCAATCACATTACCTTTGGATTTACTCATTTTTTTTCCTTCAATATCTTTTATTAAAGGATTAATAAATACTTTATGGAAAGGTATTTCTTTTCTGAATTTAATTCCCATCATCATCATTCGGGCTACCCAGAAAAAGATGATGTCAAAACCGGTGATTAGTAAAGAAGTTGGGTAAAAATCTTTAAAATCATCAGTTTTATCAGGCCATCCCAAAGTAGAAAAAGGCCAAAGAGCTGAGCTGAACCAGGTGTCTAATACATCTTTGTCCTGTAGTAAATTTTTGCTTTTGCATTTGGTACATTCATCTGGGTCTTCTAACTGAACAATTATTTCTCCACAATCCTGGCAATACCAAACAGGAATGCGATGACCCCACCAAAGTTGCCTGGAGATACACCAGTCTTTTATATTATACATCCATTCATAATAAACTTTTGTCCATCTTTTTGGAACGAAAGAAGTTTTTTCTGATTCCACTGCTTCAATAGTTGGCTTAGCCAGTTTTTCAATCTTTACAAACCATTGTTTTGACAAGTAAGGCTCAATCACTGTGTCGCACCTATAGCAATGCCCTAAAGAGTGTTGATAATTTTCTATTTTTTCTAAAAATCCTTTTTCCTGTAAATCATTTATAATTATATCTCTGCATTTTTGAACATTTAAGTTAGCATAATTCCCGGCGTTTTTATTTGTAGTTCCATCATCATTTAGAATATTAATCACCTCTAACTGATGTCTCTTCCCTAATTCAAAATCATTAAGGTCGTGCGCAGGAGTAATTTTAACTGCACCGGTGCCAAATTCAGGATCAACATAATCATCAGCAACAATGGGTAATTCCCGACCAACTATTGGTAAAATAGCAATTTTTCCAATATATTTTTTATATCTTTTGTCTTTGGGGTTAACTGCTATTGCAGTATCGCCAAGCATTGTTTCCGGGCGCGTGGTAGCAATAGTAATATTATCATTTTCAGAATCTTTTAGGGGATAATTAATGTAATAGAGTTTAGAATTTTCCCCTCTTTGTTCAACTTCGATTTCTGCCAGAGCTGTTTGGCAACGAGGACACCAGTTAATTACATAATTAGATCTGTAAATTAATCCTTCTTCATATAGTGTAACAAAAACATTCCTGACAGCTTTAGACAATCCTTCATCCAGAGTAAACCTTAAACGAGACCAATCACAGGAACATCCCATTTTTTTTAGCTGATTTAAAATATTAGAACCATATTCTTCTCTCCACAGCCAGGCTCTTTTTTCAAATTCTTCCCTTCCTAAATCATATCTGGTTTTCCCTTCTTTCGCTATTTCTCTTTCCACAACATTTTGAGTAGCTATGCCAGCATGGTCTGTTCCAGGAAGCCAAAGAGTGTTATACCCTTGCATTCTTTTCCAGCGGATCATTATATCCTGCAATGTATTATTAAGAGCATGTCCAATGTGCAATGAACCTGTTATATTAGGTGGCGGCATAACGATAGAATAGTTTTTCTCTTTTGCTGTATTATTTTTGGCCTCAAATATATTGTTTTTTAACCAATATTTATACCAGTGATCTTCCACAATTTTCGGGTTATATACAGGCTGTAATTCATTTGTATTTTTTTGCTGTTTATCCATTTTTAAATTCTCCTGAAATTCTACAAAAATATAGCTAATTATATAAAAACAAAAAACCCTTTTCATCCTTTTTAAGGACGAAAAGGGTTCGCGGTACCACCTTAATTCCTTTTCATATTAAAATATACGAAAAGGATCTCTTAAGTTTTAACGGTACAACCGAAAGATCTTACTTTGATGTTTTCAGATCCAGAGTTGGGAGGACTTTCAATAAAAAATATTTTTATTTACTCTTTCCCATTAAGCATAAAAATATATTTCTTTAGTAATGTTACTATTTCATAAAATTATTGTCAAGTCAAGGAGGTTTTATGCTGTTTCTCTTTCTTTACCATTGTTGTTTATGATATCAGAATTAGAAATAGCATCTTCGTTATTTTCAATAATCTTTTTTGTAACAGTAAACTCTTTCACATCTTTCATTGAAGGGATATTGTACATAATGTCCAGCATGGCCTCTTCAATTATTGCTCTTAAGCCTCTTGCACCGGTTTTTCTGCTTAGAGCCTTATCGGCTACTGCCTCCAATGCCGGTCTCGTAAATTTTAAATCTATCCCCTGATTACGAAGCATTTGCTGATATTGCAGCGTGATAGCATTTTTCGGTTTAGTTAAGATGTCTATCAGGGAATTTCTATCCAGGTAATCAATATTTGTAATAATAGTAAGCCTGCCCACTAATTCTGGGATAAGGCCATATTTTACCAAATCTTCCGGAAGTACATTTTTAAGTATGGCGGATTCATCTTTTCTGTTTACTGGACCGTAAATATCAGAATTAAAACCAATGAGATTTGTTTGCAAGCGTCCTTTTATGATATTTTCTAATCCTTCAAAAGTACCTCCGCAAATAAAAAGTATTTGAGAAGTATCAATATCTATATTTTTTTGATGAGGATGCTTTCTGCCTCCCTGTAAAGGCATAGAAGCAATAGTCCCTTCGATTATTTTCAGTAAGGCCTGTTGAACACCTTCTCCGGAAACATCTCTGGTAATGGATGGATTTTCAGACTTTCGGGCAATTTTATCAATCTCATCAATATAGATAATACCGGTTTGGGCTTTGTTAATATCTTCACCTGCTGCATGGTATAGCTTCAAAAGTACATTTTCTACATCATCCCCAACATAACCAGCTTCTGTTAAAGTTGTAGCATCGGCTATGGCAAAAGGTACTTCAAGCATTTTTGCCAATGTCCTAGCTAGAAGAGTTTTCCCGCATCCGCTGGGACCAAGCAAAAGAATATTGCTTTTTTCCAGCTCAACAAGATTATCAGCTGTTTTTTTGTTATTATTATCTTTGATAAAGTAATTATTTTTTAATCTTTGATAATGATTATACACAGCTACGGATAATACTTTTTTTGCTTTTTCCTGGCCAACAACATATTGATCAAGAAAAGTTTTAATTTCTTCCGGGATAGGGATGTTTTTTATAGAAAAATGCTCATGATTTTGTGTTTTTTTATTATCTTCTTTTAAAATATAGCTACATACCTGGATACATTCATTACAAATATTAACTTCATTAGGTCCAGATACGATTTTTCCAACTTCGGTCTGGTCTTTTCCGCAAAATGAACATTTCATTATAAAACACCTCAATCTGTATTATTGCTAAACACGTTTTTTAATAACTTCATCAACAACTCCATAAGCTTTAGCCTCATCGCCTGTCATGTAAAAATCTCTATCAGTATCTTTTTCTACTCTTTCGTAAGGCTGATTGGTATGGAATGTTATAATTTCGTTTAATTTCTTTTTAATTCTTAAAAGTTCCTTTGTTTGTATTTCTATATCCGACACTTGTCCCTGGGCACCGCCTAATGGCTGATGTAACATTATTCTGGAATTAGGCAGTGATGATCTTTTTCCCCTGGTTCCTGAAGCCAGGATTAAAGCAGCACCGCTTGCAGCCATTCCAATACAGATTGTAGCAACATCTGATTTAATGTATTGAATTGTATCATAAATAGCAATAGTTGAGCTAACTGAACCTCCCGGGCTGTTAATGTATAAAAATATGTCTTTTTCTGGATCGCTGGCTTCTAAAAATAGCAGCTGAGCTATAATAATATTTGCAGCTTGATCGTCAATTTCTGTTCCTAAAAAGATAATTCTATCTTTTAAAAGTCTTGAATATATATCATAAGACCTCTCCCCTTGAGGAGTCTTTTCAACTACAATTGGAACTAAATGCATATTATTTCCTCCTTATTTTTCAGTTACTTTAATACGTTTGGTAAGAAGTTCAAAAACTTTTTCTCTTTTAATTTGCTCAGTTAAATTATCTAAAGTATTATTTTTTTCAAACATAGCCCTAACTTTTAAAGGTTTCTGATTAGTGCTTTGCGCAATTTCATTAATTTTTTCATTTACTTCGTCTTCAGTAGCAGTTATTTTATCATCCTTTATGATTTTGTCAATAATGAGCTCTTTTTTGATCTGCTGCTTTGCAATATCTCTGTATTCTTTTTTTACTTTCTCTTCATCTGCTTTAATTATTTTATAATAATCTTCTAATTTCATATTTCTGCTTTTTAAATCTTCCTGCAAATTGTTCATCATGTTTTCAACTTGTTTATTCACAAGTACCTCTGGAGTTTCAAAATCAACTTTTTCAGCAACTTTTTCCATTAGTGTTTCATTAAATTCAGTTTCTGATTGATATTTTTTTCTTTCAAATAATTGTTTTTTTATGTGTTCTTTCAGTTCAGCAAGATTCTGATAATTGTCGCCTATGCTTTTGGCAAAGTCATCGTTTAATTCTGGCAATTCTTTTTCTTTAATTTCTGAAATTTTTATCTGATAAATAATTTCTTTTCCTGCAAGGTCTTTATCAGCTGCATCTGCTGGAATTTTCATGATAACTTCTTTTTCTGTTCCAGGCTGTAAGTTAATTAAATTATCATTGAATTCTTTTGGTGCCCTATCACCTAATTGAATCATTTGTTTTTCTCTTTTGCCTTCATCAAGAGGCTTACCATCAACAAGAGCAGTATAATCAACAATTAAAAAATCTCCCATTTTAGAAGGTCTGTCCTCTACACTTATTAATTTTCCATGACTTTCTCTTATTCTTTCCAGATCATCATTGATCTCTTTTTCTTCAACTGTCGGAATATTTTTCTCTAAAGAGATATCGTTCAAGTCAGGTATGGTAATATCTGGTCTCATTTCTAAAATTATTTTGTAAACAAAGGGGTTTTCCTTATCTATCTGCACTATATCTATGTTCGGAACATCGATTGGATCCAGCTCGCTGTTAGTTATAGCATCAGTGTAACTGTCTTTGATAAGTTTTTCTGCAACCTGTTGATCGATGTATTCTTTCCCTAAGTTCATTTCCAATATATTAATTGGAACTCTACCAGTTCTAAATCCGGGTATTTTTACTTTTTGTGAAAGTTCCCGATAAATATTATTATATTCTTGTTTAACTTTTTCATTATCAATTGTAACTTTTAAATCAATTATATTATTTTCTTTTTTTTCTTTCTCTATATTGATCATTTGAGAACACCTCCAAATGTTTTGCTCAATCATAATAAAACCGCAAAAAATATTTTGCGGTGGTTCGGTTTAATATATTATTTATTCAAATCACAAAAAATTAACAATCTTTATAGTTTTTTGTTTTTTGCTTTTTTATTCTTAGGTTAGCTTTTCTATCTGGTGCGAGAGGCGGGACTCGAACCCGCATGGAGTTACCCACTGGATCCTAAATCCAGCGTGTCTACCGGTTCCACCACCCTCGCTTTTATATATTATTGGTGGGCTGTACAGGATTCGAACCTGTGACACCCTGATTAAAAGTCAGGTGCTCTGCCAACTGAGCTAACGGCCCATTAAATTATATATTCACGCGAATTTGGCGCGCTCGGAGGGAGTCGAACCCCCAGCCCTTGGATCCGAAGTCCACAGCTCTATCCTATTGAGCTACGAGCGCTCAATTGGGGTGAGCGATGGGATTTGAACCCATGACCACTGGAGCCACAATCCAGGGCTCTAACCGGACTGAGCTACGCCCACCACGAAATATCCTCTGTCATGGCGCGCCCGGAGGGAGTCGAACCCCCAGCCTACGGATTAGAAGTCCGTTGCTCTATCCTATTGAGCTACAGGCGCAATTTAAAAAATTTGGAGCGGGAAACGGGTCTCGAACCCGCGACAACCAGCTTGGAAGGCTAGTGCTCTACCAACTGAGCTATTCCCGCTCATGGTCGGGGTGAGAGGATTTGAACCTCCGACCCCCTGCTCCCAAAGCAGGTGCGCTAGCCAAACTGCGCTACACCCCGAAACATAAGTATTATATAGTATATCTTATGAGAAGTCAATAAAGATAAAATAATTTTCTCTACTTTCTTTTACCATACAATATCATTATAAAGAATAATTCTAATAAATCAAATATATTTAACAAAAAATTTTTAACTATTCTAAACCGAAATGGGAAATCATGAGTTCAATCATTTTTTCCAGAGCAATAGATCTGTGACTAATTTTATTTTTAATGTTTTCCCCTAGTTGTGCAAACGTTCTTTTATATCCTTCCGGGATAAAAATTGGATCATAACCGAATCCGTATTTCCCTTTTGGTGAACTTGCAATATAACCTTCACAGTTACCTTCTGTAAAATAAAGATCACCTCCCGGGAGAGACAAGCACATTACACACCTGAAACGTGCCTTTCTTTGTTTATTATTTGCATTTTTCAGGGATTGCAGTGCATTTAAAATTCTTTCACAATCATTATTACCCCATCTGGCAGAATAAATTCCTGGCTTTTTATCCAGATAATCTATCTCCAGACCGGAATCATCAGCAAGTGCAGGCAACCTAGTATATTCAGAAACATATTTGGCTTTCAGCTGAGCATTTTCAGAAAATGTATGACCATCCTCCTTAATATCCGGAATTAATGGATAATTAGATAAACATTCAAATTCAAAAGGAATGTTTTTTGTTTTATTAATAATTTCTTTTATTTTCCCTTTATTTTTAGTAGCTAATACTATTTTTATCATAAAATTCCAATAATATCCTTTTCTCTGGCAATAACTTGTTGAATTCCGTTTTCGGCTAACTGGATTAACTGATTCAAATTTCTCATTGAAAATGGCCGATCTTCTGCAGTTCCCTGTATTTCGACTACCTCTCCTCTTTCGGTCATAACCAGGTTCATATCAACTTGGGCCTGACTATCTTCTTTGTAATCCAAATCCAACAACATTTCTCCATCAACAATACCGACACTTATAGCTCCTAAAAAATGCTTAACAGGTATTGATTCAATTTTCTTTTCAGCTTTCAGATATTTTAAAGCATCTAGTAAGGCAATAAAAGATCCTATAATAGAGGTGATTCTCGTTCCTCCATCAGCTTGTATAACATCACAATCTATCCAGATCATTCTCGGCCCTAATTTGTCCAGATTTACCACTGCTCTCAGAGATCTTCCAATCAGTCTTTGGATTTCCTGTGTTCTACCATTTATTTTTCCTTTTACAGAATCTCGAATATTTCGAATCTGGTTAGCTCTGGGAATCATTGAGTATTCAGCAGTAATCCAACCCTGCTGGGTGCCTCTGAGAAAAAGAGGAACTTTTTCCTCAACACTGGCAGTGCAGATAACTTTTGTATCTCCCATCTCAACCAATGCTGAACCTTCTGAATATTTAATATAATTTTGGGTTACCTTTATAGGTCTGATTTGGTCATATCTCCGATTATAAGATCTTAGCATTCATCCTCCATTTGCTGTATTATAAAATTTAGTAAATTTTTACTAAATTTTAACTAAAAAATTAATAATTAATAAGTTCTATTTATAATATAGTCTGCTAATTCAATAAACA
Organism: Atribacterota bacterium; assembly: GCA_040767965.1. GTDB lineage: Bacteria > Atribacterota > Phoenicimicrobiia > Phoenicimicrobiales > Stramentimicrobiaceae > JAXGNR01. The sequence continues at coordinate 658,624 of JAXGNR010000004.1, forward strand.
AGGCAGATTTGTCTCCAAAGAGCAAAATGTTATCTTTTGCTCTTTCGCAATAATCTAAAGCTTCTTTTTTTGATTCTTGTATTCCAAACAATTTTATGTAGGTAGATTTGTTTTCTTCTCTATTATCCTGCTGGATATCCAATAGATCATCAGTTATCTGGAAAGCCATTCCTATATTTTCTCCATATTTTTCTAAAGCGTTAAACTGATCTTTTTTTGCATTGAGCAGCAAAGAAGCAGTATTAAGTGAAGCGCAAATCAAGGCTGAGGTTTTATTGGAATATATTTTTTTGATTTTTTCCTGATTAGCTTGTTTTTTTTGCAAATTGATATCATCAACCTGTCCACCAAGCATTTTTTCGGTTCCAATTTTTGATAAAACATACTGAAGCGCATCCAATACGGATTCTTTTGATATACCTTTTACTTTAGAGTTGTTACATATAAAATTTATACCCATAATCAGCAGGGCATCTCCGGCAAGAGTTGCCAGAGCCTCTCCGTATACTTTATGGTTAGTTAATTTACCTCTTCGATAATCATCATTATCCATACATGGTAAATCGTCATGTATTAAAGAAAAGGTATGAATCAGCTCAATTCCAGCAGCCGCAGGCAGGACTTTTTCGTGGGAAAAACCCAGCAGTTCTGCTGTCATCATGGTAAGTATTGGCCTTAATCGTTTTCCTCCATTTAGTACGCTGTAGCGGATAGACTGATGAATCTCTACTGGCTCAGTTTTTTCTGAAGGTAGATTATTTTTTAAATATAGGTTAATAATTTCTCTTTTTTCCTGAATATAGGAAATTAATTTCATTTAAATTAAGTATCCTCTCCGTTTTCTGAAAGGGAAAATGGTTCAGTCTGGAATTTATCTTTTCCATCTCTGGACAATTTTTCTACTTTTTGCTTTGTTTCATTTAATTTTTCCATACATTTATCGGAAAATTCCATTCCTTCTTCGTATAACTTTAGGGCTTCATCCAGATTTAATTCGCCCTTTTCTAATTCTTCTACTATTTCTTCTAATTTTTTTAAAGAGTCTTCAAAAGACATTTCATCTTTCTTCTTTTCTTTATCAGTCATTTATATCTCCTCCTTTTTTCGAGACATATGCTGAAATATTACCTCTGTTTAATATTATTTCCAATAAATCATTATCTTTTACCTGTTTTTTATCTTTAATAATTTCTTTGCCTTCTTTTTTATAACAAATACTATAACCCCTATTCAGTATAGATTTAGGGCTTAAAGAAATGATTTTATCTTTATAGTTTTTGATTTTATTTTCATTAATATCTATTATATGTTTTATACTGGTGTTTAGCCTGTTGGAAAAATCGTCAATTGTTTGAAAGTGTTGCAGTATTTTGTTTTTAGGGCTCTGATATTTCAGGTTTTTTATAGTGCTGATATATTCATGTTTTTTAATATCAAATATATGATTCATTATCCGATTTATTTTTTGATTTATCAGCTTTAAATGAGATAATAAGAAATTTTTATCCGGTATTGCAATTTCAGCTGCACCTGAGGGGGTTGGGGCTCTAAGATCAGCTACAAAGTCAGATATTGTAAAATCTGTTTCATGTCCTACAGCAGATATAATCGGGATTTTAGAGGCATATATTTCTCTTGCCAGTTTTTCATCATTAAAAGCCCATAATTCTTCAATAGATCCCCCTCCTCGTCCAATAATTATAAAATCCAAATCAGGGATATTCTTATTCAAGAACTTAATATTAGCAGTAATTTGAGGCGCGGCTTCTTCCCCCTGGACCTGAGCGGGGACTACTATTATATGAATATTGGAGAACCTTCTTAAAGTAATGGAGATAATATCTCTAATTGCTGCTCCGGTGGGGGATGTTATAACTGCTATTTTATGTGGTAACTTTGGTAAATTTTTTTTATTTTCTTTTGCAAAAAAACCTTCGTTTTTTAGTTTTTCCTTTAAAGCCTCAAAAGCTGCAAAGAGAGCTCCTTTTCCTGCTTCAGACATTTGAAAAACGTAAAACTGATATTCTCCCCTTTTTTCATAAACACGAATATCTCCAGTAGCTCTTACTTCTAATCCATCCCGAGGGTCAAAGGATAATCCAAGATTACTGCCTCTAAACATTACGCATCTTATTTGACTCTGATCATCTTTTAAAACAAAATACATATGTCCGGAAGAATGATATTTAAAGTTGCTTATTTCTCCGGTTATGGTTAAGTTATTCAATTGAGGATTTGAATTGAATAGTTTTTGAATGTACTTATTTATTTTGCTGACTGTATATATTTTTTTTGTTTCTTTGCTTAAAATCATATCATCTCTTAATTAAACATTTTTTTCAATTTTACCTAAAACCCCATTCACAAAGCAAAAAGAGCTTTCTGTACTATATTTTTTTGACAGTTCAACTGCTTCATTAATCGAAACGCTTTTGGGGATATTTTCCATAAATACAATTTCATAGATAGCAATTCGCAATATGTTTCGATCAATATTAGCAATTCTTTCAATAGACCAGTGGCTGGCATGTTGTTTTATTAGAGGGTCTATTTTTTCAAGTTTACTTAATACTCCCCTTACTAGTTGAAGTGAAAAATTTATGATTGAATCTGGATCTTTCATCTTCATTATTTCTTCAATAGCAAAAGTGTAAGCGCTGACTTCATCTATGTTGCCATGAGCCAGATCAATTTGGAAAAGAATCTTGAGCGCGATTTCTCTGGAAACTCTTCTATTTCCCATAAATTCCTCTTTTATATTTTCAATTTTGTCTTTTTTATTTAATTAAAAAAACTTCAGGTATTAAAAGAATATCTTTATGATTATTACTGTTCGGGTATCTGATTCCCTGGATATGAACATCAATATTAGTGATATCCAAAAAGGTTATTTCTTTTATTTTTTCTTTTACTTTTGCCTGTATTTCCCAGGTAAGATCAGGAATTCTGATTCCATAGTAAATAATTAAAAAAAGACTTAATGATATATCGCCAGGTTTTATCTCTATCCTGATTTCCTGACTTGGTAAATTTAATTTTTCCTGGTTATTTTTTTTAATTTTCTTACCAATATTTTTTAAGATAGAATTTTTTGGCTTATAAATGCCTTTAATTTCTTTTAAGGTATCCCGAACAATAGTTTCTATTGTTGTTTTATAGATATTAATATTGCCATTTTGCATTTTTACAGTTGCGAAATCCATAATAAGCCTTTCCTTAAGCTTTCCTTGAACAATGAGTGTTCGATCAGAAATTTATCTATGCTCTTTCCTGATATTTTTTGTCTTTAGTGCTTATTTTTATAATATCACCTTCTTTAACAAAAAGAGGAACCTGTACTTCAGCACCAGTTTCCAGCGTGGCTGGTTTTAATGCGCCAGAAACTGTGTTGCCTTTTGCTCCCGGCATTGTTTTAATCACCTCTAGAGATATGCTGGCGGGCAGTTCAATACCAATTACCTTGTTATTCCAAAAAGTAATTTGAACATCATTACCTTCTTTAAGTATATCTGCATAATCGCCAATCATATCAATATTGACAAGTACTTGCTCAAAAGTATCTTTGTCCATAAAATAATAATTATGGCCATCATTGTAAAGATATTGCATGTCTTTTCTATCAATAATTGCCTGTTCAAATTTTTCACCAGCTCTAAATGTTCTATCTAAAACAGCTCCTGTTTGTATATTTTTTAGTTTAGTTCTGACAAATGCTCCACCTTTGCCGGGCTTTACATGTTGAAATTCAACAATTGTATAAAGATCCTGGTCAAGTTCGATACTTAATCCATTTTTAAAGTCGCTAGTAGATATCAAGGTATTTTCCTCCAATGTGTTAATAAATATAAAATCATTATAACATAATGTATTTAAGCAAATTTAAATGTATTTATAAATATCTTTGCTTAATTTTATGCTATCTAATATGATTATTCTACAAATTTTTTACAAAGGTTCTTTACTTCATTTAAAACATCTTGCTTTACTTTTTCATTATCAATATTAGTTAAAACTTTGTTTATTAATTCTGCAATATAAATCATCTCATTCTCTTTCATGCCTCTTGTGGTCATAGCTGGAGTACCAATGCGAATCCCGCTGGTTACCATAGGAGGTTGAGTGTCAAACGGAACAGCATTTTTATTAACCGTTATCCCTGATTCTTCTAGAGATTTTTCAGCCACTTTCCCTGTAATTCCTTTATTTCGCAAATCAACAAGCATTAAATGGTTATCAGTTCCGCCTGAGACTAATTTATAGTCCATTGACATTAATTTTTCTGCCAATGCAGAAGCATTTCTTTTAATCTGCTTTTGGTAAGTAACAAAGCTAGCAGAAAAAGCCTGTTTAAAACAAACTGCTTTTGCAGCAATCACATGCATTAATGGACCCCCTTGAATGCCGGGGAAAATACTTTTATCTACTGTTTTAGCAAGATCTTTTTGACAGAGTATCAATCCTCCTCTAGGGCCACGCAATGTTTTGTGTGTTGTAGTTGTTACAAAGTGGCAATAAGGGATTGGACTAACATGCTCACCGGTAACTATTAAACCGGCAATATGTGCGATATCAGCCATGAGATAAGCTCCAACTTCATCAGCTATTTCTCTGAATTTAGCGAAATTTATTTCTCTGGGATAAGCACTTGCTCCTGTAACAATCATTTTGGGTTTGTTTTCAATTGCCAATTGTTTTACTTGTTCATAATCAATTCTGCCGGTATCTTGCTGTACACCATAAGGGATTATATTGTACATCTTTCCAGAAAAATTAACAGGGCTACCATGTGTCAAATGTCCACCATGAGAAAGATTCATAGACAAAATAGTATCACCTGGCTGCAAAACGCTAAAATATACAGACATGTTTGCCTGTGAACCGGAATGAGGTTGAACATTTGCATGGTCAGCAGAAAAAAGTTTTTTAGCTCTTTCAATAGCCAGAGTTTCTATCTCATCAATAAACTGACATCCTCCATAATATTTTTTTCCAGGATACCCTTCTGCGTACTTGTTTGTTAAGACAGAACCCTGGGCTTCCAAAATAGCATCATCTACAAAATTTTCAGAAGCTATCAGCTCTATGGTATATTTTTGTCTTTCTTCTTCTTTTTGAATCAAATCAAAAATTTCTTTATCTATATTTTTCAAACTCAAAGGAATACCTCCTATTTTTATATATTAATTTATACTTATAAATATTTTAATCAAGATAAGAACTTATTCTAATTTCTTTTGGTAATAATGTTAAGATATCGCATCCCTTTTCAGTGATAACGACTGTATCTTCAATTCTCACTCCTCCAATCCCGGGAACATATATGCCTGGTTCCACAGTAACTACCATTCCAGGCTCTAATGTAGTATGATCATTTGGACTGAGTCTTGGCAATTCATGAATATCCAATCCGACTCCATGCCCTAAAGAATGTCCAAAATACTCACCATAACCGGCTGTTGTAATTATATTTCTTGCAAAAATATCAAGGTCAGAGCATTTTACCCCAGGTTTTATTTTTTGAAGCGTATCTATTTGAGTCTTTTTTATTATGTCAAAGATCTTTTGCTGCTTATCATTTGGAGTTCCTTTTATAAAAGATCTGGTGCAGTCAGAACAATACATTTCTAATATACAACCGAAATCTATAATAACAAGCTCATTGTCTTTGATGATTTTTTCAGAGGGCTGTCCATGTATCAAAAGTCCTCTTTCGCCTGAAGTAACAATTAAATCAAAAGACTCTTTGAAAGCGCCATTTTTTCGCATTTTGTAATTTAAAAGTGCAGCTACAGATAATTCACTATCATTTCCTTTAATGGAAGAAATGGTTTGTAGGAAAGATTTGGTAGCAATCTCACATGACTTTTTCAAAATCTCAATCTCCGTAGAATCTTTAATTACTCTGATTTTTTCAATAATATTTTCAAAAGGATACAATGCTATATTAGCTAAAATTTTTTCATACTTTTGAAAATCTTTAAATGTCATGGAAGCAGATTCGAACCCCAATGTTTTTATTTTATAACCTAAGGATAATTGATAAATTAATATTATTTGAGAATCAGGTTCTTTAATGTCTTGTGTGATAATCTCACAGTTTACTGTTTCTATTTTTGCCTGTTCTGTATAGCGAGGATCGGTAATAAGGAAATTAGACTCCCTGGTTAATAATAATAAACCTTCTCCAGTAAAAGAAGATAAATAAAAAATATTTTTTGGGTTACTTACCAGAAAGGCATCAATCTGCAAAGGATTAGCATTTAATGCATTCCATAATTTAGATAATCTATTTTTTTTCAAAGTGCTTCAACCTCACAAGTAAAAATAAGAAAATTCTATTATTCTGGAAAATATCTTCATTTAATCAGATATTTTATGAATAGTAAATTTAATTATTCATAAAATCTAATGCTAATTATACTTGTATTTATTTCCTAAATGCAAATTTTTTCACCTATCAAATTGTATGGATAAGCTTTTGATATTCGCACATTAATCCATTTTCCGATATCTGCTTCAGATCCGTTTATTACTAATATATAGCCATCAATATCAGGCGCCTCTGAACAGGAACGACCAGTCAAGACATTTTTATTGTTTTCTGACCATCCATCAATTAACACTTGTTTGACTTTACCTATCTGGTTTGACTGGTTTTGAGTTGATATTTTTTGCTGTAAACTCATTAATTTATCTAATCTTGTTTTTTTTATTTTTTCGGAAATCTGGTCTGGGTATTTACTGGCAGGGCATTCATCTTCATTGTAAAAAGGGAATACTCCTACTCTTTCTAATTTATATTCTGCAATAAAATCATATAATTCCTGAAAATCAGTTTCTGTTTCTCCCGGAAAACCAACAATAAAAGTGCTTCTGATTGTTAAATTGGAAATGCGGGTACGCAAATTTTTAATCAGATTTATAATATAAGCTTTGTCTATTTTTCGATTCATTTTTTTTAGAATATTATCACTGATATGCTGTAATGGAATGTCTAAATAATTGCAAATATTAGGGTTGCTGCTGATAGTGTCAATCAATTTATCATCATAATGCTCTGGGTGTGTATATAATAATCTAATTTTAATTTCTTTGTTTCTTATAATTTTTGTAAGATTTTCCAACAAATCTGCCAAAGCAGGTTTTCCGAAAAGGTCTTTACCATAATAAGTAGTATCTTCTGCAACTAAAATCAGCTCTCTTAAAGAATTATTTCTAATAATTTTTTCTGTTTCTGTTAAAAGTGATTCAATAGTCCTGCTGCGATATTTTCCTCTTATTTTTGGGATCAGGCAGTATGTACATTTATTATTACATCCTTCAGCGATCTTGAGATAAGCATAGTGATTTGGAGTTAGCAAAAAACGAGGATGGGTGTCATCATAAAGCTTACCCGGATTAGGGCTAATCTTGCAAATAGGTAAAGATTTTTGCTGGAGGTCATTTATAATATTATCTATCATGTCTATCTCGTCAACACCAATAAAAGCGTCTACTTCTGGCAATGATTCTATTAAGTCTTTAGAAGAATATCTCTGAGATAAACATCCGGCGACAATAATATGTTTTATTTTTCCTTCATTTTTAAGTCTGATTGCATTAAGAATAGCATCAATTGATTCTTCAACTGCCGGCTTGATAAAGCTACAGGTGTTGATTAGAGCTATATCTGCATTTTCAATATCATTTGTTATGCTAAAATTATTTTTCAATAAATAACCGCAAATAATCTCACTGTCAACAGAGTTTTTAGGGCATCCAAGTGATTGAATACAAATTAACATAAAATTACTAACCTTATAAATTATTTTTATAATACTGCAGTATTTTATCATCATAAAAACAAGGTGTAAATAAAAAAACATGTTTAGCTGTAATTTAAAATGCTTTAACACATTTTTTGTAATATATATTACTTGCTAAAAAATAAGGCAAGCTAAAAACTTGCCTTATTTTCATATTTAAATATAAAATATTTATTTATAGTATTTTAAATTTAAAATCTATATATAGCTAGTATGTCTTCTCCATCTGGCATTTGTTCTTCATCTAATACATACACCTGGCCGCCATTTAAAATAGTATTGATAGCAGCAAAATTGTAGAGATCATAAAAGTCATTTTCTTTTGCTTCGTTTGCTATTAATTGAACTGTATTGTTTTCAGAATCAAATTTGCCATACTGGGAAATGTTGTTTTTTATCACCAAATTATCTATTCTGCTAAAACAGGAAGCAGAGACGATATCTTCCAGCTGAGTTGATGTTTTGCCTGTTCCTTTTAAATCATTATAAATTCTGTCTATTTCAGATATCTGTTTTTTAAAATATTCAAAAGCAATTTCCCTTGTTTTTTTATTAATTGCATCTGGAGGAATATCATCAGGGTTTCCTTCAACGCTATTATCAAGCAAATAAGGATAAGTATTTATTTCTTTGTAAATCGGGAAAAGTTCTTTCACGCACATAACAATTAACGGTGTTTTCTGTTTACCAACTTTCTGATTAAGATATTTAGTTAATCCCTGGTCAATCATTCTAAAATACTGTAAAAGTTCTTCTTTTCTCTCATCATCAACTACGCCCTGACCATGGAATATCGCTTTGCCACCGGAATGAGAATGATATTGCAAAGTTTTTTCAGTATCGACATATTGCAAAATATCCTGGAGGCTTTCAGGCATTCCATCTATATCTAACTTTTCCACTGATCTTTTAGTACAAAGATATACGTTGTTTGCATTTTTACTCAGTGATAACACGTAATAATTATTATTAAACATAACTTCAGGCAGTAAAGAGATAATATCGAAGTATTTATTAACAGTTGTCTTTTCAGGCATTTCGTTGGAAACCCGGAAATAAGAAAAATAATTCTCATTAATAAAAATTGCCAGACCTTCTTTCTGATTTTGCCAGAAAATCCTATCTTCAACCAGGTCTGCAGCCGGTTTAAGTATTTTTTCTATTTCTTTATTGTCAATTCCATATTCTTCTTCTAAGATTTTTCGTGTTGTATTGAGTAGATTTTTTAGTTGGATGGACATTTTTTTGACTTCACTGCTTGCAGCTGCCCTTGTGGGCATATAAATTGAAATGCTGGGTTCTTGTTTTTGCTCAATAAGACTATTAATTACTTTTTTAGTGACTTCTTTCACGGAATATCCCTCCAATTTTTTAAATTTTTTAAGTTTATATAAGTAAGTTCATACCTATATTGTATAGGTATTTTAATTATTATGCAATTCCTTTTAAATTAGAGTAATGCAGGTGAAAATATTTTTCATTTATATTTTTATGCAAGAATAATAAAAAAAGATGATATGAATATTATAGGCTTATAATATTGGCTCCGGACTGGTACTATTTTATATTTATTAAAAGATCTTAATATTATCTTTTATAATAATATTGTTTGAATTTTTGTTTCATCTCATTATCAATTGCCTGAACATGTTTTTCCACTACATCTGGAGGGCTTAGATTAACAAGCAATTTCATGCAGACATAAAATATAACAACATCTTCTATCCATCCGATAAAAGGTAAAAATATAATCGGAATTATATCTATTGGGGACAAAACATAAAGAAAAGCACCATAAGAAATAATTTTAAGATATAAAGGAACTTTTTTATCTCTTACCAGTCGAAAAGCAAGCTTAAAAAAATTTGGAATATGCATTAACACACGTATCCAAAAATATTTTTTCTTTAATTTTTGATATTCTTCATTTTGGTAATTATTCATTTAATGATTAAGTTTCCTTTTCTTTAATAATGTTATTTTTAAAGAATGATAACATTTTTGTTAATTTAGTTTAATTGGTGTTAAGGTTTAGAAAATAATAATCTGGAAAATAACTGATATTTATTATATTTTACCCTATAACAGATTTTACAGCAAAGGCAATTCATGTCAATAAAAAATCCCGAAAAAGAGTTGAAAGACTATTGAAGTCTCTTCCCTGTTTCGGGATTTTTCATTAATTTATCTTAATAAGTTGTCAAAAGAACCGTCCCCGTGACAAAGTTAAGCTAAGGGTGGCAATTCCGTTAATTGTACTAGCTGTATCAGAAGAAAGAGTACCACTGTTGGCATAGAAATAAACTACTGTTCCATTTTCCACAGTGTTTCCTTCTGAATCAAGCACAATAGCTTGTATTGTTGATGTACCGCCTGGTACATTTGATTCAGGATTGGCATTTAAAGTAATTGATTCTATTTCCAGATCCTCTTCACCTATGCATTCAACTTCAACTGTTCCAGATACTGAGCCAATAAAGGCAGTTACTGTTGCCGTATCACCAGTTTGCATGGATGCACTTAGTTCTAAATCGACAGTTGCCATACCATTTATAGTATTAGCAGAATTAGCGAAAAGTGTACCACTGTTGGTAATAAAGTAAACAGCAGTCCCATCAGGTACAAATTGACCACCAGTATCAGTAACGATTGCGGTAATAGTTGATGTACCACCTGCAATATTGGATCCAGGATTTGCATTTAATGTAATACTATCTACACCTGGCTCCTCTTCTGAAGTCACAGTAATTACAACAGTGGCATACCCAACTTTACCATTGGTATCAGTAACAGATAAAATAACCACATATGTATCGGGTTCTTCAAAAGTATGTGTAGTAGCAATACCTGTTCCGTTAGAGCCATCTCCAAAGTCCCAGTTATAACTATCAATTGAACATCCACAATCAGTTTCATTGCTCACAGAAGAGCCAGAACCGTCAAAAGCAACTGTAAATGGTGCATTACCTGTTGTAGAAGGTGATACCTGAATACTTGCAGTCGGAGAACCAACAGCTGAATCTCCAACATTTATTACAACTGTTGCGTATCCTTTATTTCCCCAATAATCAGTTACAGTTAATTTTGCAATGTAACCGCCTGAAACATAAGTATGTGCAGGTGGCATTACTCCAGTTCCTGTTGAACCGTCACCAAAATCCCAACTATAGCTAGCAATTCCCCGGTCGTCTGTCGATTGGGAAGCATCAAACTGTACAGTAAAAGGAGCATTACCGGTAGTATCCGGAGTGACATTAATAACTGCATTTGGTGGCACAAAATCTATTCCAGGTTCAACTGCCGGTAAATCAAAAGTTACAGATTTATTAATTTTGTGTCCGGCGCCATCAGTGCCAATCAAGGTGATAGTACAGGTTATTTCAGTAATAAGGGGGTTGGATATAACATAATCCGCTACTTCTTTATAGTATAAAGGTAAGTTTTCAATTTCAGTAATACTTCCGGGCGTGCCAACTGAAGTTGCCGGGGCAACATAAAAAACAGTTCCAACTGTTCTGGATAAAGATGGAATTAATGTTCCTTTATTATGATATTTATAACTAAACCCTTCGCCGATAAATTCAACTTGGTTTAATGAATAAACCTCTAAGTCGATTGTTCCACCTTCGTCAGAAAAGTCAATTTCAGTAAAATTGACACGAATTTGAGCTTTGGGATCAAAAACATTTATAATGCCTTCTCCAAACCAGTTACAACCGGCCAGCAATACAGAAAATAATATTAATATTGATAAAAACAGTATAAGTTTCCTTTTTTCTTTTAAAATATTCTTCCGCAATCCCTTTCCCTCCCTTTTTTTAATTTAACCGGAGATTAAATTGGTATTTGGTATATATAGTATTGAGTATATAGTATAAAATATGTACATAAATTAGTGTATCGAGTAATAAATATAGTATCCAATATTTATGTAATTTAAGTTATTTTAATCTAATTTTTTAATTAATTTAAATATCATTTTACAAATATATTTGGTTTTATCAGTTATTTTTTCTTTTATGTTTTCGTTTATATATTCTAAATTACATGAGATAATTACTTGTGTTTCTAATTCTGCACAACTGCCCAGTGTAATATATAAGATTTATTGTTTATATTCTTTGTTGTGATATCTTCTAAAACCTTCTGCAATATTCGATGGTATAGATACTGCACTCCTTCTCATCTGGGAAGTCAGTCCATAATATTTCATCATTTGGATATTTTCTTGTTACAAGATAAATGTCTTTGACTAACCTTATAATCTCTTGCCATATCCTCAGATCTTTAAAATTTTTAATTTTATTTTCTTTATTCTCAATATTTTCTATATCTGCCATAATATTAAATCTTATCTTACACTATTTTTACATTTCCTACCGACTACCTACTATATACTACCTACCATATACTCGATACTATATACTCTATACTATTTTAATATTCAATTTTATGTGCAGTAATCAGGATAATAATTTCAGTTCTTTTTTTGGTCCGGTTAGTAAATTTAAATAATTCACCAATCACCGGTATTTCACTCAAAATAGGTATTTTTCTGATAGTTTGAATTTCTTCAGAGGTTATCAATCCACCTATAACATTTGTTATCCCTAAAGGTGAACGGATAATTGCCTGTTCCTGTCTGGAGTTTATTACAGGATATCCCTGAATCAGCTCTGTTCCCAATGACTCAACTTTAATGTCACAATCCATTGTTATATGGTCATCCATACTCAGACGAGGAGTAATTGTCATATTCAAGCCTACATCTAAATATCTTATTGTTTCAATTCCTTCTTCGGTCCGTTCCCGGATAGGTATTTTTGAACCGGATAAAATAATAGCTTCTTTGCCATCCAGTGTTAATATCTTTGGATTGGATAAAATATTGGTTTCTCCCTCTCTGACTAATGCATCCAGTCTTGCCTGGAATAATCCCCGTCTTTCAAAAGAACCTCCCAGGGTAATTTCTCCGAAGCTAATCTGTCCTTCAACTCTATTACCAGATTCATCAGTCCCGCCTGCGCTCCATGATATTCCCAAATCTTTTTCTTTATCTAAAGCTATTTCCACAATTTTTGATTCTATCATTATCTGAGGAGCCCTTTTATCAAGCCCTTCAATCATTAATTTGGCATTTTCAATTTCCTGCTGATTGCCTTTAATGATAATTTCGTTTTGTCGGTTATCAATAATTATCCGATTTTCATCAGGAATTATTATTGATAACATCTGTTTTATGGATTCAACTTCTTCAGGGGTTGTTGCATTATCAATCTTAAAGGTATCAGTGATTAAACTGGTATCAATTTCTTTAATCAATTCTTCTGCTTTGGCAATTAAATCTGCTGTCCCTTCTAAAATCATATTGTTAAGCCTGATATCATTGGTTATTTTTATATTGTTGTTGTCTCCAAAATAATTATCCAGCACACTTTTAGTATTTTCTACATCAGCATTTTCTAAATGTACAATTCTGGTTAATCTTTCCCTGTAGGTATCAATTACATCTTCAGTCCCTATAATAAGGGCGTTTCCAACCTGAGTATAGCTGAGTCTTTTTAGAGTTAAGATCCAGTCAAAAGCCTCCTTGAAAGTAACGTTATTCAAGTTAAGGGTAATGTTACCGGTAACAGAGTCATCAGCAACTATATTAACCCCGCTTATCAGAGATAATGTTCTGATGGCATCAACAACCTCAGTTTCTTTCAGATTTAAAGTGATAGGAACTTTTACCTGGTCAACCAATGAAGGAACATACGATTTTTGTTGCTCTTGAATTTTTCTTATCTCATCAGCATGCAGAGGCTCAACGGTATATACTTGTTTTTCAGGGGCAAAAAATTCTTCATAATCATAAACATTAATTTGCAATAACTGTTTCGTGCTGTCCAGTGCTATTTCATAATTGGTTTTGTCAAATAAATCTATGACAAACCGAACATTATTTTCTTCAAATTGACCGCATCTGACCTGTTTTACTGATCCCATATTTAAAAAGAGAGTATTTTTCACCAGCTCAATAATATTATAGTCAGCATTTTCAAAATCGATAACAATTCTTTCGGGGTCTCCAACATAAATAGAATTATAGTTTTCAATGGGTTTATCGGCTTTGATAGTTAATCTGGTAAAATTCGGCATTTTTCTATACCAGATATGGGTAATAGTAATATTGCTTTGGGCAATACATATATCAAATAACATAAAAAATAAAAAAACTATTAAAACTGAAATAGAATAAAATCTAAATATTAAGCCTTTATTTTTTCCATGATTATTCATTAGATACTCCCCCACCTCCTAATTGTAGTGTTATATCATAATCATTAATATCAATAATAATTTTCTCTTCCTGAATTGATTTAACAAAATACTTATCTAAAATTAAATCCCCTTGTTTAACTATATAAGTTTCTTTTTCAATTTCCAAAATAGCTAATTTTTCTTCTCCTGCAGCAATCAATCCAGTGAATCTACTTCCAGGAGGCAGTTCCGGCTGAACAAAACGACGAATGTCATCTTCAGACAGTAATTCATCTGCTATTTTTTCTTTTTCAACATCCAGATAAACAGTGCTGACTATTCTGCTAAAGGGATTACGGCTGACAGGTGGTTCAAATGGCTCATAGGTAAAAACTTTTGTTTCATAGCTTTCATGTCTTTGTTTAACATCTTTTTCAAAGGGTGTTAATTCTACAACTTCAGGAATACCATCGCTGGGTTCTTCTCTAATCTGCTGAGAAAGTGATCTGTTTGAGACATCACCAGCTATTCTGCTATCAGTGTTCATATTAATATTGTTATTATCTGCAGCCTGTTCACTTGACCAGGGCAAAAAGTTAGTTATGGAAGATAATAATTCCGGAGCAAACCAGGCAATGGCAGTAATAATTGCCAGCACTATAAGTATTACTAATAAAACACGATTTACCTTGCTCAATTTAATTATTTCCTTTCATCAGGACATAAGTGAACATGTTCATAGACACATTAACGATTTCATTATTTTCACCTGTGGGGTTAAGTCTTAAATCTCTAACATCAACAATTCTGGGGAAATTTTCCAATCTGTCCAAAAATTTTATCATTTCATTATAACTGGCAGTATATGTTAGGGTAATGGGTAATCTTGCAAAAATAGCATCCCTGTCTTGTGATAAATTTTGAGGTGAAAAATTAGAAAAATCAATATTGAATTCATCCATTGTTTCCTGCAAAAGAACCAGAAAATCAGGAATGTCTTTTTCTTTAGGTAATAAAACTTCCATAAAAGCAAGTCTTTCCGTAAGTTCCTGATATTCAATTCTTAATTCATCAAGGCGGGCAACTATCCTTCTGCCTTCTTCAATTCTTGTGTTAAGAGAGCTGATTTGCTGATCCAGAGCATCAATTCTGGCTTTTCTTGGCTGATATATAAAAGAATAATTAATATAAGCAAAAGCAATTAAAAAAACTACCAGTAGTATTATTTTTGTTCTTTTATTAATTTTTGGCAAACTATTTCCCTCTATTTCAAATTTTAATTAAAAGGTCTAAAAGGAATAAAAACACCGGATAACTGAAAATTAACAGTATCAAGACTTTGGTCTATTTCAGGAATTCTGGTACTCTGTTTTCTGATATATTGCAACTCAATGGCATCAAACCTCTCATGGTCCTTCAAAGTGTTCATATATTGAGCAACTAAATAGTTGTTAAAAGTGTTGGCAGAGAAGTTAAAAGTCTGATTAGCGTTAAGAGTCAGGTTATTAAGCCACACTTCAGCTAATGTTGTTTCACTGAAATCTCCCAATACCCTGGTAAATCTTGATTGATTTTTAATTAGACTTTCAATAACCTTAACTCTTTCATCCAGTTCTGCTTTATCTCTTTCCAGATTTCTCACTTCCTGAATAACTGAGTTTATGGAAGCAAGCTGGACTTCTAAAATTTTCACTTGTATTTCTTTTGTGTATATTTTATTTTCCAGTGAATAATACAAAAATATTGAACCGGCAAAAAGAATCAGAATAAAAGCAGTTAACAAAATTCTGGATAGATTGTATTTTTCTTTTTCTCTGTATTCATCTGGTAAAAGGTTTATGTCTCGTATAATATTTTTGTTTTTTGCCATTCTTCTTTACCTTTCTCTTTTTGCCAAACCAATGGCATTAGCAAGACTACTTTTATACTTTTCCAGGTTATCCAGATTTATATTGTTATTTATTGTAATGTCTTTTAAAGGATTTGCTTTGACAACGGTAATTCTGAATTGCTGTTTCAGCAGCTGGCCTAAATTGCTCATTGCTGCCATTCCTCCGGTTAAAATAATTCTTTGATATGATACATTCTGGTATTGTGTTTTATAATAATTGAGGGATTTTCTTATTTCATTAAAAATGTCTGTAACTCCTTCATTGATTAAGCTAATTAGGATTTCCTTTTCGGGAATAATATCTTCTTCATTAACTTTTTTGATATCTTCCTTTTCAATATCCTGTTCTTCTGTTTCATTTGTTTCAATCTCATCTAAGGCAGGAGTTATTGTAACACCAATTTTTCTTTTCAGGATTTCGGCTTCATTGAAGTTTATTTCCAGCTTTTTAGCAATTGCTTCTGTAATATCATTTCCTCCTTTAAGAATGGTGCGGGTAAATTTTAACCTATCTCCTTCAATTAATGTTATTTCAGTGGTGGTTGCACCCATAGAGATAATTATATCTATTTTAGTTTCCTGATCATCAACAGAGACAGGGATTAAGTAATCCTGGAAAGCTCTTATCTGGGCATTGGCAATAATATCTACTACTTTTGGTTGAATTCTATTTTTTCTGATAATATCAATCTGCTGTGATACCAGAGTTTTAGGGGCTGCAACAAGAAGAACTCTCATCATCTTATTGCCTTCTCTTTCTTCAAGTTCTTCTATAATTTTCGCATCGAGCAGAGATTCTTTCAGATCATAGGGAACATACTTGGGGGCTTCCCATTGAATACCGTCAATTAATTCTTTTTCATTCATAAGCGGTGTGGTAATTTCTCTTACTATAACTTTTTGTCCGGTAATGCCGATAATACCATTTTTTTCCCGAATTCCTTTTTTCCTAAGCATTTTCATCAATGCCTCTGAAACAGCATCAGCATCTTTTATCTCACCGTGTTTTATGCTATCAGGCGGAGTTAAAACAAGACCGAAGTTTTCCAGTTTAAAACTATTACCTGTTCTTACCAGATGAACTGCCTTGATTGAACGTGCTCCAAAATCAATTGCCAGCATTTTTGCCCCTTCCAAAAATATAGCTTAAATAATAAATTAAACGGTTGTATAAAAAAATTATATTATCTTTTATAAAAATAGTAATATTTTTTGTTTTAATTATATATAATAAATTATAAATTAGCAATCATTTTATATGAATTGCTAATTTATCTATAGAATTATAAGTTATCTGTATTTCTTATATTAAAGAAACAGGAAATCCATACTTGTATGTTAAAAAGGTTTATCAATCTTTTTAACTTCCTATAGTTCTCTCCAGGAGACTTTTTTCCATACTTCTATGCCTGTACCTACAACAATTTCTTCCTGTAATCCTTTGTCGTAAACAATTTCTACATTTCCATTTACTTTGACATATGGGGCAACGACAGCTCCCAAATTTACATCTACATTACCATGTAAATCTATAGTTGAATTTGATTGAAATATACCTTCACCGTGAACAGTGCCATGACCGGTAATACTGCCAATGGCAACCAGTGACAAAGGGTTATCCCAATCATCTGAGTGTTCAACAAAAAGCTCAGTATTGCCTTGAAATTCAATAGAGCCGGTTACAAAAATTGCACCATCATTTACAATGATTTCACTTGCCGGTGGTTTTATTGTTAAATCTCCGTCAATATAATGGAATCCTTCTAAAACACGATCACTATCAAAAACTTGATCTCCATTGTAAACTGTTCCAGATTCACTAGCTTTATTGTAATAGTAATTAAAATCAATAAATGGTATAGGTTGAGTGGGCTGACTAATTCCCTCCATATGAGCACTTATCTCGCCGGTTGCTGAAAGAGTTCCATTTGTTAGATCAAATGCGGCACCACTAATGTCTACATCGCCATTACTATGAATGTCTCCATTTACATGTACAGAACCAAGAATGTTAACAAAACTATCAGCAAGTATAGCATAATTATAAGATAATGAATTGTTTTGGATTGTTCCTTTTCTTAGTTTTACCTCGATAGTTCTACTGCCATCATTGTACATACTTGAGTTATCTACAATACCAGTTGATTCGAAGGTAATCTCTATTGCTTTACCGTCTTCATAATCTGATTCAAATACATATACTTCAAAATATTCAGTATTACTTTCCCTGTCTTCAGGGGATGGCCATGGATTTTCAGTAAGTTCACCATCAGAATCATACTTTGGTACTCTCCAATTAATTCCTTGCAGATTACTTTGAGATATATTCATAAACCATAATGCTTTTTCTATGCCTGTTTCAGCGAGATAAAAAGCTCTGTTTGATTCTCTCTGCAAGGTAGACAGCTTTGAATCATTGCTAGCCATTGTTAATAAGGCGATACCAATGCTGCCAAGCACAAACACAATTATTAAAGTTGCTATTAACGCCATGCCTTTTTCTTTATTTCTTTTAGATTTATTGCTAATCATAATGTTTTTTTTCATTATTTATCACCTCGAACACTTCAAAATAGTAAGCACAATTAATCCTCTTAGTCTGTCAACATGAAGTTTCTTAAATTAACTTTTGATTCAAGAACAGTATCAGAATTTCCATCACTATCAACATCCATTGCAAGATATATTACAACTATAGATATTTTAGTGCTATCTGGTGGATCAACAACCAATCCATTATTATCATAATAAGAAAAAGAAAAAGCTGATACATTTTTAAGCAAAGATGCGCTTCCTTCTTTAATTTCTTTGTCAGCTCCACTATAAGAATATGTTATATGTTGATTTTTGTTTGGATTGAAAAAAAATATTTCACTTATGTTTGATGAATTAATATATGTTCCATCATCAACATAACGCGCCTCTCTTATCTCTCTTACCATTCTATCCATTACCTGCCTTGCTTCTCTTTGAGCTTTTAACTGGTTTTGTCCGGAAACCCATGAACGGATGCCGCCAGAAAAGAGGGAAACTAATCCTAATATAATAATGGATAAAACAGCCAAAACTACCATCATTTCAATAAGTGTAAGACCTTTATTGTTTATTTTTTTTCTTATTATTTTTATCATTTTTATTTTTTCTTTTTACTTTTTTATATGTTTAATTTGAAATCATAAAACTAATTATTGATATTTATTATCCCAAAATCATAATATTGATTTTCACATTCCGGATTTACTATTGTCGTAAGTAGCACTTTATTAATATTATGATTAAGCATGGTAGGTAATTTTGTATTCTTCCCTTGATATAAAGTATAGGCAACAGGTAATTGTACTAAAATCACCACTACCTACATTTGTATAAACAGTTTCATCGTTTATTTGAATTACTTCAATTCTGGAAGAGGAGTTATAGGTTATTTTTAGATTATAAAGTTAAATCCCCACCAACTATTATTGAAACATAATCTAAAACTATATTCCCGAGTGCAGACTAACACTGCTTTCATCAAGGTCTATTTCAAAGAATTCCCAATATTAACACCAATTACCAGATCATTGTTATTATATATCTCTTTAGATCCAGCCAAAGAAGAAGCAGTAATTTTTACTGTTCCCAGGTTGCATTGTCCGTGTAAAATAGCAGTTGCTATTCCGTTATTTACATCCACAGAAATACTGCTCCCTGATGAAAATTTGGCACTATTGGCACCTTCTATAATATTGAAAATTACTTTACCTAAGTATTCTGTTACTGTTGCATCACTAGAATCTTTTATGGTTGCGGTAATAGTGCAAGAATCATTTTCTTTACCTAAAATATTTATATTGTTTTCTGAAGTTTTCAATTCAATATAGTCCGCTTCTACATAGAAATTTACTGTTGTTATTCCTGTAATATTTTTAGTACTGGTATAAGAGTTAGCTGTAATATTAGCTATTCCTGTATTTTCATCGCTCCTCTTCCAACTAAGTCCAGTCTTGCCATTCAGATAATTGTCTTCAGTATAGGAAACAGTTGTAGTTTGACTGCCATTATCAAATACACCCTTACTGTGTTGAAAGTAATAATTTGATCATAGTTAGATACTGTTTTGTTATCGATTGATTTTACAGTTGCGGTAATAGTAGAAATATCCTCACTGCCCAATTTTATGAATGTTGGATTAGCTTTTACATCAATATAATCAGCAACAAGTGGTTCATTTATAATTATTGTTGTTGTATCTGTGGTTAAAATATTATCCTGGTCACTTGCCTCAATAACAACCTCTCCGCTGCTATTTGGTGAAGGAGTAAATGTTGAACTACCAGATGTTTGCCCTGGCAAAATAATTATTTGATCAGTATTGAAAATTCCACTTCCGGAAGATTCAGCAAGTATTGCTAAATTTATAATTATATCTTCATCATATGGATTTGAAACAGTAAGACCTTTTTCATCCTTTAAAGTACAAGTAATTATAGATGATTCATAATCAAATATTGTAGCCGGGTATGCTGAAATATTTATAGCCGAAACCTCTCCGGCTATAAATATTTGCATACTTCCGGAAAAAAGATCTGTTGAACTACCAGTAATTATGTCGGAACCTGGATAACTGTCAGCAGTGTATACAATTTCTGCTCTTCCAAACTCATCGGTTTCCATTGAAAGAGGTGCAATAGTACTTTCTCCTTCTCCTTCTATACTGAAATTGATTGTTATTGGATAATCTGTAAATATTTCATTATTTGCTCTTAATATGTAGCCGACAATATATATTTCATCTTCTGTTTCCACCGTCACAGGAGAATTAAGCTCATCTATGGAATCAAATTCACGTGCTTTTAGTGAAACTCTTACTGGTCCAGGTGTAAGCATAATCTGAACTTCATCAAAACCGAGCTCCGGATTGTCCAATACAGAGGCTCTAATGGTTACATATTCTATTTGATTATTTTCTATAAGTTCTGAGGCGTTTGAAAAAAACGTACATTTTGCTAAACCATTTTCTGTAGTTACTGTTTTTTTAATAATAGTCTCTGTATCCAAATATCCATATTCCCAATTAACAGTAATTTCAAACTCAATATCCCCTTCCCAATAGTTAACTGTATTTCCTTTGGAATCTTTTATAACCGCAGTTAGCTCTGTATAATCGTCTATTGGATATAATACATTATAAGGATAAACATATAAGATAATTTTTTCAGCATCCCCAGGTAAAAATTCCATTTTTGTTAATAATGTAGAAGCAGAAGTTTTTTCTTCCCTATCCCTGCCTTGCCAATAAACCACTACTGTCACTTCTTTCTGAGTTGGGTTTACTTCATTGTTAGGAATAACAACAACTTCTCTTTCATATTTATCAGATCCTAAAATTGAACTTCTTATAACATCATCAACTTTATCAAAATCCATGTTTTTTATTTCTTCTAATGTCTGCCTTACATAATTTACAGCTTCTGTTCGTTCTCTGGATTCAGCCATGCTCATAAATCCTGTTGTAAATGCCTGGAAAATACCTAAAGCAGCCAATGCCAGTATAGCAACTGCTACCATTAATTCAATTAAAGTTAAACCTTTTTGGTTTCGAGCTATTTTATTTATTTGTAACATTTTGGGAATACCTCCCTGCTTTCAAAGTAGGTAATGCTTGCTAGTACAGTTTCAGTTTTTCATTTACTTTTTTGATATATTTAAATTAATATTTTTTTGTTTCCTCTGTCTATTATAAATACTTTTGCCATTTTTTAAAATAATAATTATTTTTTCCACCCCCACATTTATCCTCCCATCAAGGGGAGGAAGTGAAAGGTTTTATCCTTCCACCAAGGAAAAAAATAACTCTTCATCGGGGGGAGGATAATAAAAAAACTAAATCTTCCTTTAATGGGGAAGAAATGAGAAAAGTTAAATCTCTCCATCAAAGAAAAAGATTCAAAAAAGTTACATCTCTCCTCAAAGGGAGGAAATTGAAAAAGTTGTCATTGCGAGCCTGCCCTTAACTACTGTTAAGAGATAGGCGTGGCAATCTCATCCATTTATTCCCAAAGTATTCAGGGTATACATTAAATAAGTTTGCATATAATATTGTTAACTTTCAATAAATCTCACCACATTTACTACATACTACATGCTCGATACCCGATACTGATTACACTTCGCAAAACCTACCAATTTGCCGGCGGTGTAGTGCTAATGCGTATTCTTCCTGTTACCGGGGTCATGATTACATATAATGTTTTATTTCCGCCAGTTTTTAAGGTAACAGTTCCTCCCATGCTGGGAGTTCCTTTTTTATTAAAGTACACTTTATTGCTGGTAAAATTTGTATAGTGTAAATTTATATTGCTCAGCTTGATATCGTGAATCATTTCATCTTCCTCATAAACGCGATACCTGTCAAGAAAGGGTAAAAGTCTATTTTATAATAATTACCTGTATACATAGCCAAGCTCTGGCAATTTTTTAATATTGCTTCAAGCTGGCAGGCTGTTCTGTAAAGGTCTGTATTTGCTTTTGCAATGTAAAGACCTTTAACAGAAATAATAAATAATATTGAAATGACAGCTGCAATTATTGTTGCTTCAATGAGGGTGTAGCCATGGGAGTTAACAATGTTTTTTCTTTCAGGGATATTTTTCATCTTTTATTATTTTTATAATGTACTTTTTCTTTATTATTCCCCATTTAACAGGTTTTAGACAAAAAATATATTATGTTTGCATGGTAAATTTACCCCCGCTTTATCCTCCCCTCAGGGGAGGAGATGGAAAAAGGATAAATCCCTCTTTCAAGGGTTTGGAAATGGGGAAAAATTTAATCCTCTACTCAAGGAAGAGAAAAATTAATAAGTTTCTTCATTTCTTATTTTAATAAACAAGATTTCTATTTCTTTTTGATAGAAGTTAATATGATACCCGATCCGGTAATTTCCTTTTCTTATTCTAAAAAACGAAATCCTGCCTTTTTTTATTTTCTTAACTCCTGCTGGTAGTGGATCATTTTTTAGAGTTTGGATCATTTCTGTAATTTTTTTTAATTCTTTATCTGGTATATTTTGAACATCTTTTTTAATGCTTGCTTTGTATAGTAGTTTATACACTCATTCCTCTGTTTTTAAGGTATTGATCCCATTCTTCTTCATCTATAGAAGGTTCATTTCTTCTCATCTCAACTGTATGTATATCATCTTCATCTTCTTTTATTTTATTTAATTTCTCTTTAATAGCTTCAGTTACAAAGTAATTTATAACAATTCCTTTTGATTTGCAGTATTTTCTCAAATCATTTATGACATCTTCCGGAATTCTAGTACCTAAAGAAACTTTATTCATGAATATCACCTCTGATAGCATATGATAGCATTAGCTATCATTGATGTCAAGGTAAGATACTCCGTCTTCCAATTCACCCCCACCTTTATCCTCCCCCCTCAAGGGGGAGGAAATGGGAAAAGGTTTTTTCTCCCGTCAAGAGGGAGGATAATAAAAAAGAAAAATCTTCCTTCAAGGAGAATAAGATTGAGAAAGATTAAATTCTCTCTTTAATGAGGGGAGAAAATTGAGAAAGAATAAATCTCCCCTTCAAGGGAGGATAATATTGGAAAAGTTTTAATCCTTTTCTCAGGGAGGAAGAAAACAAAAAATTAAATATTCCTCTGAAAGTTAGAGAAATAAAAAAGAGTAAATCTTTTCCTTGATAAGGAGGAAGAGGGAAAATTGCTTATGTTATATAAGCATGCTTGATACAATTTTATAACTATACCAGATTCTTTAATTCTTCAATTGTAATATCAGCTTTTTTAATAATTGAATTTAAAGTGCCTTTTCTGATTTCCTTATGATTAGGAACAATTAATGAAATATTTTTTTCAGGATTATGTAAGAAGATATGGCTACCTCTTTGGTGATCAATGATAAAGCCAATGCGATGAAGTGCCTTGACTAATTCCCGCCCTGAGAATACTTTGCTCATAAAGAAACCTTAACTTCTTTTGCAATAAATCCTGGTTTTGTTTTTATCTCATTTACCTTTTCCATTCCTTCAAGATAACATTTAATTGCTTCTTTTGCATTTTTTAACGCTTCTTTTTCATCCATCCCTTGAGTATAACAACCATCAAGAGCAGGGACAGAAACATTAAATCCCCCTTCTTCGGCTGGTTCTAATATAACCATAAATTTCATATAAAATACTCCTTTAATCATTAGTTTTGCATTTTAGTCAATTATTAATTATTAGTCTATATTATATTCTATCATTCATTTAAAAATAATTATAGCATATATGTATGAGATTGCTTCGTCACTTCGTTCCTCGCAATGACAAAAAAGAAACTCTCTTGCAAATTCACCCCCACCTTTATCCTCCCCCATCAAAGGGGAGGAAGTTGAGAAAGGTTTAATCCTCCCATTAATAGCGAGGAAATGGGGAAAGGTTTTTTTTTTCTCCTACCGTCAAGAGGGAGGATAATAAAAAAGAATAAATCCCTCTTTAAAAGGAGAGGATAATAAAAAAGATAAAATCCTCCTTTAATGAGGATAAAATCGAAAAAGACTATAATATCCTCTCATGAAGGGAGCCGAAAAATGGGGAAAATTTTAATCCCATCCTCAGTCTCAAGGAGAAGTGAAATAATAAAAAGAGCAAAATTCCCTTAATTGGGAGATATAGAAAGACTTCAAACCCTCTTCTCAAGGAGGGAAAAATAAAAAAGAGTAAATTCCTCCTCTTAACCCTTATTTAATAGATATGAAAATAAATTATAATATCCCTCAAAGGGAAGTAAACAAAAAAGTTAATATTCCTCAGAAAGTTAGTAAAATAATAAAAACAATAAATTTTCTTCCAAAATTATTGAAATAAAATTTCAATCCATTTCAAGGGTAGTAGATTGGAAAATAGTAAATCAAATTATGAAGCAGATACCAGTGGATAAGGGCCTGTCCCCAGAAAATAGAAATGTCTAAAAGCTCCAAGATATGAATGATTCAAAATTATATCTTTGTTTTTACTTGTAGCCATTATCAAAATTCCGATTACAGATCCGAGAAAGAAGCCAGGAATAAAGCAAAGTTAACTGCCAGCCTAAAAAGCACCTATCATTGCTGCCAGCTTTACACTCCCCCATTGCTTCTTTCTTGAATAGTTTTGTGCCAAAACAGCTACCAGATATAAGCTCCCTCCCCCGCCCAGAATGCCAAGTAGAAATTTACAGGTGTTATATTTTTCAGAAAAAAAACTCAGCAGAAAACCAATGACCATAAAAGGTAGAGAAATAACATCAGGAATAATTCTTTCTTTCAGATCAATAAAACTTATTATAATTAACAGTGTAGACAGCAGCATATAAACAAAAGATATTATCTGTAACCCATAAAACAAATATAAAGCCAGATAAAATAATCCGGTTACCAGCTCTACCAACGGGTATTGAACAGGAATTGTTTGTCCGCAATTACGGCATTTCCCTTTTAAAAGGAGGTAACTAATCAAGGGAATATTATCATAAAACAGAATCGGTTTAGAACATTGAGGGCAATGAGAGCCAGGACTTATCAATGATTCGTTGCGGGGAATCCGGTAAATACAGACATTACTGAAACTGCCAATGATCAATCCTGTTAAAAAGATTATCATTGCAATAAATATTTCATACATAAATCAACCTTTTATCAGAATATTTTAATATTTTACAAATTAAAAATAGCTGAACTAAAAAAATTATAACATATAACCAATAAAATAATCAGCAGATAATATGTGCTATTAATGTAGGCATAATTATTAGTACTCTTCGCTGATGCCAAAGCATGCATTATGCTTACCCTGACAGGGTCTGCCCCTATTTCCATAGCTGTTAAAGTCATCAGAGTTACCCCTCCGGCAGCAGTGGCCAGCAGGGATGTTGCCAGATCCCATTTCAGGAAATGATGGAAAAGAAGCCCGATAATTATTCCGTTACCTACTACGAATATGGAAAAAAATATTATTGGTAATAGCAAAGCTTTCAAGGTTACTACCATTTCAGGGGTAAAGGTAGTGCCAAGATATCCGCCTAAAATAATCTGTGTTGTCAGGACTAGCCAGCGGGGAAGTTCTTTTAAAGGAAGGCCGGCAGTTCGTAAAGCACCAACAGTAATCATTGCTCCCAGCATGCCTCCTACAGGTATACCCAAGTATTTGGCAGTATAACCGCCAACTGCTCCAACAGCTAATGACGCTAGTATATGAAATATATTGGTTTTTCTTTTGCTGATTCAATTTCTCTCCCGTTCTTTTATCTGATTCGTGTTGATTATCAATATTATGAGAATAGCTGCATTTGTTACAATAGGTAAACTCATGTTGATGGATAGAATCCGGATAAACTGCAGTAAAAAGTAACTGCAGGAACATTCAGGTTATATGTAAGTGCAATCAGACCCATTTTAAAAACTCCCGAAGACGAGCCAAACAGAGAAGAGCCGATATCCATACCGGTTACTCTGCATAACAATAAACCAACTCCCAGACTAATCACTATCATCCAGACAGATGACAATAAGCCGGGTACCAGAAGAGATTTCAAAGTAGCGATTTGATCTTTTTGAAACCTGCATCCAATCATTACCCCTATTATCACCTGAAAGAAAGTAGTAATATAAGAAGGTAACACTGCCCACTGCACGCCTTGACTGGTAATTAAAGCTAAAGCAACCAAAGCACCGGTAACTGCTCCACCGGGTACATGAAAGTAACTCAAAACACGATAACCGATATATCCCAAAACAAAGATTGCCAATAAAGTGATAAACATAGAAATATTTAAACCTTTCTTCCTTTAAAAAGTATCAATATTTTTTAAATATAGAAATACAATATGGCAATAATTGTTTAATAAACTATTGCCATATTATTTACATATAATTTATCCGGATATTTTCCATCTTCAATTGAATTTTTTATTTTTAAATGATTTAAGATAAATAACTTTTTCCCATAATATAATGAGGCATTATTTCCCCGTTTAAATATGTTAAAAAAGAATATTTCCCGGTAAATAAAACTTCGAAATCAAGCTTTTCAAAAAAATGTTTAGCCCTGTGGGAAAGCACTCCAAAGTGAACACCTTCAGATCTGTTTTTTTTTTATAAAATCAGTAAAATTGTTTATCAGCAGTGTTCCCACATTTAAGCCACGACTGGCAGCAGTGACATTTACATGCAAAGTTGCCGGGTATTTTTGAGTAAAATCAGGAAATTTAAACTCGCCTTTAAAGTAACTATACAGCATATTTTTTAAAAATAGCAAATTATTTCCTTTTAAAAAATGACCTTTTTTCAAGATATCTTTTATAGTTTTAGGAAAAATGTATTTCTTAAAAGTATCCTGCATTTTTTTTGCATCCATAGAGCCCAGCAGATAGCCGATAACCTGCTGGTCTTTTTCAGCAACAAAACTGGATGTAGGCTCATAATCTGTGTAATAGGAGGTTAAAAAATCAGCTATTAAATCATGATCAAAAAATATTTCACTATATTCAGCAAGAATGCTGCTGGAAACGCTGATTTTTCTTATGCTCTCCCGGTCTTTTTTTTGATAGCTTCTTATTTTAACCTGCATGATACCTTCCAATATAGAATAAATTTAATATATTATTATATATTATGAATTATAAATTATGTTGTTTGCGGTCTGCAGTAAACGGCAAATATTTCATTTTCTCTGATAGAGGCAAGCAACAGATTTCTTAGTAATGGATTTCTCAATTGGCTCATATAAGCCCTGAGGGCGATTTCTTTTCTTTCCTTTATACTTTCGGGCAACAGTAATTTTTCCCAGCCGCCTTCCAGTGTTATCAGGTCCAGAGGCGGTAAAACATAATAATCCGGCGCATATCTTTTAGGATGCGGGAAAGAGCGATGATGAACAATGTATTTATATCCGGAAAAGTTTTTAATATATTTTTCCATTTCAGAATATTCCAGCAGCACTTCTTCTTTTATCAATTCCCCTAATTCAATAATATTTTCCAGATATTGAAATCTTATAACTTTATCATCAAGGATTTTCTCCAGCAACATACCGGTAGTTGAGTGGTCCTGATGGCTGTCATCAGGATGAGGATAAATAATAATAGCGGGTTGATACAACTCGATTTGTTGTGAGAAAATATTTTCCAGCTCAACAGGATTTTGTCTTGCCAGCTGGCTGTCCGGATATTCCAGAAAGATAAGGCTTTCCTCAGGAACACCCAGAATACCGGTGGCATTTACAAACTCCATGAATCGAAGATCTCGCAAGTTGCGCCTGTTTCCGTCAGTTATCAGAACAATATAAACCTCAGCATCCCTTTTCATGGATTCAATTATATAGCCGCCGGCAGCTATAGTTTCATCATCTGGATGAGGGACAAATATTAAAACCTTTTCTCCACTGTCAGGCAATCGCACATCATCTAAAAAATGAATCGCAAGCTGTGGCAGGACCGGGTTAGTCCTGAAATAGATGAATATTAAAGAGGAAAATCCAATTAAAATTAATAAAAAAAATATTTGTAATTTTCTGTTATTTTTGAGATTGTTAATAATCTGACCCATCTTTTATTAAAGCTTTTTTATAGCAACTATTCCCTCTTTTTTAAATTAAATAAAAATAATAAAGCAAATGTATAAGGTCCAACTTCAACATTTAAGCAATTGAATGCATTATTATGAACATTTTTTTATATTAATATAAGTTGGCCTGTATGACAAGGAAAATTAATATCTTTACCTATTTATTACGGGAACAGGAAGGTGGAAACATAAATCAAGGTGGGATATCTTGACCACAGCTGTCACGAACACTTGCTCAGAACAGTTAGGGTAATTAAATAACTTGTCTGCAAAGAAAAGTAAAGAATATTAATATGCATTTATTTAATAGAATGTAGAAAAAAAGAAATGCCGTTTTGCCTGACGGAAGGTTAATTTCTCTGAATAATAATATTAAGACGCAGCGAAGAGCCGTCTCTGCTGATGCCGTCCAGGCGGAAAGTATTGATACCGTCAAAAGATACTACCACATCACCGGGTCTTTCCCAGCCGTTTTTGGTCTGCCTTTCCAGATTTACCGGGTTATTGATACCCAACCGGTCAATTAAACTGTCAATATCATTCCAGATAAGAATAGGATGCTTGTTGATGAGCTCAGAGCGGATTTCTGCTTCTACCTTCTCCACATTAGAGGTTACCAACCGCCGCACATTCTGGCTCACTACATAATCATAAGCCCGGGGAGCAAAGATAATCAAGCTGCCGATAATCAGCACCAGTATCAACAGAGAAAGAATGGTAATTCCTTTGTGGTTAAAAGGTTTCATTTCGCTTTCCTCTAAGGATTTTTTTATTTAGATAATCAAAATAAGAATAGCAATTTATTTTTAAAATAGCAATAAATATTATACAGGTATTATTTAGTCATATTTAGTATTTATATATTTAGAGGTCAGGTCTCAACATTTGCACATTCAATTAAGAAAATGAAAAATTTTGAGACCTGACCCTTCTTTGTTTTATAATTGTGCAGTTAGGATTTCCAAAATTGGCGCATTGCCTCCACCAATACCTTGTATGGTACATTCATTGCAAGCAGCGGCAGTTGTGCCTGAAGCTGGAATAATAACAATTTGACCCTCAGTTCCCACAGCAGGACTTGAACCGGGGTCCATTATCACAAAATCTGTATTTTTCATTGCGACTCCAGTAAATGGATTACGCAGGTTAGCATTAACAAAAACTCCATCCACAGCAGCTAAAGTGCTTAGATTAACAGCCCCATCAGCCATTTCAGACTGAATAATTGTATGAACTGTGCTGGCGTTAGCTTTGACAATTGATTCTTTGGCCTTTTCCTGCTGGGTTGTGTATAATCTCAATCCCAATAGTGCCAGGATTCCGATAATGGCTACAACTACCATCAATTCAATTAAGGTAAAACCTTTTTTATTTTTCTGTAAATACATGAACATTTTATTAAATTCCTCCATTTTTATTTATTATTTACTCTTATTTATAATTAATGCGTATTTTTCAAATTACAATTTCTGTTTATATTGGTTATCAGTAAAGAAAATCAGATTGCCTCAAAGCTGTGCTCCTGGCAATGACAAAAATAAAAGTTTCTGACAATAACCAAAAAAATATACCCACAATGATGAAAAAGTATCTACTTTCACAATATCTGAAGAATCTGAAGAAAAATTCCTCATAAATATCAGGAAAGCATATGTTCTCATACTTAATAAAAGCTATTTTTTGTGCTGACCACTTCCTTTCGTATTATTTTTACTGTATTGAAATTATTTATATCAGTTCTGAATAAACAGCGCTTTTTACTTCTTTTAAAGTGTTTCTTATATATATATTACCTATCTTAATTATTTTAGACAATAGTTTGATAAATTTTTTATATTTTATTTATCTTCCGGCGACAATATCTGCGCAGATTTATATTAAGGCAGGAAATTTATAAATACAATGATTATTTATAGTATCAGGTATGAGAGTGATTTATCAGATGTTTAAAAAATTAAATATTATCGGGGAATTCAACTTTTTCAATTGCCGTATTGATGGCAAAAACGCGGATATTATTGTCCTGACTGTCCACCGGATAAATAAAAAATCCTGTTTTGTTGGGATTGTAGCCGTAAGTGGTTCCGTAA
Source organism: Atribacterota bacterium (assembly GCA_040767965.1). Lineage (GTDB taxonomy): Bacteria > Atribacterota > Phoenicimicrobiia > Phoenicimicrobiales > Stramentimicrobiaceae > JAXGNR01. The sequence continues at coordinate 689,249 of JAXGNR010000004.1, forward strand.
AACTTCTCACCATCTGTAAAATGAATTATAACGCGCTTTTGGGTGGGAGTATCACGACGGGCATGGGCAAAGGTCCTGACTTTCTGATAATCTTTATTTCCTATGAAATCTTTTACGAAAAAAACAGATTTAATGTTTTTTATGCTAAGCTCTAATATTTCTTTTTCTGAATATTCCTTCAAAGGAATAATATAAAAGTTTTCTCTGTTGGGATTAAAATTTTCCAGCCATCCTTTTATGATATCCCCGTTTAGAAGCTTTATTACTACTTTATGTCCTGCCATTTAACTTCAACCTGAAAAGATATTTTCTAATGCTTTACTTCAAATATAATGCTTGTGTAAATGTTTTATTTTTCCAGCATACCTGCTTAGTTATAATTACTTATTTCCCCGAAAATAGAATTTGCCGGAAAGGCATATGTTTCTAATTTTCATATAAATAAATATCAAAATCATCAGAACCAAACTTTTTTAAATGCACTTTTTCCAGGGCATTCTTGGAAACAAAAACCCGGTCATTATTATCCTTCTGATCTATGGGGAATACAAAAAATCCGGCACGGTCCTGAGCATAGCTGTGTGTGGTGCCGTAAAAATTTTCTCCGTCTTTGAATATGATAATAATCTTTCGCTGGGAGGGAGTTCCTCCGGAATAACCGTTAAAAGTTCTAACTTTTTGATATTCTTTATTGCCGGCGAAATCTTTTACAAAAAAGATGGCTTTGATTTTACTGATATCAATCTCGAGGATTTCATCTTTTCTTCCTGAAGAGCTCTCTTCAACCGGCGAAATATGAAATAATGAATTATTGGGATTAAAGTCTGCAGTATATCCTTTGATGATTTTTCCATCAAGAAACCTGACAACTATCTTTTTTCCTAACATTTTTAGTTCCACCTCAATAATTATAAGTTTTTTCTTAATTCTTCCAAAGCACTCTTTTTAACCCTTGAAACCTGTTTTTGGGTCAGACCCAGTATTTTTGCTGCTGAAGTTTGAGTGATGTCTTTCACAAAAAGATAATAAATAACATCTTTCTGGATTTTTTTAAGGGTATTAAAAGCATTTTTTAACTGTATTATATCCTCAACCGGCAAACGGAAAGACTGATACCCTTTACTTTTTATCTGATCCAGAAGAGGGTAATTTTCAGAGGCATCACCTCTGTTATCACTATCCAGTGAGACAATTTGCACTGATTCTCTGCCTTTGAGGATTTCTGCAATGCCCTCTTCGGTTATATTAAAATGATCTGCAATTTCTCCAATATCAGGAAAGCGATTATGTTTTTTTTTGAAACTTGCGGTGAATTTATCTATTTTCTTATTATATTCTTTCACCCAATGAGGAATATTCACAATAGTATGCTTATCCCTGATATAGTGCCTTATTTCTCCGTTTATTAACCAACTGGCGTAAGTCTCAAATTTTACTCCTTTAGCTTTATCAAATAAATTAAGAGCGTTAATAAGTCCCAGATAAGCAATCTGCTCCAGATCATCCAACGGCTCACCGGAATTAATATATTTGCGGGCAATAGATTTTACCAGGGGTGTATACTTACTGATAGCATCCTCACTGATCTTTTCAGTAGTTCCCGGGTTCATAATCATTCTTCTTTAATTCCTTCTTAATTTTTTTAATGTTCGGGTAATCAGTAATATCCTTTTCTCTTCTTTTTTTGTCAATGGATACTGTGTGAACAGCATCTCTTGCTTTTAATATCTCTTTCAGCCCTTCCGGTGATATTTTCAGCATTTGAGATATTTTTGCCAAATCCGGAAATTTCCTGAACTGCCTGTAATACCTGATAACAAATTGATTGATCAGTTTATTCATCAGCTTTATCCAGGCTGGAATTTTTATTTTATCATATTTATCCCGAATAAAATTGCGTATTTCGCCGGCAATTAGGATTCGGGCATTTTCTAAAAATGCTGTTTCATTTTCATTTTTTTTATAGATATTGAGAGCATTTATCAAACCGATATAGCCGGCCTGTTTCAGGTCTTCAGGTTCTTCTCCTGAATTTTCAAATTCTCGGGCCACCTCATCCAGGAGATAAATGTATTTTTCTGTTTCTCTATAATCAAATATTTTCTTGTTTTTCATAATCTTACCATTGCTTTTTACAATCTATTATTTTGCTAATATGTAATATTTATACTGCATCTGTTAAACTAATTCTACCATGCTGAATATTGGTAAATACATTGCGATAACCATAGTGCCTACTCCCAGGGCAACCAGTGCCATCATGGCAGGTTCTATTACTGAGGTTAATTGTTCAACAGCTCTTTCCACTTCCTGGTCATAAAATTTGGAAATATTTAAAAGCATGGTTTCCAGTTCTCCGCTTTCCTCTCCTACCATTATCATCTGAGTAACCATAGGAGGGAAAACTCCACTTTCTTCCAGTGGCGCTGAAATGCTCTGGCCTTCCTTGATGCGGTCTGCAGAGATGGAAACAGCTTCAGCAAGAATATCATTACCGATTGATTCAGCGGAAACTTTTAGTGATTGAATTATTGGAACACCACTGCGGATTAATGTTCCCAGTATGCGGGTAAATCTGTTGATTGATGTTTTTAAAAAAAGGTTGCCGAAAATTGGCAATTTTAACTTTATACGGTCAATATTACGATGACCGTTTTTAGTGCGGCTGTAAGATATGAATAAAAATATTAAAATTGCAGTAACAGCCAGAAAGATATACCAGTACTGATTGAACGTTCTGGTAAAATTAACAAGTATTCTGGTTAAAAATGGCAGCTGTCCTCCGAACTGCTGGAAAACTGAGACAAACTGAGGAAGAATAAAAGTCAGCATAAATATGCCCATGATAACTGCAGCTCCCATTATAAAACCGGGATAAGTCATGGCTGATTTTATTTTTTGGCGCAATTCGTATTCTTTTTCCATCAAAGTTGCTATTCTGTTTAAAATATCATCCAGCACACCACCCATCTCTCCGGCTTTAATCATATTTACATATAATGCCGAAAATGTTTCGGGAAATGCGGCAAAAGAATCAGTCAAAGTGGCACCCTGCTCAACATTTTTCTTAATATTTTCTATTTTTTTGGCTAATAATTTATTTTCTGTCTGCTTAGTTAATATTTCCAGGCAGCTAACCAGAGTTAAACCGGCTGATACCATTGTGGCAAACTGGCGGAAAAAAATAGCTAAATCTCTTATTTTAATAGACTGAAACAGGGTTATATCGGTGGATAAAAGACCGGCACTTTTTTTGTTTATAGAAATTACAAAATATCTCATTTCCCGAAGGCGATCCAGGGCAGATTCCCTATTGTCACTATCAATGGTGCCTGTCAGGATCTGCCCGGCATTGTCTCGAGCTTTATATGTAAATGTTGGCATTTTCCGATACCTCCTTTACTACCCTCTGGTTTTTCCATATTTGCATAAAACAAAAGCCTGAAGGATAATAAAATAGTTTTTATTAAAAAAGTACAGACCATAGTATTTAGCTATATTTTATTATTATATATATTTTTCTAATTTACAACAACAAAATAATTAGTTCTAATAATGTAAAGATATTTATGAGTTTTATTTGTGATATGATTTACTGTTAAAAATATCTGTTGCCGGGAAATATCTGTGATTAAAAAAAGATGTGATCTGAGAATTAATTGTTTTTTAAAAAGCTTTTAAAATAATTTTCAGTTGCTGGTAGTGGTACGAATTACTTCTTCTATTGTAGTAATTCCCTGGATGACATTTTTTAATCCATCTTCTTTCAAAGTAACCATGCCATTTTTTTAATGGCAGTTTCTCTAATATCACCCAGACTGGCTCTTTTATATATCAATTCACGAATATTTTCATTAACTACCATCAATTCAAAAATAGCAGTTCTGCCTTTGTAGCCGGTATGCTTGCAATGCGGGCAGCCCTCTCCATGATAAGCTTTAATATCATCTGCAGTAAAATTAAATTCTCCCATAATATTTTTTATTTCTTCGGTAATTTCTATTTCTTTTTTGCAATGAGGGCATATTTTTCTAACAAGTCTTTGGGCGATTACACCAATAACTGATGTTGAAATCAAAAAAGGTTCAATGCCCATATCAACTAAACGGATAATAGAACTGGGAGCATCGTTGGTATGTAATGTGCTTAAAACCAGATGTCCGGTTAAAGCAGACTGAATGGCAATATCGGCTGTTTCCTTGTCTCTTATTTCTCCTACCAGCATTATATCAGGATCCTGTCTTAAGAAACTGCGCAGTCCGGCAGCAAAAGTTAATCCGATTTTGGGCTGAGCCTGTAACTGGCTTATTCCATCCAATCGGTATTCTACCGGGTCTTCAATGGTCATAATCTTTTTCTCTATTGAGTTTAATATATTCAAAGTTGCATATAAAGTGGTGGATTTTCCGCTACCCGTTGGTCCGGTAACCAATAGAATACCATTGGGCTTTTCAATCAATTCTTGATATTTTTTGAGATTGTAGCTGGAAAACCCAATTGATTTTAAATCCAGCTTTATCTGGGCAGGGTCCAATATTCTTAAAACAGCACTTTCCCCGTTTACCGCAGGAATAGTAGATACCCGAAAGTTAATTTCCCTTCCATGGACCTGAACTTTTATTCGACCGTCTTGAGGAAGGCGCCTTTCGGCAATATTTAAATTTGACATTATTTTTATCCTGGAAATAATAGCCATATGCAAGCTTCTGGGTGGAGACATTATATCGTGCAAAATACCGTCAATTCGATACCTGACCTTTAACGCTTTATCTCCATAAGGCTCAATATGGATGTCACTAGCCCCCTCTTTTATTGCTCGCAGCATTATCAGATTTACAAGAGATATTACCGGTGCCTCGTGAGATTCGCTTACACTTTTGGCTATATCCATATCTTCAATATTGTCTTCAACTGCAGTAACAGCAAGGGAATTAATTTCTCCCATCATTTGCTGCCAGTTCTCGGTAATACCGTAAACAGAATCAAGTACTTTGTTGATATCATCACTGGAGGATAACCGTGGCTCAATCTCATAGCCAGTTCTTATTTTGATTTCATCTTGTGTATATACATCTAAAGGATTGGCCATAGCTACTATTATCTTATCATTTTTCTTTCCTATAGTTACCAGATGATGTTTTCTTGATAAGTCTTCCGGTAGAATGGCCACTATGGAAGGATCCAGAGCCTTTCCGTCCAGATTAATGTAGGGAATACCTATTTCTTCTGAGAGAATTTCCATGATCTGTTTTTTGTCTATTAAACCCATGCTAATGATAATATTTTGAATATTGGTGTTTTTATCATTTTGCTTTTGATATATTTTTTCTAAATCACTTTTTTTCAGGATATTTCTGTTAAGAAGGACATCTAAAAGAAATTCTCCTGTTATTCCCTTTTCTGTAATTGTTCTTTTTGTCATATATTCCTCTGAATTCGAAATCAAGTTTATATTTTATTAGACATATTTTGTATAAATAATTATTTTATCAGAATTATTCTATTTTTGCATTTGATATTGAAATATTTTTATGCAGGCCATTTATCTTTAATTAATTTTAGTTTACCACTTTTTATCCATGATTCCATAAAAATATTTTCCAAAGTGCGATAAACAATTCTGGTGCCAATGGAATCTTTTCCCTGTAATGGTTTAACCAAAATAGTAAATAAGTTCAGACGGTTGCCTCCCAATATGTCAGTAAAGATCTGGTCTCCGATTACCGCAGTTTCCAGGTTGTTAGTCTTCATAATTTTTAAGGCTTCTTTGAAGGGACGGGCAGCAGGTTTATAGCGGCTTGAATAAAAAGGAATGCCCAATTTCTCTCCAATTTCCCTGATATGCCCTGAATGGCTGTTAGAGACAATGCATATTTTTATAAAATTCTTTTTAACTTTCTGTATCCAGGAAATAATATCTTCGCTTAACTCCTTTTTACCCCAGGGAACCATAGTGTTATCCAAATCAATAATAATTCCTTTGATGTTTTTTTCTTCTTTCAATTTTTTTACATCTATTTTACAAATGTTTTCAATATAAATTTTAGGTATTAAACAGTGCAGCATCATTATCTCCTTGTATTGCTGAATTGCTATAATTATATTTTAAATATTTTTTTTAAAGGCAATCAAATCAATAACTTTTTTTAATTAACTGGTAGCTTTGCTTTAATTCTGTCAGGGTTTATTGTCTAAATGCTCTTCATAAGTTTTTGAAAAAACATGCTCTCCTTCTTTGCCAACTACAAAAAAAATATACTCTTCATTGGCAGGCTCTGCTGCTGCCAGGATTGAATCAAGTCCTGGATTGCAAATAGGAGCAGGAGGTAGCCCATAATTTAAATAGGTATTAAAAGGGGATTCAATTTCCAGTTCAGTATAAGTAAGTTCCTCTTTAGGTTCATCCAGCAAATACTGGACAGTGGCACAGGATTGCAACCTCATGCCGCTTATCAATCTGTTATAAAATACTGATGCGATTTTAGGTTTATCATCCTTGCCCTGAGCTTCTTTTTCTATAATGGAAGCCAGGATAACAATCTGGTGAAAGTCAAGATCAGCAGGAAACTCCTGTTCAGGATCAATATGGGCAAAAACTATCTTTTTAAAATTATTAACCAGCAAATTTAATGTATTTCTCGCACCATAATTTTTAGGCACTGTGTATGTATCCGGAAAAAGATAACCCTCCTGATATTCATTGTCCTCTTGTATAAGCTGCATAAGTTCTTCGTATTCAGCTATTCCTTTTTCTTCCAGCAGGCGGGCAATCTGCTTATTTTGAAAACCTTCCGGTATTGTAATTTTGTGAAGCATTACTTTTCCTCTGACTAGCATTTCAATAATTTGCAGCAGGTTCTGGGATGAGCTAAACTGATATTCTCCGGATTGTAATTTTCCGTCAGCTTTCATAGCCCTGGTCAATAATTGGAAAACAATATTATAAGGCCTTATAATCCCTTCTTCTTCCAGTAAATGCCTTATCTTAACACTATTATAATCAAAAGGTATTTCTAAAGCTTTTATGGTAGGATCAACGCTATTAAAAGGAATATAAATCCAGGTTGCAACTAATGTGCAAACTAAAAATATTCCCACAAAAAGAAAAATTAATAGATTGATTATCCTGTATTTCATCAGATATTATCTTTCTTTTTTCAGATAATTTTTCCTATCCAGATAAGATTGTAAAATAATTACTGCTGATAACCTGTCAACAGCTTTCTTTCTCTTTGCTCTGCTTTGATCAGCCATCAAAAGAACCTGTTGGGCGCTTACCGTGCTGAGTCTTTCATCTTCAAAATCTATTGGCAGGTTGCTTTTTTCTTGTATGATTTTTGCCTGTTCCTGCACTTTTTGTGCTTTTGGCCCAAGGGTACCGTTCATGTTTCTGGGCAGACCAAACACGATCAATTGAATATTTTTTTCTTTTACAATATTTAATATTTTATCATATATTTCTTCAGGATTATCCAGCTGAATTGTTTTTAGACCCTGGGCTGTTATCCCTAAAGGGTCGCTAACTGCTAGACCAATTCTTTTTTCACCCATATCAATTCCTAATATTTTCAATAATAACTCCTTCTGATAAAATTAGTTTAACAGATATATTTTTAATATGTATGTATATTATAATAGGGTTCTTCGAAAATCAAATAATATAATGAGGTCAGGAAGATAATAGAAAAATATATTGAAAAAAAAGATCTTTATAGCACTTTTACAGATAAAAATAATATTAAAATGAAGAAATTACAGCTGAATGTTTTCTTCTATATTTTCGAAAGATTTTTTTAAATGTTCCAGACCTGTTCCACCTGCCTGGGCAAAGTTTCTTTTTCCTCCGCCTTTACCGTTTACTGCAGTAGCAAATGGTTTTATTATTTTCCCAGCATCATAACCTTTATTAATTAAATCATCAGTAACCATTACAATAATACTGATTTTATCCTCTTCCAGCTTTGCTCCCAATATAATTATTCCAGAATTTAGTTTTTCTTTAATCAGGTCGCCTATTTCTCTTAAATCTTTTTTATCTTTAACATCAACTATTGAAGAAATAACAGCAGTATTTTTGATAATATTTTTATTTTTAATTATTTCATCAACACGGAAAGGCATAATTTCTTTCCAGAGAAGTCTGAATTCACGTTTTAAATTTTCGTTTTCAGAAATTAATTGTTGAATTTTAGCAATAATGTTTTTTTTCGGTGTATCCAGTAATTTTTGCAGTTCTAGTAACTGATTTTCATTTTCTTTAATGGCTGCACGGGCTTTTTCTCTGGTAACAGCCTCTATTCTTCTTAAACCGCTACCAATACTTTGTTCAATTTCAATCTTGAAAAATCCTATCTTGGAAGTGTTATCAAGATGAGTTCCACCACAGAGTTCCTTACTGAACCCTCCAATATCAATCATTCTGACTGTATCTCCATATTTCTCTCCAAACAGGGCGATAGCGCCTTCTTCTTTAGCTGATTTGATATTAGTTATGGATGATTTTACCGGGTATCCTTCTTCAATCTGTTTATTGATTATTTTTTCTATTTCTTCCAGTTCTTCATCTGATATGCTTTTATAGTGAGTAAAATCAAAACGTAAATGATCCGCGGTTACTGAAGAACCAGCTTGTTTAACATGTTCACCTAAAACACTTCTTAGTGCGTGATGAAGCAGATGAGTAGCTGTATGATTTGCTGCAATTGCTAATCGTTCCTGATTATGAACCTGGGCTTTAACTTTTTGGTTTACCATGAAAGATCCTTTTTCAACAGTTGCATAATGAACAATAATGTCATCGACAGGGGTTTGGGTATCGTAAATATTAGCTGATGAAAATTCTTCATTATCTAAACTGGTAATGACTCCGCAGTCACCTTTTTGCCCTCCCTTTTCTGCATAAAAAGGGGTTTCTTTAAGAATTATCAATCCTTTTTGCCCTGAATCCAGTTGGGTTACCTGTTCACCCTGCTTTATGATTGCGATAATTTCGGTCTGGGAAGAAATCTGATGATAACCTGTAAATACAGATTCACCAAATTTTGATAACAGGCCCTGTAAAATAGCAGATATTTTTTCTTCCTGCCTTTGTTCATCTTTCCCTGCCGGCCAGGATTGTCTTGAACGATTTTTTTGTTCCTGCATGTATTTATCATAATCTTTTTCATCAACTATAAATCCAGATTCGCTTAGTATATCTTTAGTAATTTCTAAAGGAAAACCGTAAGTATCATAAAGAGTAAAGGCATCTTTACCATTTAATATTTTTTGATTACCTGATTTAAGTTTACCTAAATAGGTTTCCAGAATACCTAATCCAAGATTAAGAGTTTCCTGAAATTTATTTTCTTCAATAAGAATTAACTCATAGATATCTTTCTCTTTTTCTTTCAATTCAGGGTAAGCTCCTTGCATTATATTTATAACAGAAGGGGCGGCATCGTATAAAAAAGGTTCATTCAATCCGAGAACTTTGCCATAGCGGTAAGCCCTTCTCAGGAGCATTCTTAAAACATATCCTCTTCCTTCATTAGAAGGAAGTATTCCATCTGAAATCATAAAAACTAAAGCTCTTAAATGATCAGCAATTACCTTTAAAGCTATGTTGTATTCATTTTTTTCATTATATTTAACGCCTGCTTTTTGAGCTGTATATTGAATAATTGGTAAAAAAAGGTCTGTTTCAAAATCTGATGGTGCTTTTTGTAAAACTGAGGAAATTCTTTCCAGTCCCAGTCCTGTATCAATATTTTTATTAGGTAAAGTCTCCAGCGAACCATCTTCGTTACGGTTAAACTGCATAAAAACCAGATTCCATAACTCTAAATATCGGTCATTTTCCCCTACCCCACCATTTTTGGAATCTCTTTCCGGTCCAAGATCTATATATATTTCCGAACAAGGACCGCATGGCCCGACAGGTCCTACTTTCCAGAAGTTATCTTCTTCTCCCAGGCGGACAATATGGTTTTCAGATAAACCAATCATGTTATGCCATAAGATGAATGATTCATCATCATCTTTGTAAACAGATACAAAAAGTTTTTCTTTGGAAAAACCGATTATATCAGTAAAAAACTCCCAGCTCCATTTAATTGCATCTTCTTTAAAATAGTCACCAAAAGAAAAATTACCAAGCATTTCAAAAAAAGTATGATGTCTTGCAGTTTTGCCTACATTTTCAATATCATTAGTCCTCAGACATTTTTGAGAAGTGGTTGCCCTTTTTAAACTGGATTTTTTTTGTCCCAGGAAGATAGGCTTAAAAGGTACCATTCCCGCAATTGTAAACAGTATGCTGGGATCTTCAGGAATAAGAGAAGCGCTTGGTATTATTTTATGCTCTTTAGATTGAAAAAAATCTAAAAAAGCGGTTCTGATTTGATGACTACTCATTTCTTTCATATAAAAACTCCTTGTAAATATAAGCGATTGTTCATTTTTTTAAAAAACTGATTTTATTAATAAAAAATAGTATTAGATTTAAAATGATTGCTGCCCGGCAACTCTTAAGACTTCATCAATTGTTGTAATTCCTTCTAATGCTTTTGTTATTCCAATATCAAGCAGAGTAAGCATGCCATTTTTAATAGCCACATCTTTTATCTCATTACTGGATGATTTTTGCATTATCAAAGAGCGTATATCATCATTAATTCTAATCATTTCAAAGATAGCAGTCCTTCCACGATATCCTGTATTGTTGCAGTAATCACAACCTTTGCCCCTGTATAGGTTTATGTCATTTACTGGCGGGAGATCAATGTTCAACTGCATGTTTTTAAAAACACTTGCATCAGGTTTGTATTGTTCAACGCATTTAGGGCAGATTCTGCGAACCAGTCTTTGCGCCATAACACACAATACAGATGAGGTAATCAAAAAAGGAGCAATCCCCATGTCAATCATTCTGGTAAGAGAACTGACTGCATCATTTGTATGTAAGGTACTGAAAACCAGATGTCCAGTCAGGGATGACTGAACAGCAATATGGGCTGTTTCCGAATCCCGCATTTCTCCTATCATTATTATGTCCGGGTCTTGCCTTAATATTGAACGAAGGGCATTGGCAAAAGTAAGATTAATTTTTGGCAGGATACTTATTTGATTAATCCTTTCCAATTTATATTCAACCGGATCTTCTACAGTGATTACATTTTTTTCAACTGAATCTATCTCATTTAATGTTCCATAAAGTGTAGTGCTTTTCCCACTACCGGTTGGACCTGTTAAAAGAATTATCCCATAAGGAGCTTTAATTACTTTTCGGAATTCCATTAACTGATCGTCTGAAAATCCGATACCATCCAGAGAAATAATCCCCTGGCTCTTATCCAGGATACGCATTACAATTTTTTCCTGATAAACAGTTGGTATAGAAGAAACTCTCAGATCTACTTCTCTGGTTCCAAATCGCAATTGAAAACGTCCATCCTGCGGTAATCTTCGTTCGGCAATATCCATTCGTGACAGTATTTTTACCCGGGAGATGATAGCAGGTTTTATCCGGTTGGGAAGCATTTTAGTATCATGCAGCACTCCATCTATGCGATATCTGACCAGCAGTCCTCTTTTGTTGGGCTCTAAATGAATATCACTTGCCCTTTCTTTTATGGCCTGCACTATTATAAAATTAACCAGCTGGATTACAGGGGCTTCCTGGCTGATAGCTTCCAGTTCAGAAAGATTTACTTCATCTCCAAATTCAGAAACAGTAGAAACATCAACTTTTTCTAAAATGTCATCAAAATGGCCACCTGTTTCATAATATGAGCTTAAAGCATTTGTAATATCTTCTTCGCTGGCAAATTTTGTAACAATATTAGATTTGGTGTATTCCTTAATGAAATCTATTGCATTTACATCTAAAGGATTGGCCATGGCTATGGTGATAGTATTGTTTTCCTTGCTAAGAGGAACAATTTTGTATCTAACGGCAATCCTTTTTGGTATTACAGATACAATTTCAGGGTCAAGAATAATGTCTTCCAATTCTATGTATTCAGCTTCATATACATGTTGTAAGGCCTGCAAAAGCTGTTTTTGATCAATAGCTCCCTGGCTAACCAGAATTTCTCCGATTTTTTTCTTGTTGTCGGCTTTTTGTTCAGTTAAAGCTTTTTTAAGCTGTTCAGAATTAATCATACCCTGATTAATTAAAATCTCTCCCAGCCTCATATTAGAAAGATAATATTTTTCTTTACCCTCTAAGGACATTTATGGTAATCTCCTTTTATTTTCCTTTATAATTTAATAAATCACCAAAAACATCTTTTAATAAAATACGATCTGAGTTTTGGGTTTTGTTATAATCTTTAACTATTTGTTTTTGTTCTTCTTTTTCAGCTCTTCTGATGCTTAAGCTGATTTTTTTTCTTTTATCATCTATTTTAATAACAACTGTTTGAACGGTTTCTCCGACAGAAAGAACAGATTCAGGGCTTTCTATTTTACGATTGGAAATTTCAGATAGTGGAACAAGACCATCAATATTTTCTTCTAAATTAATAAAAGCGCCAAAATTTGTTAAATTGACTACTTTGCCTTCTACTAACTTGCCGACTCCATATTTTTTGCGGGTTTCATTCCAGGGGTTAGGCATAAGGCGTTTGCGGCTTAAAGTCAATTGGGATTTTTCCTTATCAATTTCAATTATCTGCAATTCAACCTGATCGCCTTTTTTAAATACCTGACTTGGATGCTGTATATCATCCCATGATATTTCAGAAAAAGGTAAAAACCCTTCTATTTCTTCATCAAGACCGATAAAAATACCAAAATTCTTTAATCTTAAAACAGTTCCTGTAACTTTGTCATTTATGTTATATTTTTGTATGGCATTTTCCCAGGGGTTAGGCAAGGTTTGTTTTCTGCTTAAAAATATCATCCTGTCATTATTATCTATTTTTATTATTTTTAGAGGCAATATTGCATATTTTTTTAAAATTGAAGATGGTTTTTCAATATATTTCCAATCAATTTCTGAGAGATGAACAATACCGGTAACTCCCGGATCTATTTCTACATTAGCTCCGTAAGAACTGACCTGGGTTATTTTACCTTCAACAATATCTCCAACTTTATATTTTCCCTCTATATTTTTCCATGGGTCCTCCATAAGCTGCTTTAAGCCCAGTGATATTTTTTTCTTTTCTTTATCAATATCTAAAATACGAACTTTTATGTTTTCATTCTCAGAAAGTATATCCTGTGGTTCCCTGGTATAAGCCCAGGACATATCAGAAATATGCAGTAATCCATTCAGTCCGTCTTCCAGTTCAATAAATGCGCCAAAGTTCTTAATGCTTAAGACTTTACCATCAACTTCATCCCCTATGCTATATTTTTCATCGATAACATCCCAGGGGTTAGGAGTAAGTTGTTTTATGCTTAGGGATATTTTTTGTTTTTCTTTATCATAATCGATAACTTTAACTTTGATTTCATCGCCTTTTTGGATCAACTTAAGAGGATCATTCATATCTTTCCAGGTTATTTCAGACAGATGCAAAAGTCCTTCAATCCCGCCGATATCAATAAAAGCTCCAAAATTGGTAATATTAACAACTTTGCCAGAAAGTATTTGCCCGCTTTCCAGGGTAGAAAGAGTTTTCTCTTTCATTGCTTCTCTTTCTTTTTCTAAGACCAGGCGATGAGAAAGGACAACATTATTTCTGTTTTTATCAAGCTTAATGATATTAAAGGTTAATTTTTTTCCTACATATTTTTCTAAGTCTTTTTCTTCAATAAATTGCTGTTCTACATGAGATAAAGGAACAAATGCATTTATGCCCAAATCAACAATAAGCCCATTGCTGTTTTTTTCAATTACTTCACCTTCAACAGTTTTATTGCTTTTAAAAGCGTTAATTAATTGATCCCATAGTAAAATATATCTCGCTTTTTCCCGAGAAAGGTTTATCTGACTGTTTTTTTCATCCACTTGAACAATAAAGACATCGATTTCATCATCTATTTCTAAAGTATGATTAACTTTATTCTGGTTTGAGCCAAATAAAGAATCTTCGGTAACAGGGAGAAATCCTTCCATTTTATAATTAATATCAACTAAATAACCATCATCATCAACTTTAACGATTTTACCTTTAATGATTTCCCCTCTTCTGATTTTCTTGAATCCATCCAATGAATCATTCATAAGATCATTCATTGAACTTTCTTCCTGAGTTTCTTCTGTTTGATTTGATAATTGTTTTTCTTCTTTTATTTCGTTTTGATTTTCCATTAGACTACTATTTCCTCCTTCGTTGTTCTGCATTTTTAATTAAAGATATAAATTAATAATTGCAAAACTTTTTCATAGTTATACTTATATTTTCTCATTGACTATTTTGGATTTGAGAAAAATTGTTTATAAATTTAGTATTCAGAAGTGTTTATAATTCCTTTTTCAGTAATAATATAATCAACTGCAATATCATGCTTTTCCACAGGTATTTTTTCTATTATCTGAAAATCAAAAGATAAGGCAATTTTGCAGGTTTTCTGAACTAATTTGCTAAGAAAACGATCATAGTAACCGCCACCTCTACCTAATCTATAACCTTGTCTGGTAAAAGCGACACCTGGTATGATAACCAAATCTAATATTTCAGGAGGATGTACTCTTTGAAAATTTATTTTTGGCTCATAAACACCTAAATCACCAATTTGGAGTTCTTGTTGAAAATTTTTAATAAGAGAAGGCAAAAGATCATGTTTTTCTTTAATTATCAGAGGAATAAAAATATTTTTATTATCACTTTGCGCAGAATTGATAATTTTTTGTGTTTGAACTTCTGATTTAGTAGAAATATACAGCATAATATTTTCTGATTGTTGATATTTATCAAATTTTATTAAATAGTTTGCTATTTTATTACTTTTGTCTAAAATAGCATCAGAAGAAAGCATTCTTCTCATTTCAAGAATGGACTTTCTGATCATTTTTTTATTTAACTTGTTAATCATAATACATATTATGCTGAATTGTCAACAGTAATTCAATTTTAATATAGATTTTAATATAGAAGTAATTTTAAAAAATAACCCCGCTATGACGCTAACCTCAAGTTTTGATACCTATCCTCAGACAGGTGGATATCTAACCGGATATTTTAAACTTCCAGTTAATTAACTATTGTTAATCTTAGGTTGTCCTAAATGGAAAACCACAGGCTTGTTCTACATATCCGGACTTGATTTCCTCTTTATAAAAGTGTTGGGTCAAAACTTATTCAGTTTGGCGTCTACAGCAGGGTGACTTGTCACTTTCTGAAATAAATATAACATATTTATAGACTAATTTCAATTAGCGTCGGTTTACAAATAAATATATTTTCCAGCATTTTTATCTGCCAGAATATTTATTGACAGAAATCTTACCGACTAATTTTTAAATGTAATTCCTTCAGCTGTTCATCATTCACTTCTGATGGTGCGCCGGTTAATAGACAGGTTGCCTTTTGTGTTTTTGGAAAAGCAATCACTTCTCGTATGGAACTGGAACCTGTAAGGATCATTACCAGCCGATCCAAACCAAAAGCTATTCCTCCATGAGGAGGAGCACCATATTTTAAGGCATTAAGTAAAAATCCAAATTTTTGCTCTGCCTCGGTTTTGTTTATCTTCAGCAAATCAAAGATTTTTTCCTGAATTTCTGTTTGATGGATACGGATACTTCCACCTCCGATTTCACTGCCGTTTAAAACTAAATCATACGCCTTGGATCGTGCGTTATACGGATTTTTATCCAACAAAGCAATGTCTTTATCTATCGGTGCAGTAAACGGATGATGCATGGATGTATATCTTTTTTCAGTGTTAGAGTATTCAAATAAGGGGAAATTTGTTACCCATAAAAATCTATATTGACTATTATCAACTAAATTTAAATCTCTGGCCAGTTTAATTCTAATTTGTCCCAGCGCTTGCAGTGCAGTCATTTTGGGACCGGCAATAATAAAAATGAGGTCTCCTGCTTTGGCATTTGTTTTTTGTCTTATTTGCCCTATTTCATCCCCGGAAAGATACTTGGCTATAGATGATTGAATAGTATTATCTTCTTTAAAGCGAATATAAGATAAACCTGCTAAATCTAAAGATTTAACAAAATTATTTAAATCATCTATATTTTTCCGGGAAAATGAATCTGGTTTTTCAGTTTTAATTGCACCAATAATTCCGTCATTTTCAATAATTCCTGAAAATATCTGAAAGTTTGTTTGCAAAAAAACTTCATTTAAGTCAATTATTTCCATATCGTATCTTAAATCAGGCTTATCAATTCCATATTTTGACATAACTTGATCATAATCATATCTAAGGAAAGGTTTATTTATAATTATACCCAATATTTCTTTGAATAAATGAACCATTAAATCTTCAATTAAATTAAAAATATCATCACGTTCGACGAAAGACATTTCCATATCTAACTGAGTGAATTCCGGAGCTCTATCAGCTCTCAAATCTTCATCTCTAAAACAGCGGACAATCTGATAGTATTTATCAAAACCGCTAATCATCAGCAGTTGCTTGAACAGTTGAGGTGATTGAGGAAGGGCATAAAATTTACCCGGATTAACCCGGCTTGGAACAATATAATCCCTGGCTCCTTCCGGTGTACTTTTGGTTAAAAAAGGTGTTTCAATATCCAGAAAACCTCTTGTATTAAGAAAATTACGGATGAGGTGACCAACTCGGTGACGAACAATTAAATTGTTTTTCATTTCTGTTTTTCGAAGATCCAGATAGCGATATTTCAGTCTTAAATCGTCTCCAATGTCAGAATATTCATCAATACTAAAAGGAGGAGGCTCAGATGTGTTTAATATTTTAATATTTTTTACTCTTATTTCAATTTCACCAGTTTTCAAATTTGGGTTAATTGCATCTTCTCCTCTATTAGATACCTGTCCATTTATTGCAATTACATATTCATTTCTAATTTTATGTGCAGTTAAATGGGCTTCTTCTGATATTTTAGGGTCAAATACTACTTGAGTTTTTCCTTCTCTGTCTCTCAAATCTACAAAAATGAGCCCACCATGGTCCCTTCTTGTATTTACCCATCCCATCAATATTACCTGTTCATTGACGTTTTTTTTATTTAGTTCTCCGCAAGTATGGGTTCTTTTCCATTCACCTAAAGTATTATATTCTTGCCCTAGCATGCTCATTAGATACTCCTTCTTTTTATTAGTACATCTAGATTTATTTGTTTATGGCCTTTCATTTGAAAGGATTTTAAAAAGATAAATTTACTATGTTAAAAAATGTTAAGGGTAAATTTTATTTAACATTCTTGGGAAAGGTATAGTTTCCCTGATATGAGGCAAGTTACAGATCCAGGCAACAGTTCTTTCAATACCCAAACCAAATCCTGAATGAGGAACTGATCCATATCTTCTTAAGTCTATATACCATTGGTAATCTTCTTCCGGTAAATTATGTTCTTTTATTCTTTCTTTTATCAAAGAATAGTCATCAATTCTTTGACCGCCACCAATTATTTCTCCGAAACCCTGTGGAGCTATCAAATCAGCTCCTAAAACTGTTTCCGGTCTTTCCGGATCGGGTTTCATATAAAAAGCCTTACATTTTGTGGGGTAGTGATGAATAAAAACAGGTTTTTGGAAGTTATTAGAAATAATTGTCTCATCTTCTCCAGTTAAATCTTCTCCCCATTTGGTGGTGCTTCCCTCTTTTTGGATTATTTTAATTGCTTCATCGTAAGATAAATATGGAAATGGTGATTTTATTACTTCCAGCAAAGAAATGTCTCTTTCCAGATTTTTTAACTCCAAACTGCAATTGTTTAGAACATGTTCAATTATATGAATTATTAATTCTTCCTGTAATTTATTGTTGTCTTCAAAAGTAAAATAAGCTGCTTCCGGCTCTACCATCCAGAACTCCATTAAATGCCTTCTTGTTTTAGACTTTTCTGCTCTAAAAGTAGGTCCAAAACAATAAACTTTTCCGAAAGCCATTGCGGAAGCTTCATTATAAAGCTGTCCGCTTTGGGTTAAATAAGCTTTATCGCCAAAATAATCTGTTTCAAATAATGTGGTTGTGCCTTCACAGGCAGATGGGGTTAAGATGGGAGATTCTATTAAGTAAAAACCTTTTTTATTTAAAAAATCATGGATTGATTTAACAATTTCTGAACGTATTCGCAAAATAGAATTTTGTCTTTGTGTCCTCATCCAAAGATGCCTGTAATTCATCAGAAATCCTACACCGTGTTTTTTAAGGGAAATAGGGTACTCTTTTTCAGCATTATGGATGACCTGGATAGATTTTATGATTAATTCATAACCGCTTGGAGCTCTATTTTCTTTTTTAACTAAACCCTCTACTATTATAGATGATTCATAGTTTATATTTTCCAGCATATTAAAATATTCTTCATCTATTTCATTTTTTACCAGTATACCTTGTACAAAACCTGAGCCATCACGAATAATCATAAATTTTACTTTTCCACTTGAACGCTGATTGTATAACCATCCTTTTATAGAAACAATTTTTTCTTCATAATCCCTAATTTGAGATATACTTATATTTGTCATTACAATAAATTCCCCCTATCGCATTACCCTTATATTAATTGTATACAGATGCATACAGAATATTTATAATCTTTCTTTTTGTTGCCAAGAGATAATTTCATTTGCAAGATCATCTAAATTGACAATCTTCTGCTGCCCGTCTAGCATGTTTTTTAAAATTGCACTTTTTTGAACTAGTTCATCTTGCCCCAGTATAATAACATAAGAAACCTGTAGTTTATTTGCCTGGCGCATTTGGGCTTTTAAGCTTTTGTTAAGAAAGTCAATTTCTGTGCTGATATTATTTTCTCTCAAGTTTAAAGCAACCTGCAATGCAATAGATGTTTCTTTTTCACTGGTGGCAGCAATGAATACTTTTAAACCCTCCCAGAAAGGTATTTTTATCTGCTGTTTTTCCATTGTAGAGATAATTCTTTCAATTCCAGCTGCAAAGCCTACGGCAGGAGTAGGTGACCCGCCTAACTCTTCTACCAAATAGTCATACCGACCGCCTCCGCCTATTGCATTTTGAGACCCTAATTCTCCTGAAGTAATTTCAAAAGCAGTTTTTGTATAGTAATCCAAACCCCTAACCAGCAATGGATTTATCTGATAATTAATTGTCAAATGGTCTAAATATTTTTTCAGTTTACTGAAATGTTCAGAACAATCCTCACAAAGATAATCATAAATAGACGGACTTTTTTTTATTTGAATCTGGCAATTTGTTTTCTTGCAATCTAAAATCCGCAACGGGTTTTTGTGATACCTTTCCTGACAATCAGAACACAATAAATCTTTTTTGTCCTGGAAATATTCTTTCAGTTCTTTTAAATAAATAGGCCTGCATTTTCTGCAGCCCACGCTGTTCAGGATTAAACTAAAGTCTTTGATACCAATCTTTTTATAAATAGCAACAGCTGCTGCTATTATTTCTGCATCTACCAGAGAAAAAGGGGAGCCAATTGCCTCTAATCCAAATTGATTGAACTGACGAAATCTTCCAGCTTGCGGCTTTTCACAACGAAACATGCTGCCTAAATAAAAAAGTTTGCTGACCGGATTTTCTCTACCAATTTTATGCTCTAAATAAGCTCTTACTACTGGTGCAGTCCCTTCAGGTCTTAAAGTTAAACTCCTGCCTTTTTGATCCTGAAATGTGAACATTTCCTTATTTACTATATCAGTAGTTTCACCGATACCCCTGATAAACAGCTCAGTATGTTCAAAAGAAGGAGTTCTGATTTCTCTGTATCCAAATTTCTGTAAAGTGTTTTTTATAATTTCTTCAACATAATACCAATAATCAATCCGTGATGGCAATATGTCGTTTGTTCCTTTTGGAGCTTTTGTTAACACGGCAATCTCCTTATCTGTTCATGTAATTAATCAGTTATTATCTTTAACAGGGTTTTACACTAAATAAAAAATTATTTATAAAATAAAAAACCTGATAATATTTAATAATACTATCAGGGGCGAAATTATTTCGCGGTGCCACCCTGTTTAATGGATTTGTTTTCACATTCGCTTAATTATTTTAACGCATTTAACGGTAAGTTTTATTCTTTAAATATTTTAAAAGAATATTCAGATTGTCTTTCAATTACCGTTAAGGTAATTTACTTTTCTAAAAACTTACTATTTAGATATATTATTTAATTTTAACTAAAATAGAAAAGTTATTTTTAGATATTCTATAATATTTACAATAAAAAAGTCAATAATTCATACTTTTATAACCCGGCATATTCAATAAAAGAATTTTTATTAATAGCTTTTTTTAAAGCAGCTTCTCTGGTTATCTTTCCCTGCATTAGCAAATCTTTTAAAGATTGATCCAAACTTTGCATGCCTGCTTTTTTACTAATTTGAATAGTAGAAGGTATTTGATGTATTTTTTCATCACGAATCAGGTTTCTGATAGCAGGGGTTGCCAGCATTAACTCCATAGCTGCAACTCTTCCCTGTCCATCTGAAGTGGGAATTAAAGTTTGAGCAATTACTGCTTCAATAGATCCGGCTACCTGTAATCTTGCTTGAGCCTGTTGATGTGCCGGGAAGGCATTTATTATTCTTTCTATGGTATCTGCTGCACTGTTGGTATGCAAGGTCGAAAACACCAGATGACCTGTTTCGGCAGCCTTTAAAGCCATAGAAATTGTCTCTAAGTCTCTCATTTCACCTACCAGAATAACATCCGGGTCTTCACGCAAGGCTACTCTTAAAGCACTGGCAAATGATTCTGCATGTTCTCCGATTTCTCTTTGTGAAATGACACAATTTTTATGGGTATGGACAAATTCAATAGGATCTTCAATTGAAATAATATGATCATATCGCTGAGTATTTATAATATCAATTAAAGCCGCCAGAGTGGTAGATTTACCACTGCCGGTTGGGCCGGTAACAAGAACAATCCCTTTATCTTTTTCTGTTAATGTATTTATTATTTCCGGTAATCCCAATTGTTCTGTAGAAAGTATAACATTAGGAATAAGTCTTATTACGGCAGCATTTCCCAGGCGATGCTTAAAAATATTAATTCGAAACCTGGAAACATCTTTTATTTCATAAGAAAAATCTAACTGCTTGTTTTTTTCAAAATCGTCTTTTTGCTTGTCAGAGATTATACTATAAATCAATTTTTGGACATCCTCTGAGCTTAATACAGGGAATTCTGATTTAGTCATTTTTCCGTTTAAACGAAAAACTGGCGGTATGCCAATATTTAAATGAACATCTGAAGCTTCTTTGTCTTTTGCTTTTGTTAATATTTCTTGAATCTTATAATCCATTTATCTCTGTAATCTCCTTTTTCATTCTTTTCGGCATTATTTTTCCCAGATATCAGGATGTTCTTGCTCGATAAGTTTAATTATTTCGGCAATGTTTTGAAAAGAAGCAAAAACTATTTCAATATTATTTTGAAAAGCAGATTTTACCCTTTCAATTGCTTCATAATCTGTGGGATCAGCCATTGCAATAGTTACTTTGCCTTCTATTTCTATTAAAGGAATTAAATTATAATTTTTTATTAAGTATTCGGGAATTTTTTTTATCAGATTAAAATCCAGCTGCTCTTTTTCAATTTGAACATATGGCATATCTAATTGTCTGCTTAAAACCCAGTTTATCTGATCTTGAGTTACTAATTTTAATTTAATTAATGTTTCTCCAATCCGTTTATTTTTTTGTTTTTGTACTTTTAATGCCTTTGTTAATTGTTCTGAAGAAATCATTTTATAATCTAATAATATTTCTCCAAGTTTTTTATTATTTTCTTTCATATAATGTCACTCCTTATAAGCAAACTTAGAAAAAGCTTATGTAAAATATTATTTTAATTGTTCATTCAATGAGATGTTACATAATTTGGATCCATTGCTTTTGATATTGCTACTTCCCTGTCGATAATATGATTTTTGTATAAATCCTTTAAACACTGGTCAACTGTCTGCATTCCATGCTGATAAGAGCTCTGGATAGTAGCATATATCATATGGATACGCTCTTCTCTGATGATATTTCTAATTGCTGGAGTTGCTCTCATTATTTCAACAACCGGAACACGAGAAGTCTGATCAATGTTTGGTATCAGAGATTGAGACAAAACAGCAATTAAAGATTCAGCCAATTGTATTCTGATTTGTCTTTGCTGCTCAGGTGGAAAAACATCAATAATTCTCTCCACAGTTTCAGCCGCACTATTCGTGTGCAAAGTTGAAAATACCAGATGTCCCGTTTCTGCTGCTGTTACAGCCATAGAAATTGTTTCCAGATCTCTCATTTCGCCTACCAGAATCACGTCAGGATCTTCCCTTAAAGCGCTTCTTAAGGCATACGAAAAAGATTGAGTATGCGAGCCTACCTCTCTTTGTTCGATAATACATTTTTTATGCTTATGAACAAATTCAATCGGGTCCTCAATAGTTATTATATGCAACCTCTGATTTTCATTAATTATATCAATCAAAGTTGAAAGTGTGGTAGATTTACCACTACCGGTTGGGCCGGTAACAAGAACTAATCCTTTTTGAATCTTGGCCAGGTTTCCTATAGAAGCCGGTAAGCCAAGCTCTTCCAGTGTTTTTATTTTACCTAGAATCAATCTAAAAGCACCTGCCATTCCTCTTCTGTGACGGAAAACATTGACTCTAAATCGTTCTCCATTAACTATTTCAAGAGAAAAATCGATTTCATTTATATCCTCAAATTTTTTCTTTTGTTCATTACTCATAACACTGTAAAGAAGCTCATAAACATCATTTTCAGTTAGCTCGGGTAAATCCATCTTCAAAAGCGAACCATTAACTCTCAGAGTTGGCGGCACTCCTACTGTAAGATGTAAGTCCGATGCCTCAAAGTCACTGGCAGTTTTTAGTAATTCAATAATCTTCACTATTTTCCTCCTTTTTATAAAGAAGGCAAGGAACAAGCTACATATATTACTGTTTTTTTACTTCAATAATTCTGCTTTATCAGTTTTTTCCCAGGTAAATTCTTCCAATTCCCTGCCAAAATGCCCGTAAGCAGCAGTATTTTTATAGATAGGTCTCTTTAATTTTAAATCATTGATTATAGCAGCTGGTCTGAGATCAAAGTTATTTTTGATTAAATCTATTATCCTGGAATTTGATAGTTTTCCTGTGTCAAAAGTATTTACCATTATTGATACAGGATTAGCCACTCCTATAGCATAAGCAATTTCAATTTCACATTTTTCAGCTATTCCAGCTGCAACAATATTTTTAGCAATGTACCTGGAGATATAACTTCCTGAACGATCAACTTTTGTGGGATCTTTTCCAGAAAAACATCCTCCTCCATGACTTCCAAAACCACCATATGTGTCTACAATTATTTTTCTTCCTGTTAATCCTGTATCAGCCTGAGGTCCGCCGATAACAAATCTTCCTGTTGAATTAATATAATACTTTGTTTTGTTATCAAGATATTTACCAGGAATAACTTTTTTGATAACCTTTTCCATAATATCATCTCTGATAGTTTGCAGATCTACATTTGGATGATGTTGAGCAGCGATAACTATTGCTTCCACTCTTTCAGGTTTGCCATCAAAATATTGCACAGTAACCTGAGATTTCCCGTCCGGTCTTAAATAGGGTACTATTTTATTTTTTCTGACCTCAGCAAGCCTATAAGTCAATTTATGGGCTAATGAAATTGGCAATGGCATCAATTCGGGGGTTTCAGTACAAGCATAGCCAAACATCATTCCCTGATCACCTGCCCCTGTAGCTGATATTTTATCTTTTTCAGGAATCTTTTTTTCTTCTCTTGTTTCCCAGGCGCAATTTACCCCTAAAGCAATATCTTTAGATTGCTCTTCTATTGATGTCAATACTGCACAGGTGTCACAATCAAAACCAAATTTAGCCCTAGTATAACCTATTTCTTTTATAGTTTCCCTGGCTATTTTTGGAATATCAACATACCCCTGAGTGGTAACCTGACCTGCCACCAGCACTAAACCGGTTGCAACTAATGTCTCTACAGCAACCCTTGCTTCTGTGTCCTGCTGGTATATTTCATCTAATATAGCATCAGAAATCTGGTCGGCTATTTTATCAGGATGCCCTTCTGTAACAGATTCTGATGTGAATAAGTAATTTTCTTTCAAAGTGATTCCTCCTTCTGCTTTTCGGCTTTAATAAATATTTCGGTAATCTTTTGTATTGATTCAGTATAAATAATAAAAAAATATTTTCACAAATACTTTTTAAATTGGGTATCTTTTTCCATTTGTGAAATTATTTTTTTTATGTCTCCTTCTCTATTTTTGGGATATATCATTTGGATTGGCCCATTTTTTATAATAACAAAATTGTCAAGTCCAATAGTAACTGTAAGTCCATTGTCATTTATAATTATACAATTTTTTGTATCTATCCCTAAGTGTTCTCCCTGTATAATATTTCCATCTATGTCCATTGGGATGAATCTTTCTACAGCATGCCAGGAACCAATATCATCCCAAACAAATCCGCCTTCAACAGCTAATATCTCAAGCGTCTTTTCCAGAACCGCATATTCAAAAGAAACTGCTTTTATCTTCTCAAATTGAGTTCTGATTGTTTGGCTTTTATCTAATGTTCCAATACTTTGGGATATTATTTGCATAGATTTGTCCAGTTCTGGAAGAAATTGTTTTATTGACTGAAAAATAAATTGGCTTGGCATGACGTATATTCCAGTATTCCAAAAAAGCTGAAACTTTTTTTCACTTTCAGCAATCCAATTTTCATCGGGTTTTTCTTTAAATTTCAATATTTTATAAAGTTTTATATTTTTAACATTGGTTATTTGTTTGTCAACAACAATGTAACCATATCTTGGTTCCTTTTTTTTTGGCTTTATCCCTATCAGTACAGGTCTATTGTAATCAAAAGCAATCTGAAAAGCATCTTTTAAAGAATCTTGAAACTGCTCTTTTTCAGGGATATAATGATCAATTGGGAAAATAGCCAGGTTTATTGAAGCTTTTTTATGATAATTATTTATTAGCAATGCTGACAAGGCAATACTTGCTGCTGTATCTTTCCCGGTCGGTTCTAAAATATAATTTAGCAAATCTATTTCAGGAACTATCTCTCTAACCTGCTGAAACAAATCCTCAGTTGTGGAAATAAAAATATCATTGGGCTCAAAAAAAGTTAAAAGTCTTTCAAAAGTTTCTCTAAGCATGCTGTTTCCGCTTGGTGATGGCAATAATTGTTTAGGTTTATTAAAACGGCTATGAGGCCAAAAGCGCTTTCCTCTTCCTCCAGCCAAAATAAGGGCAATTTTTTTCATAATAACATTCCTGTATTACCTTGTTAATAATATATTTGCAAAAAACATTAATATGTTCCATTTTGATCGTGATATAATAAATCATCTATATTTTCATAGTCAAATCCGCGGAATTGAGCATAATTTTTTAATACTTTTTCGGTATAACTATTCGGGATTTCACTATCATTTAACAATATTTCCTGTATTTTAAAGGGTCCATGATTATAAGCAGCGAGGGCTAGTTTCATGTCACCAAAATCCTCATAAAGCAATGAAAGATAATGCAAACCTATCCTGATATTATTTTCAGGATCAAAAAGCGTATTTTCAGCTCCATCCCATTTTATCCCAATATTTTCAGCCAGTTCTTTAGCAATAAACCTTCGGACCTGACAAAGGCCGAAAGCATAAGCTTCAGATAAGGCCTCAGTATCAAAATTACTTTCGACTTTAATTAAAGCACTGGTCAACAAAGGGTTAATTCCATATTTTACAGAATTTTCATAAATATGTTTTGCTACTTCATAAATAGTTTCACTTTCCAGATCCTTATTATGATTTGATATAATATTTACAATACGACTAATATAAAATTCTCTTTTATTCTCTTCAGAAATCATTCCGGTTAACTCCTGAAGCTGCATATATATTTCAGTAAACTGCTCTTTGCTTATAATGTTATTTTCAAATCGATTATGAATCGAATATACTTCTTGAATCATTTCATTTAAAGAAGTTTTTAGAGAAATATTTTCTTCTTTCAACTCCTGGTATGAATTGGATAAATTTTCTATAGAAGTTGATAGATTATTTAACTTTAGTATTCCCATGATAAAAAACACAACAATTATTGTAAAAAATATCAGGAAAATAAAATTGATAATTTTATTTACTTTATCCAGGATAACCAGGAAAGCCTTTTTTTGCCTGCTTTTTTTCTTTTTCTTTTTTGCATTAACCTGTTCTTCTTTTTTGGCCAATTTAACCTCGCATTTTTATTATAATATTATAAGTAAATCATTTTATTTTACTGCCAGGGTTAATTTCTTTTTCAGTAGTTAGAAGGACAACTTTATTATTATCTGAAGCTGCTAATAACATTCCTTGAGATTGAATACCTCTAATTTTAGCAGGTTCCAAATTAAAAACAACTACTATATTCTTACCGATAAGATCATCTGGCGAATAATGCTCTTTTATCCCGGCAACTAATGTTCTTTCTTCACTGTTAAAGTTTACTCTTATTTTAAGCAATTTGTCTGCACCTGGTATTTCTTCTGCTGATAATACCTTTCCAACTCTCAAATCAATTTTTTTAAAGTCGTTAATTGTAATATTTTCTGTATTCTCCATTTTTTGAACCTCTTTTTCATTGTCATTATTTATCTTTTTTTCTTCAATTCTTGGAAATAAATTTTCGCCTGGTATTACCTCTATCCCGTTTTTCAACCCTCCCCATTTTGTATTAACAGGGATATTCATTTCTTCAATATTGACTGTAAGCCCTAATTGATTCCATATTTTTAAAGAGGTTTCTGGAATAAAAGAGTAAGTCAGGATAGCAATAATTCTTAATGATTCTGCCAGATTATAGAGAACGACTTCTAACCGTTCTTTTTTATCAATATCTTTTCCAAGCATCCAGGGTTCAGTCTGATCTATATATTTGTTTGTTCTCCGGACTAATTTCCATATATTTTCCAGGGCTGTATTAAATGAAAATTCTTCCATATCAATCATGAGGTTTTCTACAGTCTGTTTGGCAAGTTCCGATAATTCCAGGTCATATTGATCATTATTTAAAGAGGATATACTTATTACCGGTATTTTCCCTGAACAGAATTTCTGAATCATCGCAACTGTTCTGCTTAACAGATTTCCAAGGTCATTGGCCAGATCATAATTAATCCTTTGAATCAATAATTTCTTTGAATAATTTCCATCCTGTCCAAAGGAAAGCTCTCTTAATAGAAAATATCTGAAGGCATCAGCACCAAACTCTTCGGCAACCTGATAAGGATCTACTACATTTCCTTTTGATTTTGACATTTTTTCGCCTTCCATAGTCCACCATCCATGTGAAAAAACCATCCTGGGAGGTGTAATATCAGCAGCCATTAACATGGTGAACCAAATAATGGTATGAAACCTTAATATGTCTTTCCCTATTAAATGAACAACTTCAGGCCAGTACTTATTAAATTTATCTTGATTTATGCCATAACCGGCCATAGTCAAATAATTTATCAAGGCATCAAACCAAACGTAAACTACATGATTGGAATCAAAAGGAACATCTATTCCCCAATCCAGGCTTGCTCTTGTTCTGGTTACACTTTGATCTCTTAATCCCTGTTCAACAAAACGAATTATTTCATTTTTCCTGGTTTCAGGTTTTATGCAATCAGGATTTTCTTTAATATAAGCAAGGAGTCTTTCCTGGTATTTGCTCATTTTAAAGAAATAGCTTTCTTCTTTAAATTTTTCAACTTCTTTACCGCAGTCAGGGCATTTTTTACCTTCTACCTGACTTTCCGGCCAGAATGCTTCACAAGTAACACAATACCAGCCCTCATATTCCCCTTTGTAAATATCGCCTTTCTCATACAATTTTTCAAAGATTTTTTTAACTACCTGTTCATGTCTTTTTTCGGTAGTACGAATGAAATCATCAGGTTTTATATTTAATATTGGCCATAAGTTTTTAAATTTCGATACTACCTGATTAGCAAGTTCAATGGGTTTTAGCCCTATTTTTTCTGCAGATTTAGCTATTTTTTGTCCATGCTCATCAGTTCCTGTTCCAAAAAGAACATCAAATCCTTGTAACCTTTTAAATCTAGCCATTGTATCAGCTGCGATTGTTGTATAGGCATGTCCAATGTGAGGCACATCATTTACATAATAAATTGGTGTTGTAATATAGTAAGGTTTTCTCTTTTCCATTTTTTATTTTTTTATTCCTTTCTATTAACTGGACTTTTTTACTTGAACTGGATCTACTTAAAAGGTAATTTCTTCATATTAATTAATATAGAAAAATTATTGCTTATAATTTATCATTATTAATTTTTATAATTTCTTTGTAAATCCAATTCTTTGATACGGGATATTCTTTAATTATATAAGAAACAATATCTTTGTTAAAATACCCTTTCTCTAAATACTCACTTATTCTTTGTGTAATTTCTTTTTCCATTGCTATCAGCTCAGTAGAAGGCAAAATTTTCCCCTGATTTGCATCTGAAGTTGCATCAATTGCTCCCTCTACGATAACAGTTAACTCTCCTTTTATATTCCTGTTTTGCATTTTTTCCAGTATTGAGCTTGTTTTTCCTCTTAATGTTTCTTCAAATCTTTTTGTTAGCTCTCTATTAATTACAACATTCCTGTCGTTTAAGATGTCTTTTAGAATTGTCAAAGTTTCCTTGATGCGATATGGAGAATCAAAGAAAACAATAGTTTTTTTATCATTTTTTATTTCAGTAAAATATTTTTCTTTTTCTTTTTTTTTCTTAGGAATAAAACCAATAAAAACAAACTGGTTGACGTTAAATCCTGATATTGATAAAGCAGTAGTCAAAGCAGACACCCCAGGAACAGGGATAACCTGAATGTTATTTTTCAGAGCTAAATTAATAATCTCATATCCAGGATCGCTGATTCCAGGCATTCCCGCATCAGAAACCAGGGCTATATTTTTACCTTCTTTTAAATGAGATAGTATTATTTTACTTTTTTTTTCTTTATTGAATTCATAATAACTGATTAATCTGGATTTGATATTGAAGTAATTTAATAGTTTCCTTGTATGTCTGGTATCTTCTGCAGCAATCAGATCAACTTCTTTTAGAGTTTTCAGGCAACGCAATGTTATATCATCCAGGTTCCCAATAGGAGTTCCGCAAATATAAAATTTTCCAAAGGAGTTAGTCAAAAAATTCATTTGTTCTCTTTCAAAAGTTATAAAAACTCATATAAAAATAGATTTTAATTTTTTAAATAAAGAGGCGGTAATATCTTTAATTCTGTGCCACCATCTTTTCTTGCTTCAATTAGTACTCTTTTGGCGCTTTGCCCCTGTTTAGTATACACAATATTAATTAATTTGGGCTCCAGATTGTTGTTTTTTAATTTAACTATCAGCGGAACCAGGTAGTCTGCTCTGTGTATAATATATAACCTGCCTCTTCTTTTTAATAAGTAATTACTTATTTGAAATATGCTATCCAAATCAATGTTAATTTCATGTCGTGCCAGCAACTGGTCTTCTGTTGAATTCTGCTTTCCTCTGCCTAAAGACATAAATGGTGGATTAGCTGTAATAACATTAAACTTTTCACCAGGGAAAACATTTTTTAAATTCTTAATATCGTTATTAATAATATGTATTTCTTGTTGCAAATTGTTTATTTCAACATTTTTAAGAGCTAATTTTGCCAGTTTTTCCTGTATTTCTATAGCATAAATTTCATTGTTTTTTTCTTTATCATAAATCATTAAGGGAATTATACCGCAGCCTGTTCCAAAATCTATAACTTTTTCCCTTTTTTTTAAAACTATAAAGTTACTCAAAAGGATAGAGTCAGTAGAAAAACAATAATAATTTTTATTTTGTATTATTTTTAACTGATTCTTCTTTAAAGTTTCTATTATTTCTCCCGGCTGAAGGTTTATTTTGTACATTTTTGTCTAATATCTCTACTTCTCCTTTTTTAGAGTACAGGTCGTCTATATTTATTTTTAATCTATTTTTAATACGTTCATTATCTTCTTTTTCTATTGTCTCAATAACAACATATCTGCTTAATATGTTTACTTCAATTACTTTTCCTTCTTTACCATCTTTAGTAACAATGCTTTTACCAACTTTAGGATATTTTTTTAATTCTTCTTTATAAAATTGAGATTCAAAATTTAAACAACACTTCAATCTTCCACATGTCCCAGAAACTTTTGACAGGTTTAAGGCAACACTCTGCATTTTAGCTACATTGATTGGAACTGGTTTAAATTCTGACATAAAAGTAGAGCAGCATAAAGGTCTGCCGCAAATCCCTAGTCCGCCTACCATTCTTGCCTTGTCTCTGACCCCTACCTGTTTTAATTCTATTTTTGTTTTAAAGATATAGGCAAGTTCTTTTACCAGTTCGCGAAAATCTATGCGATTATCAGAGCAAAAATAAAACACTAAACGGCTTTTATCAAATAAATATTTGCATCTTATCAAATGCATATCCAGCTGATGTTTCATTATTTTACTTAAACATATCTCATATGCTTCTTTCTCATCATGCTGGATATCTTCCCATTTTTGACAATCATCATTAGTAGCTTTTCTAACAATACTTTTCAGAGGTGTTTCAATTTCTTCAGATTTTACACTCTGCACAGGTATTACTACTTTACCAATATCAAGGCCCATGGATGTTTTAACAACACAAAAATCTCCTATTTCCAAAGGGCATTTTGTACTTTTAAAATAGTATATGGTACTAGAATTATTAAATTGAATTCCTACAACATCAGGCATAATTAATCCCCTAATTCAAGAAATATATTTTCCAAAAGGTTATTCTGGTTAATATGTTTTTCCAGTAAACCCGGTATATTTAATAAATAATATATAATCATAATCAATCTCTTTCTGGAATAATATTCAGAATATTCCTCTATTTTTTTATATTGTTCTGAGAAAGATAGCTGTTTATTATTTTTTACCCCGACTTTTAATATTAATATATCACGAAACCAAAGTAACAATATTTCTAAAAAATCATAAAAATTTTCTTTAATACCTGGAAATATTTTTTCATATTTGAAGACAAATTCTTCCATTTTCCAGGGCTCTGTTTTTGCCAGAATATTTATATATTGCTCTTTAAATTTTATTTTTTCAAGATTATTTTCTTCCACAAGTCTTTTACCGGTAATCCCAAAAGATAATCTGAATAATCTATCCAATTCGTCATGATTAAAATTGGTTGTAGCAGAAAGAATAGTTTTTTGTTGCTCAAAAGTAAGTGGTTTGAAAGATAAATGGCAACATCTGGAAATAATGGTTGGCAAAATAGAATTGAAAAAAGTGGTTATTAAAATTATAACAGCATAATTAGGCGGTTCTTCTAATATTTTTAATAGAGAATTTGAGGCTTCAATATTCATCCTGTCCGCTTCATCTATAATATATACTTTTTTTCTGTTTTCAGTTGGCTGTAAATAGATGTCCCTTTTTATATCTCTAATTTGTTCTATTTTTATTACAGAATTAATTGGTTCAATCAATTTAAATTCTGAATTAATTCCTTTCTCTATTTTTTTGCATGAATTGCAGTTATTGCAGGAATCAAATAATTTAGAAAAATTATCACAATTAACTGCTTTTCCAAAAGCAATTGCAGTTAATTTTTTGCCAATGCCTTGATTTCCAGTAAAAAGATATGAATGTCCAATTTTATCATTTTTAATTCTTTTTATTAAAAAATCAATTATTTTTTCATGACCAATTATATTATTGAATGAAATCATACAGCTATATACTCTTTTTAATTTATTTTATTTAAGTCCAATTTTCTGGGCAAAGAATTATTTAAGATAGCAATAATATCATTTAAGACAAAATCAATACTTCTATTTGAATTTATTATTTTAATCCTTTTAGGATTTTGTGCAGCTATTTTGAGATAGCCATCTCTAACTCTTTCCAGAAATAATTTTCCCTTAATTATTTTCCCTTTCAAAAATTCATCTTCAAAGCGCATTTCTTTCCCCTGGCTGGAAACAGTAGATCTTTTTAATCCAATTTCAGGATCCACATCAAGATAAAAAGTAAGATTTGGTATTATATTCTCAGTAACAAATTCATTTATAAAATTTACTGCTTCCATATCAAGCCCTCTACCATATCCCTGATAAGCAGTAGTCGAATCAAAATAACGATCGGTAATAACTATGAAGCCATTTTTTAAAGCTGGCTTTATATTTTGCAATACATTCTCTGACCTGGAAGCAGCAAAAAGCAATAACTCTGCTTTATTGCCCAAATTTTTTGTTTCTTTTTCTAATAATATTTCTCTTATTTTATCTGCAGTATAGGTGCCACCAGGCTCTTTTGTTAACATTGCTTTGTATTTATTTTTTGTTAATATTTCATGCATCTTTTTTGCAATGGTTGTTTTCCCGGAGCCTTCAAATCCTTCTAAGGAAATAAAAAAACCTTCTTTCATTTTTCTTGTTCTCTTATTCTGCTTTCTTTTTAATATTCAATTATTTATTGATATTTTTTTTAATATATTTTACTCTAATACATTTATTGTATTTGTCTAATCAGATAAAAAAACATTATAACATTAATACTTGAATGCTTGAATAATTTTTAATTATTTTAATTATAAATGCAATTGTTAATTAATTTTCTGTAATATTCAAATGAAATAAACAAAATAACATAAAGTATTTGATTTTTACAATTAATGCAAAAAATCTGCATAAATTATATCTTAATTAATGTTATTTATCAAAAAGGAGTTTTATTAATAAATTTATAATTTATTTATTAATTATAAGAAATGAGATGGTTTTTTAGGGATATTGATAAAAAGCTTTATTAATAAAATACCACCGATAAAACCACCGATATGAGCAAACCAGGCTACCCCGGAATTTACACTCTGACTAGTCAGGTTGGAAAGGCCATACAAAACTTGAAAAACAATCCAAATACCTAGTACAAACAGGGCTGGCATTTTAATCAATCGGATAAAAAAACCAAAAAATACTAATGTAGTTATTCTTGACTTTGGAAAAAGTATAAAATAAGCACCTAGAACTCCTGCAACCGCTCCACTAGCTCCAATCATGGGAATATCTGAATACGGACTAATTATGATTTGCATAAAGGCCGCTAAAATCCCTGATAAGAAATAAAAAAAAATAAATTTGATATCACCCAGAACATCTTCAATATTATTTCCAAAAATCCATAAATAAAGCATATTCCCAAATAAATGAACAAAATTACCATGAATAAACATAGAAGTTATTATTGACAGATATATTGGGGAAGGTCCGCTTGGAAACAAATCTACTCCTTTCACTATTTCATAAGGAATAAGCCCATATGAATATATAAACTGAGTAGAATTTGGCACTATAAAAAACTGGTAATAATAAACTACTGCATTAACGGCGATAATTAAAATAGTTATTATCGGAACTTTTCTGGTTGGCATCTCATCCCACAATGGAAACATATCGGATTACTCAGAATAAACTGTTACTCCTTTTATAAAATAAAACATTAGTTTACATTATAACACAACAGGCAGTTGTAATATAGTCTTTATGGTTTTTAAATGTTTTCAGAGGTAAATATTTTTAATAAGAAGAAGATTAATTTCCTATTGAAGAAAATTATATTATAAATTCATCAGGTTTTTCACTTATATAATTATATTTAAATAATATAAATTCAATTATTCTATTGGCTGCTTTTCCATCACCATAAGGGGATCTTTTGTTGCAGGACATCTTTTTATACTCAATATCATTTGAAAGTAGATTTTCAACATTATTAATAATTTTGTCAGGCTCAGTTCCGATCAATTTTGCGAATCCCTTTTCAATAACTTCTATCCGTTCAGTTTCATTTCTTAAAATTAATACCGGCTTGCCTAATGCTGGGGCTTCTTCCTGTATTCCTCCTGAGTCTGTTAAAATCAAAGTGGAATACTTGATTAAGTTAGCCATTTCTGAATAATCCAAAGGATCTGATAAAACAATATCTTTTTTTCCAGACAAATATTTATTAACAACTGCTTTTATAAGAGGGTTTTTATGAACAGGGAAAATTATTTTTACATTATCATATTTTTCGTTGATACATAAAAGAGATCTGCAAAGATCTTCCAAAGGTTTGCCCCAGTTTTCTCTTCTGTGCATTGTCACTAATAATATTCTTTGATTTTTATTTAATATGATATTATTAATTTTATGGTCAGAAAATGTTATATCTTTTTTTTGCATTAAAAATAAAGTATCGATTACAGTGTTTCCGGTAACATAAATATTATTTTTATCAATTCCTTCTTTTAACAACAATTTTTTCGCATTTTCAGTTGGAGCAAAATGGTAATCAGTTAGGACAGTTGTTAATCTTCTGTTTATCTCCTCTGGACAAGGATAATATTTTTTTGTTGTCCTAAGTCCTGCTTCGATATGACCAATATTTATCTTTTGATAAAATGCAGCTAGAGCCCCGGAAAATGTTGTTGTGGTATCTCCTTGCACCAAAACAATATCAGGTTTTGTTTCTTTGTAAATTCTTTCCAATTTTAATAAAGTCTGGGAATTTATTTGACTGATTGTCTGGTTATGCTTCATTATATCTAAATCATAATCGGGAACAACCTGAAATAAAGAAGCTATTTGATCTAACATTTCCCTGTGCTGTGCTGTTGATATTAATATTAAGTCAATCCAATTCTGGTATTTCCGTGCTTCTGTTATTATAGGGTAAATCTTTATTAATTCCGGTCTTGTGCCAAATACAATGGCAATTTTTATTTTATTATTCTTGCTCATATGTAATCTCTTCTATTTGTGCTTCCTGCAATAAATCTTTTGCTAATTGATCGGGATAACCCTTATGATAAATAATTCGAATAATTCCAGAATTAATTATCATTTTTACACATGTTACACATGGCTGATTAGTGCAATATATATAACTACCCTCAATGCTGATACCATGCATTGCAGCCTGAATAATGGCATTTTGTTCTGCATGCAAACCCCTGCATAATTCTTGTTGTTTGCCGGACGGTATTTGCTGTTTTTCTCTTAAACAACCAATCTCGGCGCAATGCTTTAGTCCTCGGGGAGCACCATTATAGCCTGTAGTTAATATTCTTTTCTCCTTAACAATAATTGCACCCACTTTCCTTCTAAGGCATGTAGATCTACTGGCAACTAATTCGGCAATCTTTAAAAAGTACTGATCCCAAGACGGTCTATCCATTTTTTATTTCCTCACAAAGAGCGTTTTTATTAAAATAAGTGTTAAAAGTATTTATTTTGTTCCAAACAAACGATCACCTGCATCTCCAAGACCTGGAACTATATAAGCATGATCATTTAAGCCTTCATCTATAGTTGCAGTGTATATGGCAATTTCAGGAAAATGTTTGTGTATTTCATGGATACCCTGAGGGGCAGCGACAATACACATAAATTTTATATTAGATTTGGTGTGATTTTTTATATATTCGATTGTTGCTACAGCAGTTCCGCCAGTAGCCAGCATAGGATCCACTACTATCACCTCTCTTTTATCAATATCTTTAGGCAATTTTGCATAATAGCTAACTGGTTTTAAGGTATCCGGATCTCTGTACATACCTACATGTCCAACTTTAGCAGAAGGAATTAATTTTAAAATACCACCTACCATTCCTAGTCCAGCCCTTAAAATAGCAATTATAGCCATTTTTTTACCAGAAATTATTTTACCTGTTGTTTTAGCAATAGGAGTTTCTATTTTAATTTCTTTTAATTCTATGTCTCTGGTAACTTCATATGCCATCAAATTGGAAAGTTCATCTACAAGTTCACGAAAATCTTTTACATCAGTCTTTTTATTTCTGAGCATGGTTAGCTTATGCTGAATCAAAGGATGGTCTAGTATTATAGTGTTTTTCAAAATATTTCCTCCAAATTATTATATAGTTTTAATTATTTGCTATTTTAAATTGTAGAATTATTGTTAATATTTTCTATTTTAGTTAATCTTAATTTATGTCTTTCTTCATTGCTGAAGTCTGTAGTAAGCCAGGTTTTTATGATATCTCCAGCGAGTCCGATTGATATTACTCTTCCACCCAATGCAAGCACATTAGCATTATTATGCTCTTTTGATTTTCTTGCAGAAAAAGTATCATGGCAAAGAGAAGCCCTGATTCCCTGATATTTATTTGCTGCAATAGACATGCCTATTCCTGTTCCACAGATCAAAATCCCGCAATCACTTTCTTTATTAATTATAGAGTTACAGACTTTTTCAGCATAATCAGGATAATGAACTGATTCTTTGTTGTTACAGCCAAAATCAAAATAAGCATAATTCAATTTCTGTAAAAAAGTAATAATATCTTTTTTTAAATCATAACCACCATGATCACTTGCAATTGCTATTTTTAGCATATTTTTATACCATTCCTATCTTAATATATTTATTAATTCCTGAATGCCAATATCTATTTGATTACATATTTTTTCATATATGCAAAGATCTTCTCCAAAAGGGTCTTCTATTTCTTTTCCAGCTTCATTATTTTTAGTATTAATTCCTATATATTCACCAAACAAAAATATTTTATTCTTTTGTTCTGGATATTTATTATTCAGGTAATTCAGTTGACTGAAAGTCATAGTCAGCACCAAAAAAGCGTTTCTTATTAGTGTTAAATTTACAGGTTTGGATGTATGAGTAGAAATATCAATGTTTCTTTTTTTTAAGCAGGTAACAGTTTCTTTTGTAGCATGAATCCCTTTTTCTGCAAATATTCCAGCTGAATCAGCCTGGAAATTATTTTTTAAATTTAGCAAGTTGATTTTATTGTTAAAAAAATATTCAGCCATAACACTTCGGCAAGTGTTGCCGGTGCAGATAAATAAAATAGTGTTTTTCAAGATTAATCCTTAATTTTATAATTTTTTTTATAAGCAAACAAGATTCTATAATTATGAAAGTAATCACGGAACAGACTTATTTTACTTTCATAACAGGGATTTTTTAGTATCAGCTGACTAATCAGATTTTTTTGAGTATGTCCGATTTCAAAAGCTAAAAAACCATTACTATCATTCAAGTATCTTGGAGATTCTTTTATAATTTTTTCATAAAAGTACAATCCTTTTTTACCTCCATAAAGGGCTTTTACAGGTTCATGTTCGGCAACTTCATCTGCCAGGACAGGCCATTCTAAATCAGAAATATAGGGGGGATTAGATACTATTCCATCAAATAAGCTAATATATTTTTTATCTTGCAATGATTTAAACAAATTACTCTGAATAAATGTTATCCTGTCTTTGCAGTTAAATAAATTTGCATTTTCTTCTGCTATTTCAAGAGCTTTTTTGGATATATCAATCGCATAAAAATGAACGCTGATATTTGTGTTTTTGAAGTATTGGCAAATAGAAACAGGAATAATACCAGAGCCAACCCCGATATCCAATAGAAAAAAGATTTTTTTGTCTTTTTGGTTTTTGATAAATTCAATAACTTTTTCTACCAATATTTCAGTTTCTGGCCTGGGAATAAGAACTCCCTTTCTGACTATAAAATCGTGTCCCATGAAATTTTGATAACCGGTAATGTATTGTACGGGTATTCCCTTGCTTCTCTTATTTATCCATTGAATATATTTTGCTTTGATATTAGCAGGAACAATCTCAAAACGGTTTATAAATATTTCGTGTCTTTTTTTGTTTAGCAAATAACTTAACAGTAACAAGGAGTCATCAATATACATTTGGTTTCCATTTTTTTTTAATAAATCACAACCAAAAGTAAATAATTCTCCTATAGTTGTAACAGTTTTGGATTTATTATTTTTCATTGATATTTT
The DNA here is from genome assembly GCA_040767965.1 of Atribacterota bacterium. Lineage (GTDB taxonomy): Bacteria > Atribacterota > Phoenicimicrobiia > Phoenicimicrobiales > Stramentimicrobiaceae > JAXGNR01. The sequence goes on from JAXGNR010000004.1 coordinate 727,233, forward strand.
CATTTTATTTTTTATTTTTAAAAGCAACAATAAGTTCGCTGAGATCTCCATCAAGAAGTTCTTCCAGATTATGAAAATTAACATTAATCCGATGATCTGTTACTCTGTTTTGTGGGAAGTTGTACGTTCGAATTCTTTCGCTGCGATCTCCGGTTCCTACCTGTTTTTTTCTTTGTTCATCAATTTCCTGGTTTTGCTCTTTTTGCAATCGATCTAATAATCTTGCTCTAAGCACTTTTAGTGCTTTTTCTTTATTTTTATGCTGAGACTTTTCATCCTGACAGGTAACCACAATTCCGGTTGGTAAATGAGTAACCCTTACTGCCGAATCAGTTGTATTAACACTTTGTCCTCCTGGACCAGTTGAACGAAAGCGATCAATTTTTAATTCATTAGGGTTAATATCCATTTCTACTTCTTCTGCTTCAGGTAGAATGGCCACAGTAACAGTTGATGTGTGAATTCTGCCTCCTGATTCAGTTACCGGTATTCGCTGTACCCGGTGAACACCACTTTCCTGTTTAAGTGCTCCAAAAACATTTTCCCCGGATATTCCGAAAATTATTTCTTTCAAGCCTCCAATCCCTGTGGGATTTGAATTCATGACTTCCACTTTCCAGCGGTTCCTTTCAGCAAAACGAGAGTACATTCGATATAGATCGCTAACAAAAAGTGCAGCCTCATCCCCACCTGCTCCAGCCCTAATCTCAACAATAATATTTTTTTTATTTCTAGGATCTTCCGGATTCAGTATTTCTTTTAATTCTTCTATTATTATATTCTTTTGATTTGATAAGCTGGAAATTTCCTCATCAATCATAGTAAGCAAGTCATTATCATTTTCTTCTTTTTTTAATTGTTCGTTTTCAGCCAGCTCTTTTTCTGTTTCTTTATATTTTTGATACAACTGAACAGTTTTGGAGATTTCACTATGTCTTTTAGCAAATTTTTGAAATTGTTCCTGATCTGCAATTATCTGAGGATCAGAAAGATATTTGTTTAAGTCTTGATATTCTTTTTCTATATTATCCAATTTTTCAAACATTTTTTCACTGCTTTCTTAGAAAAAATAAATTATTATTTTGAGTCACTTAGTTATTTGACATTCTTTTCCAGGGTTTTCCGCAAGACATCTCACCTTCGGGACATTTGCCAGTCAAACAAGGGGGACCAGCACTTTCAAAGATAACTGGAGCAATTTCTTTTGCTAGTTTCAACATTTCAACAGCAACTTCTCTTATTTCCCACTGAGCCCTATTGCAGCATCGCAATTTAAAGAAATGAAGCAATTCTCTAGCGTTTGCAGTAAATATTATGCTGGTAAACACTGCCTGCGGTAAAATATATCGTGCATCTTCAGCAGGTATCCCGGCAGAAATCAGCTCCTGATATAAGTTAAAATTGTTTATCAGTGCCTCGTGATAGATTGATTTGGCTTTTTCATTATTATTAATTGTGGTTGGAACTATATAATTTTTAGGGTCATTATATTTTACATATCTTTGACTTCTTTGAGAAAAAGAAGCAATTCGGTGTCTTACCAGTTGATGAGTGCATACTCGTGAGACATTTTCAATGCCGAATGAAAAAGAAACATGTTCCAAAACAGAGTAATGACCTAATTTCATTATTTTCTTTATCAGGCTTCCCTGGGTCTTTTTATCCATTGAGCAGGCAATGTCAGCAATACTTTTAGCAGAATAACACAATCTAGCTGCCTGGGAAACAGTTTTTTCTGGATTTTCTGTATAATTAATTAAAGTTATTTTCATATTTTTCCTATCTGTTAATTTGATGATGCTTTCTACATCTAGCTTCATATGTCTCATCAGCACCAATTAAAATAGTCGGGTCATTGTAATGCGCAGGTTTTCCATTTATTATCCTTTGTGTTCTAGATGCAGGTTTCCCGCATACCATACAAATGGCATGTAATTTATCCACATATTCAGCTATTCCCAGCAATAAAGGTATCGGTCCAAAAGGCTCACCTCTAAAATCCTGATCAAGTCCAGCAACAATAACTCTTTTACCTAAATCAGCAAGTTTTTGACATACAAAGACAATCTTATTGTCAAAAAACTGTGCCTCATCTATGGCAACAGCTTCGCAATTTTCAGGAATATTATTTATTATATCTGTTGATTTATTAACACAATTAGCCAGTATTTTACTTCCATTATGCGAAAAAATATATTCAGCTGCAGAGCGTGTATCAATAGCGGGCTTAAAAATTACAATCTTTTTTTTAGCTATCTCAACACGTTTTACTCTCCTGATTAATTCTTCACTTTTACCGCTAAACATGCTGCCGCAAATGACTTCAATACTTCCACCGTCATAAGCTTCATGCATTATAATAATCCCTCCAGGAGCGTTATGCAATATTTGAAATAGAAATGAAAGAATATTAATAATAAAAAACAGAGCTTTAGCCCTGTTTTTTATTATTAATTATTAAACATTTAAAATATTAGAGTGAAAATGGTTTTTATCTAAACCTCTTCATCGTTACTAGTTTCTTCAAGTTCATTTTCCAGATTGTATCTGCGGTTAAATTTTTCCACTCTTCCGGCTGAATCAAATATTTTTTGTTTACCAGTAAAAAATGGATGGCAAGCAGAACAGACTTCTACTCTTATTTCTTCTTTTGTAGAGCTTGTTTCAAAGGTATTTCCACATGCGCAGATCACTTTAGATTTACCGTATTTTGGATGTATATCTTTTTTCATTATTATTAATCCACCTTAGTTTTTATAAAAACTGAATTTCCGAAAAAATTATATCATAAGTAATTAAAACCGTCAAAAACATTTGGGCTGTTTTATCTGTTATTATTTTCATCTTTTATAGCATTTAAGAAATCACTATTGTTTTTAGTTTTTTTCAGCTTGTTTAAGATTAAACTAATGGCATCAATAGTGCTTTGATTTGATAGGGCTCTTCTCATCAGCCAGGCTTTGCTTAATTCATCAGCTTCCAGTAATAATTCTTCTTTTCTGGTGCCGGAACGTTTGATATCAATGGCCGGGAATATTCTGCTATCAGATATTTCTCTATCCAGCTTTAGTTCCATATTTCCTGTTCCCTTAAATTCTTCAAAGATAACATCATCCATTCGGCTGCCAGTTTCAACCAGGGCAGTTGCCAGAATAGTCAAACTGCCTCCTTCTTCAATATTACGAGCTGCGCCAAAAAATCTTTTCGGGTAATATAAAGCAGTGGAGTCAAGACCACCGGATAATGTTTTACCGCTGGTGGGAATATTTAAGTTGTAAGCTCTGGCCAATCTAGTTATACTATCGAGTAGAATAACTACATCATGTTTTAGTTCTACTAATCTTTTAGCTCTTTCTAATACTATCTCGGCTACTTTAATATGATGGTTTATAGGCTGATCAAATGTTGAACTTATTACTTCAGCATTGTTTACTGATCGTTTCATTCCGGTAACTTCTTCCGGTCTTTCATCTATCAGGAGAATCATTAATTTTGTTTCAGGATGATTTTCAGTAATTCCATTGGCAATTTTTTCCAATAGGATTGTCTTTCCCGCTTTTGGAGGTGAAACTATTATTCCCCTTTGACCTTTCCCTATGGGAGAAAAAATATCTATCACTCTTGTGGATAGTTCATATGGCTTTGTTTCAAGAATAAATCTTTCATTTGGAAATAAAGGGGTCAAATTTTCAAAATCTATTCTGTCTTTTGAAAGTTCAGGATCTTCATGATTTACAGCCTCTACTTTTAATAAAGCGAAATATCTTTCACCTTCTTTAGGGTATCGTACTTGACCGGAAACCAGATCACCATTACTCAAGTTAAATCTTTTTATCTGGGACGGAGAAATATAGATATCATTTGTACTGGGTAAATATCCTCCTGTCCGTAAAAATCCAAAACCTTCCTTCATAATATCAAGGATGCCTTCAGAAAACATGTATCCTTTTTTTTCTGTTTGTGCTTTTAAAATATTAAATATCAAATCTATTTTTTTCATGCGAGCACAATTATTTATTTCGAATTCGTTGGCAATTTTACACAATTCATTTATTTTCATTTCTTTTAATTCATTTAATTCCAATATAAAAACCCCCTAGAGTATAAATATCAAAAATACAGATAAAAAAGCATGATTTTTACTTAAATAAAAAATATTGCTATTTGGAAAGTTTATTAACAATTTTTTTTGTTTTGTCTTTTAAGCAAAAAATATAATTTACACATTAAAGTTCAGGCACATAATTATTTAAAAACCCTCAATTATAACAAACAGTATTTGTTTAGATATGCAGTGGGATAAATATTCATGAAGAATAACCCTGGAGTTATCAATCTAAATTATATCACTTATCTTTAAAAAAACAATACATTAATATTTTTATTTTTTAATAATATAAAATATAATCAGTTAATTATTTTTATTTAATTCACGTAAAATAAGTTCATAATCACTTAACTTGTCAAGATCAATCATTATCTCGGGATTATCAATTAGAATGCCTTTTACAGGGAAACCAACTATTTCAGCAGCTCTTTTTTCTATCTCTTCGATAGTCAATGTTTTGCATAAATATTTTATTATAAATTTCATCCCTAATAGATTGATATATTTTTTAACATCTTTACGCTTTTCATAAACTTCGTTTAACAGGTTTTTATTTTTTTCAAAAATAGCCTTTGAAAAAATAATAACATTTCCACCACAAAAAAAACCTTCTTTCAAAGAAGCGTAAGATCTAACTGTATCAGGATATTTTTCCAATATTGTTTCTTTCCTGATAAAAGGATAATACAAGAAAGCCTCATATTTTTCACTTTTTTCAATAAAATTATCAATTATTGTTCCTGATATTAGAGGGATATCAGCGGTGGAAACAAATATTTTATCACTTTTTATATAGTCCAGTCCTATTTTTAAATTATTAACAATGGAATCGGTTGAATCAAGTATTTTATTAACTTTTCCATCCAAAAAATGAGATAATTCCAGTTGAGGTCCTACTATAACAATATTGTTAATTTTATGAGATTTACATATAGCATCAACTATATATTCAATCATTGGGACACCATTTAGAAGCAACAGAGCTTTGTTATTAAATTTGTTATTAGAGCCTATATTGTTTTTATCTTTTCCGCCAGCAAGTATTAAAGCATCCATTAATCTTTTACTCCAGGCTTATTTTTTTGATTACCTTTAGTCAAATTATTAATTGCTGCCTCTATAAAACCAACAAAAACAGGATGGGGAGAATTTGGTCTTGATTTGAATTCTGGGTGGAATTGCATTCCGACAAACCAGGGGTGATCCTTCAATTCAAATATTTCGACTAAATTATTCTCAACATTGATACCGCTAAAAATTATATCATTTTCTTCAAACTTTGGCAAAAAAGAATTATTGAATTCATAACGATGGCGATGTCTTTCTTTTATGAATTCTTTTTTGTACATTTGATATGCTTTGCTGTTTTTATCAATTTTACAGTCATAATTACCTAATCGCATTGTTCCGCCTTTATCCTGGCATTTTTTCTGCTGTTCCATTAATACAAATATCGGGTAAGGGGTGTCCGGTGAAAATTCAGTACTGTTAGCATCTGATAATCCGATTTTATTGCGGGCGATTTCTATTAACGCACATTGCATTCCAAGGCAAATTCCCATAAAAGGTATTTTATTTTCACGGGCATATTTTATTGCTTTTATTTTGCCTTCAATTCCTCTAACACCAAAACCTCCTGGTATTAATACAGCATTGATATCTTTTAGAGAATCTTTATAGTTATTACTGAAAAATTGATCTGCATCTATTCTCTTTATTTCAATTTTACATTTATGGTATATTCCAGCATGGATCAATGCTTCATTTATACTCATATATGCATCTTTTAACCGAACATATTTTCCTATCAATGCTACATTGATTTTTTTATCAGGATGGTAAAGCCGGTTAATCATTTCTTTCCATTCATGTAAATCTGCCTTTTTCTTAGGAAGATTAAGCAGATTTAAAATAGTATCGCCTAATTGTTGTTCTTCCAGTATGATAGGCACTTCATAAATAGAGTTTACATCTTTGGCTTCAATAATCCCTTCTTTGGGAATATCACAAAAGAGGGATATTTTATCTTTTACTGAGTCTGTCAGTCTTGATTGAGATCTACAGATCAATAAATCCGGTTGAATCCCTATTCCCCTCAATTCTTTGATGCTATGCTGGGTTGGTTTTGATTTAATTTCTTTTGCAGCTCTTAAATATGGGAAAAAAGATACATGAACATACAAAACATTTTCTTTTCCTATATCGTTTCTGAATTGCCTGATTGCTTCAAGAAAAGGCAATCCTTCAATATCTCCAATAGTTCCCCCTATTTCTACAATAATAACATCCAGTGTTGTTTGACCTGGCTTGTTTAACCGTTTGATGCTTGATTTAATTTCATCGGTAATGTGAGGTATTATTTGTACTGTTTTACCTAAAAAATCTCCGTGTCTCTCTTTGGAAATCACTGTATTATATATCTTTCCTGTAGTGACACTATTGTCTTTAGTGAGATCAACATCAATAAATCTTTCATAATGGCCTAGATCTAAGTCAGTTTCAGCTCCGTCTTTAGTTACAAATGCTTCGCCATGTTGAAAAGGGCTCATGGTACCAGCGTCAACATTTAGATAGGGATCATGTTTTTGGATTGTTACTTTCAATCCTCTGCTTTTTAATATTCTCCCGATAGAGGCAGCAGTAATACCTTTTCCTACCGATGAAACAACTCCTCCTGTTATAAAAATATATTTTGTCATTTATTTCCCCTATTCACTTTTAATAGTTTATATATTATTCATACTTTTAATGTTAATCAAAATAAAATTATACTAACTTCAATCAACAAAACACTTTAATATTATAATAGTATATTTGTAAAAAAAAAGAGTTTCAGGATATTTTTTATAAAAAATATTCAGTAATTTAAAATATATATAATGGTTTTATCCGGAAGGTTGCCTTGTTTAATTTCAAAAAAATTATTTCGAATTAAAGAAATATTTTTCTTTTCTTCTAAAAAAGTGGATAAAGGATCGATAGACCATTTTATGGCATCAGTTTTATAATGCATTGGCAAAACTATTTTAGGTTTTATTTGGGCAATCACCTGGTCTGCCTGGTGATTATTCAGTGTAAAATAACCACCGACAGGGATAAACAATATATCTATCAAACCGATTTTTTCCAATTGGTCATCATCCAGGAGATGCCCAAGATCACCAAGATGACATAAAGTTAGGTTATCAGTAAGAATCTTAAATATAGTGTTTTCACCTCTATTCTTACCGAAAACACTATCATGAAATGATGATATCCCCTGAAATATAATTTTATGAGTATCTCTATAAACCGGGCCTTTTAACACAGTAGGCTTACCTTTAATACCCATTGTGTTGTTGTGATCATAATGCTCGTGACTTATGGTAATGATATTTATTTTTTCTTTAGTCATTTTATAGCCTAATGTTTCATCAAATGGATCTGTTAATATATTTATTCCCCTATCATTAGTTATAAGAAAGCAAGAATGACCTAACCATTTAATAATCATTTTAAAAAACCTTTAACCGGACAGTTTTATTTATAATTTTTCATTAATTCTGAGTAGTGCAAAGCATGTTCTTTTAATCCTGCAATTTCTTTTTCAGTTAATTTTCTAATAACTTTCCCAGGTATTCCCATTACCATAGAATTAGCAGGGATAATTGTGTTAGGAGAGATAACACTTCCTGCTGCTATAATTGAACTCTCTCCAACTTCTACTCCGTCCAGAATATTCGCGCCTGATCCAATCAAAACATTATTTTGAACTGTACAGGCATGCAATATAGCACCATGTCCAATTGTAACATAATTACCTATTTTTGTGGGATGATTTTTCCCTACATGGATTATAGTACCGTCCTGCACACTTGTGTAATGCCCAATAGATATACAATCCAAATCTCCTCTTAAAATTGCACCAAACCATATACTGCTATGTTTTTCAATATATACTTGTCCAATCACGGAAGCATTAACTGCAACAAAAACAGTATCGTCAATTACTGGTTTGTTATTCTGATAACTTAAAATCATCTCTTGCCTCCAAAACAGTTTTAATTTTTACGGCAGTATTTTTACCAATACCTGGTATTTCTGTTAATTCATTTATTTGGGCTATTTTTATAGCATTTACACTTTTAAATTTTTTTAAAAGCATCATTTTCTTTTTTTCTCCTATTCCAGGAATAAAATCTATGACAGATTTTTTAATCAATTTTTCACGTAATTTTTTATGAAATGTAACAGCGAATCGATGTGCTTCATCTCTAATTCTCTGAATTAAATACAACATTTCAGAATCTTCTGGTAGCAAAAAAGGTTCTTTATTTCCGGGAATAAATATTTCTTCTTCTCTTTTTGCCAAAGATATAATATCCAGGTCTATATTTAAATCGTGTAAAATTTCAAGAACTGAACTTAATTGACCTTTACCTCCATCAATTAATAATAAATCAGGCATTTTTTCTTTTTTTTCCAGAACATCCTTAAATCTTCTGTAAATAACTTCTTTCATCATTGCAAAATCATTTATTCCCTTTACGTTTTTAATTTTGTAATGTCGATATTTTTTCTTTTCGGGAACACCTGAATTGAACACTACCATAGAACCAACAGGAATGTCGCCGCTAATATTGGAAATATCAAAAGCTTCGATATGCAAAGGAGTATTCTTTAAGCCAAGAAAGGCTTGAATATCTGTTAGTGTTTTTATAGAGAAAAAGTTTTCTTTTTTTTGACTTATATAGTATTTTTGTCTTTTTTTATAATATTTACTGATTTTTCCTTGTGTAATCAGCTTTTCTATCATTATTATTGAATCCCTGGTGGCAGCAGCCTTTTCATACAGCATAAGTTGAGATGCTATCTTCATCTCGTTTTTCATTTCTGTTAAAAGTCTTTTATGCTGCCCTATTAAAAGCATTCTGCATTCTCGCACTTTTTTCTGATAATCTTCTTCAGATATTTTATCTGCACAAGGAGCAGAACAAAGACCAAGTTGAAAATCCAGACATGCTTTCTTTTGATTGAATTTTCTTTGAGTACAATTTCTAATTTTAAAAATTTCTCTCAATTTTTTAACAGAATTTTTAACCATTTCAACATCAACAAAAGGTCCATAATAATAATCTTCTGTGGGAATATTTTTATTACTTTTTCTAATAACACGGATAGATGGATAAATATTTTTTTTGTCTATCTGGATAAATGGATAACTTTTATCATCTTTTAGTTGAGTATTAAAATATGGTTTTTCTTTTTTAACCAGGCTGCTTTCTAAAAGCAATGCTTCCATTTCTGAAGAAGTTAATATATATTCAACATCATAAATTTGTTTTATCAACCTTGAAATTTTAATAGAATGTGAATAATTTTTATTAAAATATGAGTTTACCCGGTCTTGTAAAGAAATAGCTTTTCCTATATAAATAATATTATTCTGTTTATCCTTAAAAAGATACACACCGTTTTTTTTGGGGAGTTGTTTAATTTTTTTTATTATATCCATAACTATATTATTATAATTTTATATTAATTTACTATATTAAAACTTTCTTTAAAAATTGACCTGTATAAGAAGAGTTAAAGTTGATTATTTCTTCAGGACTGCCCTCGAATAAAACTCTGCCACCCTCATTCCCTCCATCTGGTCCCAGATCGATAATATGGTCAGCTGATTTTATAACATCTAAATTGTGCTCTATTACTAAAACAGTATTGCCTTGATCTACCAGCTTATTCAGGACTTCCAGCAATTTTTTAACATCATCAAAATGAAGTCCAGTGGTTGGCTCGTCTAACAAATACAAAGTTTTGCCAGTGCTTTTTTTGCTTAATTCTTTTGCCAGCTTGATCCTTTGAGCTTCTCCACCTGAAAGAGTACTTGCAGATTGTCCAAGTTTTATATAACCTAAACCGACATCAATCAGAGTTTTTAATATTCTTTTAATTTTAGGTATATTTTCAAAAAATATATCAGCTTCTTCTACGGTCATATTGAGTACTTCAGAAATATTTTTTTCTTTATACTTTATTTCAAGAGTTTCTCTGTTAAACCTTTCTCCTTTGCAGACCTCACAGGGAATAAAAATATCCGGTAAAAAAAACATCTCAATTTTGACTATTCCAGCTCCTTCACATGATTCACACCTTCCACCTTTTACATTAAAGCTAAACCTGCTGGGAGTATAACCTTTCATTTTTGCTAATCTGGTCATAGCAAACAATTCTCTGATTGGAGTAAACACTCCAGTATAAGTTGCAGGATTGGAACGCGATGTCTTCCCTATAGGAGATTGATCAATTTTAATTACCTTATCAATATTTTCAATTCCTAATATATCTTTATGTTCACCAGGTTTAATTCTGCTATGATTTATTTTTTTTATAAGAGCTTTATATAAAATATCCTCGATCAAGGTACTTTTACCTGAGCCCGATACTCCAGTTACACAATTAAATTTTCCAAGTGGAATGTTTACATTAATATTTTTAAGATTGAACTGTTTTGCGCCAATTATTTGAATTGTTTTACCATTGCCGACTCTTCTATTTTTGGGAACCGGAACCTGAATTTCTTTGCTCAAGTATTTTCCGGTAAGAGATTCTTTGCTGTTCATTATTTTGTTTTCTTTACCCTGGGCTACTAGATAACCTCCATGAATACCGGCACCTGGACCTAGATCGATTATATGGTCTGCTAGTCGTATTGTATCTTCATCATGCTCTATTACCAATACGGTATTTCCAAGATCTCTTAATTTTATGAGAGTGTTTAGTAATTTATTGTTATCTCTTTGATGCAAACCAATTGATGGTTCATCTAAAATATACAAAACTCCTGTAAGGCTTGAACCAATTTGAGTAGCTAATCTTATTCTTTGATTTTCTCCCCCGGCTAGAGAAGCAGAAGAGCGAGAAAGACTTATATAATCAAGTCCTACATTGGATAAAAATGTTAACCTGGAAACAATTTCTTTTCTGATTTGTCTGGATATTTTTTCTTCTCTATCTTTAATCTTAAGGTTGTTAAAAAAGTATAAAACCTCTTTTACAGTCATATTTGCTAAATCAGAAATAGAAAGATCATTTATTTTAACCATCAGGCTTTCTTTCCTTAATCTTTTACCGGCGCATGTTGAACAATTATTTATATTCATATATTTTTGTATTTCTGACCTGATGTATTCAGATTTTGTTTCCCGATATCTTCTTTTTAAGTTATTTATTACACCTTCAAAATCATTTTTATGTATCCAGGCATTGTCATCTTCTTCATGGTTATATTCATATGTTATTTTAGTTTTACCAGAACCATATAATAAAACATCCTGTTGTTTTTTAGTTAATTTCTTAAAAGGTGTATTAAGGTCAAAATTATAATGCCTGGCAACACCAGCCAGTATATGATAAATATATTTACCTTTCACACTCCCCCAGGGGGTCAGTGCTCCTTCTAAAACAGAAATGTTTTTATCAGGTATAATTAAATCTGGATCAAATTCCATTTTAACTCCCAATCCGCCACAATCCGGGCATGCCCCATACGGACTATTAAAAGAAAATATTCTGGGAGTTATCTCAGGCATATTGATTCCACAATGAGGACAAGAGTATTTTTCACTGTAAATTGTTTCTTTATTTTCTTCATTTAATACTATAACCAGTCCATCACTCAATTGTAAGGCTGCTTCAACAGAACTGCTAATTCTGCTTTTCATCTCTTCAGTTATTATCAGCCTATCAACTACAATATCTATGTCATGCATTTTATAGCGAGCCAGGTTTATATTATCATCAATTTCTGAAATCTGGCCGTTTATTCTTACCCTGATAAATCCTTTTTTTCTGATCTCCTCAATTACCTGCTTATGCTCACCCTTTTTTGCTCTAATAACCGGAGATAATATGATTATTTTACTGTTAACGGGCATCTTTATAATGCTATCTACTATCTGATCAACAGATTGTTTTGATATTCTTTTCCCACATGAAGGACAATGAGGAACACCAATTCTAGCAAAAAGTAACCGTAAGTAATCATATATTTCTGTTGCCGTGCCTACAGTTGAACGTGGATTTTTACTTGATTTCCTTTGGTCAATTGATATTGATGGAGATAGACCTTCAATATAATCAACATCAGGCTTATCCATCTTTTCCATAAATTGTCTGGCATAAGATGAAAGTGATTCAATGTATCTTCTTTGACTCTCTGCGTAAATAGTGTCATAAGCAAGTGAAGACTTGCCTGAACCACTTAATCCTGTTATTACAACTAGTTTATTTCTGGGTATTCTTAAAGAAATATTTTTTAAATTGTGTTCCCTAGCACCCTTAATTATAATGTTGCTGGTTGCCATATTTTTTTCTCCGCTTTATGCAAAAAAACTTAAACTTCAATTATTTAATAATGAAATAATAATTTTTCTTTTTTTAATCTTTTTATTTCATCTCTAAGTAATGCAGCTCTTTCAAAATCTAATTGCTTAGCAGCTTGTTTCATTTCGTCTGTTAAAGATTTTAGCAAAGCATTCAGGCTGCTTTTTGGCAAATATTTTGTCTTGCTATCCATCATTGAATTATTTTTATCCGGAATCAGATCATTATTTTCTTCATATATCAAATCAAAGATCGGTTTTTTGATAGTTCTAGGGGTTATTTTATATTTTTTGTTATATGCCAATTGTATTTTTCTTCTTCTATTTGTTTCATCAATAGCTCTTTCCATAGAGCCTGTTATTCTATCACAGTATAATATTACTGTACCATTAATATTCCTTGCAGCCCTCCCCATAGTTTGTATTAATGAAGTTTCAGATCTTAAAAATCCTTCTTTATCAGCATCAAGAATGGCAACAAGGGCTACTTCCGGTAAATCTAATCCTTCTCTCAACAAATTTACTCCAACCAGCACATCATACTCGCCTTCTCTGAGTCCTTTCAAAATCTTTATTCTTTCTAATGTATCAATTTCCGAATGAAGATATCTTACTTTTATTCCTATTTTTTTTAAATATTCCGCAGTGTCTTCAGCCATTCTTTTGGTTAAAGTTGTCACTAATATTCTTTCTTGCTTTTTTACTCTTGCTTTTACTTCTGAGATTAAATCATCAATCTGGAATTCAGCTGAACGTATTTCAACTTCAGGATCAGCCAAACCAGTAGGTCTGATAATTTGTTCAACGATCTGTTGGCTTTCCTCTAATTCATATTTTGCAGGGGTTGCAGAAACAAAAAGAACTTTTTTCATATATTCTTTAAATTCTTCAAACACTAATGGTCTGTTATCGTAAGCAGAAGGTAATCGAAATCCATACTTTACTAAACTGTCTTTTCTAGATTTATCACCTGCATACATTCCTCTTATTTGGGGTATTGTAACATGAGATTCATCAATAATTATTAAAAAAGGTTCTGAGAAATAGTCTAATAGTGTCGCAGGCGGTTCACCTGGTTTTCTGCCACTTAAGTGCCTTGAGTAATTTTCTATTCCAGAACAATAGCCAACCTGAGAAAGCATTTCCAAATCATAGTTGGTTCTTTGTTTTAATCTTTCTGCTTCTAATATTTTTTTATTCTTCTTTAAATATTCTAATTGTTCTTCTAATTCAGCTTTTATATTTTTAATTGCCTCTATTACTCTTTCATGAGTAGTAACAAAATGCTTTGCAGGATATACTATTATTTTTTCTTTTTTATTTATTTTTTGGCCAGTTAATGGATTTATTTCAAAAATAGATTCTATAATATCTCCAAACATCTCAATGCGAAACGCGTTTTCCAAATAGGCAGGAAATATTTCTACTATATCTCCCCTTATCCGAAAACGGCTTCTTTGAAAATCATAATCATTTCTCTCATACTGTATATCTACAAGTTTTTTTATAATTTCATTACGATCTATTTTCTGGTTTTCTGATACCATCAACACTAATTTTGAAAAATCGCCAGGAGATCCTAATCCATAAATACATGAAACGCTTGATACGATTATTACATCGTTTCTTTCAAGTAAGGATGCAGTTGCCGCTAATCTCAATCGATCTATCTCTTCGTTAATAGAAGAATCTTTTTCAATATAAGTGTCTGTGCGGGCAATATATGCTTCTGGCTGATAATAGTCATAATAACTCACAAAATAGCCAACGGCATTATCGGGAAAATATCTTTTAAATTCATTACACAATTGAGCAGCTAAAGTTTTATTATGGGAAATAACAAGAGTTGGCATTTGCATTTTTTGAATAATATTAGCCATAGTAAAAGTTTTTCCAGATCCGGTAACACCTAACAATGTTTGGATTTCCTGGTTATTTTGAAAACCAGTCCATATTTTATTGATTGCCTGAGGTTGATCTCCCTGTGGGGGATAATCAGCTACTAATTGAAATTGTTTTTTCACTTAAAAAATATTACCTCAAATAAATATAATGAATAGTTTTAATGATTCCGGTATTTTACCAAAAATAAATTATATCATAAAATAATATTTAGTCATGGGGTTTTTATTGTCAATTCATATGAACAACATAAAATAAAGCAGAACAGAATGATATTTTTATAGTTTTTAAATATACAATTTAGAAAAAGCAGATAAGCTGCTAAATAAAAGTATTTAGCTCTTTCCATAATTTTATTACTTGTTCTTTAGTGTTTTCAATACTTTTACTATTATCTATAACATAATCTGCAAGTTTTATCTTATCCTGCATAGGCATTTGGCTTTCAATCCTTTTTATAGCTTCATCATTGTTTAGCCCATTTCTTGTTTTTAGCCTTGTAAGTTGTTGTTCCCAGTCTAAGTATACCACAATTATTTTATCCATAATATTATCTGTTTTTGTCTCAAAAAGTAAAGGGATATCAATTATGCAGATTCTTTCATTTTCTGAATTATTTTTTATTTCTTTTATCTTTTTTTTGATATTGTTTATTATTTCAGGATGAGTAATACTGTTTAATAGTTTCAATTTTCTGTTGTCAGAAAAAACTATATCTGCCATTTTTTTTCGGTCGATCTCATTGTTTTCATTCAAAATTTCTTTCCCGAAATTTTTAATAATCATTTTCCATGATTTTCTCCCCGGTAAAACCATTTGACGGGCAATCATATCAGCATCAATAATAATAGCACCTAATTGCTGAAATATTTTTGCAACTGTACTTTTACCGGTAACTATGCCTCCAGTAAGTCCCACGACAAGTACTTTCATAATATTTAATCCAATTCCCCCCATCGGTAACCTGTTTTGAAATTTACTTTTAAAGGAACATTTAATTTTAAACTATTTTCCATTATTTTTTTAATAATTTTTTTTCTTTTTTGCAATTCAATAGCAGGGATTTCAAATATTAATTCATCGTGTATTTGTAAAATTAAGTTACTTTTTAAATTATTCTTAACCATCTGTTGCTCTATCTTTACCATGGCAATTTTTATTAAATCTGCTGCTGTTCCCTGGATGGGTGTATTTACAGCAGCTCTTTCAAAAAACTCCCTTATATTTTTATTAGGACTATCAATTCCCTCCAAGTATCTGATACGATTCAACATTGTTCGTACTATTTTATCTTTTCTAGCATTTTTAATCTGTTTATTAATGTATTCTTTTACATTAAAATATTTTTGGAAATAAGCGTCAATATAATTTTGAGCTTCGATATTTGAGATGCCAAGATTATTTGAAAGACCATAACTGCTCATACCATATATAATTCCAAAATTTATTACTTTTGCAATTCTACGCATTTCATCACTAACCGCATCCAGATCTACATTGAAAACATTTGCAGCAGTATATGTGTGCACATCCTGATCTTTCGAAAATGCTTCAATTAGACTCATATCATTAGATAAATGTGCTAAGATACGTAGTTCGATTTGAGAATAATCTGCCGAGAGATAAATGCAGCCATTATCAGCTATAAATGCATTCCTGATTTCCTTTCCTAACTCAGTTCTGATAGGAATATTTTGCAAGTTAGGATTATTACTGCTAAGCCTTCCTGTTGATGTGCCTGTCTGATTAAAGGAAGCGTGAATACGTCCTGTTTTAGAATTAATTAATTTTGGTAATTTATCAATATAAGTATTTTTTAATTTTTCCAATTCCCGGAAATGAAGTATTTTGGCAACTATTATGTGCTCTTCTGATAATTTTGTTAAAACATTTGCATTTGTTGAATAGCCAGTTTTTATTTTTTTTATGACAGGTAGTCCTAATTTTTCAAACAAGATAACGCTCAATTGTTTAGGAGAATTAAGGTTAAATGTTTCTCCTGAAATTTCAAATATTTCTTTTTTAATATTATCTATTTCTACGGCAAATTTTTGAGACATTTCCTTCAAAAAAATACTGTCTATTTTTATTCCTTTTTTTTCCATATTACAGATAATATTAATTAGTGGAATCTCTACTTCTTTGTAAAGTGCTATCAGTTCATTTTTTTGCATTTCCTGAAGCATCATTTTTTCCAAAGGTATCAATTTACCAGTCTGCCAGCAAAAAGCTATTTCCTCTTCTTGGTCATTTTTACAATCTTCTGTGATATGTAAATAATTTTCATCATTTGTATTGTTAAAATATTTTTTTATAATTTCTTTTAAATTTATATTTTCCTGGGTAGGATTCAATAAATAAAAGGCGATTTTTAGATCGGAAAAAGGTTCAAAAAAGTCGCTTTGAATGTCCAGAAAATAAAACAAAGTATCCTTCAAATCAAAACCGATCTTTTTGATTTTTTTACTTTGAAACAAAGGATAAAGCAACTCAATTATTTTTTCCTTGGAAATAGCATTCTTCTCCTTTAGCAAAATATCTCCACTTGAGACATAAATTAAATAAATACTGTCATTTTCCAGAGTAATTGCTATTTTTTTCAATATTTTTTCATTGTTACAATAAGATATATCAAGCAAGAAAGCAAAATATTCTCTATTTTTAATTTTATCTGTTAATATTTTTAAATCTTGCTCATTATTAATATTTTTGTAATTAGTTGTATCATGAGTACTGAAGCTATTTTTTTGTAATTTCTCCCCTGGTATTTTTTCTAATAGTTTTTTAAATTCATATTTTTCAAAAATATCTTTTAATTTATAATAATCAGGTTCTTTATAAATCAAATTATTGATTTCCAGATTTAATTTCATGTCTTTTTTTATAACAGCCAGGCTTCTGCTTAAGAAAGCTTCCTCTTGACTATTTTCTATTTTATTTTTTACAGCTTTGCTTTTGATTTTATCTAAATTAGCAAATATTTTTTCCAAATTACCGAAATCGGCTATTAATTTTTTGGCGGTTTTTTCTCCAATCCCTGCAATACCAGGAATATTATCAGAAGAGTCTCCTTTTAAACCAATATAATCAGGTATTAACCCGGGTGGAAATCCTAACATATTTTTTACAGTTTCCAAATTGTGTTGTTTAACCTGGGTTATGCCTTTTTGCATCAGTACTATTTCTGTATTCTCACTGATTAATTGCAATAAGTCTCGATCACCGGTAACAATAATTTTTTTAAAATCAGATATTTTTTCATTTTGAACAATAGAGCCAATGATATCATCAGCTTCATATTCCTCTACGGCAACAGAAGGGATTTGAAATGCATCTACTATTTTCTTTATGATAGGTAGTTGATCTATCAATTCCTGTGGCATTTTTTCCCTTTGTGCTTTATACTGACCATATATTTTATGCCTAAAAGTAGGCTTTGGAGAATCAAATGCAATAACTATGCCATCAGGGTGATATTCTTCCAATATTTTGATGATCAATAATGTAAATCCATAAGCAGCGTTAATTGGCTGGCCAAAAGTAGTAGTTAATTTTGGTAAAGCAAAATAAGCCCTATAAATCAATCCTTGTCCATCAATCAGATATAATTCTTTTTTTTTACTGTCCATTTTTTTCTTTCGCTATATTATTAATAATAAGTCTATCTATAATTATTTTATACTTGCTTGACATTACACATAGACTAAATTATAATCTTTTTGTGTAATTTTATATATTTTAATTGCCGAAGTGGCGAAATTGGTAGACGCACTGGACTCAAAATCCAGCGGGCCTCACAGCTCATGTCGGTTCGACTCCGACCTTCGGCACCACTACTTCAAGCAGTCTTTTCAAACCAAACTTTCCCCTTTGTCAAAAAATCTTTAATTTCTTCAATAATATTTTGATCGTATTTTATCCCGAAATCATTGCCAATTTTCTGGCAAAAAGTTTTTTTAGAAGTCTTGTAGTGCAAAATAATTGGATTATTTCCAGGATACTTAGTGAAAATATTTTTTAACTTATGCAGTTTTTTTAAATCCATGCTATCCATTTCTGTTTCAATATGGAGACAATATTTTTTGTTAGTATTCTCATTGTCAATGGTAATGTTTTTAAATATTGGTGCTTTTTTCTTCTTTTTATAATCTTCAATGGGAACTATTGATTCAGCTAATATTTTTGCACTGAATTCACCAATATCGAGTTTTCCTTCCACAATAACTATATTTTCTTCAGTAATTATATCTTTATGATCTTCAAATGTTTTGGGAAATACAATAATATCAACAGTACCTTCAAAGTCTTCTAAAACAAAATATGCCATCATATTACCATTTTTAGTTGTTTTTTTCCTTATTCCGCTAATTATCCCGCCCATAATTACATGGCTTTTATCCTCATAATCAGGTAATCGGGAGGTTGACGCATCTGTTATTTTCTTTATTTTTTCCTTATAATCATCAAGAGGATGTTTTGATAAGTAAAAACCAAGGATTTCTTTTTCCATCGTTAAAAGCTCCTGGTCATTAAACTCATCAATATCAGGTAATGAAAAATTTTCACGAATTATATTATTTTCACTGTTATTATCACTAATTAATGCAAAAATATTCGTTTGTCCGTTTCTTTTTTCTTTTTCTGCTTCATGCCCCAAATTGATGGCATGTTCTAATATAGATAACAATTGTGATCTTTTAGCTTTGGTAGAATCAAAAGCGCCACATTTTATCAAGCTTTCTATAGTTCTACGGTTCATGGTTTTCAAATCTACTCTGCGACAAAAATCAAACAAAGAAGTAAAACAACCTTTTTCATTGCGCTCTATGATTATGTTTTCTATAGCAGCGTTTCCGACATTTTTTACCGCAGCTAATCCAAAACGAATGGATTGCTTGTCAACAACAGTAAAATCTATCAGGCTTTCATTTATGTCAGGAGGTAATATTTTTATATTAATATTCTGACTTTCTTTTATATATTTAACTACTTTATCAGTATTCTGCATTATACTTGTTAGCAAAGCAGCCATATATTCTACAGGGTAATGAGCTTTCAAATAGGCAGTTTGGTAAGATATGTATGCATAAGAAACACTATGAGATTTATTAAACCCATATCCAGCGAAATAATCTATCAAATCAAATATCTCATTGGCAGTTTCTTTACTGATGCCATTCTTTACTGCTCCTTCAGTAAATAACTGATGTTGTTTATTCATAATTTCTTTTACTTTTTTACCCATGGCTTTTCTTAAAATATCTGCTTGACCCAGGGAATATCCTGCTAATTCACTTGCAATTTGCATAACTTGTTCCTGATAAACAATAACTCCGTAAGTATCTTTTAAAATTGGCTCTAGGCTGGGGTGAAGGTATTTAATATCAATCTTCCCTTTTTTACGATCAATAAAATCATCAATCATTCCACTACCTAGAGGGCCAGGTCTAAACAAAGCCAAAAGGGCAGTAATATCTTCAATGTTTTTTGGTTCCATTCTTTTTACTAAATCTATCATACCTGAACTCTCTAACTGGAACAGACCACAACAGTCTCCTTTAGCTAAAAGCTGATACGTCTTTTTGTCATCAAGAGGTATTTCATCAATATTTAGCTCTTTTTTTCTGGTTTTACGAATTATTTTTAAGGTATTATTAATAACAGAAAGTGTTCTCAAACCTAAAAAATCCATTTTTAATAGGCCTAATGATTCTAAGTCTTCTGCTGCATACTGTGTTGAAGTTTCGCCGTCAGTGGTTAATTGAAGAGGTACGAAATCAGTTAAAGGATCTCTGGATAAAACAACTCCAGCAGCGTGTGTCGAAGCATGTCTGGATAATCCTTCTAATTTTGCTGATACTTCTATCATT
The DNA here is from genome assembly GCA_040767965.1 of Atribacterota bacterium. Classification (GTDB taxonomy): domain Bacteria; phylum Atribacterota; class Phoenicimicrobiia; order Phoenicimicrobiales; family Stramentimicrobiaceae; genus JAXGNR01. The sequence goes on from JAXGNR010000004.1 coordinate 747,479, forward strand.
TTTTTTATTTGAGGATCATCTTCCATCCTGTTTTTTAATTCCGGTTCGATTTGTAAAGCCTTCTTTATAGTCATCTTTGGGTCCATAGGAATTAATTTGGCTATTTTGTCAACTTGTCCATAAGGGATTCCCAATGATCTTCCTACATCTCTAATGGCAGCCCGGGCTGCCATAGTACCAAAAGTAATGATCTGGGAAACTTTATCACGACCATATTTATTACTTACGTATTCTATTACTTCTCCTCTGCCTTCATAACTAAAATCGATGTCAAAATCTGGCATGCTGATTCTTTCCGGATTCAGAAATCGTTCAAACAATAATTTATATTGCAATGGATTAATGTTTGTAATACTCAAGCAATAAGCAACTAAGCTGCCCGCTGCAGAACCTCTACCTGGCCCAACCATTATTTTGTGTTTTTTAGCATAATTAACAAAATCCCATACTATCAAAAAATAAGTTGAAAACCCCATTTTTTCTATAACAGAAAGCTCATAATCAAGTCTTCTTCTAATTTTATCATTCAAATCAGGGAATTTGTTTTTTGCACCTTCGTAACAGATTTTTCTTAAATACTCATTATCAGTCAGATTATCAGGTAAGTTAAATTCAGGTAAATGGGCAGTTCGAAAATCAATTTCCAAATTACATGATTCTGCAATCTTTAAAGTATTTTCCAGCGCCTCTGGAATATCAATAAATTGTTTTTCCATTTCTTCCGGAGTATTAAAATAAAACTCATCAGTGCTCAGTCTCATTCTGGTGGGATCATCCAGATTAGTTGCTGTTTGGATACATAATAAGATATCATGTGCTTCCCTGTCTTCACGATTTATATAGTGAACATCATTTGTAGCAACCAGCGGTATGTTTAAAGATTTCCCTAGTTTGATGAGTTCTTTATTTACAGCTATTTGTTCCGGCATAGTATTATTTTGTATTTCAAGATAAAAATTATCTTCCCCAAACATTTTCTGAAAATACAATGCGGCTTCTTTTGCTTTATTTATTTTATTTTGTAAAATATACTGAGATATTTCCCCTTTCAGACAGGCAGAAAGACAGATAAGACCATCACTATATTCTTGTAATAATTCTTTATCGATTCTGGGCTTATAGTAAAAACCTTCCAAAAATGATTTAGTAACCAATTGCAATAAATTTTGATATCCGGTTTTATTTTTTGCCAAAAGTATTAAATGATTCGGTGATTCTTTTTTGCCATTTGACTTATCTTTTCTGCTTTTTGAAGCAACATACACTTCACAACCAATGATGGGTTTAACATTGTTAGCCATTGCTTCTTTATAAAATTGAACAGCTCCGTACATTACTCCATGATCTGTAATTGCTAATGCAGTCATCTTATTTTCTTTTGCTTTTGCTATTAAATCTTTTATTCTGCAAGCCCCATCAAGAAGACTATATTCAGAATGAACATGCAGATGTATAAAATTATTGTTTTTTGTCATAATGTAACTCTCTTAACTTTTTTTGTATTATTATACAGGAAATTAATTTTATAATTATTTTCAGATAATAATAAGGAAAGCTTTTAAGCTTTCCTTATTATATATTAATATTATCATAAATTAGAGTTAATTTTAATGCTTTAAGTAACTACTAATTTTATTTATTTTAATGCATATTATTAGAATTGATTTTATTTGAAAAAGATTTTAGCAAAATTGAGCCAATTATTATCAACAATTCTGATATTTTTTGTAGCTTCATCTAATGGAATAGCAATAGTGTCATTTCCCTTTAAAGCTGCCATCATACCGTACTCATTATTTTCTATTAACTCCACTGCCTTTACCCCAGTTCGCAATCCCAGCATACGATCAAATACAGTTGGATTCCCACCTCTTTGCATATGGCCAATTACAGAGTGTCTGGTTTCAATTCCGGTTTTTTGACAAATAACTTCTCCTAAAGCCAGTCCTATCTCCCTTTCTTTTAATATCATATGTCCGAATTGATCTAATTTTTCTTCTTTATTTTCAGTACCCGGCAAAACTACTCCTTCAGAAACAACTACCAGGGCATATTTTTTTCTGGAAAACACTCTTTGTAACTGTTTGCACATTCCATCTATATCCGGTTCTTCCTCAGGCACCAGTATCCAATCTGCTCCAGATGCAAGACCAGTATAAAGGGCGACCCAACCTGCATGCCTGCCCATAACCTCCAGTATCATTACTCTATGATGCGATTTGCCTGTGTCTTCCAAACTTTTCATAGCTTCAACTGCTCTTGTTACTGAGCTGTCAAAACCAAATGTAAAATCAGTTGCAGATAAATCATTATCCATTGTTTTGGGAGCACCCACTACGTTTACCTGATTTTCCTTAAACAATTTATTAGCAACACCTAGTGTGTCTTCACCGCCCATGGCTAATATAGCATCAAGCCCATAATTACTTATAGTTTGCAAAACTCTTTTTACTCCATTTTCAATTTTAAATGGATTAGTTCGAGATGTTCCCAGCATGGTACCTGCTTTATCTATTAATTCTTCTGCATCTTGCAGGTCAATTTTCATTATATTTCCATCCATTAAACCTTTCCATCCATCGCGGATACCAAATACTTCATACTTAAAATCATGGGCACGATAAACCGCGCCTCGGATAGCAGGATTTAATCCACAACAGTCTCCACCACCAGTTAAAATTCCAATTCTTTTGGTCATCTCTTACCTCCATTATATTGATTAATAATTATTAACTTTTATTTTTAGAACCTAAAACTCTAATGCGCCCTTTAATTACCTGCTTAGCAGCTTCTTTTGCATATCCCAAAGGTTTTCTCGGATCAACTTCGCCAGGATTCTGTAGCATATATTCTTTAATTGCAGTTGTAAATGCAACACGTATACGAGTATCTATATTTACCTTGCAGATACCTGAAGAGATTCCTTTCTTGAGTTCATCATCATCTACGCCTGAAGCTCCGTGCAAAACAAGTGGAATTCCTGTCAAACTTTTTATTTTTTCTATTCTTGCAAGGTCAAGTTTTGCAATAGTATCTTTACAGCCATGAATGGTTCCTACAGCAGCAGCAAGTGAATCTATTCCGGTTTGTTTAACGAATTTTGCAGCTTCTTCTGGATCAGCCATATATTCTTTTATTCTTTCTAAGGCAACTCCTGGTTCATCACTAGAGTCCATTTTCCCAATTTGGCCTATTTCAGCCTCAACAGGTATATTGCAGGCATGGGCCATTTCAACAACTTTTTTTGTCATCTCCACATTCTCATAAAAGGGCAATTTTGAACCGTCAAACATTAATGATGTGAAGCCAGCCCTTAAACAAAGAATATTTTGAAAAAAATCTGTTCCATGGTCCAGATGTAGAACAACAGGAATTGTTACAGATTCAGCCATGGTTTTGACCATACTTACTATCATATTCAGTTCAGCATATTTTATTGCTCCCTGAGAAGCTTGTACTATTACCGGAGAGCTTTCCTCATTTGCTGTTTCAATAATAGCCTGAACTATTTCCATATTGTTGGCATTAAAAGCTCCCACTGCATAATTATTTCTTTGAGCATCTAATAGAAGCTCTTTACTGGTAACTAAAGGCATTTATTTCTCCTCTCTATTTTCTTTCCGGAAAATAGTAAACTAATAAATAATCATATTTTGTAATTATATATATGTTGTCACCTAATTGCAATTAGAGACTTAAAATTTAGAATATTAATATTTTAAATTTTAGGAAAAAAATTTGAGTTACTTTTTAAATAATGATATATTCATTTAAAAACAAATTATACCCTTACTCTACTTTCAGAAATATATCTTATAAAGAAAGGAGAAAAGATGTCTAATTTTCAAAATGACCCCCCAAATAACATTAATGACATTCTGGATAAAATCCCAAAAATAAAATTTGATTTTGGAAAGAAAATAATTAAATTAATATTGCTCGTAATGGCAATTCTTTATGTTGCAACCGGAATTTACATTGTCCAACCAAATGAACAAGGTGTGGTAAGGAGGTTCGGCAAATTTGCAAGGCTTGATAGCCCTGGTTTGCATTACCACCTACCTTACCCTTTTGAAACTGCAGTTACACCATCAGTAACTGAGATCAAAAGAATTGAAATCGGATTTCGCACTACTCGAAGCGGATATACAGAAATGTCTGAAGAATCGTTGATGCTAACTGGAGATGAAAATATCGTTAATGCCGAGGCAATAGTACAGTATAGAATCAAAAATGCTGCTGATTATTTATTTAATATTATAGAGCCTGAACAAACAGTCAGAAATGCTTCAGAAGCTGCCTTAAGACAGGTAATTGGCAGCAGGAAAATTGATGATGCTCTTACAGAGGGAAAATATGAAATCCAGGAGGAAACAAAATTTCTAATACAGGATTTACTGGATTCTTATGAATCAGGAATTATTGTAATGGCAGTACAATTGCAAGATGTAAATCCCCCAGAAGAAGTATCTGCAGCCTTCAAAGATGTTGCAAGTGCTAAAGAAGATAAAAGTAAATTCATCAATGAAGCTGAAGGTTATCGAAATGACATAATACCTAATGCCAGAGGAGAGGCCGCTACTATCATAAAAGAAGCAGAGGGTTATAAAATAGAAAGAATAAGAAAAGCCGAAGGAGATGTTGCTAAGTTTAACCAAATATTACTGGAATATCAAAATGGAAAAGATGTAACAAAATATAGACTCTATATTGAAACAATGGAAACAATCTTGCCTTATATGGAAAAATTTATTATGGAAAATGAAAATAATGATTTAATAAAATTTTTACCTCTAAAAAATCCTTTCGGGATTGACAATAACCCAAAAGATGGTATCAAATAATGAAAAAGACTTTTTATATTATTATTGTTTTCCTGTTGATTATTATTGCAAGTTTTTCTTTTTTTATTGTAGATGAAACAAGACAGGCTATTATCCTGCAATTCGGTAAACCAGTTAAGGCTATTCAGGAAGCTGGTCTGTATGTCAAGATTCCTTTCATTCAAAATGTTGTCTTTTTTGAAGATCGTTTATTAATTTATGACGCTTTACCTACAGAAATTATTACTAGAGATAAAAAAACTTTAATTCTAGACAATTATGCCAGATGGAAGATAAAAAATCCTTTACTTTTTTTGCAAACAGTTCGAGACCTAAACGGCGCACAAGCCAGACTTGATGATATTATTTATTCAGAATTGAGAGTTGATTTAGGGAAATTCGACATGAGCGAAATTGTGTCTCAAAAAAGAACTGAAATAATGGGAACAGTTACTCAGCGCAGTAATGAAAAATCCATGGAATACGGTATAAATATAATTGATGTCAGAATAAAAAGAGCAGATTTACCACCAGAAAATGAACAGAATATTTTTGCCCGGATGGAAGCAGAGCGTGAAAGAATTGCAAAGCAATATAGAGCAGAAGGACAAGAAGAATCTGCTAAAATAATAGCAGAAACCGAAAGAGAAAAAACAGTTATACTGGCAGAGGCATACAAAGAAGCTCAGCAGTTAAGAGGTGAAGGTGAAGCAGAAGCAATAAAGATTTATGCAGAAAGCTTTAATCAGGATCCAGAATTTTATCAGTTTTATAGATCATTGGAATCCTACCAGAATAGCCTCAACCAGAATACAACCATTTTACTGTCACCAGATAATGAATATATTAAATACTTAAAAAATATTCAAGTAAAATAAAGATAAGAAAGGCTTTTATACAAATTTAAAAGTATAAAAGCCTTTCTTATATAATTTATTCATTTATTTTGTTAACACTTTAATATCAAAGCTTTTAATAACCTAATTCAATACTTATTATATTATCCGGTTTTTCACAGTTTGCTACTTTGATAATATTTTTATATATAGCTAAAACATTTTCTTCTATAGCTTTTTCAGTGTATCCGGCAACATGTGGAGACATAATAACATTGTCCAATTTATGAAAATTGTATTTACTGGGATAATTTTTAGAATTATTTTTTTCAGGATATTGATACCAGACGTCTATGGCTGCTCCTGCCAGAAATTTATTTTCCAGGTATTTATAGAGAATTTTTTCTTCTACTACTTTTCCCCTGCTTATATTGATAAGATATTTATTTTTCATTTGGGAAAGAATTTTTTCATTAATAATATTTTCAGTTTGTTTGGTTAAAGGAACTGTAACAACTATAAAATCAGAATTTTTTATCACGAATTCAATATCGTCTTTGTCACCGATATATTGTAGCTTATATTTTTTTTCTAATTTCTTCTTGTTTTTTGCATTTCTTTTTATTGCCAAAACATCCATTCCAAAAATATTGGCCTTTTTCGCTATTTCTAAACCAATTGATCCTAAACCTATGATTCCTAATTTCTTACCAGCAAGCTCTATATTTTTTTCATTTTTTAAGAAATCATTCCATTTCCCTTTTCTTAAATCAGAATCATTTTTTATAAGTTTTTTGGCTAAAGCCAACAACAAACATATGGCATGTTCCGAAACTGCATTGCTGTTGCTATGAGTATTGCAAATAAATATTTCAGGATAATCTTTAAAAGCACTTAAATCCAAATTATCTAATCCTGAATAAGGTATCTGATAAAGTTTTAAATTGTTCGTCAGTTTAAGATCTTCATTGGTTAATTTACCACCTATTATAATATCTGATATTTTTAAAATATCTTTTAAATTCTCTCTACCATTTTCCGGAAATATTAAATTAAATGGAATACTGTGTTTTTCATTTAGATTTTGTAACTTTGTTTTCCAATCACCGGGGCTTAGCATTTTGCTGAAAATTAAAATATTTATTTTATGTTTCTCTGTTTCATTATTTAAGTTTTTTATTCCAGTAAAATCATCATTAAATTCTGATATAGGTTTTTCTTTTTTTGCTTTTAAGACTATATCTTCTTCGGGTAATCTTGATTTTTGATCCTCTGTTTTTTTAATTAACAAACTGCGTGCCAGTTGATCAGCTATCTTATTTTCTTCTCTGCTGTTCCAATAAAAATAAACCTCTGTGTTTTTAATTTCTTTTAACAGGGTTTTTATTTCATTATAGAGAGGAATTATATTTTCATTTTTAATTTTAAATTGTTTGTTTAATTGCTTTACAACTAATTGGCTGTCACAGTAAAATTCTGCTATTTGAAAGTTCATTCCCTTGATTTCTTCTAATCCCCTGATAACAGCTTTATATTCAGCAATGTTATTAGTACCAAATCCTGCTAGTTCATTTATTTTTTTAATTATTTTATTGTCCTCATAAATCACAACGCCAATTGCCATATTTCCAGGATTAGGAATACAGGAGCCATCAACTCTTAATATTAATTTTGACATATTTACTCATTTCTTTTCCAGATCATACTTATTATATTTATTTTCTATCTAAATATTTTTTAATTTTTATTTATTTAAAGGACAATGTAAGCCAATTTCTGTTCTTGCTGTCAAGAAGCACTGGTTGCAATGAATGCAGCTGGACTCTTCTGTGTCGCCGATTTTCCAGCGTTTTATCAAATCAGGTTCCTTTATCAATGGCCTGCAAAGAGAAATATAGTCAACACCCTCTTTTATTATCAAATCTTCTGCTGTTTTTAAATATTTTATTCCGCCTACCAGAATTACAGGTATTTTAAGCTTATTTTTAAGCAATTTAACTTCATCACGATAATAAACATCCTCCTTCTTGCTATCGGCTGAATCTGTTATTTTTCTAGAAAAAGAATATTTGCTGATATTCAGTGCGGTACCACCGCTTAATTCTATGGCATCAACACCATTTTCTTCAAACAATAAAGCCGTTTCCAGCATATTCTCAGTTGTCAGGCCTCCACTAATATAGTCATTTGCATTCATTTTTATAATAAGAAGAGTATTATCAGGTAACTTCGATTTTATAGCATTTATAATTTCAAGTATTATTCTAGCTCTGTTTTTTACGCTACCTCCATAACTGTCCGATCTTTTATTGAAAAATGGTGATAAAAACTGGCTTAGCAAATACCCATGAGCAGCATGTATTTGCACACCATCAAATCCAGCCTTTATAGCTCTTCCAGCTGCATCTGCAAAGTCTTTAATTATCTTATTTATTTCATCTTTAGTTATCTCTCTGCAAGTGTATCCTTCAATGTTCAAAGTAGAGGGTCCAGCAGGAAGCTTATTTTCTTCTTTGCTCAATGATCTGCCACCGGCATGAGATATTTGCATAACTATCTTGCTGTTTTCCTGGTGAACACTATTGATCATTTCTTTGTAACTATCAATCATAGAATCATCATAAATTCCTAACTGCTTTGGCCCTGCCTGTCCATTTTCACTGACATAGGCGTGGCTTGTAATAATAAGACCTACTTCCCCTTTAGCTAGTTCAACCATCTTCTGTGTTATTTTATTTGTGCAAAATCCTTTATCATCAGCCAAGCCTTCATAGGTTGCACTACGTACAAATCTATTTTTAATTTCAATACCTTTCAATATATTTTTTCCAAATATATCTTTTTTCATTCATGATTCTCCTTATTGTAATTTTAGAGTTTATTAAAATAATGTCGGGTATAGTGTAAAATCATTTAAAAACTATACCCAACATTATTTTAATTTTTTGAATCTATTCTATTTGTTGTAAAATTTTTCTAATATGTAATTTCCAACAGTATTAATAATTAGATAACCAGAATGGGCTCCAGGATCTTTAACTCCGACACTTCTTTCTTTGAACCACCTTGCTCTACCGATTTGTGGTTCCATTTGAATTGTTTCCTCTGCACTTCGATCAGCAATTTCAATAGCTTCTTTAATTATTTTTCTTTCATCATCAGTATTTTCTACAGAATTTAAATATTCAACAACAGGAATCAGTGAATCAAGTATAGTTTTTTGCCCTCGTTCTGCCTTGCCTCTTTTTTTAATAGCTTCTATTCCAGCTTCGAGCATTTTTTTAAGATCATCAAATAAAATCACTTTCTTGTCTTTTATGACTAAACTACATGCTCTCATAGCAGAAAATATTAGTATACCGATAGTAGAGCCGGTAACTTCATTAAATTGCATTCCACCTTTTGATAACATATCCTGCATTTCAAGTTGATTATTATTTTTTAGATAATCAGCAACTGAATTAAAACCACGTGACATAGACAAACCATGATCACCATCGCCGATTTTGCTATCTAAATCATTTAAATAAGATTTTTCTTTATTAAAAACATCTGCCAGTTTCAGTATAATTTCATAAACATCGTTTTTTTGCAACTGTAAAGACATTACATTTTACCTTCCTTTATAAATGGTGTCCAGATAGGGTGATCGAGATAAGCTTTTTCTTCTTCATTTATCTTAAACAATGTAATCGAAAATCCTGCCATTTCCAGAGATGTTGCATAACGGCCTATAAAAGGTTTATATATTTTTATCTTTTTTTCTTTAAATATTTCAGATATTTTTCTAAAAACAATATAAAGCTCTTCCAGCGGAGTTGCTCCTAAACTGTTAACTAAAATACTGATTTCATCTCCCTCCTTGATAGGCATATCTTCTAATAATAAGTCAATCATATCCTGTGTTACAATATCAGCAGATTTTCTTTGTTCTATTTTTATACCAGCTTCACCATGAATACCCATACCTATTTCCATTTCATTTTCACCTAAAGTGAAAGAAGGTTTATCTGCACCTGGAACAGTGCAAGGCGAAATAGCAACTCCCAATGTTCTGATTCTTTCTAATGCATTTTTTGTTTTATCATATACTTCATCTAAAGAAAAACCGTTATCTGCACAAGCTCCAGCTATCTTATAAGCAAAAAATAATCCTGCAACACCTCTTCTGGATGATTCATTTCCTTTTTTGCCTGAAGCAATATCATCTGATACCAGTAATGTTTTTACTTCAATTCCTTCTTCTTCAGCCATCTCAGCAGCCATATCAAAATTCATTATATCTCCACCGTAGTTGCCATATAAATACAAAACACCTTTCCCACCATGTACTGCTTTTGTTAGCGTTAGCATTTGGTTCATACTTGGAGAAGCAAATACATTTCCAATAGCTGCACCATCCAGCAAGCCTTTCCCAACATACCCCATAAAAACAGGCAAATGACCAGAACCACCTCCGGTAACAATAGCTACTTTATCTTTAATAGGTGATTCAACACGAGCAATGGCTCTTATTTCATTATCTGCTTTCTTCAGTAAATCAGGGTGTGCCTTTAAAATACCTTCCAACATTTCATTAACATAATTTTCATCTTGATTATAAAAAGTCTTCATTTATTATCCTCCTTAAAAAATATAATATTAAATTTCTTCATTTATTAACCGTAAATCTCATAGGCCAGTTGCCAGAAAACCACCATCAATCACAATAGTTTCCCCTACTATGAAAGAAGAAGAATCAGATGCCAGCAATAGCGCTGCTCCAGTTAATTCTTTTAGTTCACCAAAACGGCCGATAGGAGTTCTTTGAAGTACTGAATTCTTTCTGCTTGGATCCATTTTGTTTATATTTAGTTCCGTCATGAATTGACCGGGAGCTATTCCGTTTACCCTCACTCCTTTAGGAGCCCATTCTGCTCCCAAAGTTTTTGTTAATGAAACTACTCCTGCTTTACTAATAGCATAAATACTTGAATTTCTCCATCCTCTATAAGCTGCCATTGACGCTATATTTATTATAGTTCCACGGCCATTCTCGATCATATGTCTGCCTACTTCCAGGCATGAAAAATACACACTTTTCAAATTTGTTTCAATTATTAAACCAAAGTCTTCTTCATTAAAATCTTCTGCTGGCTTAATTAAGGTTGTCCCTCGAGAATTCACCAATATGTCTATTTTTTTATATTTATCTATAATGTTTTTTACTAAATCTCGTAAATCTTTTATATTTTTAGCATCCAGGGTGAAGCCAACGGTTAAATCTTTATTTGTGAGAAGGTTTATCTCATCAACTACTTTCTTTACTTTTTCTTTATTTCGACTTACCGGGAAAATACGTGCCCCGGCTTCGGCATATTTCAAAGCAATTTCTCTTCCGATTCCACTAGTACCTCCTATAATGAGGGCATTTTTGCCTTCTAATGAAAACATTTTTCCTCCTGATATAATTTTATATATTTTATATTAATTATTCAAAAGCATTTGCCAGTCAAAAATCAAAAAGTATTTATACTAGTCTGGATATGTTTTTAGTTATTTTGGGATAATTTTCATACATTAACGGATCATGGCCAGGAAATAAATATTCAATAGAAGATACCTTCTCTCTCAGCATTGAATAGCTTTTTAGCCATTCAGGTAAATTAGTTATATAGATACTAGGCCAATCTTCCTGATAATTTTTAAAATAGTACCCGCAATCAGAGCCAATTATAGCTTTTCCTTTTTTAGTATTAACCAAAACAGATTGGTTGCCAAATGTATGCCCGGCTGACAAAATGCAATCAATTCCATCTACAATGTTAAAATTGCCATTTATTATTTTAAGTCTATCAGTTCCTTCTAATGACTCTAAATACTTATATGATTCCTGATCTGAAGTAGACATGAAAGGTGGTCTTTTTGCAAGGGGATTTTTTAGCCAAAAGTTATATTCAGATTCCTGAATATAAAATGAAGCTTTTGAAAAAAGAGTAACTCCATTTGTATGATCCAAATGTAAATGTGTAATAATAATTTTATTTATATCTTCCGGTTTGAGATTTATTTGAGTAACTAATTCTGCAGGATTGACATAATTTAACAATTGCATTTTTTCTGCTTGTATTGGATGAATTCCAGTATCTACAAGTATATTTTCATTTTCACCTTTAATCAGCCAAATATAATAACTGCTTTCTGCTAATTCTCCCCAATCCCTGTTCCACATTCCAACAGCTGCTGGTCTTTTTACCGGCCCGGCATACCTTAATGCATATATTTCAAAGATATTTTTCATAAATGCTCCTTTAATTAGAATATTTTTGACAGTGATTAATGTTTATATAAGCTGATTTCAGTGAATAATGATATATATTATTTAAAATTATTTTATCAATAGGGATTATATTATCTGATAAATTATATATTATTCTCATTTTAGCAAGTGACAACTAAATTGACAACAAAAGAACAGATTTTTACAGTTAATAATTTTTTGAATAGTAAAGTAATTTTTATTTTTTTGTTTTTTTTATTAACTCTTCTGCTATTTTATTTCCATTAAAAAAGAAATATGGAAATTTTCTGAATTGAGAAACTTTATCATTTTCAATAAATTTTTTACTATCTTCAATTTTTCCCGATATGTATTTTTCATAATCTGACAGGATTTCTGTTATATTTTTGTTTATTTTATTAATTTTTTTAGAAACAAGATACTTCTGGTTACTTGGAGTGTTTTGGATTATTTTTATTAGATCATGTTTTTCCTTAATTAATTTGTTTATCATCTGATTCTTTTCTTCTGGAAGATTAGCTTCATCGATTATCTTTTCCGGATTATATTGTATTGTCCTTTTTTTCTTTTCTAAAACAGAAATAGCTTCTATTGTTGTTGTTTTAACAGGCAAATCAAGTAAAAATGTAGCGGAAATAGTCAAAAACCTGGGAGGGATTATTTTAAAATATTTTTGCATTATATCATCTGTAATACAGTCATATTTTGATCCTCCGATACCATGAATAAAAAGATCTGCTCCAAAAAGACGGTTAAATAAAGTTAAAATAATTGCTCTTGGGTATAGGATGTAATTATTTTCTTGAATGTGTTTCTTGAATTTTGTAAAAACTGTATCTTCTTTTCCATTTATTATAGAAAACAAGGCAATGTTATCACCATAAATATCTTCAATAAATATTGACCCATTTTGTTTTTTGATAAATATCTTTTTTCTTTCCGAACGTTCGCCTCTTTTCCATATCCAAAATGGTGTTTCTATTCTATTGTTATCTGTGGAAAGATCTGGTAAAGGGTTGGCTGCATTTTTAATCTTGTGAGCTAGTCTATATTCATGAAGGCTTTTATTATAGATATATGAGAAATTTTCTATATTAAAAACTATTTCTAAAAAGAATAAAAGTAAAGAGTCATGATTTGAAATAAAAGAGTATGGTAAATCATAATACTGGGGATTTATAGTGCTTTCATAAAGTCTCCTGCAGGTTGTCATAAATATACCTAACTGATTCATTGCAGGAGTTGATTTGCATATTTTGTAAGCATTTTTAAAACAATTTGAAAATACATTATAGTTTTGATAAGTATTATCTGGCAGAAACTGAATACTTTTATTAATTTTTTTTAAAACATTTAATAGCATTTCTTTTGATGGTATTTGTAATTCCTGTAAAGGAATTTCATTATTATTGATACTTAAAATATGTTTTCTTAAAGAAATATCACTGGAGTTTTTTTGTATATTATTATCAATTTCAGTATTAATAGCTGGATAGTATATTGAAACAGGATTAACAACATCATTATCTAAGTTTAAGTTTATCCCAAAAATATTTTTTGAGCTATTTTCTTTTATTATTTGATTTAAGAGAATATTTTTTATCCATACTCCGGGATGATAAAATTCAGGCTGATGCCCTGTCATTATTATACAATCAACAGATTTTTCAGAAAAAGGGAGCCTTGAAGGAGTAATTATATCTGTGAAAGATAATGTTTTTTTTATCAAATCAATACGATATCTATTTCTAAGGCTATTAAAACTCTTATGAAATATTTTTATGTTGTTATTATTTAATATTCTCATATTTTCTTCAATAATTTTAGAGATACAAGAATAATCAGGATGAAGTATTATTTCTTTGTTTTTAATAGGTACTTTCAGAGATCTGCTTTTCATTTATACTAAGTCCTGAATATTTTTTATTCCAACACATTCCTTTGATATAAAGGCTTCTCCATATTCCCTGCCTATTAATCCACCCCAATAAGAATTTTTTCTTTTTACCCAGGCAATACCAGCATGTTGGTTTAAGCTTGATCCAAATTGAGATTCATAACATTCTAAAGCAGTTAATTTCTTCTCCATTTCATCAGATATGTTATATATAAAATTAGGTGAAATATTTAATCTGATATGAGAGACTAAATAATAATATATTTTAGGTACGTAATAAGGATCTCCTTCCATATTTGTTTTTGTAAGTTTACCGTAAAACCTGGCAGCATCGCATAATTTAGAAGCTGCAATATGGTCTGGATGGGCATCAATCCAATAAGGAGCAAATATGATTTCTGGTCTATTTATTCTAAATTGTTCTGCTAATTTTTGACGAGAAGGAATATCGTCTGTTAAATATCGATTTTTTAAAGTAATATTAATTCTATTTTTTACTCCAAGTATTTGTTTTGCTTTTTCAGATTCATTTTTTCTTTTTTCAACAGTTCCACGCGGAGTTGGTTCTCCATCTGTTAAATCCAGAATTGTTACATCTATATTTTGTTTTACCATTGATATTATTGTTCCACCCATTCCTATTTCCACATCATCAGGATGAGCTCCTATAGCCATTGCTTTCAATACAATCAATCTCCTTTCGGATTATTTTTATATAATATGAAAACCTTTTCAAGGTATTATTCAGGATAACTCCAAATGTTCGTTTCTCATCTGTATAAATTAGCTCAATTGGCATTTCCTTAAGAATTAATTTTTGTTTATGTGCCTGTAAAATAAGTTGCAGCGGTAAACCAAAACCTTTTTCTGTTAATTTTAATTTTTTTAACGCCGATACACTATATATTTTAAAACCACAAAAAGAATCAGTTAAATCATAATCGGTAATTGCAGATAGTATTTTTGTTATTCTATGATTAACCTTTTGTCTGTTTGGAGGAGGTGTTGATAACATCATTTTCGGATCAAGATATCTTGATCCTGATAAAATATCTATATTATTTTTTTTAATCGTATTCACAAAGTGAGGGATATTTTCCGGCTCATGCTGTCCATCACCGTCAATAGTTATTATATATTTATAATTATTTTTTATTGAAAAATTAAAACCATTAATTAACGTTTTACCATAACCTTCATTTGTGTGATGATTTATATAAAATAGGTTACCATTATTCTTTTCAGAAATATTTTTTATTATAGAATCGCTTGAATCTGTTGAACCATCATTAATAATAAGAATATCGCTTTTTGAATATTTTCTAATATCATCTATAACTTTTTCAATATTTTTTCTTCGTTATATACCGGATAAATATTAAAATATCTTGCTTATGTTTTTTCATTTTTATTTAATTAATTTTTTAAATTTTTAATAAAGGATTATCTTTATTTTAAAGATAATCCTTTATTTTTGTTATATGTTATATATTATACTCTATTTAATTTTTTTACATTTAACAATAATCAGCATTCAATCCATTCCAGATCCAGCTCTGCCAGTTTGGCTTTTGGTTGGAACTCCATTTTCATCCCAGCCCTGTATGGCATAGTAGGTTTGAAGGGCTCAATTGAATTCTTCTTTATCAATAGCCTTGTCTTTTAAAGGGCCGCTGGTAAAGGCCTTGAAGATACGATCCGGTAATTTATCATCTTCGGTAAATCCTTCTCTGTTGTTGAAGCAGCGGGCCATGGTGTTAGCCTTTTTCTCCCACTTTAATCAGTTCAAATAAGCTGGTATTCCAGCCGGTTACTGCTTCTACTAAAGAAACCAGGTTTTTAAGGCTTTGAAAACCTATAGGAACTGAAGTAAAATTACACATTCCAATACTGTTATATAAATCTAATATTTTCTGAGTTGTAGACAAAAAGCCAATTTTTTTATCACTTAAATCTAATGGTTCAATTGGTTCCAATAAACCCAAAGCTGAAACCTCTTCAAGAGGAAAACCATAGTCAGTAAACATAACATCGTGTGGTATTTCACAATGATCTGCTCCGGTGGGAGAGATGGCATACGGATTCCTAAGCCAACTTTTCCTCTTGGTTCATGCATGGGAAATTCCTGTCCCTTGACATGCATGGCATACTGTTCTGCCCCTTTTCGAAATTTGTGCAGCTTTGGCTACGCCTTTGCTATAGGTGGCTCCTATTCCATCTAAGTTGTAGATCTTTTCGATCATCTTTTAACATGGCATCAGCATTGCCGAATTTCAGCTGGATGCCGTCGGTGTCTTTTTCGGTGATGATGCCTTCTTCGAAGCATTCCATGGCAAAGGCGATGGTGGTGCCGGTGGAGATGGTATCAAGTCCGTATTTGTTGCACAGTTCATTACCTTTGGGCAATAGCCTCAAGATCATCTATTCCTAAGAGAGAGCCCAGGAACCGATGGTTTCATATTCAGGTCCTCCGTAATAGGGATCTACATCATAGCGGCCTTCCACTTTGACTTCTCTTTGCAGCGGACCGGACAGGCATAGCAGTGGCCGCGCGGACTAAGATGGTCTCAGCCATGGTAGGTCCCGAGATGGCAGAGGCACCTTCAAACTGGCCTTCCCTGAAGTTGCGGGTAGGCAGGATGCCGGCTGCGTTTAAGGATTCTACTCCTCTGGGCGGTACCGTAATCGTGCATGCCCTGGGAGACTTGTTTCCAATTGAGGGGCAAACTCCTTGGTAATCTCTTTGATCTTGGCCTATCATGATAGGGGTTCTTGCCTGAGGGCGTACGGCAATGGCCCGCAGTTTCTTGGAGCCCATGACTGCTCCCAGGCCTACTTCAGGCCGTTGTAATGTTTTGATTCATTGCTTATGCAGGCATAGTTGATCAGCTTTTCTCCGGTGGCCGCGATCTGGGCTATTCTGATCTTATCATCTCCCAATTCTTCACGGATCATACGCTTCGGCTTCTCCGGTGGTCTTACCGGTTATGGATGCGGCATCACGTAATTCTATCTTGTCATCCTTGATCCACAGGTAGACGGGCTGGGGGAGAGATGCCTTTGATGATGATGGCATCATAGCCGGCCCATTTGAACTCAGGGCCCACCAGCCTCCGGCTTCTGCTTCTCCGAAGCCTCCGGTTAAGGGGGATTTGGCTGCTACGGTGTAACGGCTGGCTCCCGGGACGGTGGTACCGGTAATGGGACTGCAGGCAAAGACTAAGATGTTCTCAGGGCCTAAGGGACCATGCCCTTGGGCATCTCTGAAAGTGGCAGGGAACTGGCCATGCTCTCCCTCCCAGGTACTTGCGGTAGATGAGCTCTGGTAAGACTTCTGTTTTGACTTCACCTTTGGAGAGGTCTACTCTGATGATCTTGCCATTATAGGGTTTCTTTTCTGACATAATATATGCCTCCTTTTGAAATTTAATTAGAACTAGGGTTTAGGGTAAAAACTATTACTTTAATTATAATTACAAATAGATTTAATTGCCCTTTTACAATAAAAGGCAAAAATATTAGAAACATAATAAATAGAAATTTATTATGTTTCTAATTAATTTAAAACTATATAAACATTTAGTTAATATTATACAAAATCAATAATTTTTTTTCAATTTTTAATTTTTATATACTTTCATTTCTTATTATTTTATTTTTTATAATTTTTCAATATATTTTAAATAATAAAAAATTACCTGCTGCTAACCTAGCAGACACAATCTTTATTATGCTCATCCGCATCCAGCTAAAAAAAGAGATAAAGCTACTATTAATGAAATAAATATAAATAATTTTGCCAAAATATTTCACCTCCATTTTAAATATAATTTATCTTTTTATCTGACAATTATCTGACAAAAGTTTAATAAATTGTATCTTATTAGCTTTATTAAAACAAATTAATAATTTCAATTATTTAATTAAACTATTGAATTAGGTAAAAAGATTTATATTTTAATTCAACAATTTTTCAACAATGTAAGGATCATTAATGGTAAGACCATCAATCCGCCATTTTATTAATTTTCTTAGAAATGAATCTTCAATATTTTCCCCTACCCCCCAAAGGCGAACTTTAAAGCTGTTTTCATGAAGCATTTTAATAATTTCTTCATCAGTATTGCATGCTGGAGGGCAGACAACATTCACATTAAACTTAGTTGCATCCTTAATTAGGTTATTGATATTGTTATAAATATTGACTGGTGCTCCATCGTTGATCAAAGAAAAATAGTCCTTTTTTGTTGAAAATTCAATTAAAGCAGAGGTTTCTATATTTTTTTCAATTTTTTTCACTTTTTCTAAAACATCCCAGTAAAAAGCTGAAACATTAACCCTATTTATCATATTTCTTTTCTTTATCATATTAACTGCTTTTTCTGTTATTTCAGGAAAATAATTACTATCCTTAATTTCAAGAACTAATTTAATATCTTTGTATTTTTCTAACAAATCAAATACTTCTGATAGAGTAGGTATTCTTTCATCTTTATATTTTGGACCAAACCACAAACCAGCATCTAATTTTTTTAAATCTGTTAAATTAAAATCAGAAACAATGCCTTTACCATTAGTTGTTCTGTCTATTTTCTTATCATGTATTACCACCAAATGGCCATCTTTTGACAATCTGATATCACATTCTATGTATTTTATTCCCGTATTGATTGCTTTTATAAAAGCAGCTAATGTATTTTCTGGACAATAAGCTGAAGCTCCTCTATGAGCTATATTCATGAAATCTGCAGGCATTTTTAACTCCCTTTCTTCTACTCATTATTAAATATTATCTGTTTTAGCTTATTTTTCTGGTTTAAGATATTTTTTTTCTATTTTTGCTATATAAGTGTAAAGAGGGTCAACAAATTGAGTACATCTGGCTTGCATTACTTGTCCTAACAAAAGAAATGCTTCAGTATCAGTAAAACCAAAGCTGCCAACCATCCAGTTAATTAATTCCTGCACTGCTATTCGAAAAGCATCTTCGGCTGGTCTTGCACATCCTATACTTATAATAGATTCAGGAGTTTCTATTCTTGGCCAAATCATCTCCTGAGGTTTTGGAATTAAATCAACCTGGATTGTCAAAATAGATCTGGTTTCTATTCCACCAGCACAGCATATCTCACCATCTCCCATGATAGCATGCACATCACCAACATGAAGCAAGGCTCCATCAACATAAACTGGTAAAAAAATAGTATTTCCTATTGTGACTTCTTGTATATCAAGATTTCCTCCATATTTCCCATTATCGCTATTTGGATATGACCCAATATCCGGAGCAGTGCCAACAAAACCAATCATTGGCTGTATTGGTATCTTAAGATTTTTACTCCAATAAACATGATCATTTTCAATTTTAACAGTTTTAGAAATAACTCCTCCCCAGTCTTTTTTTCTGATCCAGTCCGGGAAGGGTGTACATCTGGGAATAAGTGCAGTATAACCAATATTTGATAATTCAATATTTTTTATCTTTATAGCTAAAACATCTTTGGCAGTTGCTTCTTCAATATAAATACATCCGCTGGTTGGATTTCTCCATGTTGCCTTTTCTGGTGACCATTGATCATTTTCATTTTGCAGCCAATCACCTGTATTCAACTCAGTTTCTATTTGAAATACCTCTCCAGGTTTTATCCTTAGTGTAACAGGATTAAATCTGCTTATTTCATTATACAAAATATCTCGTGTAGCTATTTTCATTTCATCCCTCTTTTACTATATTTTAAATATCAAAAGTATTATTTTAAAAATTAGATGTTTTTAAGAAGTCATTCTCTCAACAACCTTATTAGCAAGGTCAAATCTATTTTCATTCACATATAAAGGAACACAGCATCCAGGGCCAAGTATTAACCTTTTGTCTTCAACTTGGTCAAAAGCATTATTAAAATGTTCCAATAATTCTTCTTCATTTGCTTCATTTAATATTTTATATTCATCAACTCCACCAATCAGAAGTTTGTCAGTTTTTTTTCTTCCCTCTTTTAATGATATGTCCACCAATCTATCATGCCAATTAAGCGCTTGTACCGGGTATTTTTCTAAAATATCAAACATTGGTGCATTTCCATGCATATGAAGTATGTTAAACCAGGTATTATTTTTAAAAGCATTAATTATTTCTAAATCATAAGGTTTCCCAAATTTTTCGTATTCCTCAACGTTCATTTTATCATAATTTGCCAATTGAGTAGCAAAAAACACCCCATCTATTCCAAATTTAATCAATTCTTTAACATAACTTACAGAAGTCTCTGTAATTACTTCTAACCCTCTTTTAAGATATTCGGGATTAGTTCTCATATGAATTAACATTTTATCATTACTCATTTTCATAGCATGTAATAATGAGTTAAACACAGTGATTACTACTGGCACCTCTCCTTTAAATCTATTTACCACTTCTTTTACTACTTCTAAAGAATCACCAATTGAATTTTGCTTTATTGGCAACACATTAATTTTTGTCCAGTCTTGTGCTGTTTTTATGGGATAGTCAGTTATTATTCCAACTTTTGAACAGGTATCAGGCCATTGACAATCTCTTTCTGGCCATTTTACTTGAGTCCCCCAGTCTTGGCTAAAATGCAGTCCATGATATGTAATCTTAACGAAATCCCAATTAAATCTTTCCTGGAATTGTATTATTTTTTTTATTAAGTTTTGTGGATTTTCATCATAAGGAGGAAAATGTTTCCAAAGGTTAATAGCTGGTTTTTTCAGGGTTCCTCCTGACAATAATGTTTCTATTCTTTTCACATGATTCATTTGTTTAATCCTCCATTTTTACAATCAAAACTGGTAAATTAATTGTATTATAATGTAATATTTATAGCAAGAAAGCATTTCCATGCAAAATCTTTTATTGCTTAATATCTAATGTTCATAGTATCCATGCTAAATAAGCTTAATATCCAAGACTTTCACCTACCAAAATAACTGTAATATCAGACAAATTTGGTTTTTTATGAAAAACCACGGAAATATTACACATTCTTTCAGGTGAGTCACAATCAGTGCACTGGCCAATCAATGCACAAGGCGTTTTTCTGCTTAACCTTATTCCATTTAGCGGGGCGGTAATATTTCTAATTCTGGCAAAAGCTTCTTCTAAAGTATCCACAAGTTTATTTGCACCAGCAATAATAATCGTTTTTTGTGGGCCGAAAGACATAGCTGCAATACGGTTCCCTGATCCATCAATATTTACTAATTCTCCATTCAAGGTAATTGCATTACTACTGGTAAGATAAACATCACATGTTAAAGATTTTTTTCTATTGTTTAACTTTTCTTCTGTGGTTAAATCTTTCTCCCAATGTGAGAATACAGTATTGCCTTGTTTATTTATAATCTCCAGTAATCCAATTTCCCTTATTGATATTGAACCACCTATTCCAACTGTTGCATTTTTGGGTATGAAAGATATTGCTTTGCTAACAGCCTCCTCTTTTGTAGCATAGAAGAGAGCATTAAAATTGTTTGCTTTTAAGGCATTAACAGCAACTTTTGATCTTTTAGCGTAAAACTCCTTTAAAAGTAATTCATCCATATATACCTCCAGTGATATTTTTAATTTTAACTAAATATCTTTTAATTATTTTATATTATAGCTTATGAAATAAATTTTATCAGAAAGAAATAAAGAAAAAAATAAATAATTGTCATATTTTATGGAAAAAAATAATGCTTGGGAATGATATAAATTAAGAAAACAATAATTATTCTAATTAATAAATAAATTTAGCAAAAATATCAGGTAATATAAAAAAAGAAAGCTTCTTTTAAAACAAGAAACTTTCTTTTTTTATTGCATTTATATTAATTTAGTTAAAAATTAATAACGTCTTCTATCGTCACTGTAATTTCTTCTTGGTCTACTATCGCCAAAATCTCTTCTAGGTTTTTGAGGTTTAGCTTCATCAATTTTTAATGGACGACCATTAAAATCATTGTTATTTAAGCTTTCCATGGCTTTGCTTGCTTCTTCAGAAGAAGACATTTCCACAAAACCAAATCCTTTGCCTTCAATAATATTGACGCTTTTAACAGTACCATAACTACTAAATAACTCTTCTAATTGCTGATTAGTTACAGAATAGTTCAAATTTCCAACATAGAGTTTACTTCCTTGCATATCTTTATCCTCCTTTCTTCTGTTTTTTTTCAGTAACATCTAATTTAGAGGCAAGATATGTCAGGATAGAAATATCTCTATTTTATATATTACTGTAAGGTAAGGACATTAATACAAAACTAATTGTCCTTTTACCATTTATTTATAATATTTATTATTGTACTTTCCAATGCTGCTTTTTAACATTAATTATATATATAATTAATGTTAAAATAATAATACTTTCTAGTTGAAGTGAAATTATTATACATCAACAGAAAATATTGTCAAATAATATTTTTTTCAAAAAAACAATCCTTTAAGAAGACAAAAATAATATCTAATTATGATATTATCCTTCAATATAAATATTCTGTTTATAACAGGTTTCTTGTTAATAGTTCAAATTACTTTGATAAATGTTAATAATTCATTTTCAAAGCAGTCAAAAAGCTCAAGTTTAGTTTGACTTACGGTATATTTGCACGATTCTTGCAACAATTGGAAGTATGTTGCCTCAGCTTTCATCGCTTCCTCTGAGCCACCCATCAAGGTCATTTGCAAGTCTTCCAATATTAAGAAATAATGATTTTCTTTCACTAAATAAGAGCCACTATAGAAATTAATTGATGAAGTTTCAGAAATAGTTGATTCATCAAAATTTGCAGTTATGTAAAATAATGAAGGATCTATCGTATCTTCTGTCCATGATGACAATTTCCATTGAGTATTAACCAAAGGGTAACTTTCTGGAATTAAACCTTCACAGCCAGTCAGAGAAAATATAACCAAAAAGATATCTTTAAAAAATAAAAAGCTTTTTCATTTAAACTTTCTTTATTCTTCCTGATAAGATATTAGTTTATGAGTAATGTAAAAACATATTTAATAAAAGAAATACATTTGTACTATTCTACCAGAATTACATTTAAAGCAATTTACTGAAAATAGATTTGTTTTAATGTAAAGAAGCAAATATATGTTATGCTAAATATAAATCTTTTCTAATTGAAAAATAGTAAATATGAAATTTTACTATGAAATACCATTTAATTGATATTATTTTTATCTATTTTGTTTAAATTCAGGATTTTTTGTTTCCTAATAAAAGAAGCAATATTCCTCCTATCAACGTAATTCCTCCTACCAAGAGTGGCAAAGAAAAGTATTTGTTTTCTCTGTAGTTATCTCAATCGGACCAATGTCAGCAACTTTCTCTCTTGTGGTATAATTAATACCCGATATGCGAATATAACAATTCCCGTAATTATAAGTATTATTGCAATAACTGTATTTGTTTTCATTTTTTCCTTCCTTAATTTTTTATAATAATTTATCTACAAACCAATATCAAGGCTTCCTATCCCGGATATCTGTTTTGTCCGGATAAATAGTATCCTATCCTATTTCTATAAGAAAGAACTGTAATGTAAAACACATCTTGAAATTAATACAATTTATATAATCTTTATTTACCATGTTTATTTATTCAATATATTTACTTTTATTATAACTACGTTGTTCAATGATGTATATTTGCAAAAAACACACTTGTTTTAATTTATCTTCCAATATCCTGATTGTATTCTCCAGTATTTCCCTAATTCAAAATCAAACGATTGTGGCTCAAACTTCCCCGTGCCACTTGATTGATAATTTGTTAATTCTCCGATATATATTTTTTCATTTATACTATAAAAATCTACTCGAATATAGTCAAAGCTTTTCGCTAATTTTTCAGAGATACTTATCATTTTAGATAAGTTTTCCGGTGGCTCTAAAAATGGGCCTTTCTTCATATTATGAGCAACATCCAATATTTTCCATTCAGGTGTTAATAAAGTTTTAGATCTATCACCAAAGCGGTCAAATTCTACATGTATAAGGCAACATTTTCCATGAAACATGTGGAATTTAATATCCTTAGGTATTTTATTTTTTTCAAGAAGTAATTTTTCTATAATAATCTTCCTACGGATATGTTGATAAGCCCATTCAAGTCTCTCCAAACAATAGGGAAGCCGGAGCCATTTTAGACAGGTATTGATTATTTCCGTTTTATTAAAATCATCATTTTTAACAATTATATTTAACCCAGAGGCATGATTAGGTTTTATTATAAAAGGAACAGGGAGTGTTTCAAAAGGAATTTTCTGTGGTTTATCCGTAATAAATAATAAGGGAATTAATATCTCATTAGCTTCTTCTTCTCCCAATATACGTTTAATGTAAGAGCGGACCTGATATTTGTCAGCAACAACGGGTAATAAAGGATTCCTGTCATTAATTTTTTTCCAAATTATTTTTTCATTAAAAGATTTTGGATTTTCTAGATTTAAAGTATAATTCAGTCTCTTATAGAATCTTTTTTTTTCAATGTTGTAGTTGGAAATTAGATTAAAAAATATAAAGAATAAGCTCTTAAGTTGTAAAAAATAACAAATAATAAATCATGTTTTTTAATTATATCTTTTGTTTTCTTATATAATTTATTCATTTACATTTTTTATTTTTTAAATTTATAGAAAGTATATTTTATCTATACTACATTTATTATAAAATTTACTCTATTATATCAAAAAATATAGAGAAAAAGATAAATTCTTCAGCTGGAAACTTAAGGGTTTGGATTAACTGGATTCCCCTATTGGATGCGTTCAGATACGCTTGGGAAAGTTGAAATATTTTATTATTCCTCTTTCCCAAGTGTTTTTCATTTTCTTCAATCTTCATGTTCTCAACTTATGGTAAATAATAAGTTATCTCCAATTTCGGGCAACGGCTAGGGTTAGGATCATAATCTGAAGAGTAGCATTTAATAAAAATATTTCCTGTAGTTTCGTCTGTATCTCTCAATACTACTCCATAATTAGGAATGCTTCCGCTATACCATCCTTTTACCAGGGTAGTAATATTCCAGGACAACCAGGTCTCAGCATCTGGAGCTACTGACAAGGTACTTTCAGGGGTTGACTTGTAACCAGGTCTGGTATTCCAGGTAATGCCATTTTCTTCCCATAATCCGTTGACCTTATAGATACCTAGTTCAAAACTCTGTGGTGCGCCAAAAGATTCTTGATGATCATATTGATATAGCTTTAAAGTGGCATTTGTAATATCAACACCTGCCGGCAGATCAGTCAGGTTAAACTTAAGATAAGCCCTAAAACTTCCCCAGGTAACGATATGCCCTATCCCAAACCAGCTAATATTTCCAAAATTATCATCAGGATAATTACTATAGATATAACTATCCTTACCCTCCACCGGTCCTGGTTGTATAGTGATATATTGAGGAAAAATGATAATTCCTACCGATAAAACAGTTATGGTAACCATATCAATACTGGATCCGGCGCTATTGGTGGCAGTCAGGGTATAAGTAATGGCGCCGACAGAGGTAGGTGTAACCGTAGTAGAGCCGGAGGGTGCCTCTACTGACCCTACCCCCTGGTTAATGCTAATTGTAGTGGCATTGGTGACCCAGCTCAGAGCAATGCTGCCTCCAAGGCCGATGCTGTTAGAACTGGCGGTAAAGGAGCTAATGACAGGAGGAGCAGTCGGGGTCGTATCATCTGGTAAAACGGTGATGGTGATGCTATTAGTGCTAGAACCATCACTGTTGGTGGCGGTGAGGGTGTAGGTAGTGGTGGATGCCGGGGTAACAGTCTTCGAACCGGAGGGGGCCGTCACCGCACCAATACCCTGATCTATGCTTACCGTTTTAGCACTGGTGACCCAGCTTAAGGTCACACTCTCCCCTTCAGTAATACTTGTGGAAGTACTGGTAAATGAACTAATGGTCGGACCTGATGGGGTGACTCCGCCACAGGCGGAAATAAATAGAAAGAACAAGACAATGATTGAAAGGCTTAAATACTTCCTGTAACTTTTCATGATTCCTTTCATCTTTTTAGACCTCCTATCTCTAAAGATTCAGGAATATAAATATAGTGCAGTTTTGCTATGAGGGAAGAATAATTAATATCATAAAAATCCTTCTGATGCAGTACTAATATAATCCTTATTTACCGTGTTTATTTAATTAATATATTTATTTTAATTATAACTCCGTTATGCAAGGATGTATATTTGTAAAAGAAAAAGCCCCTCAGCAAGATGCTGAAGGGCTGGGATTGACTGGCTCCCCGGGTAGGATTCGAACCTACAACCCTCCGGTTAACAGCCGGATGCTCCACCATTGAGCTACCGAGGAATAACACAAAAGTAATTATAGTCTAAAAAAATAAAAAGGTCAACAATTTTTTATAAATTAAATCTCATTTAATCAAGGTAGTCTCGTAATTTTTTACTTCTACTAGGGTGTCTCAATTTTCTTAAGGCTTTTGCTTCAATCTGTCTTATTCTTTCTCTGGTGACGCCAAATTCTCTACCAACCTCTTCCAGGGTATGAGGATGACCATCGGTTATTCCAAATCTTAACTCTAATACTCTTTTTTCTCTTTGAGTTAAAGTTTTTAAGACATCTTCAAGTTGTTCTTTTAGTAAAGTGTGAGAGGCAATCTTTGGAGGTGCAGGGGAATCTTCATCCTCAATAAAGTCTCCAAGATGACTGTCATCTTCTTTACCTATCGGGCTCTCTAAAGATACTGGTTCTTGTGCTGTTTTAATGATTCCTTTAATTTTTTCCAAAGGCAATTCCATTCTTTCTGCAATTTCTTCAATCGTAGGATCACGCCCTAATTCTTGTAACAGATATCTGGACACACGAACGAGTTTATTTATAGTTTCAACCATATGGACAGGAACCCTTATGGTTCTTGCCTGATCTGCAATAGCTCTGGTGATAGCCTGTCTTATCCACCAGGTAGCATAGGTGCTAAATTTATATCCACGCCTATAATCAAATTTTTCAACTGCTCTTATCAAGCCCATGTTTCCTTCTTGAATCAAATCCAAAAAAAGCATTCCTCTTCCTACGTATCTTTTTGCGATGCTCACAACTAGTCTCAAGTTAGATTGTACTAATATCCTTTTAGCTTCTGCATCGCCTTCTTCCATTCTTTTTGCTAATTCTATTTCCTCATCCGCTGTCAACAGCCTTATTTGCCCTATCTCCTTGAGGTACATTTTTACAGGATCATCTAATTCAAAACCTTTTCCCAAAACTATGTCAGATGCCATATCTTTTTTAGAAATAACAGACACTCCGGTTTTTTTTGATTTTTCTTTTACCTCTGTTCCAACATCATCTTTTTCATCTTCATCAATTACATCTACTCCAGATTCATTAAGAGCATCATACAGATCTTCAATTTTATTTATATTAAGTATTTCGTCATCTAAATAGTTTTCAATTTCCTGAAAAGTTAGGTAATTTTTCTCTTTTCCTTTTTCAATTAAGCCTTCTATTTTCTTTTTCTTTGCCATAGATAAAGCCTCTCTTTTAAACTATGTTATATATTTTTTCTATTATTTTTAAACTATTGCCTTTATTTTGAACAACAGATTTTGATAATTTTTTAATAATTCAGGTTCAATTTCTATTTTTAATGCTTCTTTTTCTTTTATTGTTTTTTTTAGATCGCTTAATTCCAGTTGAAGATTATGTTTCTTTATGGCTTTTATAGACCGTTCAACTGTCTCATCATCAACTAAAACAACCTCTTTCATAAGTATTTTTGATAATAAATTAACCAGGTTTTGATCATTCAATTTATCAAATATTTTTTGAGAGTTAATCATTTCATTATTTTCATATAAATTCTTAATAACAAGAACAATATCCTGGTGCTCTTTTACCGAGAAATCGCTTATATTAATTTCTTTAAGTATTTTATCCAAAAAATTTTTATTTTGAATCATACTGCCTATTCTTAGTATCTTTTCAGCATTGATATAGGTAAATTCAAATCTTTTTCTCTAATGCATCAGTAGGTGCATTACCCTTTTTATATTTCTGAATATCTTTTAATATTGCATTCTCATCAATATTAAGGTATTCAGCAATTTTTTTTGTTTCTAATTGCAATTCAACCTGGCTTTTTATGTCTGATAAATCTGAATATAAATTTTTTATAATTGCAACTTTTTGATTCATCCTTTTTTGGAATATATTTTCATTAAAAGCGATAATTTATAGTCGGTAAAGGTAGCTAGATTTTCTATTAGATAATTAAAATATTCTTTACCTTTTTTTAAATAATATCTGCAGGATCATAATTAAAAGGAAAGAATGTATTTTATTTCAAGTCAGCTTTTTAACATGCTTAGCTTCTTAGGTGGCATTTCTTCCTGCATTATCAGCATCAAATGCAATTAAAACCTCATCTACCAAATCTTTTTGTGTCTGTACTGTTCTGTCAAGGCAGTCCCCAGTGATCTCTTCATTTTCAAATCCAAATTGAAAGCAATAATTACATCTGTATACCCTTCCATTATAATTACTCTATTATTTTTTCTGATTTCATTTTTCGCTTGAAATAATCCGTAAAGATTATTACTTTTTTTATATACCTCTGTTTCAGGAGAATTGATATATTTGGGCAATGAATTATCCAGCACCCTCCCACCAAAAGCAATTGTTTTACCTTGTAAATTAGTAATTGGAAAAACCATTCAGCTATAAAATAATCAATAACATTGCCTGTTTTTTTGCTTTTTACCGCCAGGCCTGCTTTGATGATATCCTGCAATTTATATCTTTTTTTAAGCAATATTTTGATTAAATTATCATATCCTGGTAACGCATAACCTAGATGAAACTTTTGAATAGTCTCTTCTTTAAAATAACGTTTAGTTAATAATTAGAAACATTTTTCCCGCTTGTTGTGAATATATATTGTTTTGATAATGTTCAATACTATTTCATTTAATTGAAATATTATCTCTTTTTTCATAAAAGATTTATTGTCTTGATCAATTTTGAAAGGCAGTTCAATTCAGCTTTTCTTCATCAATTCAATTGCTTCGGAAAATTTACCTTTTCAATTTTCTTTGATAAAACTAAAAATATTTCCACCTTCTCCAGCAAAACAATGAAATATTTGTCTCTGGCTATCACCATAAAAGAAGGTGTTTTTCTGATGAAAAGGGCGCAATCCTTTATAACTGCCCCACTGGGCTTTAAAGATATATATTCTACAAATCAATTCAACAATATCAAGCTTATTTCTTATTTCATTCAATACGTCTTCCTGAATATCTCAAATATATAAACTCCTTTTACATAAAATAAAAAATACCATTGTTTTTAATAAAAAATCGATTCAGTAGTTATCTGGTTTGCACTCTCTTATATTAATTACAACAAGATAGTCTCAATACCTTTTTTATTTTAAAACATTCTGATGAGAGGAAGCACTTTGGAATAATTAATTTCTATTCTTGAAATAAAGGAATAAACTTAAAAGTTGCGGAAAATACCGTTCAAAATTCACACTAATAGGGCAATTTTAATTTTCTTACCATATTTTCCGCCTCCACAGGTAATAGTGATAACTTTCCTTCTATCTGGCAGCAATTATTTTTAGCAATTTTTGAACCAGTAACCACAGTTTTATTTTATG
Organism: Atribacterota bacterium; assembly: GCA_040767965.1. Taxonomy (GTDB): domain Bacteria; phylum Atribacterota; class Phoenicimicrobiia; order Phoenicimicrobiales; family Stramentimicrobiaceae; genus JAXGNR01. Next base: position 776,972 of record JAXGNR010000004.1, read on the forward strand.
ATAGAAGGCATTATGCAAAATGTTCATTTCAGTGCCTAAATAATTATGTAAATTTTCCAATGTTTTCCTGCCAACCCCTGGAACAAAATTTAGTGCAACCTGGTGGCAATAAAGACCGATGAACAGGTAAACAGATTCTCTATTTTCAGAAATTTCAATAATTCTATCAAATACTCCTTTGGTTACTCTTTTGCTACCACACAGGGGCACTGGAACACAGGTGGGCATTCACCTAGCCATACAACTGGTCTCACAAAAAGCCTGGTGATATTTTCCTAATCTGGATCCAGCCCGTAATTTATAAATGCTCTTCTATCTTTTTTCTATTTAATGCTAATACAATTCCTTATATGTAGGTTTTTCAATTTTAATAAGAGTTTGTCTCCTGGCTCAATTTTTGGGCAGGTAGGCATCAGAATTTGTTAAAAATAATATTTTCTAAGTCTTTTAAATGATCAGCTAAAAATGTATCTGCACTGAGCCTAATTCAACTGCAGGTATTTTAATAGTCTCTGTGTTAAACATTTCAGATAAATAATGACACAGCTTCCAAACATGCTTTTATGTAGTGTAAATATGTGTGCAGGAATAGCAATACCACCATGATTATCAACAATATTAAAAATTCTTGAGCATCTATGCCACTATTCTGCCGAACTCAGATTAGGATTGGTAATAATTTCCTGCATTTTTGCTTCAATTCGCACATATCTGCAAAATAAGGGAAAAATGCTATTTGGTGTGATAAATTACCATTTCTTTCCTTTGTTTCAATTTCCGCTCCCAGGATTATAGTAACAGAATCCTGATATAAGACTCCTCCGTCTTCTAATTCTCTCATTTCTCCACTATTAATGGTTTTTTCAATATCCCTGATCACCCTTGGCGAAGCACAGTCCACTATTCCTACTATATCAATACCTTTTTTATTCAGGCATTCCCTGGCAATATTCGGAAAAGTAAGTTTGCGAGATGCAGTAACCTTTACAGGTAAATCTTCTGTATCTCTTCCAATATGAACATGAAGATCTGCGAAATATGTATCTTTTCTCTTTTTTTTGTTCATCGATTTAACCACCATAATATTCCAATTAAAGTTTTGGCATCTCTTATTTTATTGTTATTTAATAGTGTAACAATATTTTTTTTATTATATTCTTTTACTTTAATAAATTCATCATGATCTGTGTTGGTTGCTGTTTTCTTTAAATCCCGGGCAAAAAATAAACTTAATTTTTCATTACAAAAACCTGGAGCTGAGTAAAAATCATAAATTTTTTCCCAATTTTGTGCCTGGTACCCAGTTTCTTCTTCCAATTCTCGTTTGGCACAATTAATTATCTTTTCTTGAGGTTCTAGTGTTCCTGCAGGTAGTTCTAATAATATATTTTCGATTGGCTTTCTAAACTGTTTTATCATAATAACGGTATCAGGGCATTTTTGTGCTATTATAACAACCGCACCAGGGTGTTCAATTATTTCCCGATATGACTTTTCTCCATTAGGAAGAACAACTTCATCTTTTCTAAGGTTAACCACTTTCCCGCTATAAATTATTTCAGATTTCATTGTCTTTTCTGTTAATTTATCTAAATTATACATATTGTTTTTGAATTATTATTTTTTCTCCTCTTTCTATTGCTTTTTTGTTTAATTCGACTATTTTAGTTGATTTTATTCCAAGAGTATCCTCTAATGCTCTAAATATTGTTTCAATTTTGATACTTTTTCTTATTGCTATATAAGCACCGAGAACAACCATGTTTGCTACTTTTAAATTTCCCAGTTCATTAGCAATTTTGTTAGCTGGAATCTTGAATGCTTTTATGTCATTACGTATAGCCCCTTGGGGAATTAATGATTCATTTATTATTATTGTACCATTTTTTTCTACTTCTGATTCAAATTTGTCTAAAGATGGCTTATTCATGGCAATTAAAGTCATTGGGTTAGGAATTACAGGTGATGCTACTTCATCAGAAGATATAATAACAGTACAATTTGCAGTTCCTCCACGCATTTCCGGCCCATAAGAAGGCATCCAGGCAACATTTTTACCTTCTAACATTCCAGCATAAGCAATAAGACGTCCCATTAGAAGTACCCCTTGCCCACCAAAACCAGCAATTACAATCTCGTCTAACATTTATAATACCTCCTCAGGTTTTTTAAAATCTCCTAACGGGTAATATGGTATCATTTTTTCATCAAGCCATTGGTTAGCCTCTTTTGGGCTCAGCCCCCAATTTGTAGGACATGTAGAAAGAACTTCTACCAACGAAAATCCTTTACCATCTATTTGGCATTGGAAAGCTTTTTTGATTGCCTTTTTAGCTTTAATTATATAAGCAGGCTTGGTTAAAGCTACTCTTGAAATATAAACAGGAGATTTCAAGGTGGATAGTAGTTCACATATCCTGATTGGCATTCCCATGGTTTTAGGATCACGGCCATAAGGTGATGTTTGAGTGATTTGTCCTTCTAATGTTGTTGGAGCCATTTGGCCACCGGTCATTCCATAAATAGCATTATTTACAAAAATTACTGTTATTTTTTCACCCCGATTTGCAGCATGGACAATTTCAGCAGTACCAATTGAAGCTAGGTCGCCATCACCCTGATATGAGAAAACAATGTTGTCAGGTTTAGCTCTTTTTATTCCTGTTGCAACAGCTGGTGCCCTACCGTGTGCTGCAACAATCATATCGCAATCAAAAAATAAATATGCAAATACTGAACATCCAACCGGGGCAACACCAATAGTATCTTCTCTTATTTTTAATTCGTCTATTACCTCAGCAATTAATCTATGAATTATCCCGTGATGACATCCAGGACAATAAGTAAAAGGTATATCAGTTAATGTTTTAGGCCTTGAAAATACCTTTATCATAAAATTTTCTCACCTCCTAATATTTTTTACTTTAATCTATTCTTTTATTATTTAATATTTAAGTATTTTTTTAATCTCTGCTAATATTTCTTTTGGTGAAATCAAAACACCTCCACTTCTACCATAAAATGTAATTTTTGTTTTACCTTCTACAGACAGTCTTACATCTTCGATCATCTGTCCCAGACTCATTTCAACTACCAGTATATTCTTCACAATCTCAGCATATTTTTTTACAACTTTAGAAGGAAATGGGTATAGTGTGACTGGCCTTATCATTCCTATATTGATTCCTTCTTGTTTTGCTTTTTGGATAGCAGTTTTAACAACCCTGGCTACTGTCCCATATGCTACAATAATTATATCCGGATCATCCATGTTTACCAATTCGTATTCCACTTCACTTTGTATTTTTTCAAACTTATTGCCAATTCTGTTAACAATTTTTTCCATTTCATATGGATCTAAATTAAATGGAACAATCTTTCTGGGATCTCTATCTTTGCAAACACCTAAAGCCCAGTCTTTTTTAGAAGATATTTTAGGTATCTCTTTTTTAAACTCAACTGGCTCCATCATTTGTCCTAAAAGTCCATCACCTAAAATCATTACAGGATTTCTATATTTATCTGCTAAATCGAAGGCTTTGATTGTTAAGTCAACCATTTCTTGTACTGAAGATGGGGCCAGCACTATTAAATGATAATCACCGTGTCCTCCACCTTTAGTAGCTTGAAAATAATCTCCCTGTGCAGGCTGAATTGATCCTAACCCTGGTCCCCCTCTCATCATATTTGCAATAACACATGGCAATTCAGCACAGGCAATATAGGAAATACCTTCTTGTTTTAGACTAATTCCCGGGCTGGACGAAGAAGTCATTACTCTTTCACCAGCAGCTGCTGTACCATAAACCATATTTATTGCAGCAATTTCACTTTCTGCCTGGACAAAACCAGCACCTTTAATTTTAAGTAATCTTTTAGCCATATAGGCAGCTATTTCGCTTTGCGGAGTTATCGGATATCCAAAATAAAAATGGCAACCGGCATGAATAGCCGCTTCGGCAATTGCTTCATTGCCTTTCATTAATAATTTTTCTACCATTTATTTTCCTCCTTTTGAGGTGTGAAACAGTAATTCTTATTTATAAACTTCAATTGCTACATCTGGACAAGTCATTGCACAAAAACCGCATCCGGTACATTTTTCTGGATTTATCTGTTCTGCTGGATGATAGCTTTTTTTATTAAAGGCTTCAGACATTATTAAAATATGTTGAGGGCATATTAATGTACATAACTCACAACCCTTACATCTTTCCCGGTCAATTAATATTTTTGACATAAATACCTCCTTGCCATATATTATTTAAAAATCCTTAATTTGTTTTGTTCCATGGTAATTCCATAAATTTTTTAATAATCAATAATTCAGTAAAATTATTATTTTTTAAGAATTGATTATCTTTAATTATTTGAAAGATGGATTGCTCAATAACTAAATAAGTAACTGGTAAATAAAGTTTTTTTGATACTTCTTTTACCAGCTCATGACCTCTTATAATCAAATTTAAATCTGTTTTTAAACCTAAATTAGGATTACTTATCAATCTATTTACTTTTAAACGGGAAGAAATTTCAATTTCTTCTAACATTTTTTTAATTTCATTAAAACTTCCAGTAAAAGGGCGGTATGGATTTATAACCATGAACATCTGGTAATTTAAATCCTTTAAATATGGATAAAAGCTTGCTAAAGATCTGGCTCCTACATCATCCCCTCCTACATCAAGTATTAATACTCTGCCCGAATCTTGAATTATTCCTTTTATTTCTGGAGAAATTAAAGGAATATCAGCTAGAGCAAGTGTGCCTGGAGGTGCAATAACTTTGATGCCATTTTTTTTTAATATTTCTCTCATTTCTCTTGATCGAAAATAAGGATTCACAATATCTAAATCTACAATTACAGCATGATTCTTAATTTTTGCTTCTTTTAAGGAATAATTAATTGCTATTTCTGTTTTCCCACTTCCAAAACTGCCAGTGAAAATAATTATTTTATCATTCAATATATTTCCCCTTTTTCCATCCCTGATAGCACTCTCAATGCGCCTTGACACAAGGAAAGCATTTCTTCTTCTCCCGGATAGACCATAACTAATGAAATAAAACTAATTCTATCTTTTATTAATTCAATAAAGGCGTTGGAGTGAGAAATCCCACCAGTTAAGATTATTGCATCTACATTACCTTTTAAAACAGTTGCACCCTGTCCGATTTCTTTTGCAATTTGATATGCCATTGCTTCAATTATTAATTTTGCGTTTAAATCTCCCTGGCAAACCCTTTCCATTATATCTTTGACGTTGTTAGTGTTTAAATAAGCAACCAAACCACCCTTCCCTGTAATTAAGGACATTATCTGGCTTTTATTATATTTACCTGAAAAACACAATTCTACTAAATCTCCTGCCGGTACAGTTCCGCTTCGTTCTGGGGAAAATGGTCCTTCTCCGCTTAAACCATTGTTAACATCAATAACTCTCCCTTTTGAATGAATCCCAACAGATATCCCTCCTCCCATATGTACTACTATCAAATTTAATTGATAATACTTTTTCCCCAAATCTTTAGAGGCTTTACGGGCAACTGCCTTCTGATTTAAGGCATGAAATATGCTTTTTCTGGGTAACTGGGGAATACCCGATATACGAGCAATATCATCCATTTCGTCGACGGCAACCGGATCAACGATATATGCCGGAACAGAAATATTTTTAGCAATGTGATCTGCCAAAACAGCTCCTAAATTAGAGGCATGCTGGCCATATTTTCCTTCCTTCAAGTGGATCAGCATCTTTTTATTTACCAGGTAAGTTCCACTTTCGAGGGGTCTCAACAGTCCCCCTCTGCCAACAACTGCATCAATGCAGTATTGGTCAATTTTCTGTTTCTTTAATAATCTCAATATAATCTCTAATCTAAATTCATATTGATCTATAATATATTTAAAGGAAGAAATAGATTTGCTAGAATGGAAAATAGTTTCCTGAAATAAAGATATTTCATTTTTAAAAAGTGAAACTTTTGTGGAAGTTGAGCCAGGATTAATAACTAAAATATGAAAAATATTTTTCAGAAATATACCTCCAGACATTTTTACAATTCAGTTATTGTTAATAAATTGTCATCAATATTCCTAATGCTATTGAACGTACTTTTGCTAGCGCGGTATCAGATCGTGAAACTAATATTACCGGAGATGCTGTACCCAGCAATACCCCTGCTGGTTCTGCATCAGCTAAATAAACCAGGCTCTTTGCAAGAATATTTCCAGATTCGATGTCGGGAACCAGGACTGCATCGATTTCTCCACTTATGCTAGAATTAATACCTTTATGCATAGCTGCCTTCCTGGATACAGCGTTATCAAATGCCAGAGGTCCATCTACTATAGCACCTGTAATCTGACCTCTTTGGGCCATTTTAGATAAGCAGGCAGCATCAATTGTTGCTTGCATATTTGGATTTACCATTTCTAAAGCTGCCAGAGCTGCTATTTTTGGTTGCTTAATTTCTAATGATTGACAAAACTCAATAACATTTTGCATAATCTGTGCTTTTTGTTCTAATGTTGGAGCAATGTTCATGGCAGCATCGGTAATAGTAAGAAGTTTGTTATATTTTTTTAAACTTAAAGTATAAGCATGACTTAGTAATCTTTTTGTTCTTAAACCAATTTCCTTGCTTAAAACTGCTTTTAAAATTTGAGCTGTTCCCAGCATTCCTTTCATTAATAATTCTGCCTGTTTTTCTCTGACTAATTTTACCGCAGTATTGGCCGCATCAGAATCATTCGCTGTATCAATTACTTCATATTTTAAAAGATCAATATTCAATTTTCTGCCTATATTAATAATTTTTTCTTTATCTCCAACTAAAATAGAATTAATCATACCTTTTTGTCTGGCTTGTTCTAAGGCAAACATTACATCTATAGAATCCGGTTTTGCTACAGCAATGGTTTTAGGTCCTAACTGGCAGGCTCTTTCAACAATTTCATCATATGTTTTTAACATTGATATCTCCTAATCCATGTAATATATATAATTAGTTCTGATACTCTTTTGCATTTTCCTCACCTGTTAAAACCCTGATAGCACCTTGGGCTAAGGCTATCATCTCCTGACTGCCAGGATATACAATAATCGGGGCAATGAATTCTACCCTTTCTTTTATCCAATTAACAAATGTTTTTCCCATGGCACCTTTATCACCTGCCCCATTTCCTGTAACAACTATATAATCAACTTTTCCTTTAAGAACTGTAGCCATTTCACCAATATTTTTAGCAATCTGATAAGCCATTGCCTGATATATTAATTCAGCTTTTTTATCTCCTTCAGCAATGGCTTTTTCAACTTCTAATGTATTGTTTGTGCCAAGATATGCTACCAATCCACCATTGCCCATGATTTTTTTCTGCATTTCATTTAAAGTGTATTTACCTGAGTAGCACATGTCAATTATCGGTTTTACCGGGAGAGTGCCAGTACGTTCTGGCGAGAAGGGACCTTCACTGCTGGCATTGTTTACATCAATCATTTTTCCCTGTCTATGAGCGCTAACAGTAATTCCTCCGCCCAAATGCACCACAATTAGATTCAAGAAATTATATGGTTTACCAACTTCTTTAGCAAGCCTTTTAGCTGCAGCTTTTACACTAAGAGCATGTGATAAACTTTCTCTTTCAATTTCTGGCAAGCCAGAAATTCTTGCAACGGGATCTAGTTCGTCAACTGCTACCGGATCAACAATAAAGGATGGAACATTAATCTTTTGTGCTAAGTCATAAGCTATTATTGCGCCTAAATTAGAAGCATGTTCTAAACGAGGTGTTCCGCTTAACTCATCCAGCATTATTTTATTAATTTTATAAGTGCCGCTCTTGATTGGTTTAAGTATGCCGCCCCTGCCGACAATGGCACTAAAAAAATCCAAATCGATGCCCTCATTTTTTAAAATATGAATGATAACGTTCTCTCTAAATTGATTTTGATCAATAACTTTTTTATATTTTTTTAATTCATCAGCACTATGTCGAACTATTTTATATAATAATTCTTTTTCATTTTCATAAACCGCTATTGCGGTTGATGTAGAACCAGGATTAATGACTAATACGTTATAACTAATCTTTTTATCATTCAAAATATCCACCTCAAATACATTATAAGCTTTTAATATATATTTAAAGCAAATCACATGCCATAGCATATCAATACCTAAAATAAATTAAATATATTTAAATATATTTAAAAGTATTTATACTTAAATAATCAATAAATCTAATGGATAAAAGTATGTTAAAAAAATATTTGAAATAATTTTCGTAAATATTAATTTGAAAGAAAGGTTTGTTGGTTGGCTTTATCTTGGTATTCGATTTTGAATATTCAAGCATAAATATGCATATTTATGCAATAAATTGCATTGAATGCACTATATTTTATAAAAATACAAAAACAAGTTCATTTTCTTTTATTCAAAAAACATGTTTTTCTTATTTTTATTTTCGTCAGATAGTTTATTCTGATTGGAAATTGTATATTTTTTTAATCTCATATTTTTGCATTTTATAGTACAAAGTTCTTATGCTTATACCTAAATAAGGTGCGCTTCTTTGACAATCTCCATTAAATTTTTGCAATGCCTTTAGAATAGCATCTTTTTCTGCTTCTATTTTTAAAGAATTTAAATCTTTTTTTTCTTCTGGATAAATGTATTTTACTTTTTTTTGCAGCTCGCATTTATCTACTGTACAAATACTGCCCTCAATCAGGCTGATAAACTGGGGTATATGATTTGAATTTAGTATTTCTTCAGTGATTTTCATATTAATAATAGCTCTCTCGATAACATTTTCCAACTCTCTTATATTGCCCGGCCAGGAATAATTTAATAAATATTCAATAACTTCTGAGCTAGCATTTTTAATATTACGTCCAAATTCCTGATTGCATTTTCTGATGATATTTTTAACTAAGAGGCCTAAATCTTCTTTTCTATCTCTTAATGGTGGAATAAATATTGGTATTACATATAGTCTATAATAGAGATCATCCCGAAATTTTCCTCTTTTTACAGCTTCTTCCAAATTTATGTTAGTGGCAGAAATTATACGTACGTCAACATTTACTGGTTCATTTCCTCCAACTCTCAATATTTCTTTTTCTTGCAGGACTCTTAGCAATTTTGCCTGTAAATTCATACTCATCATCCCAATTTCATCTAAAAATATTGTACCCCGATCGGCTTCTTCAAAAAGTCCTTTTTTGCCTTTCTTATTAGCTCCGGTAAAAGCACCGCTTTCATAACCAAAAAGTTCACTTTCCAGAAGGCTTTCCGTCAATGCAGAACAATTTACCCGTATAAATTGTTTTTCTCTTCTATTGCTGTGATTATGGATTGCATGTGCGAATAATTCCTTACCTGTGCCACTTTCGCCATACAACAAAACAGTAGCAGGCGTCATTGCTGCTTTAATTGCCTGCTCTTTAGCTATAATCATTGGTCTACTTTTTCCTATAATATCATCGAAAGTATATTTAGCTTCCAGATGGCGTACCCGTTTTCTAACATTATTTAGTTCATCAGTTAAACTTCTAATTTCTGATAAATCATGTATTACTGCCACACTGCCCTTCAATTCCCCATCTACAATCACCGGGGCAACATTTACTAAAACATCTTTTTTATTAGGGCCAACCTTCATTTTAACCCCATGAACAGACTCTTTAGTTTTTAAAACCTTTAGATGCATGCTCTCTCCTTCAGCTATATCTATGCTGGAAGATTTTCCTAATACATCTTGATCAGTTAATCCAATTAACCTGGTATAAGCCTCATTAACTATAGTATGGATACCTTTTTCATCAACAACTGATATAGCATCATCGGTAGAATTAATGATTGCTTTTAGAGTACTTAATGTTTCCTTCTGTATTTTTATTACCTGAAGAAGCTCTTTTTTTATTTTTTCTCCTTCATTTTTCATCTTTGAGGAAATCCTTTCCATAGAGCATTTCCCGTGCGTGTTCCAAACTTATAAAACCATATTGTTCCCCATCAATCATCCTGGCAATTTCTTCAAGCTGTTCTTTCCCTTTCAAAATTTTTAATTGTATATTAGTTTTAGTTTTGTCTATATATTTATTTATATATAGATGCCTGTTTGCTCTACAAGCGATTTGAGGTAAATGAGTCACAGTGATTATTTGATGATTTCTTGATATTTTTTTTAATTTAGTAGCAATTATCTCTCCTAATCGAGCCCCAACACCGCTGTCAATTTCATCAAAAATCATTGTTGGAACCTCATCCACTTTACCTAAAATTGATTTTAGACCTAACATTATTCTAGAAGCTTCTCCCCCAGAAACTATTTCTGCAAGGGGCTTTTTCTGTTCTCCAACGTTTGTCGCAATAAAAAATTCTACCTGATCAATCCCATTAGAATTAATTTTGATTAATTTGTTGTTAATGTTTATTCCATTAGAATCTTCCTGTTGATTTATTTTGATGTCAAAAGAGCAGTTTTTCATGTTCAATTCATTTAATTCTTTTATAATATCATTTGCTAATTTTTCAGCAATTATTTTTCTTTGCTCGCTTAAGTAAAGAGATAATATTGTCAAGTTTTTTTCATCCTCTTTTATTTCATTTTTTAAAACTTCCATCTTCTTTTGATTATCTTCAATATTATCTAATTGATTTTGCAAAAAATCTCTTTTTTCTAAGATTTCTTTTATATCTGAACCATATTTCTTTTTCAGATGATTTATTAAATCAATTCTATTTTCAAATTCCTGTAATTGTTGAGCATCAAAATCAAGCTTTTCTTTATACTCAATTACCTTGTCTGCAATATCTTCAATTTTAAATTGAACTTCCAATAGATCGTTTTTAATATTTGCAATTTCAATATCCAATCTTGTGATAATGTTAAAGTTATTAATTAAACGAACAATTGTATCCCTTACAGAAGCTTCTCCTTCCTCATTTCCTTCGTATAGAGCAAGATAAGCCATTTCCATGATTTCTTTTATTTTAACCGTATTATGAATAATATTAATTTTATTTTCTAATTCCTCATCTTCTTTCTCTATCAGTTTTGCATCATCAATTTCCTGTAATTGAAATAACAAAAAATCTTTTTTAGATAAATTTTCTGCTCTATTTTTTGAAAGATTGTTTAGTAAAAATTTTTTTGCCTTCCACTGTGAATAGCATTTAAATAATTCATTTTTTTTCTGGAAAAATATTGACCCTCCAAGATTATCAATAAATTCTATGTGACTGCTTGCGCTAAGCAGTGATTGGTGACTGTGCTGACCATGTAAATCAATTAGATAGTTTCCAATTTCCTGTAATGTCGATAAAGAAGTTAAATGATCATTAATCCAGCATTTATTTTTTTTCTTTCGATTTATCTGCCTTCTTATTATTATTTGATCATCGGTTATAATTTCCTTATATTTCTGTAATAATTTGGTTTGTTTTTTTAAAATTATTCCTATATTAAATAAGGCTTCTATTTCCAGATAGTCCTTATTGCTTTTTATTAAATTGCTATTAGCTGGGCTTCCTAAAATAACATTTATTGCTTCAATTATAATTGATTTACCAGCACCTGTTTCCCCAGTAATTACATTTAATCCATCATCAAACTCGATATTTAATTCTTCAATTAAAGCAAAGTTTTTTATTTTAAGACAAAAAAGCATTTTTCTTCCTGCCAACATTTTTTATTTAAAATAGATTTTAAGAAATAACCCTTCCGCTCCATTTAAGCTTTTTTCTTAAGGTGCTATAAAAGGTCTTCTCGCTAAAAGTTACTAATTGTGTTTTTTTCTTGGATTTTTTTATAATGATAAGATCATTTTCTTCTAATTCAAAAGCTTCCTGGCCATCAACTGTTAACATAACATCCTTACCTTTGGATTTTACTATTATTTTTATGATATCATTATGATGGATAACCAAAGTTCTTGCTGAAAGAGTATGAGGGCAAATAGGTGTAATTATCATGTTTTTAATAACAGGATAAATTATTGGGCCCCCTGCTGATAAGGAATATGCTGTGGAGCCAGTTGGAGTGGAAACAATAAGACCATCTGCATCATAATGAATTACATATTCATCATTAATGTATGTTTCTAGACGAATTAGTCTTGCGACCAATTTTTTTGCGGCAACAATATCATTTAAACAGTAAAACTGATTAATTTTTTTATTATTCCTAACTATAATCCCTGTCAACATCATCCGGTCTTCAGTTTTATATTTACCATTTAAAATAAGATTAATATATTCAGGGATCTCATGGACCCCAATTTGGGTTAAAAAGCCAAGTCCGCCCAGATTAACTCCGCAAACAGGTATATTATTATTAGTAACCAGTCTTGCAGCTCTTAGTAGCGTCCCATCTCCTCCTAAAGAAAATATCATATCTATATCTTTAAAAGGCATTGCTAGAATATTAATATCAAAAGAAGCAATGAGTTTATCCTTTATTTTTTTATTCACAAAAACCTGAATATTCTTTTTTACCAGTTCTTCAATTATCTGGTTAGTTACATTTAAATTGCTATCTTTTTCATCATTAACTACTAATCCTACCTTTTTGATTGCCATCTTTTCTCCTATTTAGATATTTGCTAAAAAATTAATGCAGCCACCATTTATTTAATATAGATATATTTTGCACAGATTATTTAATGTTTAGTTTAAGCAAAAAAACAATGTGCTTCTGTGATTGTTTTTTTTATAAGATTATTATCTAAAGGCAATATACCATGAATATTTTTTTTCACAACAGATTAAATATTCAATATTTCCGGGAGAGTTTTTAATTGGCGAAAATGTGATGTTTTTACAAATATAATCGGAACTAATATTTTTTAATAAATTATGGATGGTATCAAAATGTATTTCCGGATCATCAACAATACCACCTTTTTTTACATGTTCTCTGCCTGCTTCAAATTGGGGTTTTATTAAGGCAATTATTTTCCCATTACTTTTTAATAAATCACTTACAATCGGAAGAACAATTTTCAAAGAAATAAAAGAAACATCAACAGTAATCATATCAAACTTAAAATTAAATATAGTTTTATCAAGGTATCTTATGTTGGTTTTTTCTATATTAATTACTCTGTTATCGTTTCTCAATTTCCAGTCTAACTGACCATAACCAACATCCACGCAATAAATTTTTTTAGCACCATGCTGAAGCAAACAATCAGTAAAACCTCCAGTAGATGCACCAATATCAAGAATAATCAAATTATTTGGATAAATTTCAAAACAATGTAATGCTTTTTCTAATTTTAATCCACCCCTGCTGACATATTTCTCACTTATATTGTCAATTTCAATTACACTATCAGTATCAATTTTAGTGCCTGCCTTATTTATTTTTACACCATTGACTTTAACCTGGTTAGCCATTATAATTCTCTTGGCTTTTTCTCTTGTGAAAACCAGTTTTTTATCTACTAATATTTTATCTAATCTTTCTTTTTTATTCATTTAATAAATAACACTTTATTATTTATAATTTTATTTTAACCAGTGCTCATCTCTTTCAATAGGCATACTTATGTCAAGATGACCTACTAAGGTTTCTCCGCTGTTACCATCTATAAGAAGCTGTACTTTTTCAATTTCTGGAAATGTTGTCAAGGTCATTACAATAGAATATACTGTTAACAGCTCTCCAGTACTTCCTCCTGGATGATCTTTAATCAGGTCTGATGATAAATCAATATAAGCAATTTTATCACTAACAAAAACAGTGTTAACTTTTGTAGATGGCGGTATAGTTGGAAAAAGATTTTTATTAGTTGGTCCTTTTATTAATTCTGTTATAATTTGCTTGATATTATAATCTGCATTTTTTATAGTCCTGTTTTCTGGGATTAAATATTGAGCATTATCATCAGAAAAGTATAGTAGTACTTCAATTTCATCTTCTTTATCGACAATTGCTGTTTTTTCTGCTTCATCTTCAATTTTTACTGATTCTTTAGTGGAGATATCTTTTTTCTGCAGAATTGGTAATAAAAAATTTTGAAATAAAATAAATACAAAAAATAATAATAGTAATAATATTATTAAATTGAAAATTGATTTGAAATTATTTTTCTTTTTTTTTCTTCTTCTAGACATTTAAAACCCCTTCTACTTAATAAAAAATACTATTCTATAGGAATGGTTTTTATGTATTCTGTAACAGATTCACCCAGGGCTTGTGCAACTTTTTCTCTAAATTCAGAGGTTTTTAAAAGCTTTTCCTCTTCAGGATTTGAAATAAAGCCAACTTCTACCAGTACTGCAGCCATGTTGACACCTTTCAGAACTATAAAAGGAGCTTGCTTTACTCCTCTGCTAGACAAACCAGTATGTTGAACAAGTTTTTTTTGTACAATATCAGCAAAATCTAAACTAAAACCTATACTAGCGCTCTCTTCCAAATCAGCTATAATCTGGTTTAAAACATTATCCTCATAATTATGAAATTGACTAGCCTTATTTTCCCTATCAGCTACATCCTTAGCAGAAGCTCCAATATAACGAGAATTTAAAACATATGTCTCAATTCCACGAGCTGTTGTAGAACCTTTTTGTAATGCGGAATTAACATGTATACTTATAAAGGCAGAAGCTTCTTTTTTAGCGGCTATCAAAGGTCTGTCTTCTAATGGGACATCTATGTCTTTTTCTCTTGTTAAGTAAACCTGGTAGCCCTTATTTTGAAGAATTTTCTGTAACTTTATCGCCACATCCAAAACAATGTCTTTTTCTTTTAAACCACTAGGACCAATAGCCCCAGGGTGAGAACCGCCATGACCTGGATCAATAACAATAATATGTTTTTCATTTTGCCTTTCATCTAATTCAATGTCGGTTGCAGGAATATGAGATGGCTCTATTGGTTTTGCTTCTATCGCTACTTGAACACCATCACTTTGCTTGATTTCATCAGAATTAAATACATCTACAACTATTCTTTCAGGTGATTTCAAAGCAAAAACCTCATACTGAAAATTATTTATCAGGTCTAATACAATTCTAGCAGTATTAAGATCAAACTGTCCTATTCTAACTTTTTTTACTGTATTATCATCTATCAAAAATTCTTTTTGTTCATTATTTTTTAACCCAGTTAAGGCATTTATGTCAATAACAATTCTGTCCGGGTTATCAAGTTTAAGAATTTTGAAATCAGATGAATCGGTAACATCAATAACTATTCTTGTTTTATCATCATAAGTAAAGCTTCTTACATTGTTAACAAATTACCCTTTCTTAAAATGTTAAGAATTTTGATTTCATATCCCATTCAACTACAATATTGTCTAGTGTTTTTAATATTTCAACAGGAATCATAACTCTATTTTCTATTATTTTTGCAGGAGTTTCCAATTCTATTTTTTCTTTATTTACTTCTGCTTCTAAAGCATCTATAACTACACTTATTTCTTTCTCTGGCATAATTATATTTAATAATTTTAAAGCTGGAAACCAAACAATTCTGCCATTTAATAGTTCAACTACATCTCTAACGGGTAAGAAAACTCTTCCATCGATTACAATTGCATTATTTTCAGTTTCCAATAAATTCCCATCAAGATAAACCTTAACTTCCTCCTGGGCATTTAGAAGAAAAACATTAGGTGTTAAGTTAAGTATAAGTATTAAAACAAAAATAAGAATAATGCTTCTTTTTCTAATCATCAAGCCTTTTCTCCTCATGGACTAAATATCGATACATTATTACTTTTAAAGTCGCTGCTATCGGAATTGCAAACAAAACTCCCAAAAAACCAAGGAGGCCTCCAAATGTCAGCATTGCAAAAATTATGGTGAGCGGATGTAGGCCTAATTCCTTTCCAAGTATTTTTGGATTTAACCAAATTGCCTCAATCTGATTTACAGCAACAAATAAAACAGTAACTGAAATAAATATAGACCAGGGCCTTCCAATAACAAAAAATAATGCTATCACCCATCCAACAATTGGACCCAGGTATGGTATAAAATTTAAAATTCCTGAAATCAAACCAATAATAAGATAAAATTTTATCTGAAGGAAATAAAGACCAAGAGTAATTAGAGCACCCACAATAAAACATACAACTAGCCTTCCGCGAATAAAATTGCTTAATATTCTATCAATCTCAATGACTATTTCACGAAAATTATCTTTATTTTTCTGTGAAACAAATATCAGAAGATTATCTTTAAAAAGTTCTAAATCGATCAATAAATAATAAAGAATCAGGGGAATTACAATAACTCCAAATCCGAATTTTGTAACAAACGAAGAAAGTTCAAATATTGCATTTCTAGAAAAAGTCAATAATCCTCTTTGTATCTCTGCAAAAATATCCTGCAAGAAAACCGCTAAGTTTGCTGAATCTTCCAGCCATTCAAAAATAAATTCTATGGATAGTAACAAATCTTGAATACTGGATATCAACCCGGGTATTTCTCTGGATAATTGGTTTAATTCATTAATAGTATTTGGTATAAGGAAAAAAACCACAAGGACAGCAAAAGCAATAATAATGGCAAAAATAATTAAAATTGCTATTTTTTTTGATATTTTTTTATCAATTAAAAATCTATAAAGAGGTCCAAAAAATAAGCGAGAAATAAGGATAAACTAAAATAAATCAAAATTAATTCTAATCTGTGTGCAATAAAACAAAAAATTATTATACTGATAATCAGTTTTATAACTAATCTGCTTTCTTTATCTTGAATTATTTCCATTTTTTACCTTATATTCTCTGTGATTAACTGCCGTTATTTTCAAAAAAGATTGCGTTTAAAATAATTGCACTTGTATTAATATAATTTATATCAAATAAATTGATATTAATCAATTATCAATAAATAAGAAATAATAATTATGTTTTATCTTATTAGAAAATAAAAAGATAACCTGATTTTTATTCAGGTTATCTTTTTCTAAATCATTAAATGGTAGAGGCGGCGAGATTCGAACTCGCGTCCAGAGAACCATCAATAAAAAATACTACGAGTGTAGTCTATGTTCTATTGTTTCATATTACCTAACTCCCATAGACTGGATTTAAATAATACTAGCTTCATAGTTTCTCTGAATCATTTGAAGCAAAATGAATCAGATAGCCTGTTTTTTGTTACACCCGCAATAAACTTACAAGCGAAAGTTCATTGCAGACGAGCAGCTATTAAGCTGCTAAAGCCAATTCGTTATCGTTGGCAATTAATGTTTTTCCCTAAGTTTAACGAGGATAAGGACCTCGACTCGCATTCTTTACCCCTGTTTTCCCTGTCGAAACCTATCGCCCCCATTGTTTATTTTTTAACTCTCTTTCAACTTCTCTCTGGATAGCCTTCTTGGTCAGATCATCTCTTTTATCAAATAACTTTTTTCCTTTAGCTAATCCAAGCTCTACTTTTGCATATCCATTTTTAAAATATACCTTTAAAGGAATTAATGTGAACCCTTTACTGCTGGTTTGACCCTTCAGTTTTTTTAATTGTTTATTTTGCAATAATAACTTGCGATCTCTTTTTGGTTCTAAGTTAAACCGATTACCAAATTCATAAGGGGAAACATGCATATTGATTACGAATAATTCATCGCCTTTAAACTGTGCATAACTTTCTTTTATACTGAGTTGATGGTTTCTGATTGATTTAACTTCAGTTCCTTTTAAAACGATACCTGCTTCATATGTTTCCAGTATATGATAATCATGTCTGGCCTTACGGTTAACTGACACGGTTTTAAGTTCATTTATGTTTTTTTCAGGCATTATATTTCCCTGTTTTGTATTAAATTATAGCATAAAAACATTCACTTTTCAATTAAAGAAACGCTTTTGAAAAAGTAACCTTCAATGGGCAATCAGATAGTTTAATTAATCTTAATTAGAAGCTCTTCTTAATCGGTCCATTATTGCACTTCCAAGTCCTTTGTTTTCAAAACTCTCAGAAATTATAATATCGCATTGCAAATCATCCAATAATCGCATCTTGCTATATAAATTATGAGCATATAATTCCAGATTATTTTCAAATCCCAATGCCTCAACAATAAAGATATTCGGATATCTATTCATATTTTCAAAACTGGACAAAATACCAATTTTTTTCCCAAGTCCATGGTAGTAAAAAGCTTTTTTAATTATTTCCTGAATCATTTTTTCTTTTCCTCCCTCTACTAAAAAAAGCTTAGCCTTAGTAGCATAATGCTTTTTAAGCATACCGGGAGATTTGCTTTCATTCAAAATACTATCTTGATTTATAGTAATATCTGGAATTACTTTTTTTAGATCTTCTACTGTAATCCCACCTAAGCGTAAAATATTTACTGGATTTATGGAAACATCAATTACTGTTGATTCAACTCCTACTGATGTTTCTCCACCATCGATTATGATATCTATTCTATTTTTTAAATCTGTAAAAACATGTTGTGCATTAGTGGAGCTCGTATGAGTGAATATATTTGCACTAGGTGCTGCTATTGGCCTTTTAGATTCTCGAATAAGTTCTAAAGCGATGGGATGTTTAGGTATCCTTACGGCAACAGTATCAAGCCCCGCAGTTACATATTGAGATATTTTTTTATTTTTTTTCATAACTATTGTTAGAGGTCCTGGCCAAAACATTTTGCTAATTTTTTTTGCTATATCTGGAAAATCAGATACAATATCTTGTAACTCTTCCAGACACGATATATGCACTATTAAAGGGTCAAAAAATGGCCTTTCCTTTACTTGAAATATTTTTTTTACAGCATTTTCATTTAAAGCATCAGCACCTAACCCATATACTGTTTCTGTAGGAAATGCAACAAGCTTACCATCTTTTATTGCTTTTCCTGCTATTTTAATTTTTTCTTTATCGATATTATCTTTATTTATTTCAATAAATGCCGTTTTTATCTTTTCCATTTTTTTCCCATATTTTTTATTTTCTATATTAAAAAAAGCAGGATAGCCTGCTCTTTTATATTATTTCTATGGTGGCGCAAGGGGGAATTGAACCCCCGTTTGCTGATTGAGAGCCAGCTGAATTAACCACTATTCGATTGCGCCATGCTAAACAAATATATTTTACTTTATATATTTATAAAACGCAATTTTTGCGTTTTATTTTCTACAGCTCTTTAGAATGTTCAATGTTTTTTTTATTAAACTAATAAGGACAGGGTATCTTTTTAACAGAGACTCTGCCCTTATAATTAAAGGCTGAGGGAGGTGGGGTCGAACCACCGCTCCCAGATCCAGAGTCTGGTGTCCTACCACTAGACGATCCCTCAATATTTATAATGTACATTTACTTAACATTAATATTTTACAACATATTCTTTATAGGTCAAATTTTTTTTAAGCATTTTAAGATATTTTTATCAAAATATTAATTATATATTCCATTTATAGCTTTTTTCAATCGTTCTATATTTGTTTTTTTACCTAAAACTTCCATCAAAGAAAACAAACTCGGCCCAATTTTTTTGCCAGATAAAGACGCTCTTGTTGGATGTATAATTTGTTTCCCTTTTAATTTCATCTCTTCAGCCATCTCTCGAACAACTTTTTCAATATTTTCTTCTTTCCAATATTCTATTGCATTCAATCTTTTAGATAATTCTTCTAGGATATTTTTAGTTTCATCTGACGCTAGAATTTTTTTAGCATCATCTTCAAATTTAAAATCATCTGTAAAAAAATAATCACCGTATTCAACAAACTGTCTAAAATTTCTTACCCTGGTTTTCATTAATGACACAACACTATTTAACCATTTTAACCTTTTAGAATCAGGATTATTCTCAAATAATTCAGCTTCCTGTAAAAAAGGTATCAGCTTGTCTATATAAATGTCGTTTGATATATTTTTTAAATATTCACCATTAAACCAATTCAATTTTTCCATGTCAAAAATTGCAGCATGTTTAGATATTTTATCTAATGTGAAGTTTTTAACAAGTTCTCCTATTGAAAAGATCTCTTGATTGGTTCCAGAGGACCACCCTAGATGCGCAATATAATTTACAACAGCTTCAGGCAAAAATCCCATTTTTTGATATTCTATAACAGACGTAGCTCCATGTCTTTTGCTCAATCTGGTGTTGTCTGGGCCCATTATCATTGGTATATGAGCAAAATTAGGAATTGGAGCATTTAAGGCCTGGTATATAACAATTTGTTTGGGGGTATTTGATATATGGTCATCACCACGCATTACCAGCGATATCTCCATATTTATGTCATCTACAACAACCGCAAAATTATATGTAGGAATTCCATCAGATTTAATTATGACAAAATCAGTA
Source organism: Atribacterota bacterium (assembly GCA_040767965.1). Taxonomy (GTDB): domain Bacteria; phylum Atribacterota; class Phoenicimicrobiia; order Phoenicimicrobiales; family Stramentimicrobiaceae; genus JAXGNR01. Next base: position 797,277 of record JAXGNR010000004.1, read on the forward strand.
AATAGACTGGTATCAAACTCCATTTCTCCTTTGATTTTATCTTGAACTTTAATTATTTCTGCAGGCATTTTCAGTCTGATAACAGGCTTTCTTCCTTCTTTTCGAAAAGCAGACTTCTCTTCCTCGCTTAAATTAAGACATTTTCGATCATATAAGGCATTTTTATTTTCTTTAGCTTGCTTATTTCTTCTTTCTTCCAATTCTTCAGGAGTACAATAACAATAATAAGCTTTTCCTTCTATCAAAAGCTGTTCAGTATATTTTTGGTAAGTATCAATTCTCTGCATTTGAAAATATGGCCCATATTGACCACCAACTTCAGGTCCTTCATCCCAGTTTAACCCCAGCCATTTCATACCATCAAATATAGCTTTAACAGCATCTGTTGTAGATCTGACTCGATCAGTATCTTCTATTCTTAATACAAATGTACCATTATTATGTTTTGCATAAAGCCAGTTAAACAATGCTGTTCTCGCTCCTCCAATATGCAAATACCCTGTAGGGCTTGGGGCAAATCTAACTCTTATTTCTTTATTTCTGACGATCATATTTCCTCCAAAGTAGACTGTTTCATGTTAAAATTTCAATTTGATTTCATATTATATTTATTTTACTAATTGTGTTAATTTTACTACTTCAATATTTTTTGAATAAAGCAGAGGGGTTACCTCTTCTAAAATATCTACTGTATTACAATATGGATGTCCAATCGCTATGGCAGATCCATATTTTAAAGCTAAATCTATCAGTATTTCAAATTGTTTTCTTATGTAATCTAATTCCTGATTATTATCAAGAAATACTGAACGAAAAGCAGTTTCAACACCCATTTCTTTACCTAAAGCATACCCAATAGAATTGGGGCTGGTCATGCTGTCTACAAAAAACAAATTTTGATTTTTTATTTCTTGTAAAATAACTTTCATTACCTTTTCATTTTCAGTAACTTTTGATCCCATGTGATTATTCACTCCATCAACACCAGGCAAGTTATTCAAGTTTGCTAATAGTTTATTTTTTATTTCTTCTTCAGTCATGTTTGAATAAATAGCGCCTTTCCCAGGGTTAATATTAGAATCATGCGGCTCCATTGGTAAATGCATCAATATTGTTATATTATTTTCTTTCGCCATTTTAAAAACAACCTGTGAGTAAGGTAAATATGGTAAAATAGAAAAAGCAACCGGGTAATCCAGGCTTAACAATCTTTCAGCTATTTCTACTTGATACCCCAGGTCATCTATTATAATAGCAATTTTTGGTTTATCTGTTTTTACTTCTTTTTTTTCTTGTAAAAATCTTTCAATTAAAAGCTCTTCTTCTTTCTGATTAAAAATTTCATAAGGAAACTTTATCGGGATACTCTCAATGTTTCTTTCTTCAATTATTTGCTCCCGACTATTTATGGTTTGTTTGTTTTCAAAATCAACACTATTATGTTCTTTTATCCCATTTCCATCCAGGTGCAAAAAGATACCAAGTAACAATAGTAATATTATTGATAATAGGATTGAAAACGTGTAATTCCAAAGTTTTTTTTCCATTTTATCTTATTTTATAACTATTATTTTGTAGTTACATTCCCTTTCAGTAGATAGTCAATAGCTGCTTCCAACTGATAGTCATCATTATCATCATTTTGGCTTACTAATATGTTTGGTTCTATACCTATATTATTAATAACCCGACCAGAAGGAGTGTAATATTCTGAAGTAGATACCATTACTGCTGAATCGTCAGCCAGGGTATATACTTGCTGAACCAATCCTTTCCCAAAAGTATTTTCCCCTAAAACAATACCCCTTCCCGAATCCTGAATAGCCCCGGCTACTATTTCAGAAGCACTGGCACTTCCAATATTTACCAGGACAATTACTGGCCATTGAGGATTATCATTGCCATAAGAATTATAAATTTTTATTATATTATTTCTCCCTTTTATTCTCACTATCTCACCTTCATCAATAAACTGGCTCGCAACATCAATTGCTGAATCTAAAAGTCCTCCGGGATTATTCCTTAGATCAACTATAATTCCACTTAAAGAGGAATTTTTGTAGGAGTTCAATACCTGTTTTAATTCAGGACCAGTGTTAGCATTAAATGTTGATATTCTTATGTAAGCAATTCTCTCATCTTCAATAACCTTTTCCTTAACTGCTTCTACCATTATTGTATCCCTTATAATTTCTACTTCAAATAATTCATCAAATTTTTCTCTTTGTATAGTCAAAGTAACCAGGGTGCCTTTTTCTCCACGTAAAATATTAACCGCATCATCTAAGCTCATTGACTTGGTTGGTTCGCCATCTATCTGCATTATATTGTCACCTGCTTTTATTCCTGCCTGGTAGGCAGGGGTATCTTCAATAGGAGAAATGACAGTCAATTGATTGTCAACAATAGTAACTATTATTCCTAATCCGTCAAAATGTCCCATGAATAGATTTTCTCTTTCCCTTTGAAAGCTGATTGGGTCCAGGTATCTAGAATATGGATCATCTAATTCCAGCAACATTCCTTTAATTGCACCCTGAACTAATTGCTCTATATTAATATTTTTTTCTATATATTCACTTCTTACAATGCTGATAGCCTCAAAAAATGGCTCCAGATCATTAAAAATGCTGTCAGTTTGACTGGAAACTTTGTTATCATTAAACGGGTTGAGAATGATAACACCAATTATAAGAAAAAACAATACTGATAATATTAAATATTTTTGTTTATTTTTCATACTAACACCTATTTTATTCCTCTATATTTTTTAACATTAAAAAGTTTTTACAACCATTCAAAAGGATCAACAGGCTTACCTTCTACTCTTATTTCAAAATGTAATCTTGGAGAAGGAACTCCACCACTTTTGCCTACCTGCCCTATAATTTGTCCTTTTGAAACCTGATCATTTAATTTAACTATAATTTTTGATAAATGGGCATATAACGTAACTACATTGCCTCCATGATCAACTATAATAATATCACCATAGCCTTTAACATTTCCAGTATAAATAACTATGCCAAACGAAGCTGCTTTGACTGGATCACCTAAAGAAGCATTTATATCTATACCGGAATTAAATACAAAAGCATTTAAATCTGCTTGCTTTTGTTCACCATAGTTGGCCAATATTGTACCTTTTACAGGCAATTCAAAAATACCTTTTTTAGCTTGTAATGCTGGATCTTTCTTTACAGGAGAATCAACTGCAGATTTTTTTTGTTCCTCAATTTGCCTTATTTTTTCTTTTTCCTTATAAGCAGTTTCAATAATATTTTTAATTTGAGCTGAAGATTTTTCTAATTCTTCAAGAATAGACAACTGTTTTTTTTGCTCTTGCTCAATTTTAATAATATATTTATTTTTTGCATCTAAAGACATTTGAATATTTTCTTTTTCTTTTGAAATTTCCTTTTCCAACATTGTTATTATATCTTTTTTATTTTGCAAACTTTCCTTTTGTTTTCTCACAAACTCTACTTGTTCATCAACTTGCTTTATAATATCAAAGTCATTCTCCAAAATGCATTCCAAATAGCGATATCTGTTTAAAAACTGTGCAAAATCTTTACTTTCAAATAAAACAGAAAGATAAGATGCACTGCTGTGTTTATAAAATTTATTCAACCTGTTTTTTAATATTATTAATTGTAAATCAAGTTTATTTTGTTCTATTTCCAATTCTTCTTCCAATTTTTCTATTTCTTTAATGGTGTTACTATAACTTTTTTGGGCTTCCTTTAATTCTCTTTCGGCATCATTGTAAAGTTTTTCTATTTGTTCTAAAGAATTATTATAATCAATTTTCTCCTGTTTTAATTTGTCTATCTCTGCCTGGATGCTCATTTTTCTTTTTTCAACTTCTTTTAATCTTTCCTCTTGCTGTAAAATGTTAACTTCCTGAGACTCTGCTATCATCTCAATTTGTAATATAATTCCAAAAAAGAATATAAAAAATATAATTAAAAAGCTATTTATTTTATTTTTTTTAATTATCATATTTCTTCAAACCTTATTTTTCTTAAAGAAATCATGCTGCCCAGTATACCAATTGTGGTCCCTAGTAATAGTAATATTAAAGAAACTTTGAATATTAAACTTTCGTTTATTGCAAAAGTAAGTATAGGTAGCAGCTCAAACATTTTACTCAAATAATAAGAATAAAATCTAAATAAAACAGCAGTTGCCATTAAAGAAGACAGAAGTCCTTTTAAAAACCCTTCGATTATAAAAGGCCAACGAATAAACCAGCTTGTTGCTCCAACCAAAGCCATTATTTCTATTTCTTTGTTTCGAGAATGGACGCTAATTTTAATCACGCTAACCATAATCAAAATTGCTGTGAATATTGAAACTATAATTATTATTAATCCAGTATTTCTGATAAAGTCAAAAACAAGAGTTAAGTTTTTTGTTAATTGACCACCATAATCCACTTCTTCTATTTCTTCATATTGTTGTAGCTGAAAAGCTATTTCTTCTAAGAAAGAAGAATTATCTACTGAGATTTCTATGGAAGAAGGAAGAGGATTTTCCAGAATTCCGGCTAGGATTTCTTTATGCTCAGATAAATCATCTTTTAGTAATTTAAATGCTTCTTCTTTAGAAACATATTTAACATCCTTTATTCCCTGTAATTCTAAAAGATTTTCAGATAAAACAGTTGCTTTTTCTTCAGAGACACCATCTTTTAAATAAGCAACTGCTATTAACTGTGATTCAATAGTCTCCAAAAATAAGTTTAAATTTAAAAATATGAGCAATAGTACACCAACAATAATCAATGTTGCAGACAAACTAACAATAGTTGCCAAACTCATAATTCCATTTTTTTTTGTACTAAAAAAAGCTTCTTTAATAAAAAATAGAATATTCCTTAGCATTATTTTGGATATATCCCCTTCTGAGTATCTGATGTCACTTTTCCTTGTTCTATCCTAATAACTCTTTTTTGTGCCTGGTCAACCATCAATTTATCATGAGATGCCACAATTACCGTGGTTCCCCATATATTTATTTTAAGCAACAATTGTAAAATATCCCATGATGTTTCCGGGTCAAGGTTTCCAGTAGGTTCATCTGTAATTAAAATTAAAGGATGGATTACAACTGCCCTTGCAATGCATAACTTTTGCTGCTCTCCTCCTGAAAGGAAATGGGGATTAGTGTTTTTTTTATGTGTAAGACCTATTATATCTAAAATATTATTCACTTCTCTTTTAATCACAGAATTTTTCGCACCTACCACTCTTAAACTAAAAGCAACATTTTCAAAAACATTCCTATCGAATAAAAGCTTAAAATCTTGAAAAACTACACCAATTTCCCTTCTTAAATAAGGAACTAAAGATGTTTTAAGTCTGGCAAGGTTTACTCCATCAATAATAACCTGACCCTTTGTTGGCAATATTCCACGGTAAATTAATTTTAAAAAAGTTGTTTTTCCAGCACCAGTTGGCCCTACTAAAAAAACAAATTCTCCTTTTTTTATATGAATATTCACATCACATAGAGCATGAACTTTATTCGGAAATGTTTTAAAAACATGAAACATTCGTATCAATTTTTTAATTCCTTCCTAAAACATTTTCGTCAATAAACTTGTTAAATAAATAAGTATTTAAGCTGGCTTTTTGCTCAAATTGAATTCTTTTTTCCTTTAATCGAGATTTAATCATTTTCTCATTTATATCTATATATTTTAACTTATCCTCAATATTTTTTACAGTTAATTGATTCAGATTTATTAACAATTCGTTAAGAGATAAAGAATTTACATAATCTTTTACTTTAGAATTATACTCAATTGCAATGAAAGGTATTTCGTTTATTGTGGCAAATATAATTGAGTGAAGTCTCATTCCAATAATTAAAGTAAATTCGGAAATAAGGGACAATATTTCTTTAGGGTTTAGTTTTTCATCAATTATCCTGGCTGATGTAAATTTCATTTTGTTTTTAATATCCTTGATAATTGCTATATCTGCATCTGATTGGAAAGGAATAAAAAACAATGTAGATTTATGTTTTTCTATTAAATAATCTGCTATTTTAGCTAATTGTGTTATTTTTTTTTCATAATCTTTTGCTATATCATTGCAATTTCTTATTACTATTCCTATTTTTAAATTGTTATTATCAATAAAGGATAATTTGTCCATTTCGTACTTTTTTTTAATAGTGTTAGGAATATTTGCTTTTTTTAATAAAAAGGCTATATCTGCATTGACTATGATATTTTTATTCAGAACATTCATTTTTTCCAAAAATACTTTTGATTCATCATCTCTAACTATAATTAAATTTACATTTTTAAAAGCATTTTTTACAAGCAATTGATTGAATTTATTTTTAATAGGCCCAATACTCTGACCATAGACAATAGCAGGGACTTTAAATAATCCAGCCAAAAATATAAGACCGGCATAGTACAGTACACTAAATCCCTTACCTGTAACATCCTGTAACAGTCCTCCTCCTCCACTGATAATAACACTTGTCTGTTTTAGTTTATTAATTATTGATAAAAGATCTGTTCTTAATATAGAATCAACCTGATATAAGTCTTTTGTTTTTTCAGGTTGATTTGAAAGAACTGTTATTTTTTCTTTAGGAATATATTTTGAAAATTCTTGGATCATTACCATCAAAATGGCTTCATCCCCACAATTATCAAATCCATAATATCCTGAAATCATAATTGACTTATTTTTGTTAATCAATTTTTAAATACTCTTTTCCTGTATCGATCATATGCAATAAAAAATATAAATCCTAAAAGAATGCTAATAATAATCCCTAACCAAAATCCATTAAAGGTTCTTAGCAGTGAAAAATAAAAAGGTGTGTGAACATGGCAAAAGGTATTTATAATTGTAACTGGAGCAACTGTGCCCATTATAATAAATAATATTTTTGTATATTGAAAGTTAAAATAATTCATTGCAATTGCTATCGAGATCAAGGGGTATCCGATTAAAAATTCTTTATTTCTTGGCCTTGCTATTAAAGTGTTTTCAAGAAAAAGCCTCATTTTCTCTTCAATGACAGGGACAGGTAAAAATGAAAAATTACCTGAACGTGCAATATAAATCACACCAAATATCAAAAGAATAGCTGCTAAAAATGCGTGTTCAAACAGTATCGGCTTTTTAAAGTCATCAAAAACATCTTTTTTGCCAATTTTACTTACCCACCAAAAATAAAAAGCAACCAACGCTAATGGTAAAATATAAGCAATCTTAACCCCGCTGAACAATTGAATCGCTAACATGAATTTGTAATCAGTTAGCAGTGCCCCGCTAATAATTCCACCTATCAAAGATATTAGCATAATACCGGAAATTCCAAACAAAATATTTTTTATCAACTCCATTAAATTATTTTTTTTGTTAATAGAGTAGTTTATTAAATATTTCTTGTTTTTTATAATTGCTAAAACAGGAAATACTACAGCACTTATCAATGAAAGTATTTTTATTAAAAATATTTCTCCCATTACTTTTTTTGTTAAAATAAAAAATAGTAAGCTTACTATAAATAAGAAAATTGAGTATTTCTTAAAAATATCAAAGAAGTCAATGAGCAGCAATAAACCTGCAGAAATAATTCCTAGCCCTATTAAAATAATTAAATTATTTGATGTCTGATAGCTGGGGAGCAAGCTAGCCTGGCCAATAGTATACTTTTTTTGAATAAGATTACTAGTTATACTTTCAATATAATCCAAATTATATTGTATTAAATTATCTGTTCTTGTTTTTAAAAAAGGATTTAGGTAAAAAATTCTAATATTTCTCTCTTGCGCTGCTCTAATCCACCTGTCAACAGCTATGCCAGGTGATATTTTTTCCATCTCTTCACTTGTAATACTATGCACCCTAACAGATAACTGACCAATATTATCAGCTATATTTTGAATACCTTTTTGAGAGGTGAATTCAATTATTCCAAAGGGCATATTTTTATTTTGCATAAATTGACTTGTTTCAAGAATCATTCTTTCTGATGGATATCCAAGAACTTCCTCTTCATCAAAGATTATTGCAGATATATTTTCTAACTTTTCTATATATGATAACTTATGTTGTAGTATTTCTGAATTTATTTTTGCAGGATTTTTTGGTCTTAATATAACATTGTAATCTAATTCTTGTATTTTTTTAATATCTTCATTAGAAAAATTCAAGCCCATTTTTATTATATCTTCATTACCGGAAACCAAAAGACAGTAATCTTCATTGCTAAATACATTCTTTTGTAATAATACATTGCTTGAATTTTGTCGAAAAACATCCTCAATCCTTTTTATTAAAAAATAATCTCGTGATACAATCATCCATTGTCCAGCAGTGATCTGCTTTTCATTAAAAAAATGCAAATCATGGATTAGGTTAATTTCTATTAAATCTTTTGCAGCTAAAAATGCTATTCTGCCTTGCGCCAATAGACTCTCTATAGTGTCTTCATGGATTGCAATACTGGTAATTCCTTTTGATTTAAATTGTGTAAGCAGCTCATTTTCATTGTAATTCTCTTTAAGAGACAATTCTCTAACTTTATTCAAACTAATAACCAGTTCGATTTGTTTAAAATTTTTTTCCAGATTTATTCGCTGAACACTAATTATTAAGGATACTATTATGGAAATCAATATAAAAAATATGAATATATATTTATAATTAAATTTCACTACCCTGCTACCTCTTTTGTTTTTAAAAAATCAAATATTTTAATACACAATATTTATTTGTAAAAAAAACACCCTTCTAATATACCATAAAGGGGCATTCTAAAAAATATTTTTAATATAATTTTTCTAATAGATTTCTTCCACAAAAATAAATATGTTTTTTACGATTTTTGCAATAAAATGCTTTTTACTAAAACCAATAATAACATTTAGAAAATTAATAATTTATTTATTCTAATAATAATTGAACATTCTCATCGTCTTTATATTTAAAATAACCTTATCTGAAAATTATAAAAAATATTTTTTTAATAATATTATTGCAATAGAGTCAGCATCACGCCAGCTGTTATCGTAGTTGCAATTGCACCTGCTACATTTGGGCCCATAGCATGCATTAAAAGAAAATTGCGAGGATTGGCTTTCTGGCCAACTGTTTGCGCTACTCTGGCTGACATAGGTACTGCAGACACCCCTGCCGCTCCAATTAAAGGATTGATTTTGCCTCCTGAAAGCTTGTACATAACTCTGCCGAATATTACCCCACCAAAAGTTCCAAATGCAAATGCTATCAATCCTAATGTAATTATTTTTAAGGTTTCAACTGTTAAAAAATACTCTGCCTGCATTGTTGCACCAACGCAAATTCCTAAAAAGATTGTTACAATATTAATTAGCTCATTTTGTGCTGTATTTGACAATCTGTTTACTACCAAGCTTTCTCTGAATAAATTACCTAACATCATGGTGCATACCAGTGGCACCGATTTTGGTAGTACTAATCCCACAAAAATGGTACTGATAATAGGAAATAATATTTTTTCAGCTCTGGAGACCGGTCGCAGTTGTTTCATTACAGATTTTCTTTGTTCTTCAGTAGTGAACATTTTCATTATGGGAGGTTGTATTAAAGGAACTAGAGACATATAAGAATAAGAAGCAACTGCAATTGCGCCCAAAAGATGTGGTGCTAGCTTGGAAGCCAGATAGATAGAAGTAGGACCGCTAGCTCCACCTATAATAGCAACTGCTGCAGATTCCTGTAAGTTGAATCCTAACAGTACCGCACCAAGCAAAGCAATAGAAACACCTAATTGAGCAGCTGCCCCCAGAAGAAAAGTTAGCGGATTAGCCAATAGGGGTCCAAAATCTGTCATCGCACCAATTCCCATAAAAATTAGAATAGGAAATAGTTCATGTCTGATACCAAAAGAAAGGATTTGCAAGAAACCTCCTTCTTCCATCAATCCAGTGAAAGGTAAATTTACCAAAATTGAACCAAAAGCAATTGGTATTAATAATAACGGTTCATATTTCTTAACAATAGCCAGGTAAAGCAATATACCACCCAAAATAATCATTATAATATTTTTCACTGTTAAGCCGGTAAATCCTGACATATTGATAATCGATGATAATAATATTGTAAAGTTCATCTATATTCCCCTTTCTGGTTAATGCTCGATTAGCAGCAGAATATCATCAGTTTCAACGACATCATTTATTGCAACAAATATTTTTTTAACTTTTCCAGCATTATCAGCAATGATCTCATTTTCCATTTTCATTGCTTCCAGAATCAGAATTACATCACCTTCATTTACACTATCTCCTTCTATCACATTTATTTTTAAAATTTTCCCAGGCATTGGAGCTTTTACTTCTTCATCTTCAGATATATCCTGATCACCAATATGTTTTACTTCTTTATTCAGGACTTTATTTGCTTCAGCATGCTTTTCTGCTTCTATTTTTTCAGGTTTTTTTTCCTCTTGAAAACTAGAATCAGACGAAACCTGTTGCTTTGTTTCTAAAATTTCTTCTACTTCTACCATATATTCCTGTCCATTAACCTTAACTTTGTACTGTTTCATTGTACTATAGCCCTCCTTCTTTCCTGGGACTTATTGAAATTTTATTAAAAATGCGATTTTGCAAACCTGAGACAACCCATGGACTTATATAATCTGATGACACTCTTTTTATATTAAGTATTTTTACCTGCTTTATGTTTCCTTCAAGGTAATTTACTAAAGAAGCTGTTATAACAGCAACTAATATATCATCGGGATTATTGCTTTTTTGATTAGAGTTTTTCAATACTGTATTTTTTGTAATTTTTATTTCATTTTTTAAAGGAAGTACTCTCTCTGCTTTACTGGTTTTTTTTGAAGCAAGATTTATAATTTTCTGAACTCCCATAACTAAGGCTGCCAGTAATGATAATATAAAAAAAACTAAAATTATGGATATAAAAGCTATTTTAAAAGCGCCTTCTATTCCTGAATACATTTTAATACCCCTTCTTTTGATTGGAAGTTAAACAGGGAAATTCCCATGTTTTTTACCAGGCATATTCTCACTTTTTGTTGATAACATTTCAAATGTAGTGATTAATATTGGTCTAGTTTCTCTCGGATCGATAATTTTATCTACATAACCTCTGCCAGCAGCTACATATGGGTTAGAAAATCTTTCACTATATTCCTTGATCTTTTCACGTCGATATTCATTTGGGTCTTCAGAATCAGATATTTCTTTTTTAAATATTATATTTGCTGCACCCTGAGATCCCATAACTGCTATTTCCGCAGTAGGCCAGGCAATAACCTGATCAGCTCTTTGGTGTTTGCTACACATAGCTAAATATGCTCCGCCATAAGCCTTTCTGATGACAACAGTTACCTTAGGAACAGTAGCTTCTGAATATGCATACAACAATTTTGCACCATGCCTAATAATCCCACCATATTCCTGAGCAGTACCTGGTAAGAATCCCGGTACATCAACCAATGTCAGGAGAGGTATATTAAAAGCATCACAAAATCTGACAAAGCGTGCAGCTTTATCAGAGGCATCAATATCAAGACAACCGGCAAGGACTTTAGGTTGATTAGCAATAACCCCAACAGGCTTACCATTTAGTCTTGCAAACCCTGTTATTATATTTTTAGCAAAATGTTTATGTAATTCAAAAAAGTCACCACTATCGATAATGCAATGTATTATATCCTTCATTTCATATGGTTTATTAGGGTCATCAGGAACAATATTCAACAAGGATTCTTCTATTCTATTCTGGTTATCTTTATTTTCAGCAACAGGAGGTATTTCCATATTATTAGATGGAAAGAAGCTAATCATTTTTCTAACAGAATCAAATACTTCCTGTTCATTCTCTGCAGCAAAATGAGCAACTCCACTTTTTTGATTATGAGTCATTGCCCCGCCCAATTTTTCAGAAGAAACATTTTCACCAGTAACAGCTTTTATTACATTAGGGCCAGTTATATGCATTATTCCTGTCTTTTTAACCATAAAAACAAAATCCATTATAGCTGGTGAATATACTGCTCCGCCAGCAGTAGGGCCAACAACAATTGATATTTGTGGTATTACTCCTGAGGCAATTGTATTCCTGTAAAAAATTTCTCCATAACCGCTAAGAGAGTCAACGCCTTCCTGTATTCTCGCGCCTCCAGAATCATTAATACCGATAATGGGAGCTCCCATTTTCATGGCCATATCCATTACTTTGCATATTTTTTGGGCATGCATTTCTCCTAATGAGCCACCAATTACAGTAAAATCCTGAGAAAACACATAAACCAAACGTCCTTCTATTGTTCCATAACCTGTGACGACACCATCAGCAGGGATTTCTTTATTCTCCATGTCAAAGTTTATACATCGGTGTTCTATTAAAAGATCCAATTCAGAGAAACTATCATTGTCTAATAATAAATCAATTCTCTCTCTTGCGGTTAATTTTCCTTTTTCATGCTGTGAATTAATTCTTTTTTCCCCGCCTCCAGCCATAGCTTTTTCCGTTTTTTCTTGCAATTGTTTCAACAATTCATTGATCGATTTGTCCATTAAGCTTGCACCTCTTTCATTAACCAACTGGTCTCTGCTTTGAAATATTTATATTGAATATTTTTTAAAGTAATAAATGTTAATCTGATATTTGTTCATTGTGATGAATTTGTTTTTCTTTAAGAATTATGTTCGCAGAGTTCAATTAAGACGCCACTGGTACACTGAGGGTGCAAAAAAGCAATTCTTGCTCCTCCAGCACCACATCGTGGCTTTTTATCAATTAATTGAAATCCTTTTTTCTCTAAATCAACTAATTTAGCCTCAAGGTTTTTCACTTCAAATGCAATATGGTGAACTCCTTCTCCATTTTTTTCAATAAATTTAGCGATTTTTCCATCAGTAGAAGTAGATTCTAATAATTCAATTTCACTATCACCTACCGGGAGAAAAGCTACTTTTACATTTTGTCCATCTACAACTTCTTCACCTTTACACTCTACACCCAGTATGTTTTTAAATATAGAAATGGAATCTTCAATATTTTTTACCGCTATCCCTATATGGCTAATTTTGTTAAACATAAAAATCCTCCTTAAATATTTTTTCCTTAAAAAGTAAAATAAGATTTTTTACTGCACTGTACGGATCATCGTTTTGATATAATACTGTGCTTATCTCTTTCTCTATTCTTTCTTTGCCGATATATTCAAAAAACATCTCTCTCCAAGTTTCCTGTAAAAGATCAATAATTTCTTTTCTGGTTCTATTTTTTCTTCTTTCCAATAAATCTCCACTTTCTTTTAAGTGAATAAATAATCTATTTATTTCTTGCCATAGCAAATTAATTCCAATATTTTCGGTTCCTATTGTTTTTATAATAGAAGGTTCCCATTTTTTTTCCAGTGGGTTTAAATGTAGCAACATCTCTATTTCAGCAACCAATTTATCGCTTCCATCCCGATCAGATTTGTTTACAACAAAGATATCACCTATCTCCATAATACCAGCCTTTATAATTTGTATGTCATCCCCCATGCCTGGCATAACAATCAGTAGAACGACATCTGAAACTTTTATTATATCTATTTCAGATTGTCCAACACCCACAGTTTCAATAAAAATAATATCTTTACCCATGGCATCCATAATCCTAACTATTGCTTGGGTAGATCTGGATAAGCCCCCTAAATGACCCCTGGCTCCGATACTTCTTATAAAAACATCTTTATCAGTGGTGTGATCCTGCATTCTTATTCTGTCTCCTAAAATGGCACCACCAGAAAATGGGCTACTGGGATCTATGGCAATTATGCCAACTTTTTTATTTAAATGGCGAAGGTGTTTTGTTAGCTTATCTGTAATAGTGCTTTTGCCTGAACCTGGAGATCCTGTAATTCCAATCACTATGGCCTTCCCACAATATTTGTGCAATTCTTTCAATATCGGTTGAGAAGACTGAAAATCATTTTCGACCATAGATATTAATCTTGCAACTGATCTAGTATCACCTTCTCTAATTCTTGTAATAAGATCCATATGGTTTTGCCTTTACTCTAAAATTAATTTATATAAACATTTTCTTTTATAAATTCAACAATTTTCTTAGTTTCGGTACCAGGAGTAAATATTTCTTTAATTCCAATCTTTTTTAATTCAATTATATCTTCACTGGGTATTATTCCACCAGCAATAATAAGAATATCAGTTATTTTTTTTTCTGCAAGCATTTGGATTATTTTTGGAAATATGTACATATGAGCACCAGACAATATACTAAGACCAATTACATTTACATCTTCCTGAATAGCTGTTTCAATTATCTGTTCAGGGGTTTGTCTTAATCCGGTATATATAACTTCCATTCCAGCATCTCTTAAAGCTCTGGCAATTACTTTAGCTCCACGATCATGTCCATCCAAACCAGGTTTAGCAATTAGCACTCTGATCCTTGTATTTCCCATAACCTATCCTCCCGGTCATTATATTTTCATAGAATCTTTGTATTCACCGAATACATCTCTTAGTTCATTGCATATTTCTCCTAATGTAGCATAACTTTTAATACAATCCACTATAAAAGGCATTAAATTATCATCAGTTTTTGCAGCTTCTTTAAGTCTGGTTAAATTTTCTATTACTTCTTTTTCACTTCGGGCGCTTTTTGTTTGTTCCAACTTTTTAATTTGCTGTTTTTCTATTTCTGGATTTACTTTAAGCAAATCCTTTAATTCATCTTCTTCTGACTGAAATTGATTTAATCCAACAATAATTCTTTTTTTACCTTCAATATCTTTTTGATATTGATATGCGCTATTTTGTATTTCTTTTTGAATATAACCTTTCTCTATAGCTTTTGGGCTCCCTCCCAGCTTGTCAATTTGATGAATATAATCAATTACTGCTTCTTCAATATCTTTAGTCATTTTTTCAATATAATAGGAGCCAGCAAGCGGATCAACAGTTTCATTAACACAACTTTCATGAGCAATAATTTGTTGTGTCCTTAGTGCTATTCGTACTGATTTTTGTGAAGGCAAGGAAAGTGCTTCGTCTCTAGAGTTAGTATGTAAAGACTGAGTCCCTCCCAGCACAGCGGCCAATGCTTGTAAAGTAACTCTTATAATATTATTATCTGGCTGTTGAGCAGTTAAGGTACAACCTGCAGTTTGTGTATGAAAGCGAAGCATTAAAGATTTAGGATTTTTTGCTTTAAATCGATTTTTCATAATATTTGCCCACAGTTTTCTCGCTGCTCTAAACTTTGCAACTTCTTCAAATAAATCATTATGAGAGTTAAAGAAAAAAGATATTCTTGGAGCAAAGTCATCTATATCCAATCCTTTTTTTACAGCAGCATTAACATATGCAATACCATTTGCTAATGTAAAAGCAATTTCTTGTATGGCTGTAGAGCCTGCTTCTCTTATATGATAACCACTGATACTTATAGTGTTCCATTTAGGCAATTTTTTTGAACAATACTCAAAAGTATCAGTAACCAATCTCATCGAGGGTGAAGGTGGGAAAATATAAGTTCCTCTGGCCACATATTCTTTGAGAATATCATTCTGAATAGTTCCACTCAATTTTTCAATGGATACACCTTGTTTTTCAGCAACTACTATATACATTGCCAGCAAAATAGCAGCAGGAGCATTTATGGTCATTGAAGTGCTAACTTTTTCTAATGGTATTCCCTGGAATAGTATTTCCATATCTTTTAGTGAATCAATAGCTACACCAACTTTCCCAACCTCTCCAAGTGACATGGGATGGTCAGAGTCATAGCCAATTTGAGTTGGTAAATCAAAAGCAATGCTTAATCCAGTTTGCCCGTTTTTCAACAAATATTTGTATCTTTTATTGGATTCTTCTGCATCACCAAAACCGGCATATTGTCTCATAGTCCATAAACGGCCTCGATACATGGTAGGTTGCACACCTCTAGTAAAAGGGTATTCTCCTGGATAACCTATATCATCAAGAAAGCTGATTTTTTCCAGGTCTAAGGGATCATATATTCGCTGAATCTCCTGATTTGATCCGGTTAAAAAATTACTTTTCCTCTCAGGAAACTTAGTTAAAACTTCTGATAAAGTATTTTCTTCCCAATACTTTTTTGCTGATTGTATATTTTTTTTATTCATCTCATTCATTATAAGCATGCCTCCTCTTTCTGAATAATCAATATTAAAAACGAATACTTTTATGCTTTTTAAATAATTTTTAATATTCCTATACTTTTAATTTAGAGAGATATAGATCTATAAAGAAAAGAATATTTAATAAAATAATAGCCAATATAAAAAAAGATATGAAATAATTATATCTTCCGAAGAATAAAGAATACTAAATTTGATCTCAGGGTAAATATTTAATTTGGATTTTTATTCTGAATTATTAATGTTGTTGATATTTTTTTCTAGTATTAAATCTTCAATTATAACATCTATTTTAATAACATTAATTCCGGTTATATAATACAATTCTCTTTTTAATTTTTCTTGCACTTCTTTAACTGTATTAGTAAGATTACCGCCATATTGCAGGATTAAACTCATCTGGATCAAAATACCTTCTTCACTCATATTTATCTTGGTTTTACCTAGTCTGATTATTTCTTTAAAATCTTGAATTCCAAAAAAAATAACATCCAGAATAGCGTTTTCAGAAATAAATAATTTTCCAAAATAACTGAATGGAGGTCTGACAACGGTTCTTTCTCCTATCTTTCTGCTTGCATATCTCTTTTTATAGAATATTTCCAATGATTCAACTAAATTAATCGGAAATTTTCTTTGAACTTCTATGCTTGGCAGAGGAATTATATGTGTTCCATCTTTTGATCTACTATTTCTTGCTAACTGGATTTCTTTTTCTGTTGAAATGTCTTCTATTTTTATGATACGATTTATTTCTGAAAGCTCTAATGTTTGAACAATTTTATCAATCATTTCAACAGAAGTTCCCAAAATCATAATTTTTTTAGGCATTTCCTGTCTTAATATTTCCTTTACTGACTGTGCATGCTCTTTTTCGAAAAAAATAGCTCTTCTTATAGCTTGTATTCTATTTGCTTCTTTTTTAGCTGAAAGTCCTGCTAATATTTTGTCTTTTTTTATTAACAAACCATCATCAATTATGTATTCAATATTTTCTTTATGAGCAATCAATAATGCCTTATGGCTTTTGCCTGTTCCGCTTTCTCCAACTAGTGCTATTACTTTCATATTACAATTTAACCTCAATCAGTTTTATGAAACACCTTCTAATAATTAATAATTGTAAGAATATTCAGACTTCTGGTAATAAATTTACTCTCAAAATATACTTATTTCAGTTTACAGCTTCTAATCCATCCTCTTCCTTCAACTGCATCTGCAACTCTTTTCACTGCTATCATATAAGCTGCCTCTCTGGGGTAAAGATTTTCTTTTTTTGCTAATTCATCAACATCTGTGAATGCAGAAGTAATTACTCGGTCCAGTTTTTCTAATACTTCTTCTTTTGGCCAATAATAATTCATATTATTTTGTACTTGTTCAAAATAAGAAACTGTTACTCCACCTGCATTACAGAGAAAATCTGGAATCACATAAATCCCTTTTTCTCGAATGATTTTATCAGCGCCTGGTGTTGTAGGCGTGTTGGCTGATTCTGCATAAATTTTAACTTTATTAAAATCTATTTCATTTACATTGGCATTATGTACTGCCGAACCCAGAGCAGCAGGCATTATAATAGTAACAGGCTTTCTCAGCCATGCATCTGCATCTTCCTGTACCCATCCAAAAGATTTGGCTTTTTGCGGGCTGATAGTACCAAATTTATCCAGAGTACCTGGGGAAAATAAATCATCAGGATTAATTCCTCTTTCAGAACTATACGTATAGGCTTTTTTTTCCATGGCATCCCAACAAGATATTGCTAATACTTTACCACCATATTCTGTGAATTTTTTAACAGCATATGACCCAACATTTCCTGCTCCCTGAATTGACAAAGTAGATTCATTTATATTGATTTTTAACTTCTTTAAAGCTTCTCTTATGCAAAAAATGGCACCAAAACCAGTAGCTTCTTTTCTTCCTAAAGAACCACCTATTCCAACTGATTTCCCAGTGACGAAACCTGGTTTCCTGCATCTTGCAATAGTGTCATATTCATCCATTATCCATAACATATCCTGCGGATTAGTGGCTACATCAGGGGCAGGGACATCAATTTCTGGCCCAACAAAATCATATACTTTTCTAACCCAACCACGGCAAAGCTTTTCAATTTCTCTGTCTGATAATTCCCTTGGGTTGCACACTATTCCTCCTTTCCCGCCTCCAAGGGGAATATTTACAACAGCACATTTCCAGGTCATCATCATCGCCAATCCTCTAACCATATCAAGTGTTTCATCTTCAGCAAACCTTAAACCACCTTTAGCGGGACCCCTTGCAGTAGAATGCTGTACCCGAAATCCAGTAAATGTTTTTGAATTTCCGTCATCCATTTCAATAGGGATTCTTATTATAACTTCTCTCTCGGCTTCTCTCAGAAAATTTTGAAGTGGTTTGCTTAAACAGCATTTCTCTGCATTAGAATCAAATTGCGATTGTACAATTTCAAATGGATTCATTTTCTTATCTTCAATCATTTTTAACCTCCTAAAAATAATTGATCATTTATCTTTTCTCAAGCTTTTACCAGAAGTTAAGTATTTATGAATTGATCTTGCAGCAACTTTGCCATCACCAACCGCAGAAATAACAGTAGCTGCACCTCTGACTATATCACCCCCTGCAAAAATTCCTTCTACTGCAGTCATTTTTGTTTTTTCATCGACTAAAAAATATCCCCATTTATTCACTTTAACATCAGTTGCATCATTTGCAATAATAGGGTTAGCCATTGTTCCTATTGCATCAATAACCATATCAATTTTAATAACGAAATTAGAATTTTCAATTTGAATAGGTCTTCTTCTTCCAGATTCGTCCGGATCTCCTAATTCCATTTTTATACATTCAATTCCTGTTACAATACCCTTTTCATCACCAAGAATTCTTACAGGAAGTGTTAGAAAATGGAAAATAATCCCTTCTTCTTCTGCGTGATGCACTTCTTCTAATCTTGCTGGAACTTCTTTTCTGGAACGTCGATAAATAATATAAGAATTTTTTGCACCAAGACGCAAAGCCGTTCTTGCAGAATCCATTGCAACATTTCCAGCACCTATTACCGCAGCGTTTTCACCAATTTTTATAGGTGTATCAAATTCTGGAAAGAGGTAAGCTTTCATCAGATTAGAGCGGGTTAAAAATTCATTTGCAGAATATACATTATTCATATTTTCACCAGGGATATTCATGAAACGAGGAGCCCCAGCGCCATTCGCCAAAAAAATAGCATCAAATTCTTTTTTTAAATTTTTAATTTTGCCAGTAGCACCTACTATATAATTAGTAACAATCTTAACTCCCAGTTTCTCAATTTCCTCAACTTCATATCTTACAATTTCTTTTGGTAACCTGAATTCTGGAATACCATATACCAGAACTCCTCCAGGTTTATGCAGGGCTTCAAAAAGAGTCACTTTATATCCCATTTTAGCGAGATCTGCTGCACAGGTAAGTCCTGCTGGTCCTGAACCAACTACAGCTACTGATAAATTATTTTTTGATTTCCCAGATTGTTCTCCGTGGATATTATTTTTTCTGGCCCAATCGGCTACAAAACGTTCCAATCTGCCAATTTCAATTGGTTTTCCTTTTTTATTTAGAACGCATTCTTTCTGACATTGTTCCTCTTGAGGGCAAACTCTTCCAGTAACAGCTGGTAATGTATCTGTTTCTAAAATTGTTTGATAAGCTTTCTTAAAGTCTTCTTCAACAATATATTTTATAAATATAGGTATGTTAATTTCTGCCGGACAACCATTTATGCAAGTTGGATTTTTGCATTGCAGACATCTTTGAGCTTCTTTTATAGCCTCTTCTTTACTATAACCCAAAGGAACCTCGTCAAAATTTTTTATCCGGACAGATGGATTTTGTTCTCTCATGGAAATCGGTTCTTGTTTTACTCTATCTTTTAAAGGTAACATCTCAGCCATTAGTCATTCCCTCCCCTTGAACTGTCACACTGACAAGATTTTTTCTTTTTTTGGTTGTCCCATGATTTACCTTCTTCATTTCTATAGCGGTTAATACGATTCATAAACTCATCCCATTCAACTAATTGACCATCAAATTCTGGTCCATCGGTACAAACAAATTTAGTTTCTCCACCTATTGTAACTCTGCACGAACCACACATCCCAGTGCCGTCCACCATAATAGTATTGAGGCTTACAATAGTTTCCACCGGATATGATTTAGTTAAAGCAGTTGTTACTTTCATCATAATAGGAGGGCCAATAGTCCATATTTTTTTAATAGTTTTATCATTGTCTAACTTTTCTTTTAACACTTCAGTTACAAAACCTTTTCTGCCATAACTGCCATCATCGGTTGTTATAATAAGTTCATCAGAAACTTTCCGCAATTCTTTTTCCATAATTATTAGTTCTTTAGACCTGGCCCCAATTATAGTTATAACTTTATTGCCAGCTTTTTTTAAATTACGTGCAATGGGATGAACACATGCAATACCTGTTCCTCCCCCCACCAATACAACTGTTCCATAGTTTTCTATTTCGCTTTTTTTCCCCAATGGGCCTGTAAACGAATAAAGATATTCCCCTTCTTCGAAATTTGATAATTGATCAGTAGTTTTTCCGGCTACCTGGAATACAATTTGTATTGTTCCTTTTTGTCTGTCATAGTCAGCAACAGTTAGTGGAATCCTTTCCCCTTTTTCATCTGTCATTAATACTACAAACTGACCTGGCTGTACATTCTTTGCGATCTGGGGGGCATCTATCCACATAGAAAAAATATTCTTATAAAGGATTTCTTTTTTAATTATTTTAAACATTTTTAGCAATTTCCCACCTTGTTTTTATTATTTAATTTTTTACATATATCCATAGTATCACGAGCAATCATCAATTCTTCATTGGTAGGTATAACCAGAACAGTTACCTTTGAATTATCCTTGCTTATCACGCCAAATTTTCCCCTGGCTGCACTGTTTTTCTCACAATCAATGTCAATACCGAAATAATTAAGATCCTGGCATACTTCTTTTCTTAAAGATGGTGAATTTTCACCTATACCTGCAGTAAAAATTAATACATCCAGGCCATTCATTGCTGCAATGTAAGATCCTATGTATTTTTTTATTCCATAATTTAATACATCCAAAGCTCTTTTTGCCTTTTCATTTCCTTCTTTGGCTTTTTCTTCCAAATCTCTTTTATCGCTTGATATTCCTTCAGATAAACCAATAAAACCACTTTCTTTATTCATGATTGTATTCATCTGTTCATGGTTAACTTTTTCTTTATCCATTAAAAATGTAACTACTGCTGGGTCGATATCACCGCATCTAGTCCCCATAATTATTCCAGGAACCGGAGTAAAGCCCATACTGGTATCAATTGATTTTCCATCTTTGATAGCTGTAATACTTGAACCATTTCCTAAGTGGCAAGTAATTATCTTTAATTCCTTTAATTCTTTTTTCAGGATTTCAGCTGCTTTATGGGCAACATATTTATGGGAGGTTCCGTGAAAGCCATATCTTCTTATTTTGTATTTTTCATAATATCTGTAAGGCAAACCATACAAATAGGCGTATTCAGGAATTGTTTGGTGAAAAGCAGTGTCGAAAACCCCGATTTGAGGAGTTTCAGGTAATAGCTCTTGGCAAACTTTTATTCCAAGAATGTTAGGAGGATTATGTAAAGGAGCTAATTCAATGCATTCATTTAAAGTATCCATAATATCTTTATTTATTAAAACTGAACCTGAATATTTTTCACCGCCATGTACAACACGATGGCCAATCGCATAAATCTCTGAAATATTTTCAATTACCCCATAATCCTTATTCAGCAAGGATTCAATAACCAGTTCAATTCCTTTGCGATGATCAGAAATATTGACCTTTTTTTTCATTGCTTCTTTACCTGCAGGGTAATGGTTTATCAATGAACCGTCTATGCCAATTCTTTCTACTAATCCTTTTGCTAATATAGACTCATCAGTCATATCATAAAGCCGATATTTAATAGATGAGCTACCGCTGTTGACCACTAATACTTTCATTATTTTCACCTTTCATACAAAAATATTTTATAATTTTCCTCCGATTAAAAAGCCATGCTCTAAAGCTTTTAAGTTGATATCCATTATTCTGTCTGGTATTCTGGCAAAAATGGCATTTTTTATCGATTTATATGATATTATATTTGCAATCTTAGCAATAATACCCAGAGAAATAATATTTGCCACCAATTTATTTCCGATAACTTTGACAGCATCCTCAGTAATCGGGTAGTGATATATTTTACCAGAAAAAGCAGGTATTTTTAAAACATTTGTGGAGTCAGCTAATAAAATCCCACTATCTTTAAGTTCGATAATATACTTATCACATGCTTGTTGAGTTAAAGCTAATAATATATCTGATTGTATTACTTTCGGATAATCAATTTTGTCATTGCTTATAATTATTTCAGATCTGCTTGCACCACCTCTTGCCTCTGGCCCATAGGATTGGGTTTGAACTACTTCGAAACCATCGTATATTCCAGCTGCTTCAGCCAATATTATTCCAGCTAAAATCAGACCCTGACCCCCTGAACCACTTAAACAGATTTCTTTTCTGAATTTATTCATCTAGTTCACCCCTTTGTTGAATCAAATTGCATATTTCCTGGTATTTTTCAGTATATTCAGGTTTATCTAAATTTAAAAATTCCCCAAAGGTATTTTTTCTTTTTTATCATTATCAGACAATTTTTGCCATGTTTTTAAAGGAACAGTCAATTCTTTTATCCATTCAAGCATTTTTATAGGAGTTCTTAATTTATTCATTTTGCCATAAGAAACTGGGCAACTGGAGATCATTTCAACTAATGAAAATCCTTTTTTGAGCAAAGCTTTTTTCATAAAACCAATACTTTGATTGACATTAAGTATTGAACTTCTAGCAACATATGACGCTCCTGCACAGGCTGCTAAATTAGATAAATCAAAATTTTGATCAATATTACCATAAGGAGCAGTGGATCCATATTTCCCAGTAGGCGTTAATGGCGAATATTGTCCTCCAGTCATACCATAAACCATGTTATTTATTATAATAGCAGTTATATCTATATTTCTCCTGGCAGAATGAATAAAATGATTGCCACCGATTGCGGAACAATCTCCATCACCCATAACTGCAATTACTTTTAAATTAGGTTTAGCCATCTTTATTCCAGTGGCAAAAGCCAAAGCCCTACCATGGGTGGTATTCATGGTATTGAAATCTACATATCCTGTAATTCTGCTGGAACAACCTATCCCGGAAACCATGACAATATCATCTTTTTCCCAACCAAGAGTATGGATTGCTCTAAGAATGGCACCTAATACTATACCATTTCCACATCCAGGACACCATATATGAGGAAACATATCCATTCTGAGATACTGGTCTATTATCTTATTACCACTGACCATACTACTCATTATCAACTTCCTCCTCAATTTTTACAAGGATCTCCATTGGAGTAATTAAATTACCATCAATGCGACTATATTTTATTACTGGACATTTTCCTTGTACATTTCTTTCCACTTCTCCAACCATTTGACCCAAATTCATCTCTGGCACAATTATTAATTTTACTTTTTCTGACAACATCTTGATTGCACAATCATTAAAAGGCCATAATGTTATCAACTTTAATAATCCTGCTTTTATACCTTTCTCTCTTGCCATTTTAACTGTTCTTTCTGCTGCTCTGGCAACAGAACCATATGCAATAATGGCAATATCTGCATCTTCTAACAGGAATCCTTCTTCAAGAAAAATATCTTTTTTATTAAATTCAATTTTATTATTTATTCTTCTTAAAAAATGATCAATTTCTTTTGTATCAGATGTAGGGTAACCTTTTTCATTATGAACCAACCCGGTAACATGATACCTGTATCCATCACCAAAGTCAGCCATTGGTGGAACTAAATCATCATCAGCCTTGAAAGGCATAAAACAATCTTTACCTTCTCTAGGCTTTTTCCTATTAATTATTTCCAATTCATCCAAAGAAGGAACGAGAACTTTTTCTCTCATATGAGATATTACTTCATCTAATAAAATCATTACAGGAGTCCTGTATTTTTCGCTAAAGTTTACGGCTTTTATTGTTGTAAGTAGAACTTCTTTAACATTTGATGGTGCTAGAGCAATCACCGGATGATCTCCATGCGTACCCCATCTTGCTTGCATAACATCTCCCTGCGAAGGCTTAGTGGGTAATCCTGTGCTTGGTCCACCACGTTGAGAATTTACAATTACACAAGGTATTTCACCGATTGTTGCAAAACCAATATTTTCAAGTTTTAAACAAATACCAGGCCCTGAACTTGCTGTCATTGATTTTAACCCAGTTAGAGATGCCCCAATAACTGCAGCCATACTTGCAATTTCATCCTCCATTTGCATAAACTTGCCTCCAATTCCTGGTAGCTTTCGAGCCATTTCTTCAGCTATCTCAGAAGCAGGAGTAATTGGATAACCTGCAAAAAACATGACACCAGCCATCAATGCCCCTTCAACACATGCTTCATTACCTTGTAATATCTTTATTTTTGCTTTGTTATCAGACATGTTAATCTTTCAAACCTCCCTTTGAGATGCTGTTGTGAAGACTGTTTTCCTTTATTTCAACCATAATAGCAAAATCAGGGCACCTCAATTCACATAACATGCATTGAATGCATTCATTTATAAATTTTGCAACTGGTT
This sequence comes from Atribacterota bacterium, assembly GCA_040767965.1. Taxonomy (GTDB): domain Bacteria; phylum Atribacterota; class Phoenicimicrobiia; order Phoenicimicrobiales; family Stramentimicrobiaceae; genus JAXGNR01. The sequence goes on from JAXGNR010000004.1 coordinate 822,193, forward strand.
TACCATTTTCATTTGCGACTAAAACTTTTTTGGGGCAGTAATTAATACAAATGTTGCATTCTTTACACCAATTTTCTTTTATAGATATTCTTGTTTTTTCATTTTCATATATTTTTAACATTTCTTCCTGATGCATGTTAATATCATCTCACCTCTTTCTCTTTTATGCTCAAAATAGTTTTTTTTAATGTATCAATTGACCCTTTATCCGGAATGTATATGAATTCAATTACAGGTATAGGGTTTCCTATCATTTTTTCAACTTCTTTTTTTCTGCCTGGGGATACCATAATCGCATCATTTTCACTAATAAATTTTGCTATCTCTTCCTTTTCATGAGAAATATTAAAATTGAGTTTTTTGTATTTTAAACCAGCATTTTTAATTGATTTAAATACTCTTTCAGCAAATTTCTCCGTAAGGCAAACTAATCCAACTTTCATTTCAGGAGAAGTGATTCTGGCAATATTAACCATGGTTTCTATCTGAGGATCAAGCGCAATGGGAATAATATTCTTTTCTTCATCTTTTAAAAAATCTTCCACTTCCTGTAAATGAAAAAATGTTGTAACAATCAAATCTGCTGCTTTTAATTTATTAATAGTTGTTTCGCTTCTGTTATACATTTCATCGATTAATATTGGGATAAAATGTATTCCGGTACCTAATTCCAGTTTCTTTGAAAAATAATAAAGTTGCTCCTGGTTGCATTCCACAAAAGCTACTTTGATATTATTTAATAAATGTTTCTTTTCAGAAATTCTCTGGTGTAAAAGAAACATAAAATCTTCTATCTGAATATTTAAATCAAATGCTTTTTGAATTGCTGAATCAATAATTTTAGTAATCGGTAAATAAATCTCTTTTGATAATAATATTTTTGAAGGATATTCATCTGAGGTAATAAAGGTTCCTTTGCCTGAAATTGAAGAAATTACTTCTTTTCGGGCAAGTTCTTTGTAAGCCATGCTGACGGTGTTTCTACTAACTCCTAATTTTAAAGAAAGTTCTCTTTCAGTAGGTAGCTGAGAACCTCTTCCAAGTTCTCCTTTTTCTATTTCATTCATTAATGATTCTTTTATTTGAAGATAAAGAGGGATCTTGCTATTTTTATCAATAAAAATATTCATTTACACCTTTTTTATTTCTGGACTAATTGACTAATTGTTTAACCATTTATAGAATACAACAAATTTTCTTTTGTTGTCAATTAGTTTGTAAAAAATAAAAACCAGAAATATAAGGGTCTTCTGGTTTTTATTTTTACTATTAATAGTTTGTCAATGTTCAATCTGAGCGGCCTAGAATAACGGTTATAATATATTAAAATTAAATATCAATAATTTGCATTACCTTTTCTTTTTTGCCAGCATTTTTCTCAATTAATTTATTAATCTTATCATTAATTATTTCTTTTTGTTTTGTATCTTTTATTGATTTTAAATTTATCTTAACATTTAAGATAGCACTTTCCAGGGTTGCTTCTGCTAATATAGCACCGACTCCAGCATCACTTATAACATTCTTATTGCCTAATTTAGAGATTTCTACACAGATATCCATTAACTTTTCACTTTTTTCTGCAATTTCTAAAGGGACCAAAGCTGCTTTCATTAAAGCCTCTTGTACTTTTTGTTTACGTTCTTTTTTTTGCTGTTCGGAAATATTTGGTAACCCCGTTGCTTTCATAAAATTACTAAATGCATCAATATCTTTTTCTATTAATAATTCGTAATCATATCGAAGTTTTTCACACTCATATAATATTTTTTTAATATCATCTCGATGATTCTGATACCCATCTTTTCCAATTGTTAAATTAGCTACCATGGATACCAAGGCTGCTCCTAATGCTCCAGATAAGGCAGCAACGCTACCTCCTCCAGGAGTGGGAGACTTAGATGACAATACTTCTAAAAAATCTTTTACGCTTTTATCTTTTATCAATATTAACCTCCAAATAATACTTATCGCTTGCTGTAATATTTTAAATAAGCATCTATAAATATTTGAATATCACCATCCATAACTGATTGAATATTGCCACTCTCAGCTTTTGTCCGGTGATCTTTTACCAGCTGATATGGTTGAAATATATATGATCTAATCTGATTACCCCAGGCAATATCTTTTTTTTCACCACCAATTTTTTCCATTTCTTTTTCTTTTTTCTTTTGATAGTATTCAAATAACTTGGCTTTTAATATCCTCATTGCAGTAATGCGGTTACTATATTGTGATCTTTCATTTTGACATTGAACAACAATATTAGTAGGAAGATGAGTTATTCTTACTGCTGAATCTGTAGTATTTACATGCTGCCCACCTGCCCCAGTGGACCGATAAGTATCCACTCTGATATCTGACTCAGCTATTTCTATATCTATTTCTTCATCTATCTCCGGGATAACATCAACCGAAACAAAGGATGTATGTCTTCTTTTATTTGAATCAAAAGGAGATATCCTCACTAAACGATGTATTCCTTTTTCTGATTTTAATAAACCATATGCGTTTTTCCCATTTACCGTAAATGTAGCGCTTTTAACGCCAGCTTCTTCTCCTGGTAACAAATCTACTACTTCTGCTTTGAAATTATTTTTTTCACACCATCTCAAATACATTCTTAAAAGCATTTCTGCCCAGTCTTGTGATTCAGTTCCTCCTGCACCAGGATGGATGGACATTATAGCATTATTTTTATCATATTTATCAATAAAGAAAATATCTCTTTCTTCTTTTGCAATTTCCTTCTCAAGTTGGTCTATTTTTTGCAGTATCTCGTTCCATATTTCTGTGCTGTTTTCTTGTAAATTAAGCTCAAAAAGAATTTCAATGTCTTCAATATTTTTTATTGTGATGTTAAAATTTTCAATTATATTTTGCAAATCTTTTAGTTCTTTCGATTTCTGATTAGCTTCAGATTGATCTTTCCAAAAAGAATTATCAGTCATCATTTTTGAAATTTCTTTAATTCTTTTTTCTTTTTCATCTAATTCAAAGATGACTCCGTAATTCAAATATTTTATTTTTCAAATCAATTATTTTTCCATTTAATTCTGCATTTGAAATATCCATTATTTCTCCTTATTTGTTAAAAATTATTGTTAACAGACATCATTTTTTCTTACCACAACAATGTTTATATTTCTTACCACTTCCACATGGGCAAGGATCGTTTCTGCCAATTTTTTTCTTTGAATTAATAAAGTCAGTTTTAGTTTTTTGCGTTTTTAAATTTGGTCTTTCCTGGCTGTTTTGAAAATCATTTGTATTGCTGGTTTGGTTAATATTATTGGATGGTGCTTGTTGGATTTTTACTCTATATATATATTTAATACTGTCCTCTTTTATATTTTCAACCATATTTTGAAACATATTGTGAGCTTCAAAATGGTATTCTGTCAGAGGATCTTTTTGACCATATGCACGTAAACCAATCCCCTGTTTAAGATCATCTAATCTTTTTAAGTGATCCTTCCATTCGCGATCTACAATTCTTAGTAAGATCATTTTTTCAATTTGTCTCATAATAGCAGTACTTACTTCATTTTCTTTTTTCTGATAAGCTATTTGAGCTTCTTTCAATAAATCATTTTCCAATTTTTCAACTGTTAGCCTGGTAATATCTTCGGTAAAATCTATATTTATTCCAAAAGTATCATAGAAATGATCTTTTAATGCAGTCAAATTCCATTCTTCAGGGAATACTTCTTTGTTCGTATACCTTTGCAACATCCCTTTGATAGTATCTTCCAACATGTCTACAATAATATTTTTTACGTTACTGCTAAATAAAACTGTTTTCCTTTGCTCATAAATAATTCTTCTTTGGTATTCCATTTCGTTATCAAATTCTAATAGTTGTTTTCTTATCTCAAAATTTCTTGCTTCAACTCTTTTTTGTGCACCTTCAATTGATCTTGTAATGAAAGGATGCTCTATGGGAGTTCCTTCTTCAACACCCAGCTTTTCCATAAAGACTGATATTTTTTCAGATCCGAACAATCGCAATAAATCATCCTGTAGTGAAAGAAAAAATCGCGAAGAACCTGGATCACCCTGTCGGCCAGATCTTCCTCTTAACTGGTTATCTATTCTTCTGCTTTCATGTCTTTCAGTGCCAATAACATGTAAACCTCCTAAATCAGCAACTTCTGAACCTAAAACAATGTCAGTTCCACGTCCTGCCATATTAGTAGAGATAGTCACTTTTCCTTTCTGTCCTGCTTCTGCTATAATTTCTGCCTCTTTCTCATGGTTTTTCGCATTTAAAACATTATGTTCTATTTTTTCTTTTTTAAGCAGATTGCTAAGCTTTTCAGATTTATCAATGGAAACAGTCCCTACTAGTATGGGTCGGCCATTTTTATTTAAATTTTTTATTTCTTCTACAACTGCATCGTATTTTTCCTTTTCAGTTCTATAAATTACATCAGAATAACTGTTTCGAATAAGTTCTTTGTTTGTAGGGATAATGTTAACAGGTAAATTGTAGATCTCAATAAATTCATCTTCTTCAGTTTTAGCAGTGCCGGTCATACCAGCTAATTTTTTGTATAATCTGAAATAATTTTGGAAAGTAATAGTAGCAAGAGTTTGGCTTTCTCTTGCAATTGGGACATTTTCTTTAGCTTCTATGGCCTGGTGTAACCCATCGCTATATCTTCTGCCAAACATTAGTCTCCCCGTAAATTCATCTACAATTACTACCTCACCTTCCTTAACCACATAATCTACATCCTTTTTAAATAGATAATGAGCTCTTAGCGCCTGTATTATATGATGTTGCAATGCCATATTATTTTGTGCATATAAATTATCCACTCCTAGCAATTTTTCCATTTTGGCTACACCATTTTCTGTTAAAAATATATTTCTTTCTTTTTCTTCTATTTTATAATCAGCTTCTTTTTTCAGGTGAAATATTAATTTGTCAATTTGGAAATATTTTTTTGTTGATTCATCGGTAGGTCCAGATATAATAAGAGGAGTTCTTGCTTCATCTATTAATATACTGTCAACTTCATCTACGATTGCAAATTTATGCTGTCTTTGCACAATATCTTCTGGCCTAATACTCATATTATCTCTGAGGTAATCAAAGCCAAATTCATTATTGGTTCCATATACTATATCTGCTTGATAAGCATTCTTTCTTTGATCAGTACTCATATCATGCTGAATAAGTCCGACTTTAAGTCCCAAGAATTCATACACAGGTCCCATCCAAAAACGATCCCTTTTTGCCAGATAATCATTTACAGTCACAATATGCACACTGTCACCATTTAAAGAGTTCAAGTAAGCTGGCAGAGTTGCAACTAATGTTTTACCTTCTCCAGTTGCCATTTCTGCAATTTTTCCTTGATGAAGCACTACTCCTCCAATTAATTGGACATCAAAATGCCTCATTCCAATTGTTCTTTTTGCAGCTTCCCTAACTACCGCAAAAGCTTCTGGTAAAATTTCGTTTATTTCAACTCCCAGTTTTATTTTTTCCTTTAAAAATACAGTTTTATTTTTTAAATCTGCATCACTTAAAACAGTTATTTCTTTTTCCAATAAATTTATTTTTTCCGTTAACGGTTTTATCTTATTTAATTCTTTGGCATTTGGATCGCCAAATATTTTTTTAACAATGTTAAGCATTTTTTAAATACCTTCCTTCGTTTTTGACATTCTTCCTGATTCTATAGACATGGAAATAAACAATTATTATATTCTTTTTAAAAAGTGATGTTGTTAATATATTTCAAAAATATACTGATATTTATTTCATTATGACGGTATTTCATCATTAATCATTATTTTTTGAATAAGAACAAACAAACCAACAATTATAATTATATCACCAACACTTAATATAGAAGTATCAGGAAAAGGTTTAGGCAGTTGGAAAATATCCCCCAAAAAAGTAAACATGGTATTTTCGTTTTTTATTAAATGAATAGCATTTTTACCATTATTAAATAAAGTTTCTATGTCTATCTGTTCAACAGTTTTCTCACTTAAAAGCACTGGCATTTTCCCGCCATTGATAAGAATTACAAAAGAATTAAGTGATAATCCTAAAATTATATATTTAAATCCATCAATTTTTATATTCGTAAAAGAAGCATATAATAAAAATAAATATGATAAAACAGAAAAATAGCCTATATAATTGACAATTGCAGATATGTTTAAACCCGCAATAACCCAAATAAGTATTCTTAAGCCTAAAGCAATAGCAAAAAGATAAACACTTTTAATAGATATTTCAAACAAGCGCTCTAGGTCGCCACCTCTTAAAAGTGCTATTATAATAGCCAAAGTAATAATTATTAAATAAAACATGGCTTTAATTTTCCTCGTTTTTTTCCAACAATAATATAAATTCTGGAACTATCTTAGGATCAAATTGTGTACCAGAACCTTTTTTTAATTCTATTAATATTTCACTTCTTTTTAGTTTTTTCCTGTAAGGTCGATCAGAGTTCATAGCATCATAGGAGTCTACTATTGCGAGAACCCGAGATAACCTTGGTATCTCTTCTCCTTTCAATCCTTCCGGATAACCTTTTCCATCGTAACGTTCATGATGATATAAGACTGTTTTTGAACATTTTTTTAAAAATTCTATTGACTCTATAATTCCAGCTCCAATTATAGGATGTTGTTTTATTTTTTCATATTCTTCATCATTTAACTTATCTTTTTTACCTAAGATTCTATCTTCTATTCCTATTTTACCAATATCATGCAAAATAGCAGCATATTCTAAGTATTCTACCTCACTATCCATGTATCCTAATTTTCTTGCCAGCTGTACTGCCATTTTTGATACTCTATCAGAGTGACCATGGGTGTAAGGGTCTTTTGCATCAATTGTTGCAGCAAGGGTTTTTATGGTATCCAAATACATTTTACGCATTTTGGTATATAATTCAAAAGAACGTCTTGCTAAAATCAATGGGAAAAAAAATAATAAAATTCCCAGCATACCAACTTGCACATAAACAATTGCCATAATGAAACCTAAAGGTGCTTCAGCTAAATAGCTGGGCAAAACTTCTTTTATGTTCACTTTATATACCTTGGTAATATTTATATTTGTATTAAGTGATATTCCAATGGTTACTAAAATTGAATTAATAATGCAATAAGTTAAAGCGCATAAAATAGCCGGGAAAACATAATTAAAATAATTAACTTTACCCAAAGCTCCACCCATATAGTTATAAACACTTCCTGCAACTCCTGAAGCAATTGAGAATTGAGCAGCATTAAATATAATTTTCCCCAGCTGCTTATCATCATCCTTTCCTAAAAGTATCCCTAAAACACTAAATGCGGATACTATCATAGCCATTCCAGGCCCGTGAACTAATATAACAACAAAGTCAATAGGAAAAGTAATTGTTATTTGTCCTCCTGCAGGAAGTGAAACAGGAAATATTTCTGCGATTATGGAAATAAAAATAAAAAATATTAAAGTTAACCAGATTTCAGAAAAATGGGGAATTGTAGGAATAAAGGCATAAAATAAAATAACAGACAGTAAAGATATTGCAATAGTATATTTTTTTAATTTCCTATTCAAACTTTACTCCTTGTACTTGCATCGATGCATCGATAAAAATAATCATGAATAATAATTAAAGAAAAAATAGGCCGGTGATTTTTATATTACAATCTGAATCTAGCGCCGCCGGCTAGTAGCAAAGCCATGACACTAATTAAAAAGCTGATTATCTTAGCTCTATTAATTTTCATATAGCACCTCCACGGTTTTTCTTTGTTCTAGTGAACAAGCAAAAACCGCTTCGCTTCGCTTCAAAAGTAAATTGCTACTTTTTTTATATTTTTATAATAATCACCGGCCTATTTATTATACCTCCTAATTATGTTAGATTATTTTTAAAATATTTTACATGAATATTCTTCTGTTGATAGCTTTCAAAGTGGCATTAACAATAGATCTATTATATTCTTCTTCTATTAACGCAGCTCCTACTAAGCATTCTTTCCCATCTGGTTTAACAAGTTGGATACCAACTAAAAATAATTCTTTTTCATCTAACGTGGTTTTTTTGATTTCTTCAAGCTGAAAAAAGAATCTTCCATTCATAAATGAAGTTACAGCTTCCAGAGTAGCTTTTGCTATAACGTATTCTACATTATTTCCCCAATTAGAACATTCAATAATACCTTCACAAAATCTATTGCAATTCTCTAGTTTAACATTTACGGATAAATTATCTTTATCAAAAATTACTTTAATATCAGATATTTTTAATCTGCTTGTATCACTTATTTCATCTTGAACCTGAGCAATGCTAATTTTGCGATAATCAATTAATATATTATATTTAGCTATTAAAATAGATTCTATATCTCTTGTTATTTTTTTTGGATTACAGTTCTCTTTGGTTATAATGTGAATTTCTTTAATTTCTTGCTTATCTGATAATATGATTTTTGAAAAATAAAATACCATTTAATTTATTTATTGATTTTTCAATTTCAATTATTTTTGAATTAAGTTTGGAAGATAGATTGCTTCCATAATCTTCTACAGGAATATCACTCATTGGAACCCCTTTTCTTTTTTAGACTTCGGGCTCTATTAATCCGAGATTACCGTCTTTTCTTTTATAAATAACATTAATTTGATCAGTCGCTTCATTATTAAAAACAAAAAAGCTATGCCCGAGTAATTCCATTTGCAAAGAAGCTTCTTCTGGTGACATCGGTTTCATTACAAATCTTTTTGTCTTGACAATTTTGACATCTTCTTCATATGATGTAGAATTTTCTATTTTTAAATTTTCTAAGGATATATCGATTTCTTTTATTTTGTCTTGTTCATTAAGTGATTTATTGTACAATTTTTCTTTATACTTAATTATCTGTCTCTCTAACTTTTCAACAACCCGATCAACAGAATTATAAATATTGTCACTTTCTTCTTCTGCCCTTATAATAGCTCTTTTTGCCTGTAATGTAACCTCAAATATTTTTCTGTTTTTTTCTGTATTTACAGTAGCAGTTGCTTCCATGATTTGGTCAAAATATTTATTCAATTTTTCCATTTTTTTTCTTATATAGCTTTCAATGGAATCTGTAATTTCAGTATTTTTACCTTTGATTATTAGATTCATTTGCATTTGCCTCCTTTATTTATTTTACCGTATAGTAATTTTAATTTTATCAACACATATTTGTTTTAATTTTATTACATCTAAAATAAAATATATTTTTTTTACAAGAGTGAAGTCCATTTTTAAGTATATTTTAAATATGTTTTTTCAATAGATATTCCCTTCTTAGACTGACCTGGTTTTTTACCCCACACTCGCCTGCTGAGAGGTTCGCTATCTTTTCACTACTACTCTTCTCTTTTCATTTTTTATCAATTATGACAAATATAATGATAAGGCAGGACTTACTCCAAAACCGCACCATGCTCAGCAACTAATAATCGTTACCTTACGTGGATCGTTTCGCCTGCGGCTGGCATCGATTTTCAACCACAGCTCTAAGAAGGGAATCTTTTAAATTCCTCTAGCCAATGTTAACACATACATATTTTTTACTCCAGTTTTTTTTAACTCTTTACAGCAAGCTTCAATCGTTGCTCCAGTAGTAAAAATATCATCAATTAGCATTATTTTTGATAAAGAAGATAATTTGTAAGAATAATTGACCTCATATACATTTAGAACATTCTTTTTTCTTTCTTCTCTTGTTAAACCAACTTGTGATTTATTTTTATTTTTTTTTATCAGCAATTCATTCGTAAATTTAATTGAAAAGTATTTAGCGATATATCTTGCCAATAGTTCACTTTGGTTAAAACCTCTGATCAAAAAATCTTCTTTTTGTAAAGGGACTGGTATTATATAATCTATTTTATTTATATCTTCAGAAACATTTTTTGATAGATAATTAATCATAATATTGCCTAATGGTTTTATTAATTTTACCTGTTTTTTATATTTAAGTAAATGAATACATTTTCTCATTACATCTTTATAATATGTAACTGATCTGATGGTGCAAAATTTCATTTTCTTGTTTTGACAATCAGCACAAAGGGCTCCTTTTTCAAAAGAAACTAAAACTGATAACGGTTTACCGCAACTTTGACATATTGGAAAATTAATAAATTCAATTTTTTTCATACAGTTGGCACAAATTGAATATCCTTCTGATTCTCTAATATTAGAACCACAAGACTCGCAAACCAGGGGGAAAAGAAAATTTAATAAACCTTCTTTCGCATATTCTAAAAATCTATAGAAACCCATCTTTATTATCCTAATAAAACTAATTTTTCTACATGATTGGCTAACAGCAAATATTAAGTTCCTTCTTCCCAGCTATTTAAATATTTTTTTTGTTCAGGTGTAAGCTGATCAATCTCAATATTCATACTTTTCAACTTCAAAAGGGCAATTTTTTCATCAATATGACTTGGAACACTGTATACCTTGTTTGCAAGCTTTTTGTTTTCTTTTAACAGGTACTCTATAGATAGGATTTGATTGGCAAAACTCATATCCATTACACTTGCCGGATGCCCTTCAGCAGCTGATAAATTTAGCAATCTTCCTTCTGAAAGAAGATAAAGGACTTTATTCTTTTCTAATCTGTAAGAGGTTATATTTTCTTTAACAATTTCTTTGCCAATAGATAGCTTTTCTAAAGAGGTAATATCTATTTCTACATTAAAATGGCCTGCATTAGCTATAATTGCATTGTTTTTCATATTTAAAAAAGCTTCTTTAGAAATTACACTTTTACCGCCAGTTGAAGTAATAAAAATATCTCCTACTTTTGCTGCTTCTTTAATGGTAGTAACTTGAAAGCCATCCATAACAGCCTCTAAGGCTTTTATCGGGTCAATTTCTGTTACAATAACTCTAGCACCCATTCCTTTTGCACGACTAGCAATCCCCCTTGCACACCAGCCATACCCGCAAACTACAAAGATTTTCCCGGCTAATAAAATATTCGTGGCTCTAAGCAAGCCATCCAACGTGCTTTGTCCGGTTCCATACCTATTATCAAAAAGATGTTTGGTTAAAGCATCATTAACTGCAATAATTGGGTATTTTAAACTATTGTCTTTTTGCATACTTCTCAAGCGGATGACACCAGTTGTGGTTTCCTCAGTACCACCAATAATCTCATTTATCAATAGCGGATATTGGGAATGTATTGTTGATACTAAATCTGCTCCATCATCCATGGTTATGTTAGGTTTAATCTTTAATGTATTTATAAGGTGTTGGTAGTACTTTTCTTTTTCAATACCCTTGATAGCAAAAACCGGTATTTTATAATTTTTCACTAAAGAGGCTGCGACATCATCTTGTGTGCTGAGTGGGTTTGAAGCACAAAGACATATTTCAGCTCCACCTGCCTTTAAAGCAATCATAAGGCTTGCAGTTTCAGTAGTCACATGAAGACAAGAAGATATTTTTATATTTTTAAAAGGTTTGGTTTTTGTGAAAATATTTTTTATTTTTGTAAGTACAGGCATTTGATTTTCTGCCCATGCTATTCTCTTTTTCCCTATTCCTGCTAAATTTATATCCTTGATATCATACAGCATTTAAACTTCCTCCAAAATTAATTGAAAGTTATTGTAACCAGGGATTATTTTTAAGTTCATAATTCAACTTAGAGATAGGACCATGTCCTGGTAAAATTATGTAATTGCGGTCCAAGACAGTTATTTTTTCCTTTATAGAATGAATCATTTGCTCATCTGAACCACCTGGCAAGTCTGTCCTGCCAATTCCATTTGCAAAAAGAGTATCACCGGTGAATAAATATTTATCTACTTTCAGGATAATGCTGCCAGGAGAATGACCTGGAGTATGAATTATAAGTATACTTAATTGACCAATCTTTATAATATCTTCATTCATTAATTGTCTGTCTGCCGGAGGAGAAACAATAAGGTTTCCTGTAAAAAAAGATAAATTTTCCTGGATGTCCAACAACATATTACTGTCCATTCTGTGAATAGCTAAAATAGATTTATACCTGGATTTTAATAATTCATTGCCTGCAATATGATCAGCATGTCCATGAGTATTAATAATATATTTAAGTTTGAATCTATTTTTTTCTATTACTTCTATTATTTTGTCATTTTTTTCTGCCGGGTCAATAACTGCTAACTCTTTTGTTTTAGAGCAAACAAGAAAGTAACAATTAGTAGAAAGTGGACCAAGAATTAATTTTTTTATAATAACCTTTTTTTTCTCCAAAATATTAACCTTTTTATACTAATAATTTTTATAGTTCATTACTGTCCAATATAATGGTAACAGGTCCGTTATTAATAATCTCTACTTCCATAAATGCCTGAAAACGCCCTGCTTGAACAGAAATATTATTATTCTTTAAATATTCTATGAAGTACTGATAAAGATAATCTGCCTTTTCGGGTGGTGCAGCTTCGATAAAGCTAGGTCTTCTTCCTTTTTTGCAATTACCGTAAAGAGTGAATTGAGATACTACTAAAAGCGGATAACCTTTTTCAGCTAAAGAAAGATTCATTTTGCCTTCTTCATCACTAAATATTCTAAGATTTATTATTTTTTGAGCTAACAATTCTACCTCTTTTTCTGTATCATCATTTTTAACCCCAAGCAATATAACAAGTCCTTGATCTATGCTGGATATTTTTTTTTCATCAATTTTTACTGAAGCCCTCTTGACTCTTTGAATCACTGCTTTCATATGCTTACCCTTAATCCCCTTCCAGTCTTTTTACCTCTTTTACAGCTCTTAAGCTTTTTATTCTGGAAATAATCTCTTTCAAATGAGAAACTGTTTTTACTTCAATAGTTAAACTTAATATAGCAATACCATTTTTATCAGTTGATCCATGTATTTGCATTATTGAGGCTTTATAATTTGAAATTATCATTGAAACATCAGAAACTAAATTTTTTCTATCAACAGAAATAATTTTTATCTTTGCCGGGAAATAATCGCTCTCTGTTTTATTCCATGTAGCATTTATTAAGCGTCCTTCTTCATTTGTTAGGTTTTTTAAATTTTGGCATTCAACACGGTGAATAGTAACTCCTCTTCCTCTTGTAATATATCCAATAATTTCATCTCCCGGTACCGGGTGACAGCATTGAGCAAATCTAATCAAGATATTATCAACACCATCTACCTTTACACCTCTATCGGCATAGCTTTTTTTATCAATAACACTTTTCACCGGAAGTTGCTGTTTTTTTTCTTGAGGTAATATTTTATTCACAAGCTGGCTTGGATTTATTTTTTTATAGCCTGTAGCTTCTAGCAATGAGTCTAAATCTGTGTATCCCATTGGCCGGCACATTTCTTCAAATTTTTCTTCTAATTCAACAGTCCATGGAATTTTATATTTGTCTAGCTCTCTTAAAAGTAAATTTTTCCCTTTTTCAATATTTTCATTTCTTAATTCCTTTTTAAACCAAGCTTTTATACGAGTCTTAGCACTTGATGTTTTAATAAATTTCAACCAATCTTTACTTGGTCCGCTTGAGGTTTTAGTGGTTAGAATTTCTACAATATCACCACTCTTTAACCTTCGATCCAAAGGAACAATCTTGTTATTTATTTTGGCACCTACACAGCTATGACCTATCTCTGTATGAATGGCATAGGCAAAATCTACAGGAGTAGAGCCTAAAGGGAGTACTTTTACATCTCCTTTTGGCGTGAAAGTGTATACTTCATATTGCAAAAGGTCTATCTTAAGGTTCTCCATAAATTCCATCGGATCTTTAAGTTCTTTTTGCCATTCAAGTATTTGCCTAAGCCAGGTCAATCTTTCTTCAAACTTTTTATCTTTTAAACTATCTCCCTTTTCTTTGTATTTCCAATGAGCGGCAATTCCATATTCTGAAGTCCTGTGCATTTCCTCAGTTCTAATCTGAACCTCAAGAGGTTCACCTTCTTTTGTAATTACAGTAGTATGCAAAGATTGGTACATGTTTGATTTTGGCATAGCTATGTAATCCTTAAATCTGCCTGGCATCGGTTTCCAGATAGAGTGCAAGAGGCCCAATGCTCCATAACAATCCTTTATAGAATTACAGATAATTCTTATTGCCATTAAATCATATATTTGAAAAAAATCTTTGTCCTGCTCTTCCATTTTTTTATAAATACTATAAATATTTTTCGGCCTTCCCTGAATACTTGCTTTAATACCAAATTTTTTTAATTCATCTGCCATTACTGTCTTTATATTTTCGATATATTTTTCTCTTTCGGCTCTACTTTTGGCAACTTTCGCTGCAAGCTCATTATATTTTCTTGGAGCAATGTTTAACAATGAATAATCTTCCAATTCCCACTTTATTCGATACAATCCTAGCCTATTAGCAATCGGTACATAAATATCCAGAGTTTCTTTTGCTTTTACTAAACGTTTTGGTGCAGGCATATATTTTAAAGTTCTCATATTATTAAGACGATCAGCAAGCTTGATTATTATTACCCGGATATCTTCTGCAATAGCCAGAAACATTTTCCTGAAATTTTCTGCCTGGCGTTCCTCTTTTGTTTGAAAAGCTATCTTGCTTAATTTGGTAACACCGTTTACCAGCATTGCCACTTCTTGACCAAATTGATTTTTTATTTCATCAAGGGAAATATGAGTATCTTCTACTACATCATGCAATAATCCGGCAGCAATAGTTGTGGGATCCATATTTAGCTCAGTTAAAATATTTGCAACCTCCAAGGGGTGGGACAAATAAGGCTGACCAGAATACCTTTTTTGGTTTCTATGTGCTTCCTGACAAAAAGAATATGCTTTCCAGACTATGTCGATATCAGCTTCTGGATTATATTTTTTTATTTTTTTAATTAATTCTTCAATTGTAGTAGTAATTTCAAGCATATTACACCAATTTTTTAAACTCTAATAGTTGATTTATTTTAAAAAAGTTTATTTATTTATTATACTGCACTAGAGAAAATATTTCATATCCTTTTAACTTTTCTCTTCCATTCAAAGATGCCAGTTCAATTATAAAATCAGCACCGACTACTTCGCCGCCTAGCTTTTCGATTAATTTAAAAACAGCCAAGGTAGTTCCTCCTGTTGCCAGCAAATCGTCAATTACCATTATGCGTTCACCATCCTTGATAGCATCTTTATGTATTTCTAATATGTTTTCCCCATATTCAAGTTGATACGAAATTCTCTCAATATCTGCAGGTAGTTTTCCTTTTTTTCTGATTAATAAAAACCCAACATTTAAATTATAAGCAACTGGTGCCCCAATAATAAAACCTCTGGCTTCAATTCCAGCCACATGATCAATTTTCATATTTCGGCAATGTTCTGTTACTTTGTCTATGCAATACTTAAAAGCATCTTTATCTCTAAGCAAGGTAGTGATATCTTTAAATTGTATCCCTTTTACCGGGAAATCAGGTATATTTCTTATTTTATCTTTCAAATTCATTTTGCTAGAAACCCTCCTTAATAGGTTTAATATCTTTAATCAACAGCTGAATTGTTTTTTTCCCATTCCACTGATTCTTATCTAGTTGAAATGCAATATTAACTTTATTTTGGTCTTTTAGTTCAGAACCTTTTTCTCCCAGTTGAAAACCAATTCCATCATAATAATATCCATTTTCACCAAAGCATAATTTTAAATGATTATTTTCTTTTCCTACAACTTTCCATGATCTTAAGGGGTAGTTATGTCCGCAAAAAATTGGCTGAGGATTCCCAGGACCAAAAGGCTTCAACAAATCAATCAAATTAAGAAAATCCCAATTCATTTTATCTAAATCTAGATTGCTGTCTATATTTAGTATTTGTTCATTATTTTTATTTAGAATATTATGTTGTAATTTTTTGTTAATCATTTCTCTAAAAGTATCGATATTTTTTTCAGCGATGGTTATTCCTGCGGCATATTTATGACCACCATATTTTTCTAACAATTCAGAACATTCAGCTAAAATTTCTGAAAAATCAAACTCTCCTTGATTTCTACCAGAACCTTTGCCATTACCGTTACAGGTAGAAATAATCATGGCAGGCTTACCAAACTCTTCCATTATTCTAGAGGCAATAATTCCGATTATTCCCGGATGCCAATTATTTGAAGAAAGTACTAATATTTTTTGGTTATCCCCAAAGGTATTTCCTTTAACAATTTTTCTAGCTTCTAATAATATTTTTTGTGTTATTGTTTTTCTTTCTTCATTTAATTTTATCATTTCTTCAGCTAGATGATTAGCCATGTATGAGGATTCTGTTAGAAATAGATCAACTGCATAGTTAGGGTTACCTATTCTTCCTGTGGCATTCAACACAGGAATTAATTCAAAACTAAGTTCCTTTACAGACATCACTTCTGTTTTTTTCTTATTATTTTGTATTTTTTGTAAAAGTATTTTTAACCCTTTTTTATTATTGCTTATAAGTTGCAAAAGACCTTCTTTAACGAATATTCTATTTTCATTTAATAGCGGCACAGAATCTGCAATTGTTCCTAGTGCTACCAAATCTAAGTTTTGTTTAACATCATTGTCATTACCTTCTAATTCAAATGATAAAGCTTGTGCTAATTTAAAAGCAACTCCAACACCTGCTAATTCCTTAAATGGATAATCACAGCACTTTGGATTTATTATAGTAAAAGCATCAGGTTTTTCTTCTAAAGGCTGATGATGATCGGTAATTATTGTATCGATTTTCAGATTATTAAGTTTTTTTATCTCATGAAAAGAGGTAATACCACAATCTACTGTAATCATCAGAGTAATCTTGTATTTTATAATAAAATTCATTCCTGTCTCACTTAACCCATAACCTTCTTCAGTCCGATCAGGAATATAATAATAAACATCAGGGGTATGCTTTTTTAAAATTGAATATAATAAAGCGATACTTGTCATCCCATCAACATCATAATCACCATAAATCAGTATTTTTTCTTTTTCATAAATTGCTTTAATGATTCTATTGACAGCTTTATCTAATCCATGTAACAATTTATAGCTTATCAGTTTATCAAAATGAGGGTTTAAAAAATTTGATATATCTTTGTAATCATTCAAGCCACGATTGATTAAGAGTTGAGCAACTACTGGATCAATAGAAAATTGATTTGATATTTCTTTCTGTAATATTTCATTTTCATTAGCAATTAACCATTTGATATTTTTTACCTCTTTTTTTTCTTTTAAAATTATATTACTTGTTAACCATTTTTTATTTTTATTATTTTAATGGTAACACTTCTCTAAGTATATTTTATTATTTCTAAGGCATTTTAGTCCTTTTTTGCAATTCCAACAATAAAGGGCCGGCCATACAAATAGATGAATAAGTACCAACAGTAATCCCAACCAGTAAAACAAAAGCAAAATCTGATAATGTTCCGCCAAAGAAGTAAAGAGCCAAAACTGGTAATAATGTGGTTATTGCGGTATTTATAGTTCTGGTTAACGATTGATTAATACTTAAATCTATAATGCTTTCTAAAGAGGCTCTGGTTTTTAGTTTTCTATTTTCTCTTAGTCTATCAAATATAACAATAGTGTTATTGAGAGAATAACCGACAATTGTTAAAACTGCAGCAATAATAGGAATAGTTATTTCTTTTTGTAGAAGAGAAAGTACCCCCAGGGCAATGAGGACATCGTGCCCCAATGCTATTATAGAAGTTATAGCATATTTAAACTCAAATCTGATAGTAATATAAATAATTATGCCTATAAAAGCAAAAATAATAGCCATTAATGCTAATTGTTTTAAGGAATCTCCAATTACCGGTCCAACCATTTCCACTTTTAATACTTCAAAAACTCCTACATTTTCTTCAATGTGATTTAATATTTCATTTCTTTGATCTATTGCAGTTTGATCTGTTCGGATAACAAATTCATTATTAGTTAATGTTTGAATAGTACTGCTGGCTAAATTCATTTCTGCTAAAACGCTTCGAATATCTGCAACAGACGTGTTTTCAGCAAAATCCAGTTGTATCAAGGTTCCTCCGGCAAAATCAATGCCGTAATTAAACCCTTGAAACAATAAAGAAATTATGCCAAATAATATTACTATAGCAGATATTTTATAGAATAATTTCCTCTTTAAGACAAATTTCAGATTCGTGTCTTTGATGATATCCATTTATAATCCTCCAATATACTTTGTGTCAAAGAATAGAATATTTTTGACTAATCTATCATTTTTCAATATTTTTTTAAATTTTATTTATTTTTTCAAATCTTTAATCAGGCCACTTATTTATATTATCTTGTTAATATAAAATATCATTACTAATCCTTAAATTAATAACTTTTTATTAAAACGCTGTCCTATTATTTCTAAAATAAGTTTAGTTACCACTATTGCTGTAAACATACTCACTGCAATTCCAATACTTAAAGTGACTGCAAATCCTCTTATTGGACCAGATCCAAAATACAAGAGAGCTACAGCTGCGATCAATGTTGTAATATTTGCATCCAGTATAGTTCTAAATGCTTTTGAAAAACCTGCTTCTATTGAAGCTCTAAACGTTTTATCCAATTTTAATTCTTCTTTTATGCGTTCAAATATGAGTATATTTGCATCTACTGCCATTCCAATAGTTAATACAATTCCAGCAATACCTGGTAAGGTAAGAGTTGCATTTAAAATAGCTAAACAACCAAAAATTAGCAATAGGCATATTGCCAAAGCTAAATTAGCAACAATTCCAAATCCTTTGTAAATGATAATCATAAAAATAATAATCAACAGCAATCCAATAAGACCCGCCTTAACACCTTTACTGATTGAGTCTCTTCCTAATGTTGGGCCAACAGATCGATTTTCAAGAATTTCAACTTTTACCGGAAGAGAACCGCTTCTTAGCAATAGAGCCAGTCTTTGGGCATCTTCAACGCTGAATTGTCCAACAATGGATGCCTCTCCATTTGGAATAGGTTCTTCTACTACAGGAGCAGATATTTCCTGACCGTCCAGCGTAATTGAAATAATTCTACCTACATTCCTGGTAGTTGCTTGTTCGAATAATTTGGCTCCTTCATCATCAAATTCCAATACAACATTTGCTCTTCCGAATCTGTCAAAAGAAGCTTTTGCATTTTTTAAATTTGCACCTGTCAACAAAGTAACACCAGCTTCATCTTTGAATTCCAATAAAGCCGTTTTTCCAATCAGATCTTCAGCTTCCTGAGGATCTTCCATGCCAGGGAGCTGAACTAATATTCTTCTTTCTCCTTGTCTTTGAATTAGAGGTTCTTTAACACCTTCAGGATTGATTCTGTTTGAAATTATCTCCATAACTCTCCTAACAGCATCATCATCGACTAGAGCATTTGGAGTATCTACACATTCAAGCAAGATATGTGAACCACCTTGTAAATCTAATCCTAAGTTAATATTTTTTTCTAAAGGAAAAGTGTAAAAAATAGCAACTCCTAAAACAAATATAATTAAAATCAATCTTACTAATCTAAACTGTTTCATAAATAAAACTCCTTATATATAATTATATATAAATAATAATTGCAACATTAAAATAGTAATACAACATATAGAATAGGTAGCTGGATTACTTAATTCTAAATATTATATTATATAATTTTAATCATTGTTACCTTAAAACATCTAAAGTGAATATCTTTTGAATAAAAAACAATATTATCTACAAGTATTCTTTCCAAAAGTTAATGTAAACAAAATTAAAGGCAGGTTCAAAACCTGCCTAATTAATCTTTTTCATTTTTTATATATTATTTTATTTATCTCTTTTAGTTCCAATTGCATTTTTAGTTGTATTTATTTTGATATCTTTTGAAATTTCCAAAGTAAATACATCCCCTTTTATATCTCTAATTATTCCGTAAATACCACCAATGGTTATTATTTTATCGCCAACCTTTAAGCTATCTAACATTTCTTTATGTTTTTTTTGTCTCTGTTGCTGGGGACGAATCAAAATAAAATAAAAAATGGCAAATATAATAATCAAAGGCAAAAACTGTTCAATACCACCCATTTCTTCACACCTTTCTTTCTTAAAAATTCTTTTAAATTATACCTAATTAATCTATTTTTATCAAATAAATTAATAATTTATTTTTATATTATTTATTGTTTTTTAATTGCAATAATTTTCTAAAAACTTTTTTTTATAGGAATCAAAACGATTTTCTTTAATGGCAAATCTGATTTCAATCATAAGATTATTCATAAAATAAAGGTTATGTATAGTCCCCAATATTGGCGCTAGCATTTCATTAGCAATATATAAATGTCTTAAATACGCTTTAGTAAAATTATTGCATACATAACACTGACATTTCTCATCGATAGGCGTTAAATCTTTTTTAAATTTAGAATTTGTTATCGATATTTTACCTTTAAAAGTGAAAAGAGATCCATTTCTGCCATTCCTGGTAGGAAGCACACAATCAAACATATCGATACCTCTAGAAACAGCCTCTAATATTGATTCTGGAGCTCCAACTCCCATTAAATATTTTGGCTTTTGTTTTGGTAAAATCATAGAAATTTCATCCAGGATTTCATACATTAAAGGCTTGGGTTCTCCAACGCTCAATCCCCCCAAAGCATAACCAGGAAAATTCAAATCTATTAGCTGCTGCGCGTTTTCTTTTCTTAAGTCTGGATAGATGCCTCCTTGTACTATCCCAAACAAGGATTGTGTTTTTTTAAAATGATGTTTTTGACATTCTTTTGCCCACTGAAAAGTACGTTTTGCCGCAATTTCTGTTTCTCTCCTGGTTGCAGGATATGGAGCGCATTGATCAAAAACCATTGCAATATCAGAGCCTAAATCCATTTGTATTTCCATAGCCTGCTTCGGGCCAATAAAATGTCTGGATCCATCAATGTAAGATTGAAAAGTAACTCCTTCATCATTGATTTTATTTATTTTCCCAAGACTAAATACCTGGAAGCCACCGCTGTCTGTTAAAATAGATTTATCCCAACCCATAAAACGGTGCAATCCGCCAGCTTTAGATATTAGCTCATGTCCAGGTCTTAAAAACAGATGATAAGCATTGCTTAAGATAATTGAAAAGCCTAAACTTTCAATTTCCTTTGGCAATATCCCCTTTATTGTTCCCTGTGTCCCTACCGGCATAAATACCGGAGTTTCTATCACACTGT
Source organism: Atribacterota bacterium (assembly GCA_040767965.1). Taxonomy (GTDB): domain Bacteria; phylum Atribacterota; class Phoenicimicrobiia; order Phoenicimicrobiales; family Stramentimicrobiaceae; genus JAXGNR01. The sequence continues at coordinate 843,383 of JAXGNR010000004.1, forward strand.
GTTCGGTTTTGAGTATTCCCAATCTGGCATTACTATTTAACTCTTTTGCTTCTTTAATAAGTTTAAATTTTATAGACATCTTTAAATGTTTTTCTTTTATTTTAATTTATAAACATTGAATCGCCAAAACTATAAAAACGATACTTATTTTTTATAGCTTCCTGATAAGCATTTAGCAAGTTTTCTTTCCCAGCAAATGCAGAGGCTAGCATAAGAGGCGTAGATCTGGGCAGATGAAAATTAGTAATAAGAGCATCAACCACCTTAAAATTGAAACCGGGATAAATAAACAAATCAGTCCAATATGTTCCAGTGGTAATTTTGTCTTTTTTAACGGAAGATTCCAATGTTCTGGTAACTGATGTGCCAACACCAATAATTCTTGTTCCTTTTTTTAAAGACTGTTCAATTATTTGAGAATTTTTTTCAGATATAGTGTATAGTTCTGGTTTCATTTTGTGTTTTTCAATTTGATCTTCTCTAATCATTTCAAATGTGCCCCTGCCAATGTGCAAGGTAATGTAGATTATTTTAACTCCTTTTTTAGCAATGCTAGCTAAGAGCTCTTTTGTAAAGTGAAAACCTGCTGTTGGAGCTGCAATGGATCCTTCTTCTTGTGCATAAACAGTTTGATATGAACTAGAATCATTGATTTCTTTTTTTATATAAGGAGGGGTCGGCATTTTACCAATTTTATACAAAATATCATTAAAAATACCAATATAATTCATTTGAACCAAATAAGTACTATCCGTGTTATCTTTGTCAATTACTATTCCTTCTAATTCTTCGGAAAATGAAATAATTGTACCATTATGTATTCTCTTCCCTGGTTTAAGCAGAGCTCTCCATACATTTGAAGAAATTGGGTTTATTAAAAGAGCTTCTATCTCGCCACCGGTATTCTTTTTTTGCCCGAACAACCTCATAGGCAAAACCTTACTGTTATTCAGTACCAATAAATCTTCAGGTTGAAATAAATCTACTATTTGATAAAAATTTTTATGCTGTATTTTCCCGGTATTTTTATTTAAAACCATTAATTTACTATTATGCCTTATTGTTAATGGCTCCTGAGCAATAAAATCTGCTGGAAGTTGATAATCAAAATCTTTAATATTCATAATATGATGAATTCCTTTTAAGTTTATCTATTTATAAAATATATTCATATGGAATATTTTTTTCAATATTTCTTCAAAAGTTGTATGTCATGGTAATAATATTTGAGTATTTCCTCATAATTGTATCCCTTTTCAGCCATTCCGTATGCACCCCACTGAGACAATCCAACCCCATGTCCATTTCCTTTTCCGGCAAAAGTAAATGCTAGCTCGCAAATATCAGTTTCATTTACTTCTTCTTTTTCTTCAAAGACTGTTTCTTTTATTGTTCTTTCTTCTTTGGAGGTCTGTAATAAATTAATTAGTTCAGCAATGCTAAAATCCTGCCTTTCATTTAAAATATCTCTTACAGTTTTTTTTGATTTGTTTTGTACTTCTTCCTTTATATCAATAAAAATATCCTCTTGAGGAATTTTGTTAATACTATTTGTATTGATATTAAACAAAGAACTTCTAATCAGCGTAGGGCCTATAATTAACCTGAAATCATTTACTTTCAAGGTTATTTTCTGGTTTTCATTGTCATAAATATCAACAGAAATAACCCTTCCTTCCTCTGTTCTAGTGTTAATTACAATCTCTCTGATATTATTTATTTTATATCCATTTTGCTGAAGTTTTACCAATATCTCCTCTTCTTTTAAGGTATAATCCCACTCATGGTTTGGCGGTGAAACAATATCTTCATATTCAGATTTTTTCCCTCTTAAATATGGAACAATCCCTCCCCAAACATCTTCACTGTTTTCCGTATGACCACCGCTATCAGAATGGTAAACGGCATTTATAGGCTCATCTTGATAAACTGCAATTATTCCGCGAGTATCATTTACAGCTTTGTTAGTAGACGGATGTTCGGCATTTAATCCACCATATGCCTGGCTGTTTGTAGTAGCGCATATATTGTATCCTTGATCAATATATTTATTCATATTAAACAGTGCAAAGGTTCTGGCGGCGATAGCTTGTGCCTTTAATGCTTCTTCTGGCCAGTCTGGTGATATCTCCTTTTTTAAGACCCCATACAAATATTCTTCAATATTAATTATATTAATAACATTTAAACAATTTTGTTGATTAATAATTTCAATCTCGCCTCTATACTCATTGCCTTCTACCTGGATAAATCCTCTTTCAGAGGGAAGTATCCTGATAGTATTAATAGAATTTAATAATTTTCCATTTAGCGTAAAACCACTATTGCTGGTAGTTATTTTCAATTTTGCATTTTTAGTGAAATTAGCAATTTCTCTTTGGGAATCAATATCATACACAGATAATCCGTTATCACTGGTAATATTTATTTCTTTTTGGTTTAAAAATAATCCTACCCGTAAAGTAGTTTCGATAGCAAAACATTTTAATTGCAGAATTACAAAGAATAAAAACAGCAAAAATAATAAACCAATATATTTTGTACAATACTTCATCATAACCTCATTTTTTATTAAATATATTTGTAAGTAGTTTTGGTTAGGCTATCTTTTAAATAAACGAAGGATTAAAGTTAAAAGAATACTTAAAAGAATACTTAAGCCTAATGGAAAGTAAAAAACAAAATTTTTCTTTTTAATCAAAATATCCCCAGGCATCCTGGTTGGAAAAGAAGGAAATTTCCCAATCAATAAAAGGAAAATACCCAATAGGAAAAAAATAATTCCTAATACAATTAGTGTTTTTGCAATCACATTAAATTCATTCATTTTAAATAAAAAACCTTAAAAAAAATAAAGAATCATTTTATTTTTTTATTCTTTAATAATACTGCTGAAATATTTAAAAGCTAGATCGGTTGTTTTTCTGCCTTGTGGTGTTCTAGCCAAAAATCCTTTCTGTAGAAGGTATGGTTCATGGACATCACAGATAGTTTCTTTATCTTCATTTATAGAAGCAGCTAAAGTGCCTAATCCAACGGGTCCACCGTTAAACTTATCAATTATCGTTAAAAGCAACCTTTTATCAATTTCACACAAACCCAAATCATCAATCCCCATACTTTTAAGAGCAAAAGAAGCTATTTCATAGTTGATAATTCCCTGCCCCTCTATCTGAGCATAATCCCTGATTCTTCTTAGAAGCCGATTAGCAATCCTGGGAGTACCCCTGGAACGTTTTGCAATTTCTAACGAAGCAGCTTCTTCAATTTTAATATTTAAGATTGCAGCAGATCGCGTAATTATTTTTTGTAATTCCTCATCTTTGTAATAACCAATTCTAGATATGACACCAAATCGGCTTCTCAGTGGAGAGGTAATTAATCCGGTTCTGGTAGTGGCGCCGATTAAAGTAAATTTTGCTAGGTCAATCCTGATAGACCTTGCACTGGGGCCTTTCCCAATCATTATATCTAAAACGAAATCTTCTAAAGCAGGATATAAGATTTCTTCTACTGAACGATTAAGGCGATGAATTTCATCAATAAACAATATGTCTTTTTCTTTTAGGTTGGTAAGGATTGCTGCCAGATCTCCTGCTCTTTCAATAACTGGCCCGGAAGTCATTTTTATATTTACTCCCATTTCCTTAGCAATAATATTTGCTAGTGTTGTTTTCCCTAAACCAGGTGGCCCATACAATAAAGTATGGTCAATTGGTTCTCCTCGCTTTAAAGCAGCTTGAATATATACAGTCAGATTATCCTTAACATTTTTTTGTCCTACAAAATAAAGTAAAGACTGAGGTCTTAAATTTATCTCAGATTCCGTTCCTTCTGTTTTTAATTCCTGTTCTATTAAATCTTCTTTTTTATGCATATTAACTTCCATAAAGAATAATTTCTATTAAATAATTAACTTAGCACACACTGTAATTATAGTATTTTTTTGTTTAATGCGATTTTAATTAAATCTTCTAAAACAATGCTCTTTTGATTTTTTAGATCTTTCAATGTTGAAATAATTCTTTGTTTGGCCTCTTTTTCCGTATAACCTAGTGTTTTCAAAACTTCAATACTATCTTTAATAAATCCTTTATCAGTATCATTACCTTCAGGAATATAATCTAAATTTGTTTTTAATTTTTTAAATTTTTCTTTAAGTTCTAAAACAATTTTTTTAGCAAGTCTATTCCCAATTCCAGGAACACTACTTATGAGACTAAGATTTTCTTCTAGGACAGCTTTTTTAAATTCCTCAGGAATCATATCAATTATTATATTAAAAGCAACTTTAGGTCCTATTCCAGGGGTTTCAATTAAAATTTTAAAAAAATCTCTTTCTTTTTTTATTGGAAAGCCGTATAGAACCATCTTATCTTCTCTAATATATAAATAGGTAAAAACGCTTTGTTTTTCACTGCTTAAAACAAATTTATCTATAACCGGGACATAGACTTGATATCCGATATCATTTACATTTACAATGATTGAATCAGGTTCTTTACTTTCTATTATTCCTCTTAAAAAAGAAATCATATTATTATCCCGTTATATTCTATTTTTTCTATTTTATATATTTGCCAATTGTATACTGTAGTTTTAAATAATTATGAAAATTTTTAACAGAAGGAAATGTGTCGTTTTATTCAATAAGGGTGTTTTGAATTTATATGGCAGATAGCCACTGCTAATGCATCAGCAGCATGGTCTGGCCTTGGAATGCTTGACAAAAATAGCAGGATCTTAACCATAGCCTGAACCTGATTTTTTGAAGCTATTCCATAACCAACTACCGCCTGTTTAACCTGTAATGGCGTGTAAATAAAAATATCTAAGTCAGACAAAATTGCTGTTGATGCAACTGCTCCACATACCTTCCCCACATCAATTGCACTTCTAGTATTCTTGCTAAAAAATATCTCCTCAAGAGCTAATTCATGAGGAGAGTATTTTTTAATTAATTCATCAATTTTGCAATTAATGTTTCTTATTTTTTCTTGAAAGCTAGCGTCGGACTTATTAGTAACACAACCGTAATCTAATGCAATTATTTTATTATCTTTAACTTCTACCATCCCATAGCCAGTATGGTTCAAACCAGGATCTATACCTAAAATAATCAATTTTCCCCTCTACTAAGTTGATAATTCTTCCATTACCTTTTCATCTATATTAAAATTAGCATAAACATTTTGAACATCATCAAGATCTTCCAGTTGCTCCATTAAGTTTAGCATTTGCTCTGCCTTTTTACCTTCCAAATCAACAGTAGTTTGAGGTATCATAGTTATTTCTGCAACAGAATATTCTATTTCATTATCAGCTAATATTTTTTTATATTTTTCATAATCTGTTGGAGGCAAAGTAACCTCAATATTTTTTTCATCGGTTTCGATATCTTCAACTTCCACTTCTAGCGATAAATCTAAAAGAGTGTCCTGATTAACTTTTGCTTTGTCGAAAGAAAAATATGATTTCCTGGAAAATATCCAGGCAACACAACCGTTAGAACCAAGATTACCACCATTTTTTGTAAAAACCCTTCTGATTTCAGATACAGTTCTGTTACGGTTATCTGTTAAAACTTTTATTAATACAGCAACTCCTCCTGGGCCATACCCTTCGTAAGTAACATCTTCATAGGATACTCCTTCTATTTCTCCGGTACCTTTTTTGATGGCTCTTTCAATATTTTCATTTGGCATATTGTTTTCTCTTGCAAGCTGGACAGCATTGCGCAAATCAACATTTGTTTCCGGGTCACCACCATTTCGGGCTGCTACTGATATAAACCGGTTAAGCTTACCAAATAATTTTCCTTTTTGAGCATCCGCTTTTCCTTTTTTCCTTTTTATGGTACTCCACTTCGAATGTCCTGACATATTATTTTCCTCTTTTAAATTTTTTTTATTTTATCATATAAAAAAAATCGTTGCAATTTACCTATAAATA
>JAXGNR010000005.1:0-190000 GCA_040767965.1 Atribacterota bacterium
ACAGAGACCGTAGACTAGATATTTTAAATATGAAAAAATCAAAAAATTCAAAGGATTTAAGCCTCAACATTTAACTTAACATCAATAATCTTAGGTTAGAGGATTTTAGTTTGACAGAAGAAAAGCATGAAGGCCATTTCTTGAAATATAATTTTCACTTAACAAAGAGCACCTCACCACCTGGTATTCATAAAATAGGGAAGGCAAGCATATATTATATAGATGCGAATTTTTTGCAATTCAAATGTAAAAACATTATAATTGAAACAGTTAAACCATATAGAGGGTTATTGATCAATACAATAGCATAGATAATAAAAGTCACAGCAATATTACACCATACCAATTCTCCATCTTTACCGCATAAACGATACATTTTAGCATCTTTAATGTAGTCTAATATATTGCCTGAAAAATGAATTTATAATGAATTTATTTTAGGACATGCCTCAAATAAATTTAACAAGAAACCCTAAGTGATCCCAGGATATTTTTTACTTTTTTGCTGGAAATGATTTTACATACATAAGGAGGTAGGGCTATCGAAAAATGAAGCTCTAAGCTGAGAAAGGCAAACCACCGTAAAGATGGGACGCAAAGTCAGGGGTCCCGGCTATATTCACTTCCACTCACCAGTGGACTGCCGGACTGCCTGCTTTCTGCTCCCGGAAGATGAGAGATGGTCAACAGATAATCCATTTAGAATTATATTCCTATAGAGGGACTATTTTTGTCTGTTGGCTGATAAACAAACAATGGACTAATTTGAGTTATCTTGTTAAAAAAATTAAGGAGGTTATCATGTTTACTAAACGTAAACTTTCCCTAATCCTTTTCTTATGCTTAACTAGTATACTTGTCATAACCGGCTGTTCTAAGCCCCAGCAGAGCATTATCCCTACCCTGGAAGATAACTCTGCATCCGGTGCCCTGAATTACGGGGAAGAAGAAATGCTGGAGGTGGTATCAGCCCAGATCGATTTAGAAGTAGGTGGAGTAATAGAAATAACCGATGAGACAAGTGAGATTTATGGTACCCGCTTGGTGATTGATCCAATAGATAAGGAAAGATCGATAAAAGAACTCGGTACAGCAGAAATTGCAATAATAATTGATCAGATGGTAACGGCTACAAATAAAATGGTTGATAGCCAGGGTTTTTTAATAACCCCAGTTGGGACTAAAGCGAATATAATTGATTTTCTTACTGGAAGATTAGAAATATTCTATAATAGGGATAAATTAAGTAATTCGGGTGTTTCTAAAGATAGTGATGTAAATGTTTACAGAGTTTTATGTACAGTAGATCCTACAGCAGCACCTGTACCAGTTCCAGTACCTTTTGTTTCTTGGGAGAAAGTACCTGTCGAAAAGATTACACATGTAGAAAATATGGTCTCAATTGAAATAGGCATTGGAGATCTATTATATCTCTATGCTCTGACAGTTACTAATTGTATCCCTCCCTCTAATTTGGGTAAACCTTTACCGGGAGATTTGGTATATCGCTTAAGCAAAAGGGGAGTGAATGATAATTGGTTACCTGGTCATGTCGGGATTTATGTAGGGGAGAAATATCATGAAAAGGAAGGCCTTTATAATGTCATTGAAGCAATTGGAATTTCTCCAAATAAAGTTGTAAGGAGTTACTATTCAGATATTACTTCCTTTGGTTCGGGACCACCCACTTATATGGGTGCTCGAGAACCAATAAATCAATCTTTAACTCATATAACCAGGAATAGAATAGTTGAGTATGTAGAAAAAATGGTTGGCATGCCCTATGCTGTAGTAGAAACTTTTGGAGTTTATTTCGGATGGGCAAGGGGAGAGAATGTGAAGGGTCCTGGTAGTTACAATTGTGTAGGACTGGCTGAAGCAGCTTATGAATCTGTGGGTATTGATATTGTATCTAATAAGGATGAGGGAAATGATTTAGATCCTAATCACCCAGATGCACTTTTAAGCCCCCAGGAGCAGCTCTTCAGTACTGTTCCGGCTTCCGGTGTCATTGACCAAAATATTGCACCTGAAATTTCTAGTTTAGCAATTACTCCAGAAGGATTTATTGAGACAAATTCTTTAGTATATATTACATGTAATGCCAGCGACAGTGACCAAGATGAATTAACTTATATTTGGACTATTCCTATATATGGACAGGCTAAAAGTTCTACAAAGGGCAAGATTATAATCTGGTCTACTCCTGGTCAAGAAGGAATCTATGAAATTTCATGTAAAGTTATTGATAACTATGGAGGAGAAGATAGTCATTCAATAGAAATTTTAGTCGGGGACTCTATTGCTAATCAAACCCCAGCAATAACTTCCACTCCGGTTATTTCTGCAACAAAAGGTCAAATATATAGTTATGATGTAAATGCCACTGATTCTGATGGAGATACCTTAACTTATTCCCTAACTTCCAAACCTAGTGGAATGACCATCAATTCTTCTACTGGTCTTATTTCCTGGACTCCTAGCACTATAGGAAACTACAATGTTACTGTAGAGGTATCCGATGGTAATCTTTTTGCTACTCAGAATTTTAGTATTGTTGTTTCAGAAGATTCTGGTACAACTACCAAACCAAATCCACCCACTTCTCTTTCTCCTGGGTCTACTTCTGCCCCAGGACCAATCATCAGTACCCTGACTCCGACCCTTAGTTGGCAATCTGTATCCAATGCCGATTATTACAACTTATCTGTCAGCATATATCCTTATGGCTCATCTAACATTATTTTCTATAATCAGCAAGTATATGGGAATTCAATTACCATTCCCAGTGGAAAACTGGAAGAAGGGCAGAAATACCGTTGGAATATAAGGGCTTATAACAGTGCTGGTTATAGTGATTATTCCTCTGATTATTATTTCCAGACTGAATCTACTCAAGAAGTAACCCTTACACTCTATCTCTATGAAAACAGCTTAAGTGGTCCACCTCTTTCAGGAGTAAGTGTTGGAGTTGTTGATGGCGGAGGGACTTCATCCAACCATATAACAAACAGCAGTGGTTATGTGACAGTAAAAGGTATACCTGGTACATGGTCTTTTTCAGCAATGAAATCAGGGTATGATACTAATAATTGGAGCCAGCCAATTACAACTAATTGTACAAAATATGGATATTTAGTTAAAAGTGCAACCCCAGTTGGTACTATTGATGTATTTGCTACACTAGATGGTTCACCTTGGATTGGATCTCTTAGTTATAGTCTTACCGGTCCTTCTCCTTCAAGTGGGAGCACTGTTCCTGCTGTTCTCAACAATAAACCTATCGGGGCATATAGTATTTCTTATAATTCTGGAGGTCCTTCTAATGCTATAGTTTCTTCTATTACTCCAAGTAGTACTCAAACACTATCAACCGGAAGTATAATAGCATTCACATTTAATTTTGTATCACAGGCACCTTCTCTTGGACAAGCCCAGCTTTTGAGTCCTTCAAGTGGTTCTTCATTACCACCAATGAATGTTACATTTATATGGAATTCCGTGAGTAATGCAACAAAATATCAATTCATTCTTTATAATTCACAAGGACAGGTTGCATTAGACAAAATTTATACCAGTACAAATGCGATAGTTTCCCTTGGTACTATAGAGACAATTACCTGGAAAGTAAGGGCAGGGGATAATAGTGGTAATTGGGGACCTTGGTCTAGTAAATGGAATTTGACAATACAATAAAGTCATTATAAATATATAAAAAAATAATTTATTGCCTTAGAAGAAGTCTCAAATATTTAACATTTTAAAGTATATAATAATTAGTATTTTTTAGTATGTCCTTTGTGATTATCTTTTTATTTATTAAGGGGGTTGATATAGGATGATTTAAAAAATAGATAATTAAATCATTAAATGAAAATAACTGTTGATTTTAAAAAAGAATAAATGTTTGTTTAATAAAATATTAGAGAGCTAAATAAAAATGGAGGTAAATTTTATGAAAACATTGAAAAAAAGTAAATTGGTTGGAATTAGCATTTGGTTTATATTTGTTTTAATTCTACTAATAGTGCCTCTTACATGCTATGCAGAGCAGGAAGATAAAAGCGAAGAAGCTTTTATCAGTCCTGTCAATCTGTATCCAAAGGTAGAGGAACTTGCCGGAAGGGGTGCCCAGATAGAGCAGAACCGCGACCAGTATTTAAGAGAAAGAGGATGGGAATTAGGCCAATCCTCTTCTAATCCAGGAGGTGCTTACATTGGATGGGGAGTAGGAGGAATTAAACTTGAGCCTGATGATGATAAGTATGGCCAGGCTCGAATTGCAGCTTTTTACAGGGCTCAAGCGGATGCGAAAGGGGATTTTGCAAGATTCCGACAGCAGGAAATTACAACCACAATGACAAGGGAATTTTTCTTTGATGACCTTCCTGAAATTGAGATCGAGACAGGTAAAATTGCTTCTTTGCAGGAACGTATTTCAATTCTTGCGGAAAAAGCTTTCGATCTTGGAGAAGCTTATCTTAACCGACTGCTATTAGAGGTAAACGTTGACTCGGAAAAGTACCTTGGGACTGATAGAATCGAAAGAGAAAAAATTCTTAATGATGCAATAAGTCAAATAGTTACAAATAGAGCAATGACTTCTCTATCAGGAGTCCGAATCATCGCTAACTTTGAAGATCTTGACTCAGTAGGAGTGCTTATAATTTATAATGAACAGTCAGAACAACTTGCTCGACAGATTGCCCGGGGGGATGTTATAGCAAGGAGACCGTCTGATGTTTTAACCAGAACAATTTTAGAACAACTTGGAGCCTATTTTAAAAATGATGAAGATTACATTCCGGTACATGGTGTTCGTATCATGGAGGATGAAACCGGAGAGAAGGTTCTTGTGGCTTTTGGACAATGGGCGCCGGCAATTACAAAAACCACAGGTTCTACAATTCGTGAAGCCCGTGTTGAGGCTGCCCGCAGACAGGCTCGAAGTAATGCTATTGCTGAATTAACAAATTTTGTTAATAGTACTTTGGTTCTTGAGAATTTTAGTCAATTTAGGGAAAGTGAGGATATAATCCGTATTACCACAGGTAAGAGAGTGGAAGAGGTGGAATCTTACGAAATTGGTGAGCGTGTAGAAGAAATTGTGAATCAATACGGGAGAGCAGAACTGGAAGGTATTACAACAATCAAGGAATGGGCTGCAAACGATCCCAAAACAGGTCATGTTATTATTGGGCATGTTGCAATTTGGAGCCCGTCTACACGGGATGCCGCACAGGGAATTGTAACAACCTCAGAAGAAGAAATACCAGAAGGAGAAATTAAATACGATGAAGGAGTCAGGGAATCTCCCGCTCTTGACCATTTGGATCCTACCTTACGTCAGTAAATATTAACTTTTGGAGGTAGTAATGCGTATTAAAAATATTGTTTTATTTTTATTAGTGTTTTTCTTTATTGGAAGTAGTATTGCTTTTGGTTCTATTCAGACAGAGGAAGTTGTGATAACTTCAATCGGAAGAACACAGGGTGAAGCTGTTGTTAACTGCCTGGTTGAGGCTATTCGGCAGAAACGTGGGGTTGAAATTGATGCCCTAAGTGAGACTCGCTTTGCCCTGGAAGACCTTTTCTACAGGGAAGGGGAAGAAGAATTTTATAGAGAAGAAATAAAGGATGAAGTGAAAGAAGAAGTTTATATGCATACTAACGGACTAATAGAAAAATATGAAGTCTTATCTCGGAACAGATTGAATGATGGAAGTTGGGAGGTAAGAGTACGGGCGTTTGTGCCAGTTTACCGAAAGGTTGAAAGCAATCAAAAGTCAACCTTGGCAGTGATGCCTGTCATTCCCATTTATGGATTGAAAGACGCAGGTAATATTGATGTCAACGAGATTACCAGGCAAATAACTCAGAGGATAACTACCCAGTTAGTGCAGACCCGTCACTACAACATTCTTGACCGGGAATATGGCAATGAGTACGAGAAAGAGCGTCAATTGTTAATGACAGGAGGATTTCCCATCATGGAGATGGCCCGTTTAGAGGAACAATTAGGTACAGATTACCTGCTTATCGGAACCCTGTCAGATATGAATAGCTCTATAACTTCCCGCGAGTGGTATGGTAAAGATGTCACAAGATGTCAAATTTATTTGAGTATCGATATTCGGGCAGTGGAATTTGCTACCAGGCAAGTGCACAGGGCAGATACCGTAACAGTATCACTTGATCGAGTTATAGATCTTGGTGAAACAACTGATATACCCAGTGAAATACCTGGCAATTTTATTTCAGAGTTGATTGATGAGGTCATCATCAAATTAAACCGCGGGTTCCTTGATATCCTAATGCCTGTCCGTGTGCTTGATGTTAAAAATGGCACCGTTTATCTGAACCAGGGCGGAACCCGGATTCAAAAGGGAGAGAGATTTAGTATATTGGGTGCTCATCGTTCGATAAAAGATCCCGGGAGCGGAGTCCTTATCAGGATTGAAGGAGAGAAGCTGGCAGAGATTATAGTCAAAGATGTGATGGAGGAGTATTCCGTGGCAGATATTATCTCTGGAGAGGTAGACAAGATAACAGCTGGGTTGCGATGTGACAGGTTGCCATGACATCTCAATTGCTAAAAATTATCCAGACGAGTTGATAAATAAAAGTGCTATTTGTTTAGCTTTAACATGTGAAGTTTTGCTTATTTTTTATTTCTATAGAAAATTTAGTTAATTCATAGAATAAAATAATTTTACAGTAGAAAGGAGCTTTCTATCATGAAGAGATTCTCAATTTTATTAATGATATTAGCTGTATGCCTTTTTAGCGGTAACGCTGCCTTCTCCCAGGACAACATACTCTCCCAGAAGGTCAGCCAACTGGCTGATAAGTTAGCCTTTGCCGTGGAAGGTGATGTGTTAGGGATAAGCGGAGACACTGTTTACATCAATCTTGGGCAGGAATCAGGCATAGTGGAGGGCATTCAATTCGGAGTGGTCAGGCTGGACAGAGACCGTCCCTTTAAGATGGGCGATAAAATTATCGGTTATCCAGAGACCGCAGTAGGCAAGATAGAGATTACCGCAGTCCGGAAAGAGATGTCTTTAGCTAAAATCACAGAACAGGTGATGGATATCCAGGAGGGCGACAAGGTCTACCAGCAAATGAAGAAAGTAACCCGGGTTGCCATCACCGAATTTACTTACGGAGATGAATTCAACAGCTTTACCCGCAATGTCCAGGACATTCTCTATACCAACCTGATCCAAAGGGGCATGACCGTAGTAGAACGGGAAAAGATGGAGCAGGTCATGGAGGAGCTGGCCCAGAGCTTCAGCGGGATGATTGACACTTCTACTGCAGCTGAAATAGGGAAGATGCTGGGAGTGGAAGCCGTTATCGTTGGTACTGTGGCCGATATGGGTAACTCCGTTGACTTAAGAGCCCGCTTAGTTGATGTCGAAAAAGGTACCGCCATTACAGCTGCACAAATTGCTGTAACTAAAGATCCGACGATTGGAGGTCTATTAGGAGGTGGGGTTAGAAGTACTGCATATGAAGCAAGAGATAGTGCTACAGCAAAAGATTCCAAGACTGCCCTTGAAACAAATGCCGAAGGTTTTAATTTCAAATTAGTGGATTGGTACAGTAAAGGGAAATACCTTGTTTTTGAATTAATTATTACAAGTGAAAAAGATACTGATCTTAGATTATATGCTTCTGATTATAATTTCAGTCGATATACTAGAATGTTTGATAATATTGGTAATAAATTTTATTCAAACGAAGTACAGCTTGGAAATTATATGGGAACTTCTTATGTCGATAACAGGCTTGTTACCGAAAAGCCTCTTTTAGCAAGTGTCTCCTTTAAAAATATTTCGCCTCAAGTGAACCTAATAACTTTCCTCGAAATCTTATGTTTTGCTAAAGATAAATATTTTATTGTGCAATTTCGGGATATTCCCATCACTGATTGAGCAGTAAAAAATTACTGTTTCATAATAAAAAAAATTAGAAATAATATAATCAATAATTCATTGAATCTTTTTGAATTTTTATGAAGTAGCTATAAATAAATTAGTTTCACGTTGTTTTTTAAAAGATAAGGAAATAAAAAATTAGGAGGGTGAAAAAATTGAAATTATTTTTTGGCATAGCATTTCTAGTTATAGGGATAATACTTTCTTTTACCTTTATAGGCGCCATTTTTGGAATTCCATTAATTATTGTAGGAATAGTTTTGTTGATTGGCTGGAACAAGCAGAAAACAAAAGAAATGGTAAGAGAAGCAGCCCGTGAACTTGGGAAGGGGTTTCATGAAGGTACCCAGGAATCAACTAAAAAGCCAGAGTAAATAAAAAAGTATTCTCTTTCCAATATTTTTATGCAATTTCTTAATTATAAATGATAGATTATATTATATGGAGGAAGCCATTGTTATGAAAAAGATACATTTTTTTGTAATAACTATTTTAGTACTTGCAGTTTTTCTAAGTGGATGTGCTGGTGGAGTAACACCTTCAAATGACGAAATCAAGGTAAAAAGTTCCATTAATGGATATTTTTCAGCCTTAAATGATCAGAATTGGAATAAAGCAAAAAGTTATTGTACTTTTGGGTCAGAGCAGTACAACGAAACCATTCAGTTGGAAAATACAGTTGAAAATTATTGTTTTTCTTATGATGACTGTCGTGTTGTAATAGCAATCAATCCTACTATCTTAGATACTTGGTTCAATGGACCTTACTTTTGTTGTGTATATTGCCACATGAATGATTTTTCCGCCTTTGATGGTGATTATTTAAATAATACCCAATCTTATATTATGTATTATCACCTGGAGAAAGTCGGTAATGAGTGGAAGTTGTTTGAGAAACATACCTAAAATGAGATAGATAAGAATATTATACAGAGAGCCGTCCCCTGTTTGACCCTGTTTAATTAAATTAATAATATTTTAAATAGAAAGGAGCTTTCTATCATGAGGAAATTCTTGATTTTGTTAATGATATTAGCTATATGTTTTTTTAGTGGCAGCACTGCCTTCTCCCAGGACAACATACTCTCCCAGAAGGTCAGCCAACTGGCTGATAAGTTAGCCTTTGCCGTGGAAGGTGATGTGTTAGGGATAAGCGGAGACACTGTTTACATCAATCTTGGGCAGGAATCAGGCATAGTGGAGGGCATTCAATTCGGAGTGGTCAGGCTGGACAGAGACCGTCCCTTTAAGATGGGCGATAAAATTATCGGTTATCCAGAGACCGCAGTAGGCAAGATAGAGATTACCGCAGTCCGGAAAGAGATGTCTTTAGCTAAAATCACAGAACAGGTGATGGATATCCAGGAGGGCGACAAGGTCTACCAGCAAATGAAGAAAGTAACCCGGGTTGCCATCACCGAATTTACTTACGGAGATGAATTCAACAGCTTTACCCGCAATGTCCAGGACATTCTCTATACCAACCTGATCCAAAGGGGCATGACCGTAGTAGAACGGGAAAAGATGGAGCAGGTCATGGAGGAGCTGGCCCAGAGCTTCAGCGGGATGATTGACACTTCTACTGCAGCTGAAATAGGGAAGATGCTGGGAGTGGAAGCCGTTATCGTTGGTACTGTGGCCGATATGGGTAACTCCGTTGACTTAAGAGCCCGCTTAGTTGATGTCGAAAAAGGTACCGCCATTACAGCTGCACAAATTGCTGTAACTAAAGATCCGACGATTGGAGGTCTATTAGGAGGTGGGGTTAGAAGTACTGCATATGAAGCAAGAGATAGTGCTACAGCAAAAGATTCCAAGACTGCCCTTGAAACAAATGCCGAAGGTTTTAATTTCAAATTAGTGGATTGGTACAGTAAAGGGAAATACCTTGTTTTTGAATTAATTATTACAAGTGAAAAAGATACTGATCTTAGATTATATGCTTCTGATTATAATTTCAGTCGATATACTAGAATGTTTGATAATATTGGTAATAAATTTTATTCAAACGAAGTACAGCTTGGAAATTATATGGGAACTTCTTATGTCGATAACAGGCTTGTTACCGAAAAGCCTCTTTTAGCAAGTGTCTCCTTTAAAAATATTTCGCCTCAAGTGAACCTAATAACTTTCCTCGAAATCTTATGTTTTGCTAAAGATAAATATTTTATTGTGCAATTTCGGGATATTCCCATCACTGATTGAGCAGTAAAAAATTACTGTTTAATAATGAAAAATGTTAGAAATAATAGAATCAATAATTCATTGAACCTTTTTAGATTTTTATGAAGTAGCTATAAATAAATTAGTTTCACATTGTTTTTTAAAAGATAAGGAAATAAAAAATTAGGAGGGTGAAAAAATTGAAATTATTTTTTGGCATAGCATTTCTAGTTATAGGGATAATACTTTCTTTTACCTTTATAGGCGCCATTTTTGGAATTCCATTAATTATTGTAGGAATAGTTTTGTTGATTGGCTGGAACAAGCAGAAAACAAAAGAAATGGCAAGAGAAGTAGCACGTGAGTTTGGAAAAGGATTAAAAGAAAGTGATCAAGAGCCAATCAAGAAGGAGGAATAAAGGTAAAGCTAAAACTCTTTTCAGGAAATATTATTTGAAAAATATTAGATAAAAAATAAAAAATATCTATTAGCAATTTGGAGGTTTAAATAAAAATGAGGATTCAAAATAAGGTATTGTTGTTTATCAGTATACTTCTTTTAGTATCCATATTCCTATCTACTGAATTAATTACTTTTGCGGCCTCTGAAACTCCTATAGAAATAATTAGAGAGGCTCTTGAGGTACTTGAAGATATGGATTATTCTTTAGATAGCGGGGTATTTAGAAGTGTATTAAGAAGATCAAGAGGGATTGCCATATTTCCATCTTTAACTGAGGTAGCGATTTTGGGAGTAGGAGGATTAAAAGGGAATGGATTAGTAATAAGAAGAGATTATGAAACTGGGGATTGGTATGGACCAGCTTTTCTAAAAATTAGTACTCTCGGCATAGGTGCTCGTATAGGTATTCAAACTATAGATCTATTATTAGTGATTAATGATTCAGAAGGTCTCGAAGCATTTATGAAAAAAACCTTTAAGTTTGGAGGAACCCTGGCTTGGACAGTCGGCCCTATAGGTAGATCTGTTTCAGCAGAAATTGATTCCAAATTTAATGCTCCAATATATTCTTATTCTATAACTAGTGGTCTTTATTTTGATGGCGGCTCTCTTCAGGGATCCACCACTAAAGTATACAGCTCTGCTAATAAAAAATTTTGGGGAGAAGAACTTTCTAACCGCACCATATTAGAGATGAAAAAAGTAAACAATAAAGATGTATTGAAACTCTGTAATTTAATTGAAAACATTGGGAAATAATTTACTTGATAACATATTGTTCACTGATTCAATTAATATTGTGAATAAGTAAAAATAAAAGGAGTTAAAAGAGTGAAAAGAAAAATCCAAGTATTTATTATTTTATTATTAGCGGTAATCTTCTTGTCAGGCTGCGATGGTTCGGGGTTTCTTCCTTCAATTCCAATTACTGGTGATGGCAACGCTTCTTTGTTAACACCTGAAGAAATAGAATTAATCAAGACATGGGGGTATGGAGGGGATTATGTAATTCGCTGGCCCGATGGTTATGTAGATGTCTATGATGCAACAGGATATAGCCAGATGCAAAAGGTCTTAAATCAATGGAATTCAGCAATAGGAGGGAAAGTAGTTTTTCGGCTGAGCGAAAATCCCAATAGTCCAGTTCAGATAATATTTGATTATAGTATAAACTTAGAGGGGAATTGTAGCAGCGGAACTTATGAAATTGATGAAAATTATTCCTTTATAGAAAGGGTAATTAAAATAAATCCAATAGGTCAGGGATGTTTAGAAAATGCTTATCAATTGTATTTGTCAAATTTTTCCAAGGTTGTTGGTTGTAATGTCTGGACAGAATTAAGTTCTGTTCCATTTGAGGACTGGAGTGAATTTTATGAAATACCAGAGATAATAAAAAAGATGGTCAGAGCTCTTCATAAAGTACCTCCAGGGTATTATTTATTAGGTTCCGAACAACCCGTACCAGATACACCCAATCCAGTGATAGAGAATGTTGATGGTGTAAAGTGGGAACCAATATATCAAGGATCAGACTATCGTTCTTTCTTACTAGTTGATTATTATGGTGATGAACTTAAACCTCCCCGCAAAGATGACAAAGATTATGTTTATCCAGACTCTTTAGATAGAGGTAACCCCTTTTATTTTGTAATTACTGGCAAAAATTTTGGGAATAAAGAAGGAAGTATTAGCATAGAAGGTAAAGTGTTTAATATAAAAATTATTAATTGGAAGGATAATAGAATAATAATATGCCCGAGCTTTAATGACGTGTCTCTAACATATAAAAAGGGAGCAAAACTTACTCTTATTACAAATCAAGGTAAGAAGGCAGAATATTCACTTGACATTATCGCCTCCATTGGTAGACAGCCTTTTGGCCAATGCACCTGGTGGGTTTGTAGACGATTATTAGAAATATATGGGAAAAATATATATGATTTAAATTATGGATCCACTTACAACCTTGATACTAAAATAAATAACTCTTATATTCCTGAGCAGTTTGATGTTTTAATTTGGTGGGAAGGAGAAACCCGTCATCAAGCTTTGATTGAAGAATTTATTGATAAAGAAAAAGGTATAGTACTCATATCTCAGTATAATCAGGGATATAATGAATCGTTCGGAACATATGAAACTGGAAGAGGAAAAATTTATAAATTTTCAGATGGCTCAAAGCCAGCTGGTTACTTCTATCGCATAAAAAATGAACTATAGTAAAATTGTAGCTTAATAAAGATGAAAAAAATGATCACTAGGTTAATATGTACCTAAGCTCTTTATGTGAAAGAAAAACATAGGGGACGGTTCTTTGTTTGAGGTTTTTCCCTATTTTAGAAATAAATATTGGGTTTTCATATTTGAAGTGATCCAAAAAATATAAGCTAAGAAGAGGTTATTTTGAATAAAGCAAAAATCAAAATTGGAATCATTTGTCCACTTGATGATGAGTACAATGCCTGTAAAGAAATACTGGGCTTGAAAAATGAATCAGAATTATCAGGACGAATTGTTTCAGAAAGAAATGAGAATAACATAGAGGTTTATGCTGTTAAAGCCGGAGTGGGTAAAATCAATTGCAGTTCTGCTACTCAATTAGTTATTGATAAGTTTCATCCTGATTTTATCATTGATGCCGGCGTTGCTGGTTCTCTTGCTAAAGATGTAAGTATCAATGATATTATATGTGCTGAACATTGTTATGAATATGATCCATGTTCTGGTAAGGAATTGGGGAAAATACCTTCCGGGGATGACGAATCTCATACAATAATAAGTGATCCTTTCTACAAAGAAGCTTTTCTGGAATTTTCCAACCATATCCAAGACACAATGACAATTAATATCAGGATTGGTAATGTTGTCTGTGGAGAAAAGGATGTTAAAAACCGGCAATTAAGGCAAGAATTACATGAAAATTTTAATGGACTTGTCTGCAACTGGGAAACGTCTGCTGTTTTAAGTGTTGCAAGCTTAAATAAAATAAAGGCTTTTTCATTCAGAGTCATTTCTGATTTAGCTGATGAAGACATGAAGGTTTCTTTTGATGCAAATTGTAAGCCGGCACTTCAGAAGATGTTCCCGGTATTAAAGGAATTTATCTTTGGAGGCTGGATACAGAAGTTTTGTTAAGAAAGAAGCTAAAGCCACAAATTTTTAATATTAACTGTTGTTTTTTTGATAATGTTTCTTAAGATAGTATTTATAAATTGGGGGTTTAAATGAAATTTTATTTATTTTCTACAATTGAACTTGAAATTCCTGATCCTGTTTCTCTAGTTGAATGCTATTGTTACCAGAGTGATTTTTATTCCAAGTATGATGTGATAGGAAATCGTAAAATTGAAGATGTAAACAAGATTGGAGCAAGACTAACAAGTGATGCAATTTCAAAATGTAGGGTTGTAGTTGAAAACACCATGGGATTAGAAATATTCCAGCATACACTTGATCTATTTTTGGATTTAAGTAGACAGGAAAGAGAAAAACAGATCAAAGAATTAAATGATGTAGTTTTTCAAAAACTCTTTGATATTAATGGAATCCGTTTTTCTACTGCAACAAAGATTCTACACACCATTTACCCTGAGATTATCCCGATGATTGATAATCCACTACAAAGGAAGTACAAAAAAGAAATCAATCATTCCTGGACTTATAAAAATGCTGATGAAATTTTAATAGATTTTTATAATAATTTGGAAAATGAGATTATTAGAAAAAATTTAAATGAGCTCTCTGCTGATCTAATTAAAATCAATCTTAAGCATCTTACTAAAATTAGAATCTTTGACATTCTCTGGTGGTCTTATCTGAAAGCAGAAAGATTGATGAATTTAAGGAATATTAATTGGACCTCGATTTTGTATTGACAATCGTTACCAGAGTGATTTTTATTATATATATTAGTTAATTAATTTGACATTGTCCAATTAAAGCATTAATATATTTACAATAATATAATATTACAATAATTGGAGAATATCCAATGAATGCAAGAAATAATAGTAAGCATACTAGAAAAGGTATAGAAATGATCAGGAAGCTTTCTGAAGAAGGGAAACAAATATTTACTGTTAGTGATGCTAAAAAAATTGCTCCCTTTTGTGAGATATCAGAGCAGTATGTCAATGAAGCCTTGTATTACCTTGCAAAAGATGGTTGGATAAAAAGACTTAAAAGAGGCTTATACTTGATTTCTTCATCCTTTCCAGGAATAGTGCCAGCACATGAATTTGAAATCGCCATGTTTTTAGCACAACCTGCTGCTATAAGCCATTGGTCTGCTCTTCATTTTCATGGCATGACTGAACAAATACCAAAGAAAGTATATACAACAACTTCAGGAAATATTTCAGCTGAGAGAAAAATAAATTCACAAAACAATAATTTAAAGGGTTTCAGCAGAAAGATAAATAATATTATATATGTTTTTATTAAGGTCAAACCGGAAAGATTTTTTGGTGTTAAAGAATATTGGGTTGGTGAGAAAAAAGTTACCATCACTAGCCCGGAAAGAACGTTGATAGACGGTTTGGTATCTCCAAGATATCTTGGAGGATGGGCTGAAATATATAATGCTTTTGAATTACATGTTTCAAGAGTTAATATAAATAAACTAATCAGTTATGCTACGAGGCTTGATGCATCAGTAGTGAAAAGATTAGGATGGATATTAGAAAAAAATGGAGTTGAAGAAAAAAAACTGCAAAAGTTGATAGCTTTTCCTATCAAAGGGTACCGTATCCTTGATTCTAGCGGCTTTCAAACGGGGCCTTATAATAAAAAATGGATGATTCGGGAAAACATTTCAGTAAAGGGAATGAAATGAAACCAATTAGAAAAAGACTAGAGGAAGCAAGAAAAGAAACTGGCTTACCATGGGAAATAATTGAAAAGGATTATATTCTTTCTTGGATTTTAGCTGGTATTGCTACCAACAAAGCATTAAAAAACGAATTGATATTTAAAGGGGGAACTGCATTAAAAAAGTGTTACTTTGGAGATTATAGGTTTTCAGAGGACCTTGACTTTAGTTTAAAAAATAATATTTCAGGGGATAATATTCTAGAACAAGAGATTAAAAGGTCTTGCAAGGTTGCTGTAGATTTGGTTCAGAAGTTTTCACCTCTTGAGTTGAAAATTGAAAAATATACGGAAAAGCAAAGTCATCCAGATAAACAAGAAGCATTTACTGTTAGAGGTAAATTCCCTTGGCATAGAGATTTTTTTTCGAAAGCCAAGATCGAAATTACAACTAATGAACCAATTATAATGGAACCCAAAAAAAGAAATATTATTCATGGTTATCAAGAGGATCTATCAAAAGAATTATCCGTTTATTCACTTGAAGAAATTATATCTGAAAAATTAAGAGCAATATTACAACATTTAAAGAAATTAGAACAAAGAGGTTGGACAAGATCACGAGCAAGGGATTATTATGATTTATGGAGAATCTTTAATGCTTATAATAAAGATTTAAATTTGAATATCATACCATCAGTCTTTCTAAAAAAATGTGAAGTTAAAGATATTGATTTTTCAGGGGCAGATGCTTTTTTTGATGAGAGATTATTGACATATATTGCTGATACTTGGAATCAATGGTTAGGTCCTTTGGTTCCAGATCTGCCAGAGTTTCAGTTAGTAATAGATGATTTAAGAGAAAAGATCTACCAGTTATTTTAATTAAGAATATATTTATTTTCTCCAATATCTATATAGATATTCCCAATAATACAGTTAAAAATTTGCATAACTGGAGACAGGTATTTTCAGAATTATTTTTTTTGTAGTCTGATGATTCTTGCTGACAATTACAAAAAAGCCTAAAATCGATGCAAGCTAAAACATCTATATAATTGGCGGAAAATATTATAAAGAAACAGGGGAAATAAAAGTTATCAAATCTTTATTTTTGATAATGTTTCTTAATAAATTTTAATCTAACTCACCGATTTTGCGGTACTTATCAATTTTTTAATCTCTTTTTATCCAATTCAGTGACCTGGACCAGGACTTCTCTTACATCTTTAATTAATATTTCTCTTGGCTTTGTAATATTAGGGTTAGCTTATACATAAACATTATTTGAAATTATTATATAACCTTTGTATAATCATTGTAGATACAAATGCAATAGTTTATTTATAATTGGAAGGTGTTACTGATGAAAACAAAAATTAAAAAATGGGGAAACAGTTTAGCCTTGCGAATTCCAAAATATTTAGCTTCTGATGCAAATCTGGAACTAAACGAATGGGTTGATATATCTGTTGATAAGGATAGTATAATTATCAAACCAATTCGTGAGAAAAAATATTCTCTCAAAAACCTTTTAGCAGATGTTTCTGAGAATAATCTCCATGGGGAGATTGATTCTGGTGCACCTGTTGGAAAAGAAGTTTGGTGATGGTTAAAGGATTTATTCCAGATAAAGGAGATATTGTTTGGATTAATATGCAGCCTCAAGCTGGACACGAACAATCCGGAAGGCGTCCGGCAGCTGTTCTTTCACCCAAGTCTTATAATGGTAAAGTGGGGTTAGCCTTATTATGCCCGATAACAAGTCAAATAAAAGGATATCCTTTTGAAGTCATGATTCCTTTAGAATTAAAGGTTAAAGGTGTTATCTTGTCTGATCAAGTTAAAAGTCTTGATTGGAAAATAAGGAATGCCGAATTCTGTGATAAATTACCAAAGGATGTGATCTCAGAAATAATAAAAAAGCTTGAGACATTATTGATTTAAATACACCAGGGAATAGACATAAAAACCCAAAACTTCAAATCCAAGAATAGCTTTTTATAACGTTTTCAAACACAATCTTACTCTTTTTATCTGTATCTGAAATTATTATGCTTTTCTGTGGGATAAGTGGATGAGATTGCTTCATTCTGCTGATGCAGAATTCGCAATGACAAAGAGGTTGGAGTAGTGAAGAATGGCGTATTTCAGGTTGTGAGGCATCCTATGTATTTTGGTTCAATCCTTTTGTTTTTTAGTTTTGTTATTTTAAGCTCTTCTATTTTAGCCCTTTCAGTCTGGATTATGATCTGTTTTTTTTATTATTTCATTGCCCGCTATGAAGAGAAGTTATTAATTAATAAATATGGTGATGAATATGAAGAATATCATAAAAAAGTTCCGATAAGTTAATTTCCCACAATCCCACTTGTATAATTACCCACGTAATGATATGATAATAAAAAAATGTCTATGAGGTAAAAAATGAGCAAAAATGAAACCATAGAGAAAGATAATCAAAAATTTATACCCTTTGATATTAGGTTTATAGACTCAAAAAATAGGATTACTATAGGGGAAAAGATTATTAAAAAAATATCCGGGCAGAACAAAGTTAGTCAATTTCAAATATTTATCGGGCAAGATGGAGATATACTCTTAAGACCTTTAACTGCTATTCCTATCAGAGAAGCCTGGATTTATGAAAAGCCTGGATTAATCGGACAGATAAGACAGGGCTTACAGGATGCAAAAGATGGTAAAGTAGAAAAAATTGAGAATCTTGAAGAACTTTAGGAATAGTTGATGGAATTCAATATTTATTTAACACAAACCGCCAGAAAAGTATTAACACAGCTAAAAAAAGATCCGGGAAAGAACAAGGCTTATAAAGCAGTTAAAAAGGCAATTATTCTACTGTCTAAAAATCCAAGACATCCTGGATTACAAACACATAGTATCTATTCGATCAAAGGACCTTCAGAAGAGAAGGTTTTTGAAGCTTATGCACAACAGAATACTCCTTCTGCTTATCGTATATTTTTTTGTTACGGACCTGATAAAAAAGAAATTACTATTATTGCTATTATCCCTCATCCATAGTTTGAGCCATTAGCGCAGAAGAAGAAAATGGGCAGAAGAAGAAAGTGATCAAGCTTCACAAATTCGCAAATCTCGAGGTTTTCAAAATATTATAACTCAGTCAGGGATTTTCCCATTAGCTTTTCAAACTTCTTGCACCATTGTGAGTATTCTTCCACATAACTAACCCCACAGACCACAGAAATATTTTTGGTCTTTGCTATCTCGGCAATTCTTTTTGCTCCTTCTCTTGTTTTTGACTGGGGACCATACGGGTTAAATTTCATGTGATTTTGCATTAAAAAGACATAGTCACAAATAAAAAGAATATCTTCGTATACATAGATAGTGAAACCGCTGGTATGGCCATTGATATGATAGGCTTCTAAACCTGAATCAGAAAAATCTCCACTGAATTTATTATCAAAACTAAATCGCTCTGCCAGCTCATTTTCAGTGTCCAGCCTGTTAATCAGCACCTCTGAATGAAAGTATGTTCTGTAGAGGTTAGATGCACTCAGAAAATGATGATGGGTAAAAGTAATGGTATCAAACGGCTCTAAAGATTGATCAAAACAAGACGGACAATCAATTAAGAATGTTTTATCATCTGACTTTATCCTGTAGGAAGCATGCTCATACCCCAAACGAGGATTAGAAAGAAGTTGCGATACTTTGTTATTCACTTTCGTTGATTGAACATGATAGCGTCTGGAACATTCTTCCGCAGTAATATATTTTTCTTGAGGGGCACCACAGAAGGGACAATTAGCAGGGTAGTGTCCGATTATATTAAAACCGCAAACTGTACAAACAAACTGTTCTTTCATTTTATCCTCACCTCCTTTTAAATTTTTAAACACAGTTAAATAAAGCAAAATTTCTCTTTGTTTGGTTATAAACTAAGTTTACCTTTTTTGTTGACTTGCTGACAAGCATTTTTTCAGGTTTCATTGTTAAAAAATATTTTCTTCTTCTAAGTAATACATTCTCAAATCACTTATTTATTCAAATCTCAATTATTATTGTATGATACATGATCGCAGTGTTTTTATCTTTTCTTTTTGTAAAAAGTTTTGTCGTCAGGCTGGATTGAAAATACATATTATCTATTCAATCAAAGGACCTTCAGGAGAGAAATTTTTTGAAGATGCTGAACTATACCAATTATTACCCTAATAATTACATTTCTGATGCCTGTAATTAATTTAATTAACAAAATTATATGTATATTTGATATTTTATATCATTTACCCTGAAATATCCCGATGATTGATAAAAATATTTGACATTAATTTTTTGGAGTGTTATTTTAAAATTAAATAGAATATAGTGTATCTTATCAAGAGAGGCTGAGGGACGGACCCTGTGAAGCCCGGCAACCTGTCATAACAAAGATTATGATGTTGGTGCCAATTTCCGCGGAATGATATTCAATTCCGAGAGATGAGAAAAATAATGAACCTCTTCGGACTTGAAGAGGTTTTTTGTTTTTAAATTAAAAAATGGAGAGATTTATGATGAACGATTTAAATTTAGGGGAGAAAAATGATAACAGGAAGTACGGTAGTCATGAAAAGGCTGCTATCATTCGGGCAATTCTCAGCTTAGGTGACCTTTCAGGCAAGTTAGATCCGTGGTTTCCTTTCCCGCAGAATTCCTGCTGCTTTCTTTTTGGTAAGGACAAGTTGCCTATTCCGGTAGGCGCTCTTTTATATCTTTGGGATAATTGCCCTATGTTTACCGGAAAGTGCCCTAAATGTGGAGGAAAAACATATAGTTATTCTTTTGGCGGTCTTTTGAATGTCGGAGGTATTAATGGGTGTTGTATTGACTGTGGGGAAAGCGTCTGTAACCATATTGGTGGACTGGGAAGGCTCAGTATTGAGTTGAAACCGGTTTTAAAGGAAATACCCTATTACATTAACGGGCTAATTTATGGTGGAACATATGAGGGAAAGAGGGGACCTCTGCTTAAGGCACTGAAAAAATTAGGAATCAAAGACCTTCCCGGTGAAGAGTGGGTTTTAGAGACCGAACTCTCGGCAGCTTCGCTGTCGGTTAAATCAGGTGATGGATATGAGAAGATGCCGCCGCTTATCATGAAAGGCTGATCAGTAGTATATATGAAAGGGTTAGAGGCTTCTCAAATTTACATTATTGCAAGCATTAATTACAATCAGCCTCAACCCTTTCTTAATTTTTATTTATTTTTAATTTATTGGTAGGAATTATGTAATATTGAATGGATGAATGAAGAAAATGAAAAAATTCCTGAACCGTTCGAATATAGAGGGGAAGGTTCTTCGTATCAAAGAAATTCAAAAGGACAAGCCTGGAAAAGTTATTTTTAAATCAATTTGAAATATTTTAAGAATTAACTTTTTTCCATTATTCCAATTTTCCGGTAAAATCTTTTTTTGGGTTTGCCTGGATGAGATTGCTTCATTCTGCTGATGCAGAATTCGCAATGACAAAGAGAGGAGAGATATTTTAGGATAATGAATTCAAGGGGAGCAAGGGAGGATTAAAGGTCAGATACTGAAATATCAATTAGTATTTATAATTCACAACCCGGACCCACTAGATTTAAGATTGACCATCTATTTTATTGATAATATAATAAACCATAATAAATCACTAAAATTCAAAATGAAATAAACGATTAAATTGAAATGAGAATATATTTTTGTTAAAAATAGCTGTGTAAACTTTATATTATTTTGCTAAACTATATTTTATATTTCATTCCATATTTTTAATGAATTGGTGTTGGACAAATGAATCATGTCAAAAATAGTACTTCCATCTACTTAATTCGGGTAATTGTATTTGTCTTGTTCTTTTTTTTTATTTTTCAGGAGGTACACCTGCCAACATTCTGGCACAGGGATATCTGGAGGACCAGGCTAAAGAAGGGGATTCTCTCTGGAAAATTGCCCGCCAATTTCAGTCATCGATACAGCAAGTTGCCCAAGTAAATAATGTCCAACAAGATCAACCACTATCCCGGGTCAATTAATAAAAATCCCCAAAAGTGAAGAGAATCAGTCTAACTCTAAGCAGTGTTGCTTCCAACAGTTATTCACACTGTACAAAGAAGTGATAGTGATAGCATCTGGGATATTGCTCAACAGTATCGTTTATCACAAGAGCATATATCGTCAGTCAATGATTTAAACAAACCTGATGCTCTTTCCATTAACCAGTTAATCCAGTGATACCCATAGATGATACTAAAAAAGAGGAAGTAAAAAAGGAAGAAGAACAGCCCGATCTTTCTTTAAAGAAAGATCAATTAAATTATCAGGAAGTGAGTACTAGCTTAAGGCAGGAATTTAAAGATTTGGTTAAAGAGGTTAATTATAAAGGCAGAGAGAGTGAAAATTTATGGACTATTACTCAAAATTATCAGGTTTCTTTGAATGACCTTTCGCAGACAATTGATCAGAAATTAGAAAATCCTGCCAATGAATTGTCAACCGAACAAGAAACAGGCACCACTGCCTCGGTTACACAAAGAGAAAAACCAAAAGGTGCTATCCACTATGTTCATGAAAGGAGAAACCCTGTGGCAAATTTCCCGAAAATACCAGGTAAGTGTACGGTCTATTGCCAGTGCCAATCAAATTTCTGAAAGCGGAAGAATTCTTGTGGGACAAAGACTCATTATACCCAATACCGGAAGTTCTTCGATATCTTCCCGTTCTTTTATCTGGCCATTGAACGGGGCGTGTCACCTCTCAATTTGGAATCAGGACCCTGGGAAATAGACGTGACTACCATACCGGAATTGATATTGATGCCCAAACCGGAGCGTTAATAAAAGCTGCAGAAAGTGGTAAAGTAAGTTTTTCTGGATATATTAATGGATATGGCAATGTTGTTATTATTGATCATGCTGGCGGCTATTCGACGGTTTATGCCCATAGTTCAAGTAATCTGGTGAAAGAAGGACAGGAGGTGACAAAAGGGGAAGTTATCTGCAAGTCAGGATCTACCGGTAATGCTACCGGGTCTCACCTTCATTTTGAAATCAGAGAAAACGGTAAACCCGTTAATCCACTAGACTATCTGCCATAAAAAGAAATAAAATGATACAACGGTTCATTGCATCAGAAAATTAAAGAGGGCTGGTCTGGAAAAGTTATTTTTCAATCCAGATTTATATCATGGTTAGCATAAATTGCTGGTAATTATGCAAATTATTACCCTGATAATTACATTTCTGATGTCTGTAATTAATTTAATTAACAAAATTATATGGATATTTGATATTTCATATCATTTACCCTGAAATATCCTGATGATTGATAAAAATATTTGACATTGGCCTTTTAGCAAAGTTGTCAAAGGGACGGTTCTTTTGACAATGTTGGCAGAGCTAATAATATATAAAATACATCTAAATGTAACCACTGAACCACTAAATAAATTCAAGATAATAGATAATAAAATAAAGAAGTATATTATTAATTATTTAAAGCGGTCCATAATCACTCTGTGGACTAAATGTACAAAAAGATGGAAAAATGGCAAAACTATACCAGGTGAAGTTAGCAGTAAAAGCACTAAAAAAATTGGAGGTAAACTATGAAAACTCATTAGGCCTACCCCTACGGATGTTTTGTTTTGCTTGGGTAGGGAGGAGATTGTGACTATCACGAAACATGGAAATAAATTAAAGCGTCTTATGTTGGGGTGGCAGTTAGGGCAAGTGAATTTTCAGATTTACCCGGATGTGTTGGCGCAGGCGATACTGACCAAGAGGAAGTTACTAAGGTCATGGGTGCTAAAAAGCATGGGTTGAAACAGCCATGGAAGAGGGAAGGGAAATCTCGAAGCCAAATAACATTGATGAAGATAACTTTAATGGATGGACAGTTTATTTTGTCCATCTTATGCATAGTATTTAGCAGTTAGTATTTGGTATTTACTAGAAATAACGATGAAAATTTGGAGTGAAATATGGTGCACTTTTCGGTTGGGAAAAGTACAATAGAAGCAATGTGGTAATTTTTCAATAATGGGATAGTAGGTTAATTTAAAAAATCCAAGTCTAGTTATAGATCATGTATTTCTTTATCATTCTTACATTTTTCCAATTATCCAATAAAATAATTTACTTGTGGGCATAAGTGGATGAGATTGCCGCGCCAATTAAAATTGGTTCGCAATGACAAGAGAAGATGGAAATAAGTGGGTGATACTGCTTCGCCTCCACCTTAAACCTCCCTCTTCGGTAACTTTTTCCAGCTTCTCATAAGTAATGTTAATGGGGTCAGGTCTCAAAGCCCAAAGTTGTTTTCTAATAATAAAGTTTCTGTTATGATTATAAAAAACATAAGAGGTATTTTAGATAAGATTGAGGCAATAAAGATGAAATTATTAATGATTTATGCAGATGAATTTAATTACAAAACCAGCAATAAAACATTAGATATGGTAGAAGAGTATCAACAAAGTAAGCTAATAAAAGATACCCTGGTCGGATTTATTCAAGTTGAAAAAGAAGACGAAGAACAGATGGAAAAAGTGGAAACTAAGTTGGTTAAAAATTTAAAATGGGCTGCAAAAAAGAACAATACCAACAATATTGTACTACATTCTTTTGCCCATCTATCGTTAAGCAAAGCTGAGCCAAAGGTTACTATAAAAATATTTAACAATGCAGAACAAAGACTGGCAGATGCAGGTTATTGTGCTTCCCAAACTCCTTTTGGCTATTTTCTTGACCTTGACTTGAAAGCTCCAGGAAGATCTTTAGCCAGAGTTTTTAAGGAATTCTAGGAACAAAGATAGTTTTTCTAGTCCTATTATATTAGTAATATACTCTAATTAATTGGGAAAATGAAATTAACTCTTGAAGATATCAGAAACTTATGTACTGAAAGTTCTTTTGAACGAGGGATTCAATATTTTAAAATGGGCAAGGTAAACAGTTTAGAACAATTGGATAACAAGATTACCGCGATTGTTCAGGGTGAGTATGATTATCAGGTAACAATCTATAATGATAATAAAAAAATTACAGCTGACTGTACCTGCCCTTATGACTGGGGAGGTTATTGTAAGCATATTATAGCAACCCTGATTGCTTTGCTTATGAATGGGGAAGAGAATATAATTAAAAAATCTAAAACTGAAGATAAATCCGAAGTAATTTTAAATAACTTATCTCTGGATGAAATAAAAGAGTTTTTGAAAATAGAATTTAATGATAATCCTGCATTAAAAGAAAACTTTGTCATACACTTTTCAGGAAAAAGTTCAAAAGAAAGAAACTTATTAGATTATAAAAAAGAAATTAATCAGTCTTTTCGGGAAATAAGTGACCGCCATGGATTTATAAAATACGGAATAAATGTTGATTTTTTTGAATTTCATGATTTAGCTTATCGTTTTGAAAAAGCTGGGAATATTCTGGAAGCAGCTACAATCTATCAGGCATTATCAGAAGTCGTGGCAGAAAATATGGATAATGTTGATGACTCTGATGGATACTATGGTGATAAATTTGTTTCTGCTATTGACGATATGGCACACTGTATCACAAAAGCAGAGTTGAAGCCTGCTGAAAAAAAGAAGTATATTAAATACTTTTTTGATAAATATGTTGAAAATGAACCAGATTATTTCCGTGAATATTATGGGTATGCTTTAATAGAAATATGTCATTTAGAGGATGATTTGAAGTATTGGAAAAAATTACTTGCACCATACATTCCCAAGAAAATTCCTGATAATAAGAGCTGGTCTGAATATTATGAGGCAATTGAATGGATAAGAATGCAATTGCACATTTTGGATGCACTGAACGAGAAAGAGGAATTCTATCTATTAATTAAGAGCTGTTATCAAAAAAATCATGAACTTTGTCTTTATTACGCTTCTCGTTTAGCAAAAGATGGTCAGAATAAAGAAGCAGTCAAAGTTGCGGAAGAAGGCCTTACTTTGTTTCCTCCTCATTTAACCAGGATATTCTTAAATTTTTAAATCAGTATTATAAAAAAGATTCCCTGGAGAAATACAAAGGGAATCTTATTAATATTTTTATTCAAGATAGAGACTGAATGACTATGAAAAGTTAAAAGAAATTTGTTCAAAAGAAGAATGGAAAGAGCAAATACTCCCTATTCTAATAGAAAGATTATCAAAAGATACCATTGGCAGAAATATTCTCATTGACCTATATATAAAAGAGAATATGCTCCAACAGGCATTACAAAGAGCAATTTCCAATGAGAGCCTTTTTACCTTTAGTTTTTACTATCAGGTATTTGCAGAAAAATATCCGGCAATATATTTTCACGCTTATCAAGAGTTAATCATTCCTTTTGCTGATTCTAGAATGGGAAGGCCACACTATAGGGAAATTGTTAAATATTTAAAAGAGATGAAAAAAATCAAGGGTTTTGAGGAAGAATTTAATAGATTAATAATATTGCTCAGAACTAAATATGCAAATAGACCTGCTTTTGGATGAGCTGAAATACTTTTAAGATATATTTATATTTACTATCACTTTTTTAGTAGTAAAAAAGCATTTCTAATTTGGGCGTAAGTGCATGAGAATGCTTTGTCTTTTTGCTTTTCGCAGTGACAAAAAAATAGTCTACCATTCTACCAGTCAAGGTAGTTTTAATTTGCGAGTATTACGTATTTCATTTAAAATAAGTTGTCAAAAGAACCGTCCCTTTGACAATTGGGGTAAACTTAAAGTTTCAGGCCTGATTGATAATTTTAAACTAAAAGAAATAAATCTGGCACCCCGAAAAGGCGAAGACAAAATAATTTCAATTAACAAAGAAATCAGAAACTCAATAGGTAAAGGTGCCGGGGATAAAGTTAAAGTAACATTATACCTGTATATTCCTGATAGGAATTTGTAAAGCTCTAATCTAATACTAACAGAACCAGATGACCTAATCCCTTTAATGAGATGATTATACCAAAAATGTCCACACATTCAAGGCTATTGTCAAAGACAATTTTCCCTGACTATTGAAATCATAAAAACACTTTTTTACAAATGATATATGATGTGTTGGATAAAGAAATAGATTGCATATTCTGGCAGGATTCTTCTCCATTAACTAGTAAATTTATATACGAAATTTGTTGACATAAATACATTTAAGATGATATTATTTTTGAAAGTGGCCTTACCATCAAACAACCTTACCAATAATTATTATTCTACAAGATATTAGAATTTAATCAGAGGAATAATATGGCTTTTGAAAAAATACAAAAAGAATCTGCTTTAGATAAAATAATTTCTCAAATCAAAGACCAGATTAATAGTGGAGATTTAAAACCTGGTGATAAATTACCAACTGAGAGAAAACTTGCTGAATTATTAGGAGTAAGTCGAGCGGTTGTAAGGGAAGCGGTTCAGGCTCTATCATTTTCTGGTTATCTGGAAGTTATCCAGAGCAAAGGGATTTATGTAACTGATTTATCTATAAAATATGATGAAATTGTTAATTTTTTTTCGAATATCAAAGACTACTCCCTTGAGTATCTTATGGAAACAAGAATTATGCTTGAGAGCGAGTTCGCAAGATATGCAACTTTAAATGCAAACAAAAATGAAATAAGAAAAATTGAAAATATATATAATAAAATTGTTTTATCAAAAAATACATCTAATGAATATTTCATTAAAGACCTGGAGTTCCATATATATTTAGCCAAGATGACTCATAACCCATTAATGTATGAAATCATGAAAGTTTTTGGTGAAATGATCTATAAAGAGACTCAACGTTTTATCGAAGATTCAACGAAAACCAAAGAGCATACTATTAACACGCTAGGAAGCTTGGTGCAGGCAATTAAAGAAAGAAAGGCAGAAACAGCAAAACAATTAATGATTGAACATATAAATAATATTAAAGCATCTTTGGAACAGAAATAGTATTGTGATTAAAGATTTAACCTTTTTTCTTTTAGATAATTTTCATAATTTAAAAAATTGAATTGGTTATTAACTAAAATTAATTGCACTAGATTTTGTTCTTTGACAAAGATAGCCTGATGATTTATTCTCCACTTTATCTCCTTTAAACATTTCTCTTTCCTTTAAGCAATACTCATTTGCCATAGCTGGCAGAGAATACAAGAAGAAACATTGTTATTTTATCATAAAATTCAGGATAAATAGATTAATCCCTGACAAGTAATAACTTTAATTTCTATACTGAAAGCTCAAACATTTATTTTTTGTTGTACTGTTGTGTCTTAGAAATGTACTGAAAATAAAATAAATATAGGGGGTGGTTACTTTATAGAAAAAGGAGGTCTCGGAAATAATTTAGTATTAATTCAAAAATAAAGGAGTATAAATTAATATGTTCACAAAAAAATTAAGTATGGTATTTTTTGCTGTTATTTTGGTGTTGGTATTTTCTATGATAAGTTTGGCACAGAATCCTATTGTCATCAAACTATCACATGGTGATACAGCTGATGGCTCCTGGGGTACTTGTGATAATGGAGCAGTAACCTTTAAACGTTTGGTAGAATCTCGTTCAGACGGAAGAATTAAAGTTGAAATTTATCCCAATTGTCAGCTTGGCTCAGAAAGAGAAATGGAAGAAAGCGTGATGATGGGAACTACACAAGCAACCTGGTGTTCTACACCTGATTATGCTGGTTGGATTCCTGAGATTGGTATTTTGAACATTCCTTACTTATTTGATACTGCAGTAGTTGCTTTTAAGGTAATGGATGGAGATTTCGGTCGTGAATTTAATGAATTCATGATTGAAAAAACAGGCATCAGATTTCTTGGCTATGGCCATATTGGTTTTAGAAATTTTACCAATAATGTCAGACCTATTAGAACTCCGGCGGATATGGTGGGTTTAAAAATAAGAACTCAGGAAAATCCAGTTGCAATGCAAATGGTTAAAGCCCTTGGTGCCTCACCAACTCCAATTGCCTGGGGAGAACTTTATACATCTCTTCAACAAGGTGTTGTAGATGGTGAAGAAAATCCAACTTCTATGATTCAGGTTGCCAAGCTATATGAAGTACAAAAGTATTTAACAATGGATGGACATACTTTTGGAATAAATCCTCTTGCAATCAACGAAAAGTTTTATCAATCTTTACCTGATGATTTAAAGTATATTGTTGCTGATTCAGGGAGAATTGCCTGCATAGCCTACAGAGGGTTATTGGAGTATGGAAATGGACTTGATATTGATGACTTGACCCAGAAAGGAATGGAAATATATTTCCCAACACCTGATGAAATAGCTCTTTTCAAAGAAGCTACCCAGGAACCTGTTATAGAGTGGCTAGCAGGGCAAATTGGAAGAGAATGGATTGATAAGCTGCTTAATGCTATCGAAGAAGCAAAGGCAGAATATTATTTAGAAATTGAATAGTAAATAAATTATTAACATGGCTTATAATTTAGCAAGATTTTGAGTAAAAGTGAATGGTTGTAGTAGAGCAGATTTTAAGAGTATCCATTATTCAAAATATCTCTTCTACTACAATCATTCAATATATTTTTATACAAAAGGATAAGATATGATTGAGACAAATAAACACACTAAAAAGAGTATTTTATGGGGATTAAGCTGGTTAAGTGATAAATTAA
This sequence comes from Atribacterota bacterium, assembly GCA_040767965.1. Lineage (GTDB taxonomy): Bacteria > Atribacterota > Phoenicimicrobiia > Phoenicimicrobiales > Stramentimicrobiaceae > JAXGNR01. Next base: position 29,024 of record JAXGNR010000005.1, read on the forward strand.
ATTCCATTTCTATTATTTTAGTTGTTGCTTTAATGCTTTCAATGACAATCATAGTCCTGGCCCAGGTTTTCTCAAGATATATATTAAAAAATTCTATAACCTGGTCAGAAGAAATTGCCCGCTGGTTAATGATTTGGATCTGCTTTTTAGGTTCAGGTATTGCAGTAAAATATAGCCAGCATATTGGGCTCAGCTTTATTGTTGATAGATTAAATAAAAAAGTACAAAATATTTTTTCTCTCTTGACCAATACAGGGATCTTAATTTTTTTATATTTTTGTATTTTAAAAAGCTTTACTTTAACTCAATTTGTAATTAATCAAAAAACAGCAGCAGCACAAATTAGTATGGCTTGGCCTTATTCATCAGTTCCCATAGGATGCATGATCATGCTTGTGCATATTATTGTAATAATTTTTGAAAATCTTAAAAATATTTTTGGTAAGAATTTTAGTAAGGAAGAAATAAACTAATAACAAATATTAAATAATTTAAACATAACAAATAATGCAAAGTGATTACATTGGGAGGATTAAATATACTATGATCGAAACAAAAAAGAACTGGAATATTTTCATCACAGATTCTGAGTCCAAATCTGTAGACATTGAAATTGATAGGGCAAAAGAGATAAATGCTATTGTAAATCGAGGTAATTGTACTTCAGAAAAAGAAGTCATTGAATCGGGCAGATTGGCTGATGCTTTGCTGGTAGACCTGGCACCAATTACTGAAATGGTAATTAATAGTTTAGAAAATTGTAAAGTTATTGTCCGGTATGGTATAGGATTGGATAATGTGGATGTTGCTGCAGCTACCAGAAAAGGGATACCTGTAGTTAACTTTCCTACTTTTTGCATTCATGAAGTTTCAACACACGCTGTAGCAATGACTTTATCTTTAATAAGAAAATTGCTTCAATATACGCAGGATGTTAAGTCCGGGTTGTGGGATTTTCAGAGACAATTACCAATTACAGATCTCAGAAATTGCAAAATTGGTGTACTTGGTTTTGGAAATATTGGCCAGCTTTATATTGAAAAGACCAAAGCATTCGGGGTAGAGCATTTAGTTTGCGATCCTTATGTTAAAAAAGATATTATCGAGAGAGCTGGAGTCAAACCTGTTTCTTTTGCAGAACTCTTAACTAATTCTGATGTAATCTCAATTCATACTTCCCTGAACAAGGAAACAAAACATCTTTTTGGAGAAGAAGAGTTTAAAAAAATGAAAAACACTGCCTTAATTATTAACACTGCACGAGGAGGGATAATTGATGAAGAAGCTCTTTATAGAGCACTGAAAGAAGGCTGGATTGCAGGAGCAGCACTTGATTCTTTGGAAGAAGAACCTCCATTGAAGAGCAATCCTTTATTTCGTTTATCTAATGTAATTCTTACTCCTCATGTGGCGTTTTATTCAGAAACATCATTAAAAAATCTGCATCTATGGGCAATTGAAGCAGTTATCAATGTTTATAAAAACAAGAAACCAGAACATTTAGTTAATAGTGAAATTTGGGGTAAAAATTAATAAATCATTTTGAATACATTAACCTAATTAATTAGTTAAAAAATAAGGTTCTTGTTTGAAATTTGGACGATAGGTGAATTTATTTTGTTTGTGTATTTTAGATAGAGGCAGTAGTTATAGTTATATAGACAAAAGATATTTTTAGTTAGTTTGAAAATATTTTTTGGTATAAACAAGATTTTAAGAAGGAGTATTATTAGATGGTTATTAGCATTTTAACTGTTGTTTTAATTGTAACTATGCTTATGGGAATGCCTATAGCTTTTGCATTAGGTTTTTCAGCTGTTGTTGCCTTTCTTTTTATGGATCCCATCATGATGGATGTTATTGCCCAGAAAATGTTTACAGGACTTAATTCTTTTCCGTTAATGGCTATTCCATTTTTTATATTTGCAGGTGAATTGATGGGAAGAGGAGGAATAACCAAAAAATTACTGGATTTTGCAGATATAATAGTTGGAAGAATGATTGGCGGTCTGGGACTGGCTAATGTATTAGCAAGTATGCTCTTTGGAGGCATAACCGGATCTGCTATTGCAGATGTAAGTGCACTGGGCTCTATTGAAATCCCCATGATGGTAGAAGCAGGATATGAACCTAGTTTATCAGCAGGAGTTACATGTGCCTCTGCCTGCATTGGCCCAATCATTCCACCGAGTATTCCTATGGTTATTTATGCCACAGCTGTGGGATCCTCAATAGGAGGGCTTTTTTTAGCTGGATATTTTCCGGGAATATTAATTGGCCTTGCTCTAATGCTGACTACCTACATTGTAGCTAAAAGAAAAAGAGTACCGGTTCGCAAAACAAGGCATTCATTTAGTGAATATATAAATTCGTTTAAATCTGCTTTTTCTGCTTTAGTCATGCCTTTAATTATTATGGGGGGAATTTTAGGAGGTATCTTTACACCAACAGAAGCAGCAAGTGTTGCTGTGGCCTATACCTTTATTTTAAGTGTTTTCATTTATAAAACTGTAAAATTATCTGATTTACCGGATATTCTAAAGAACACGGCAGTAACAACAGCGGTTGTATTAATCCTGGTGAGCACTTCTAATGTTTTTGCCTGGATAGTAATGATGGAACAAGTTGCCGTAAAAATAGGTAATCTGTTCGGCACAATGGACAAATATATATTTTTGCTTTTTGTAAATGTCCTTTTATTATTTGTAGGTACTTTCATGGATAATATTCCGGCAATCTTGATTTTAGCACCAATACTGGCCCCAATAGCTGTATTATTAGGAATTCATCAATTACATTTTGGAATAATATTTGTGGTAAATTTAGTTATTGGATTAATAACACCTCCTCTTGGCCAGGTATTATTTGTTGCAGTTCCCATTGCCAAAATAAAATTTGAAAAGGTTGCATGGGGTACGTTTCCATTCTTAATGGTTGAAATTTGCTGTTTGTTCATTATTACTTATGTTCCCTTTTTAACACTTTATCTGCCAAGGTTGTTTAGATTGGGGTACTAGTTTTATCAGGTAGCTGATATTGGAGAAAGATAACAATTGGTTTGTTGTTTAATTTTATAATATAACAAAATATATTGAGTCATAATTACCCAGGTTATCCAAATGTTAATATTCCTGCTGAGGATCTTGATTCTATATTAAGAGGAGGATTGGAATGCAGATAATTGAAGGCGGATTAGATATAAAGTTTCCAAAAATGTATAAAATAAAGCAAATATTACAGAAAAATCCGATTATAGATATTCAAAAGGCTATTATAAGTCAATTAGATCAAAGCAAAATCAATGAACAAATTTTACCTGGAATGTCAATTGCTATCGCAGTGGGAAGCAGAGGGATCAGGCAATTATATCAAGTAATTGAAACCCTGGTTCTTGAGTTAAAGAAAAAGCAGGCCAGGCCATTTATTGTTCCTGCAATGGGCAGTCATGGAGGGGCTACCGCAGAAGGTCAAAGGAAAATTTTAGAATATTACGGAATAACCGAAGAAAACCTTCAAGTTCCCATTAAATCTTCAATGGAAGTGCTCGAAATAGGTAAAAGCGAAAACGGTGTTCCTGTTTATTTTGATAAAAATGCTTTTTTAGCAGATGGTATTATACCAGTTAATCGGGTTAAGGTTCACACAGATTTCAGGGGTGAAATTGAAAGCGGAATACTTAAAATGCTGGTGATAGGATTAGGAAAACATAAAGGTGCTACCGAAATTCACAAGCTGGGCTTTGAAAATTTTCATTGGCTGATACCTCATTTCGGTACAATAATTCTTGAAAAAGCTCCAGTTATTTTCAGTATTGCCCTGGTAGAAGATGCCTTTGGAGATATAACTGATGTTGAAGCATTAATTCCTTCAGAGATTATTGAAAAAGAGAAGGAATTATTAAAAAAATCAAAAAGAATAATGGCAAGAATAAATATTCCGGAGATAGAACTATTAATTGTAGATGAAATAGGAAAAGATATTAGTGGAAATGGATTAGATCCCAATATTATTGGTCGTTTTCGGGGAAGTCAACAAAACGATATAGAAGCACCAAATATAAAAAGAATTATCATTCTTGATCTTACTGAAAAAACGCATGGAAATGCCGGAGGGATAGGGTACGCTGATATTACTGTAAGAAATCTTGTTAATAAGATAGATTTTCCGGTAAGTTATACAAATGCGGTTACATCTGGGGATCTTTATGACATAAAAATTCCGTTAATTGCCGATAATGAAAAGGACGCAATTGCTTTAGGATTAAAAATAATTAATTTTAACCATCCTGATCAGGTTGATGTAGTCCAGATAAAAAACACCCTTGATATTGAAGAAATTATGGTATCAGAATCTTTGTTTAATAAAATAAAAGACAATGACTGTTTTGAGAAATTGATTAGCAACCCTTTGGAGATGTCTTTTGATAAAGGAGGTAAGTTAATAACAAAAATATAGATTAAAATAAATTTAAATACTATTATAACAGAGATATTAATGCAAAAATATTAGATTAAAAGGAGAATTAAACAATTATGAAAAAATTAACAGGTGTGTTCCCGGTAGTGCTGACACCTTTTAAGGGAGATGATCAAACAGTTGATTATTCATTGTTGGATAAACATGTGGACTTTCTGCTGGAAAGTGGTGCACATGGCCTATGTGCAAATGGAAGTACCAGCGAATTTTCATTATTAAGCGACCAGGAGGCATTTGATGTTGCAAAAAGAATTATTGCTAGAGCTGATGGAAAAGTTCCGATTATTTTTGGAGCTTCAGCGCCTTCCACAAGAAAAACTATCGAATTTGCTAAAATGGGAGAGAACCTGGGTGCAGATGCCTTATTAATGCTTCCTCCTTATTATTTTCCACTTGATGATTTAGAAATTTATAAGCATTACGAAATTGTCTCTCAGAATACAAAGCTACCTATTATGATTTACAATAATCCTCACACCAGTAAGCTTGATATAAAACCAGAATTGATTGCAGAGCTGGCTAAGATTGATAATATTTCTTATATAAAGGAAAGTTCAGGATTAGCTACCAGAATTCACGAAATTCAATCTTTGGCAGGCGATAACATTGATATCTTTATTGGAGCTGATAATATCTTTTTTGATGCCTTGGTTTCAGGTGCAACTGGAGTTATTGCTTCCAGCGGAAATATTATTACGAAGTTTATGGTTGAAATTTATGATCTGATCATAAAAGAAAAAAATATTGAGAAAGCAAGGGAAAAGTTTCAGATAATTTCTCCTTTAGTTTCCTTTGTTGACGGGAGCCCAAATTTTGTTCAAGTGTTAAAAACTGCTTTAGAAATAATGGGAAGGCCGGTGGGACCTCCCAGATATCCATTATTAAATTTGTCCGGGCAGAAGAGAGAAGTGTTGGTAGAAATATTAAAAAATATAAAACTTGCTAAATAAATTTCTGTTTACAACAAAAATTTACTTGTAAACTATGTTTTGAAAGCATGGAAATCTGTAACTATTCAACTATTTATAGAGGTGTAGATTTATCAATAATTACAATAATGAAATCTTTAAAAGTGTTAAACTACACCTTTGTGAATAGTAAGAAATGAGAAATATCGGGGACGGTTCTTCAGATCAGTTTATTCCATATTTAAAAGAAAACCTATCGACTTATCCTTTATTTCTTATCCCCAGCAAACCATATAAACATAAGATTATTTGATTAAACAATAAAAAAAATGCTTTTTATTGTAGTATAATATAATAAAGAATATTATTACTTTTTTTTATTGTGAAAAAAAATAATTAAATTGAGGTTCAACATGAATATTAATAATCAAGAATGTTGTCCTGAATTTAGCCCAGGAAAATGGGATAAAAAGTCATTTAGCTGGGAAGAAAAACAGTTTATTAAAGAGTCAATTCCTACCTTATTTCACATTCCCTTTCCTCCAATGATTAGCAGAAAGATAACCAGTATGATGAAACTGGCAACAAGTACAGACAAAATTGACAGTAAAAAAGACGAAGTTCTTGTTTTATTCCAGGATCCGAGTGCCTTCAGATCAAACATTTATATTTCAGTTACAGGGGATGTTCCCGGTGCAAATAATGTTAAGATTCCAGGAAAATTTATTGCCAGAGTATTCGATGGGCCGTATAATGCTGTTCCAATATTCATAAAAGATATGAATATATATTTAGAAGCAGAAGGAAAGAAAATTCCAAAAGATGAAGAGTATTATATTCATTATGCCTATTGCCCTAAATGTGCGATAAGATATGGGCATCAATATATGATTTTATTTGGAAAGATTGGCGAATCTAAAAAACAGTTGGATGAAAAAAGAACGTCCAATTCGAATTGATTGTTTTAAGAGGCATTATACTTAAAAATCAGCCCAAAGGAATGAGAAAAAAACGGAGCTAACAATATGCACTTAGCTTTGCAAATAATAATATATACACTTCTTTTCCTGCTTATTGTATTTGCCATGATAATTTTTATACCAATAGTCTATTCTGTAGAAGGGGAAAAAGAAGAATACTATTTTTTAATAATCAGAATTGGTTTACTATTTTCTTTGATAAATCTTATTGTACACAAAGAAGAGAATAAAAAAAAGGAATTTTCACTGAAAATATTTGGATTCCAAATTAATTTAAGAGATGATAAAAAAGCTCAAAAACTGAAGAAAAAAGGAGATATAAAAAAAGAAGAGAGAAAAAGAAAGAAAGCGAAGCAAGAAAATAGCAGGAGTATCATATTTTTTCTGAAGCCTTTCCTAAATGAATCTTTCCGATTGGCAAGAAGGGTGTTAAGGCACATTATGCCTAAAGAATACCGAATAAATCTTATATATGGTTTTGAAGATCCTGCTGATACGGGTATTTTAACCGGCTTTTTCTATTTGTTATTTCCAAATGTTTCCTTTAGTGAAATGATTAAAATACAACCTGTATTCGATGAAGAAATAATTCAAGGAAGGATAAACATAAAAGGAAGGGTTATTGTGGTTATTCTAATGTACTATTTTATTCAATATTACTTTGCTCATGGGGTTCGGGAAACAATAAAAAAAATAAGAAATAAATAAAAATCAGGAGGTAAAATGAAATGAATGAAACATTGAACAAGGGATTGGAGACTTTATTCGAAAAATTACAGGATTTTTTGACTTCCAGAACTATTATTGGAAAGGAAATACAGGTTGGAGATACTACTTTGATCCCGGTAATTGAGCTTACCTTTGGCATGGGATCCGGTTCAGGTGGCGGAGCTGATGAAAAAAAACAGCAGACTTCTGGTGAAGGTGTTGGCTTCGGGGCAAAAGCCAGGCCTTCAGCCGTAATAGTAATCCATAATAACCAGGTACAGTTATTGCCTGTGGGAAAACCAGGCGCACTGGAAAAATTAATGGAAAAGATTCCGGATATCATGGATAAAATTCCAAAAACTGAAGGAAGTAAAGATAAAGAGAAGAAATAAATAATAATGTAAATAGATGTAGATGCCACCTATTGACAATAAAGAATATTTATGAGAATATGTTAGGGAATAACTAACTAACTATTGAGGTGGCATTTTGAAAGAACATCATACTCTGTTTAGTGTATTTAATCGTTTCATGTTAGTTAAAACAGAATGCAGATATAATGTCATTAATAAACATAAAATTTCAGGGTTAACTTTAAAACAGATCGAATATTTGAAATTATTTGATAAAAAAGAAAATGTTACCATCAGTCAATTAGCTAGAGAACTGGGTTTGTCTAAGCCAACAGTTACCGAAATGGTTAAAAAGTTTATTCGGTTAGATTGCGTCCAAAAAGAACAATGCAGGCATGATGCAAGAGTGTATTATTTGTTTCTTACTGAAAAAGGGAAAATGATTGCCAGGCTAGAGCAGATTACCAATGATTATTTTGTTAAAAGAGTAGAAAACTGTTTAAGCAAAGAAGAAATTGATTTACTGATAGAAATACTTTTAAAGGTAGTCTGAAGGTTCATTTTTTTGATATTATTGTTAGGTTAAATAAAACTAACAATAATAATTTATATCCCTGGTTTTGAAAAAAAGACATTGAATATGACGGGCGCATAAAGTAATTCCAGTTTAAGAAATGAGGTAAGATTAATGAATATCAATGATATAAAAGATAGATTAGCAATTATAGCCATGCCCGGACATGTGTTATTTAAAGGAATAAAAAGCACCATCAGGATTAGCAGATCATTAACCGAGACAATATATCCTAGAATTAAGCAGGATAATAATTATGCAATTGTGCTTCTTCTAAAAGATGAATGTAGCCTGGAAAATTATCTGGAAAATGATTTGCATACTATTGGAAGCCTGGTAAAAGTCGAGAAGGTAATCCATTCAAAATTAACCTGTGATATAAATTTAGAAGTATTGGATAGGGTGGAAGTTAAAAATATAACTAAAGAGCAGGATTATTATATCAGCGAATATGACATTATTCCGGATATTGAAGATTTAGATAAAAATTCACAAAGCCAGATGCTTGAATATATTAAAACAATTTCAACGGAAATCAGCAAAGGGTTTATCGGCTCCGAAAGCTATATTGAATATATCAACAGCATAAATGATTTAGAAAAAATTATCAGCTATATAATGCAGTTTATAAATATATCTGTTTCTGAAAAACAAGAGCTATTTGAGATTAGATCCAGAAGAAAAAATGTTTGATGTTTTTGGATATTCTTATAAAGCAAAAAGAAAATATTAAATTTCAAATGGAAATAAATGCAAAATTGACCGGTGAAATGAATAAGCAGTATAGGGAAAAAATGCTGAGAGAGCAGTTAAAAGCGATACAGGAAGAGCTAAATGAAGGGAAACAGCCGGAAGTAAAAAAAGGATTATTTGACTTTAATCAATGAATCCAAAATGCCTGAAGATGTGAAAGAAATTGCTATGGAAGAAAATGATAAATTGGAAAATCAAGGACCAAACAATGTGGAGGCAAATGTAATTAGAAATTATCTGGATTTACTGACATCACTTCCCTGGGGGAAAAGCAATGTTAAAGAAGTCGATATTAAAGAAGCTAAAAAGATCTTGGAAAAAGACCATTATGGTTTGGATAAAGTGAAAGAGAGAATTATTCAACATTTAACAGTGATGAAACTTAAGAACAATCAGCAAGGATCTATCCTGCTTCTGGTAGGACCTCCCGGAACAGGGAAAACCAGTTTGGGGAAAAGCATTGCAAAAGCCCTTCAGAGAGAATATGTGAGAATAAGCCTGGGAGGCGTAAGAGATGAAGCAGAAATTAGAGGGCACAGAAGAACTTATATTGGTGCACTTCCTGGTAGAATCATACAGGGAATCAAAAAAGCAGGTACCAATAATCCTGTGTTTATATTAGATGAAGTGGATAAACTGCTGGCCTCCAATATGGGAGATCCAGCCAGTGCATTGCTGGAAGTATTGGATCCTGAACAAAATAATTCATTTTCAGACCATTACCTGGAGGTCCCTTATGATTTATCTGATGTATTTTTTATTGGAACAGCCAATTCCTTAAAGGATATCCCGGAACCGCTAAGGGACAGAATGGAAATCATTCAGATTCATAGTTATACAGCAACTGAGAAATTCCATATCGCAAAAGGACATCTGATTGATGAAGTTTTGAAAAATCATGGACTTATATCTGAGCAATTGCAATTAGAAGATAGTACGATAAAGGCGATTATAGATAAGTATACCCGGGAGGCTGGAGTAAGAGGGCTGAAAAAACAATTATCAGCGATAGCCAGGCATGCCACAGAAAAGATTATCATTGATGAGGTAAAAATACCTTATATAGTAAAAGAAGGAATGCTGTTTGACATATTAGGTTCAGAGATATCCAGTTATGATAAGGTTAAAAAATCAAATCCACCCGGGGTGGTTACCGGATTAGCCTGGACACCCGTTGGTGGTGATATTCTATTTATTGAAAGTGCTTTTATGCCTGGAAAAGGAGAACTAATGCTAACAGGTCAATTAGGTGATGTTATGAAAGAGTCAGCCAAAATATCGCAGAGTTTGATTAGATCAAGATTGTTTCTAAGCCTGGAAGATAATCATTTTGATAAGCATGACCTGCATATTCATATACCACAAGGCTCTATACCCAAAGATGGTCCGTCTGCCGGGGTGACTCTGTTTACATCCATAGCTTCTCTATTTACCGGGATCCCGGTAGATGCAAAAATAGCCATGACTGGAGAAATATCTTTGAGAGGCACAGTTCTTCCGGTAGGGGGGATTAAGGAAAAAGTAATAGCGGCTCATCGTTCCGGCATTAAAAAAATCCTCCTTCCTTTGGAAAATAAAAAAGATCTTTGTGAGGTTCCTGAGGAAGTAAAGAAAGATATACAATTTATTTTTATTGAAACTATAGAGGAATTAATGCAGGAGACCTTAGGGATTAAATTACCAAGAGTTAGTGAATTTCACTTTTACATTCCGAATAAAAATGTGATAAAAACAGATAAAGAAATTGTAAAAGTATAAGATAATAAATAACAAGTAAAAGAGGATGTGAGTCAATCCCAATTTTTCTGTAAAATTAAGTAGCCACCAATTCCTCCTGAGCCTTGACTCCTTCTTTCATTTGTTTTATTTCTTCTAGAGAGGATCATCTTCTTGTAGGAATTGATCCTCTTTATTTATCTTCAGATACCTTCTACCGGTCTGCCATTCCTCATCAATCTCCATAGTCTCAGGAGGCATATCTTAGGCAGGTTCTGGTTCGGGAAAATGCCAACTACCCGGAGCGTTGTTTTAGGTCTTTATTGATTACCCCTTCAATTAAATTGGTGGTTCTAATCTTGCGACGGTGATGTTTGGAGTAGTTAAGGTAAGTCGAGTAAATTCAGTTCCTCTTGTAACATTTCACTTACTTTATGATAACTGGTCTGGTATTTTCTGGCAATCATCTTAGCTACAGTAGCCATCTGTCTGGTGGGAGAATTAAAGATCTGCTTGAGATAATCGGCAGTTTTGCTTTTTCCTTATAGGGAACACAAGATAGGACATTACGCATAAAATGACAGATACAGCGCTGATGGGGTGTATTGGGGAATACTTTCCTGCTGAGCTTTGATGAGTCCTTATGGTCATCGGAGATCGTTAAATCGTATTTAATCCCCTGTCTTTGATTTGGTTAAAGTGATTCAGATAGCTTGGTAGCTTTCCTCAAAGGCGATATCAATACCCAGAACCTTCCGGTATCCGTTCTTGTCTACACCTATGGTAATTAATAACGGGCAGGAGATGACCTGGTGGTTTACCCGGATAAAAAAGTAGAGGGCATCGGTAAATAGATAGAGGTAATAATCTTGTAATTGTGCTTGTTGCCATTTTGTTATCTGGGGATCCAGTTCGGGTGATTCTGCTGACTGTAGTTGATAGATGAGATCCGGTGATAGTTTAGCGACAATCTTTTTGAGCCGGTTGGTGGAGACTCCATCGGTAACCATCTGGCAGATACTGGCAAGTAGGGCCTTTTCGCTTCTTTGGTAGTTTTCAAATAATTGAGTCTGAAAGGCAAATTCTCTGATCTGGGGTTTGGCCAAAAGTAGATTACCGACTCTGGTATTCAAAGAGCGGGGCTTATAGCCGTTACGATTGGCCTTTCTTTTGGCATTGTCTCTTTTATGAGACAATACTCCCACCTGAGCATCTCTTTCTTCTTCCATTAGCTGTTGCATAATACTTTTTACCATTTCCTTTAGGAAATCTCCGTCCTTATTTAATTCCGCTTGCAAAATAGACATGATTGAATTAGTATTTAATTGGGTCATCTTGAATTTATCCTCCTTAATTTTTTAGAGTTTCATCTATATTATTATGGAGGTTCTTGATGGCCCATTTCAAGTTATTATTTGAATTAACTTATTCTACTTTTACAGAAAATATAGCACACACTCGAGGATGTTGATTTGACATATTGTTTTGTGTTAATTATCCTCTTTTTTAATAGTATAATTATAAAAATGACATAATGAAAAGGTAAAGACAAAAAGAAAGGAAGGAGTATTATGCTTAGAAAAATTGAAGGGGCGAAAGATTTGAAACTCGACGAAATGAAGGAATTGAAAATTGATGAGGTTCCAATTTTATTAATTAATTATCAAAGGAAACCTGTATGCTCTCAGCAACAAATGCACTCACCTGGGATGTAAGTTGTCTAAAGGAAAATTGGAAGAAAATATAATCACCTGTCCCTGTCACGGATCTAAATTTGACATTACTAATGGTAGGTTGGTGGAATGGATTTCCCGTTGGCCAAAATTAATTAGTTCATTAACAAAGGCGCTTGGATTTGCACGCTCTCTTTCTGCTTATCAAATAGTGGAAAAAGATAATGATATGTATATTGATATGTAGAAAGGCAATTGTAAGTGATACAATTTATTTTTAGAATATTTCACTGTAATAGGGCTGTATTCAGATAAAACCTGATTAAATAAGATTATTTTTAAAATATATTTGGGAGCGGGAGCGAAAAAGTTATGATTAATAACTTTGTTAATCCGGATTTGTATCATGGTTGGAATAAAAAAGGAATTTTTGAGGGATGGTATTTTAAGTTAGTTGATGCCAGCACTCAACAAGTTTTTGTTTTTATCCGGGTATACACCTTGGTAAAACCAAAAACATTCTCATAGTTTTATTCAGGTATTAAATGGTAAAAGTAAATTATAGATATTTACGTTTTGCTCCTGATGAATTTATCACCTCAAGAAAAAATTTTCAGGTTTCAGTTAAAGATAATTATTTTTCTTTAGATCATATTAAATTAAATATATCTGAATCAGGTATTAATATAAAAGGTACAGTCAATTTTAAAAATATACTTAAATGGCCGGATACTTTATTAAATCCCGGGAGCATGGGTTTTTATAATTATATTCCTTCAATGCAATGTTATGCTCAAGTATGTGTGATGGATATGGATTTAGAGGGTCATCTTAATATAGACGGAAAAGATATTGACTTTAGTCAGGGAAAAGGATATATAGAGAAAAATTGGGGTAAGGCTTTTCCTTATTCCTGGATATGGATTCAATCCAACAATTTTATTCATAGTAAAACTTCCTTAAGCTGCTCTCTTGCTCAAATTCCTTTTTCGTTTTTTTCTTTTCGTGGTTTTTTAATTGGGTTGTATGCCAATGGCACTTTTTATTCTTTTACAACTATTAATCGAAGCAAAATTCAGGTTCAACAAAGTGGTTCAGATGTCAATATTAAAGTGGAAAATAAACGATTCTCTTTAAAAATAAAAACCCGGACATTGTCTGAAAATTTTATGCTTCTCAATGGTCCCAGAGATGGGAATATGATTCCTCTTGTTCAGGAAAATCTGCAAGGAGAAGTAAAGGTCATCCTAAGGGATAAAGAACATAATAAAACTATCTTAGAAGACCAAGGTTTCTGTGCCGGCATCGAATATGGAGGGAAACAAGTGATGGTACTGGATGGATAAATAATATTTAGGGAGATTAAATTTTGACTCTACTTCCCCTATGGACTTGTATGGAGTGGTAATTTTTTGCAGACATCATATAAGGCATAGTTAAGGTATAGTTTTTAGTAAACTGTCTTTAAATAAATATAATGTTAAATAATAAAATCTAACAGACTTGGGGAAAACAGGGTATCTTAAGAAAAAAGATAGTTATATTTTTAAATTTTGGATTTCATTAAATCTTTGTACATAAATATATTTTTGTACTTTCAGCAAGATAAGGGCTGTGCGGGGATCTTCCAGAAATTCCCTCAAATCAGGAAAACGTGCAAGATAAAGCTCCGAGAAGGGTTGTTTCCCAACTGTTTCCCCTTTTGCTATTATGGTTAAAGCCACAGCATCTTCAAAATTTTTCAGATTATTCTTACGGTTATCAACAAGTAGTGAAATAAGAGGATATTTTTGGATATTATCATATTTTATAGTATCCTTGGCGGTTGCAAAAATAATAAACTGAAGGTCTTTGGAATAAGCAAAAGCAACCAGGGAGCCATGAGGTTGTTTTTTACCCCGGGTTGCTAGCACAGCAAGTTTTTGATTTGAGAGAAGGTCAGTTATTTTTTCTCTTAATTGTAATTTAGAATTTTCTGACAAATAAGATCATTCCTTTTTTATTGGGGTATAGAAATTTTAAATATTTTGTATTAATATTTTATCATAATCTGGAGTTTTAAAGTGAAAATTGCCTTTTAATTCATTATAAAAATAAGAAAAAACATTTTAATAATTATGGTATAATAGCAAATCAAATTAATAGAATTTTTTTTATAGGGTAAATAATTATACTAAGAAATTAAGAAACAAAAAATGGAAGATTATTTTTAGTATATTCACTTTTTGTTAATAGATTATAGACAATATTGATTTTAGAAGAGAAAGTTATAAAACATGAATGAATCAGTTAATATAGACACTATTAAGGAATTATGGTCTAAAACATATAACACAGAGGGAAATCCTGACTGGTCGCATATTCTTCCCTATTATGATAAGAATATATATTTCAGGGATTCGATCCAGGAAATTCTCGGAATAGAAGAATTTACTGCAATGACTAAACGCCTGGCAAAACGTTCGAAAGACCTAAAAATGAATATTGTCAATGTAATGATGGAATCCAATCTAGTTTTTTTAGAATGGGAAATGACCATTCAATACAAGAAAAATCCAAGTTCTATATTATACGGAACTAGTAGGCTGACATTTAATAAAGAAGGAAAAATCGTAGAGCAAAGGGATTATTATGATTTGTGGGGAGATACATTTGACAATATTCCCCGATTCGGTAAAGCATACAGGAAGTTTATGAGGAAGAAATTTGGATAATATAAATATTAGATGAAAAGAAACAGGAAAATATTTCAATATTTTAAAGAATATCATTGGTCAAATATATTTGCTATGATCAGAAATTGTCGGTTGGTTCCAGAAATTTGTAAAGAAGATTTTAAAAGTAAACTTGTTGTTATAACCGGAGCCACGTCGGGAATTGGTTACCATACTGCTAGAAAATATGCTGCCCACGGCTCAGATTTGTTGTGTATTAATCGGAATTTGCAGAAATCGGAAGATCTTCGTAAGGAAATAGAAAATGAATTTAATGTTCAATGTGATTACAAAATAGCCGACTTAAGCAGGTTAAAAGATATCATTCAGGTTTCAAAAGAGCTGTCTCAATTAATTAGACCTATCGATGTACTCATTCATAATGCAGGTATATACCTGACAAAAAAAGAAATTACCCCTGATGGGTTTGAAAAGGTTTTTGCCGTACACTATCTTTCCTCCTTTATTATGAATTTTATTTTAAAAGAAAAACTGAAAGCCCAGGAAAATGCCCGGATTATTATGGTAAATTCAGAAGGACATAGGTTTGCAATTTGGGGGATACATCTTGATGATCTTAATTGGGAAAAACACAGATATTCAGGATTAAAAAGTTATGGGTCGGCTAAAACAGCGCAGCTCTTGTCTATGATTAAGTTTAATAAAATTTTTAATAACACAGGTGTTACAATTAATTGTATGCATCCTGGAGCCGTTAAAACAGGTACTGGTCAGGAGAATGGACCTTTTTATCGATGGTTTAAAAAGAATTTTTTTGATAAGCTATTACAATCGCCTGATATTTCAGCAGTAGCTTTATACTATCTAGGAGTATCCAAAAATCTGGAAGGAGTAAGTGGAAAATTTTTTAACTTAACTACAGAAGAAATACCAGCCCCACCAGCTATGGATAAGGAAATTGCATATGATCTTTGGGAAAAAAGTATAGAGATAGCAGGGTTGCAAGAAATTTCTTAGTATAAATATTATTGGAATCTGTTAGAATTAATTAATGAATGAAAATTATAAAATAGAAAATTTATATGATACGATTGTGGTTGGCGGAGGCATTGCCGGCTTGACCGCCACTGCTTACCTGGCACACTCAGGCCAAAAAGTCTTGCTTGTTGAAAAAAATAAAGAGTGCGGAGGTCTGGTAAATACTTTGAGTCGTGACGGATTTCATTTTGATGTTGGAGTAAGAGCCTTGATTAATGCTGGAATAATTTTCACAATGCTGAAGGATCTGAACATCAACCTTGAAGTCGTCAAGAGCCCTGTATCTCTGGGCATTGAAAAAGAAATTATACATATTAAAAATCTTGCAAGCTTATCGGAATACCAGGAACTTCTGAAAAAATTCTACCCGGAAAGCAATAACGAAATTGATGATCTTATAAAGGTCATACGGAAGATAATTAAGCACATGGATGTGCTTTATGGAATTGAAAATCCAGTTTTCAAAGATCTGAAACGAGACATGAATTTTCTTTTTCATAAAATTCTCCCCTGGTTCCCAAAATTCATTCTTACTGTCTGGAAAATAAATCACATGAATATGCCTGTAGAAGACTACCTAAAAACAATTGTAAAAGACCCATCTTTAAGAGACATGGTTATCCAGCATTTTTTTAAGAATACACCCTCCTTTTTTGCATTAAGTTACTTCTCTTTATACCTGGATTATTTTTATCCCAAGGGTGGAGTAGGTAAGTTATCAGAAGCGATTGAAAAAAAGATATTGTATTTTGGATTAAAAATAAAGAAAGAAACCAAAATTACACTTGTATATCCTAAAAAGAATCTTTTGAAAGACGAACAAGGCGTGAGTTATCAATATAAAAATTTAATATGGGCTGCCAATCTGAAGACACTCTATAAAATAACTGAAATAGGAAATGTTTCAGCGGCTATAAAAAGAAAGATAAATAAGACTAAAGAGAGGATGCTGATAAACAGAGGAGGAGATTCTGTTTTTACCCTTTTTATCGAAGTTGATGAGCCGCTTGAAAGTTTTGGAAAGATTGCCCATGGACATTTTTTTTATACACCTTCAAAAAAAGGATTAGGAGAAACACACCGTGAAGAGCTGAATAAACTATTAAGAAATTTTCCCCAGGTTAGTAAAAACCAAATACTAGAATGGTTGGATAAATTTACTACTTTAAATACCTATGAAATCTCAATTCCCGGTCTTAAGGATAATGAATTAGTTCCCACAGGGAAAACTGGCGTGATTATCAGTTGCCTTGCTGAATATAATCTTTTTAAAAAGATTCAACAAGCAGGCTGGATTGGAGAGTTTACATCAGAACTGGAGAATCATATTATCAAAGTGCTATCAGATACTATTTATCCAATGTTAAAGGAAAAAGTTATTGCTCGTTTTTCACTGACGCCTTTGAGTATTGAGAATCGAATCGGAAGTTCTGAAGGAGCGATTACCGGTTGGGAATTTCAGAAGTCTATGCCGGTTATAAACAATATCTTATTCTCGAATAGATCTGTTGTAACACCTATTCCTTCTGTTTATCAGGCAGGCCAATGGGTTTATAGTCCGGCAGGGGTTCCCATGTCTATTCTTACTGGTAAAATAGCAGCCGATAAGATAGTTAAAGCAAGAAAATCCTCTTGTTAATAAATATAGCATAACTTTAAGATGTGGGATAACAAAAATAGTCAAAAAATAATATTTCTGTAAAATAAAGTATTCAAAAAAGTTAAATTAAAATTAACCAAACATTTATTTGACAAATCACTTGAATAAGGTATAATAGATTGATACTTAAAGATAATTATTGTTCTATTTTAAAATAGAATAGTAATTATCAGCCTTCTAGACTGGAAAGAACTGAAAGAATAGAGGGTTTATCAACAGTAATAAATAATATAGAGATTTTTTAATCTTGCAATCGCTTACCTCTAATTTAAATGTTACTGAAGAAATATTTTAAAAGGAGGTAAAAAATATGCAAGGAAGCAAACTATACGTAGGTAACTTAAACTATTCTGTAACTAACGAACAATTAGAAGAACTTTTCACTAATCATGGCACTGTTAAAAGTGTTAATATAATCCAGGGCAAAGGTTTTGGATTTGTGGAAATGTCTTCTTCTGAAGAAGCTAGCAAAGCAAAAGATGCTTTACATGATACCGATTTTAATGGTCGCCCATTAAAGATTGACGAAGCTAAGCCGCAGCAACCCAGAAGAGATTTTAATGATAGTAGAAGACGCTATTAATTGTAGTTGTGAATAATGAAAACCCCTTTAGCGGTAAAGCTTAAGGGGTTTTTCTATTTGAAATAAATAAATAACTAAAGATATCATTAAATATCTTTTATTCTGCCCAAAACCACCCGAAATATATCAAAAAATATATAATAGCAAATGTTTATATCAGTCTTCCAGACAGTAAATGATTATTTTCTTAAAATAGAGTTAAAAAATATATTATTGCATAAAATATAAGGATAGGCTCCCGGAGAAATAAGTTATGAAATTTAATCAAGTATATGATACTGATGACCTTACTTTCAATCCAACTACTAGTGTATTTAAGGAAATAGAAATGAAAGAACCAATTAATGAGAAAGCGAAAATTAAAAGAGCTAAGAATAAAAACAAGGCCAAAAAGATTTCTTTCTTTGAAAAAGATTCTATTTCTATTGATAATAATATGCAGCAGGATGACCCGGTTAAGACGTATCTAAAGGAAATTAGCAAAATTAAATTATTAACCAAAAAAAGGGAAATTGAATTAGCCAAGCAAATTAAAGAAGGAGATGAAGAGGCTAAAAAAATTCTCGCTAAATCAAATTTAAGATTAGTCGTAAGTATTGCCAAACATTATACAGGCAAGGGACTCTTTTTCTTGGACCTGATTCAAGAAGGAAACATAGGATTAATTAAAGCGGTTGAAAAATTCGACTATAGGCGTGGCTATAAATTTAGTACATATGCCACATGGTGGATTAGACAAGCTATTACCCGTTCAATTGCTGATCAGGGAAGGACAATACGTGTTCCTGTGCATATGGTGGACATGATCCACAAGGTGGCAAGAATATCAAAGCTTTTAATACAGGATTTGGGTAGAGAGCCGTCAGTTGAGGAGATTGCCGAAGAGATGGAGTTGCCATCAGAAAAAATTAGGAGAATCATTAAAATAGCTCAACATCCAATTTCGCTGGAGAGTCCAATTGGTAAAGAAGATGATAGAAATTTAGGAGATTTCATTGAAGATGAAGATTCCCCGGAACCTCTGAAAATTGCTGGAGATACTTTATTAAGAGAACAGCTGGAAAAAGTTCTAAAATCTTTAACACCAAGAGAAAAGCAAATTTTGGAATTAAGGTTCGGTATAGCCGGGGGACATCCCCATACCCTGGAAGAAGTCGGTAAAGATTTTGGCTTGACACGTGAAAGAATTAGGCAAATTCAGGATAAAGCAATTAGGAGATTAAGACATCCAAAACGTAGTGGAAAGTTACAAGATTATCTTGATTAAAAACAAACACTGAAGAATAAGTCATATTATAAGTATCTAGCAAAAATCCTTCTTATATTCACTTCTTGTATCAACAATATTTCTAATAAATCTTTAAAGTAATTTTATTATATTATGCTTAAAGGAATTAGATTTCTTTGAAGTATCTTAGTTTAGATGTCTTAAATAATATTAAGGTTGAAAAATGGAAATTATGCTAAAATGACAAAAAAGAAATATTTTTGAATATCCGGTAATTATAGAAATTGAAGACTTATATTAATATGAGTGGTTTTGTAATTTATGGAACAAAAAGTAAAAGGAAGAACAATTAATGGTTAAAAGAAAAGAAATATTTGAAGAGCTTCATTCAGTTATTTCCAGCAAGACACTTGATGCCATACTGCCACCTTTAATTTTTGTGTTGTTTAATAACATAGCAGGGCTGGATTTGGCTGTGATGGCCTCTATAGTTTTTGCATTAATATTTGCAATAATTCGCCTTGTCAGGAAACAGGAGTGGAAATATGCCCTGGGTGGCCTGGTTGGAGTTGTACTGGCATCAGGATTAGCTTATTTAACCAGAAACCCGGTTCTTTATTTTATTGGACCTGTTTTAAGTAGTGGATTACTTTTTGTTTTGGCTGCGGCAAGCTTGCTAACCGGCAAGCCTCTGGCTGCCTGGACCAGCCATTTAAGCCGTGGATGGCCTCTGGAGTGGTATTGGCGCAAGGATATAAAGCCGGCATATCGTGAGGTAACATGGTTTTGGACGGGATTAATTATGATTCGTTTATTGGTGCAAATATTTCTATTAAGAATTGGTGATGTAGCAACAATAGCCTGGGTTAATATCTTGCTGGGATGGCCTTTAACTTTATTCGTATTAATTTTCACTTATATTTATGGTATCTGGCGTTTGCATCAACTTGAAGGTCCAGGAATAGAGGAGTACAAAGAAGGGAAAAATGCTCCCTGGATAGGACAAACCAGAGGGTTTTAGTTAGCAATTATAAGGAGTTTTCAGCTATGAATATGAAAAATAAAAAACATTTATGCTTGGCAATAGGGCTAATAATATTTTTTATAATGTCCTGGGTAAACACTACTATTAATCTGGCTTCTGAAGAGAAGAATGTTTTACCGGAAGGATTTGTCTATATTGACGAATTGGTTCCAGATGTTATTCTGGATGTCAGATATTTCTCAAATGATAATTTTGTTGGAAATCGAATAGACGGGTACCTTGCACCCAGGATAATATTAACAATAGAAGCAAGCAGGGCATTAGCAGCAGTTGCAGCTGAACTTAGAGAGCATGATTTGGCCTTAAAAATATTTGATGGTTATCGTCCCCAGCAGGCTGTTAACCATTTTATCCGATGGGCTGCTGATGTAGAGGATAAAAAAATGAAAGATAAATATTATCCTGAAGTAAATAAAAAAGACCTTTTTCGTTTAGGTTATATTGCTAAAAAGTCAGGACATTCAAGAGGAAGTACTGTTGATCTAACTCTAATTAATGTTAATACAGGTAAAGAGTTGGATATGGGAAGTGGTTTTGACTTTTTTGGGGAAATATCTCACCATAATACAAATTTAATTTCCAGGGAACAGCTTAAAAACAGGGCAATACTTAAAGCAACTATGGAAAAGTACGGTTTTATACCTTACTCTGGAGAATGGTGGCATTATACCTTAGGAAGTGAACCTTATCCTGATACTTATTATGATTTTCCAGTTCAATGAAGATTGTCAAAAGAACCGTCCCCGTGACAACCTTGACAAAATTGAAATATTAGAGGGAGTGAAATATATGAAAGTTGTGATTGTAGGTGGTGTTGCTGGCGGGGCTTCTGCTGCTGCCAGACTAAGAAGACTGGATGAAAAAGCAGAAATAATTATTATTGAAAGAGGGAAATATATTTCTTATGCCAACTGTGGATTGCCTTATTACTTAAGTGGTCTTATTGAAAAGAAAGAAGATTTAATAGTTAACACTCCTGAGTTGTTAAAGAAGCGCTTTAATCTGGACATACGTACAAATCAGGAAGTACTGCAAATAAAAAGAACCGGAAAAACTGTTGCTATCCACGATAAAATTAGTGGAAAGTTATATGAAGAAAATTATGACAAATTAATTTTATCTCCAGGAGCTAAACCATTTCATCCCCCAATAAAAGGACTTGACTCTAATAAAGTATTCAGCCTAAGAGATATTCCTGATGCCCTGGCTATTAAAGAATTTATTGATTCCAAAAAGCCTGAACGGATTGTTCTGTTTGGAGCTGGTTATATTGGAATTGAAATTGCCGAAAATCTTAAAAAGGCAGGAGTTTTTGTTAGTATCATTGAACTGATGCCGCAGGTATTAGGGCCTCTTGATTATGAGATGGCTACTTTGGTTCATCAACATCTCAGAGAGAATGATGTTGAATTTTATCTGGAAGACCCGGTGCAATTTATTGAACATAGAGAGAATTGTCAAATATTGGGTTTGGCTAGTGGGAAAAAAGTAAGAACAGATATGATTATTATGGGTGTGGGGGTGAGACCTGAAAACACTTTAGCCAAGGAGTCCGGTTTGGAAATTGGAGTAACTGGAGGAATAAAGGTTAATAAATTTTTAGAAACATCAGATCCGGATATTTATGCTGTTGGTGATGCCATTGAGGTTGAGGATTTTATTGATCAATGTCCTTCGCTTATACCTCTTGCCGGTCCAGCCAACAAACAGGGGAGAATTGCCGCAAATAATATATTAGGAGTCAGGGAAATGTATTCTGGCACCCAGGGAAGTTCTATTATAAAAGTTTTTGATATGACTATAGCTACAACAGGAAATAATGAAAAGGTGTTAAAGAAAAAAGATATTTCCTATTTAAAATCATACACTCATTCACCTTCACATGCAGGATATTATCCGGGTGCAGAACCAATATCTCTTAAGTTATTATTTTCTCCAAATGGTCAGATATTAGGTGCCCAGGCTGTAGGTAAAGAAGGAGTAGATAAGAGAATTGATGTTATAGCTACAGCAATCAGAGCTGGTATGAAGGTATCTGATCTGGAAGAACTGGAATTGTGTTATGCTCCACCATATAATAGCGCTAAAGATCCGGTTAATATGGCCGGTTATGTTGCCAATAATATTTTAAAAGGAGATGTGGAGATATTTCATTGGAATGAATTAAACCAGTATCAACCGGAAATGGTAATTATTCTTGACGTAAGAAAGAATGACGAATGTCAGGAAGGAATGATTTCAGGTGCAATTAATATTCCGCTGGATGAGTTAAGAGAAAGGTTGAATGAACTGGATCGAAATAAAACAATTTTAATCTATTGTCAGGTTGGATTGAGAGGATATTTAGCCTATCGCCTATTGAAGCTGAAGGGATTTAAAAATGTTAAAAATCTCAGTGGAGGTTATAAAACTTATTATCCAACAACATGCAGACAGGATAACTGCCCTCTCTACAGCTATGAAAAGATTTTAAAATCGGATATTCTGGAGGCTGAATCTAAAGATTAAAAAAGGAATTAAATAAAATTAATACTTTTGTTAATTGAAAGAAAACTCTTTCTGCAAGACAATAGTTTGTATAGGTGAAATAACAGCAAATAAACGACTGTTAAACTTAAAAGTGCAAGAAATAAATATCAGGCGAGACTTTGAAGGATATTTTCTAGCGTAAAGTAACAAATATCTATTTCAGTTGACATAAGAAATACTATTTTAAATACAAATCCTGTATTCAATACCTTATTTGGATAATTTAAATTTTCTTTGTTATAATAAAATTGAATAATGCCAATTAAAATTTTAGAAAGTTGGTGAAGAAAATGGTTAAAAATAATTATGATATTTGGTATACCAGCCTATCATCA
This sequence comes from Atribacterota bacterium, assembly GCA_040767965.1. Classification (GTDB taxonomy): domain Bacteria; phylum Atribacterota; class Phoenicimicrobiia; order Phoenicimicrobiales; family Stramentimicrobiaceae; genus JAXGNR01. Next base: position 52,258 of record JAXGNR010000005.1, read on the forward strand.
ATTGAAAAGCTAGAGCTGCAGGATGAATTTAATTTCGATGATTGGGATTCATTGCCGTTTTCTCAAAAAAAAATCATTTATAACGAAGCTACAGGTAAAGAAACAGATGTATATGAACCAGACTAAAATTAATTATAAAATGGTTAAACAATTGTAGCTTTTGGAGCATTGGCTATATAATAAAAAACATAAATAAAATTATCTATTAATTTATTGAAAAATATTAAAAGGATCTAAAAAGTATGAAAAAAATATTTACATATATTTTTATCATTGTTGTATGCCTATTTCTTACTATGCCCAGTGGGGCTAATGAAATAAAAAACATATTAGGGAATTGGGAAGGAACATTGAAAGTTCCTGGAACTGAACTTCGAATTGTATTTAGGGTTTATGAGACTACTGAGGGTAATATCTCTGCTACTATGGACAGCCCTGATCAGGGAGTTAGGGGGATTCTTGTTAATGAGATTATTCAGGATGATAATAATTTAATTCTGGAGATTAAAGCTATTGGTGGTGTCTTTGAGGGAGTGATCAGCGAAGAAGGTTTAATAATTGAAGGACAATGGAAACAGTCGGGAGCAGCTTTTCCTCTTCTGCTGGAGAAAAAAGAAGAGATAAAAGAAATTGTAAGACCACAGGAACCACTAAGACCTTATCCCTATATCGAAGAAGATGTTGAGTATGAAAACAAAGAAGCAGGCATAACCCTGTCAGGAACATTGACATTTCCAGCAAAAAAAGGACCATTCCCTGCAGTTCTGCTGATTAGTGGTTCGGGTCCTCAGGATAGAAATGAAACTATTGCAGGTCATCGTCCATTCCTGGTGCTGGCAGATTATTTGACCAGAAAGGGAATTGCTGTTTTAAGAGTAGACGATAGGGGGGTCGGGAAATCTACAGGAGATTTTTCTCAGGCAACCAGTGAAGATTTTGCTTCCGATGTACTGGAAGGGGTAGAATACCTGAAAAACCGTACAGAGATTAATACTAAACAAATTGGCTTAATTGGGCATAGCGAAGGGGGTCTGATTGCCCCAATGGTAGCAGTGCAGTCAAGAGATGTTAGTTTTATTGTTTTAATGGCTGGACCAGGATTGCCGGGAGAGGAAATATTGTACCTGCAAGGAGATCTAATTTTAAGAGCTATGGGTTTCAGCGAGGGAAAGATTGCCAGATATTTAGGCTACAATAAAAAATTGTATTCTCTGGTAAAAGAAGAAGGTGATAAAGAGGTTTTAAAAGAAAGAGCCTCTAAAATTTTCGAGGAATATTATTTTGAGTTATCTGAAGAAGAAAAACAAGAAATAGGTAACTGGGATGTATATGTAAAAGGACAATTACAAAATTTACTTTCACCATGGTTTGGATATTTCCTCACTTATGACCCCAAGGTAACTTTAAGCAAGGTTGAATGTCCGGTACTTGCTATTATTGGTGAAAAAGATCTACAGGTGCCACCCGTAGAAAATCTTCCTGCAATTAAAGAAGCACTGCTAGAAGGTGGCAATAGTAATATTAAAATCAAGGAATTACCAGGGCTTAATCATCTCTTTCAATCTGCCGAAACCGGTTCACCTGATGAATATGCCAGAATTGAAGAAACAATTTCACCAGCAGCACTGGAATTGATTAGTAATTGGATTTTAGGGCAGGTAAACTTAATTCATTAGGTTAATTTTATTTAATTGTTTGTTTTCTCACAATAAATTCAAATAAGATATCTTTTTATATTATTTTATGTTAAAATAAATTAATATTAATTTTTTTAAATTTAAAAACTATTCTTTTAAAAATAAATAGAAATCTCTAATAAATTGATAAAGGCAATCTATTCGAAAGGGTAAGGAGCAAAGTCTTGGCCTAAAGCTTATCGGCTATGGCAACCAGACTGCCGATTTATATTTTCATGCCTCAATAAAAGCAGATAGGAGTTTGTAAGATTGGCAAAAACCAATAACAATACTTTCTCAATGCAGTCCTTAAATAATAATTTTGAAAAAACATTTAAAAAGCATTATTGTAATTATAGTAATTATAGTACTAATAATCTGCTAGTAGAAACTATTAAAAAATCAAATTTCTTCAAAAAATATTCACATATCAAACCATTCATAATTCTGAACCCCATTTCTATCATTGGCCAAGACAAAAAACAAAAATCAATTTATCCTTACCTTGCTTAATTATTAATTTATGGAGGTGATGTGAAAAGTAAAAAAATATAAATAATGTTAAATATATCTATATATTATATATATATTTATTGCTAAGAATAATTAATCATTATTTTATTAAAATTAGAAGGGTATTTTTTTGCTTTAATAAATGTTTCATCTACTGTTTAATTTTACGTTGATTACTTTTCAATTAAAAAAATATAAAAATAAGTTATAAAAAAAGAAAGGGCATTATTAATAATGGATAATAAAAAAAGATTTTTATCAATCACTTTTTTTCTGCTAATTGCTTTTTTAATTGCAGGCTGTGGAGTAATTCCGACACCAGTAAAAGGAGTTATCGAAGGAAGAGTAGTAGTACCTCCTTCTGCCGGTGAGATGTCCAAAGATGTATCTGGCTGGGTGTCTGCAGCAGGGGCCACAGTAACGATAGTTGATGCCAATGGGGTTACCCGTACTACGACAACAGATGAAAATGGTTACTATAGCTTTGAAAACATTGCTGTAAATCCCAATACTGTTATAACTGCTACAGTTGAGGTAGATGGTAAAGCGATTGTTCTGAAAAAAGTGATTCCTGGCGCGGTAGCAGAAGATGAAGATTATGATGCTGGAGTAATGACACCTGAATCAACTGCAATAGGCCTGGTAGTAGAACAGCTTTTGGAAGCTGGCATGGATTTGGGAGATATTGACCCGGATGAGATAATAAATACTGATATTTTCACAGATTTGGTGGAACAGGTTACTACAGCTATAGAAGAAGGAAAAGATGTAACGGAAGACCTTGATGTTATGGATGGAGTAGGTGAAATAGCGGAAGGAATTCTTTACCCGGATGATAATCCACCTTCCAGTGGTGGTGGCGGAGGAAGCGGAGGAACAGGTCCAGAAGACCCGGTATTTAATGGCATTGTTTCAGGACAGATAGCTACTGATAAGGGAGATGTTTCAGGAACACTAACAGGTGATTTTGACCTAGAAATCGAAGGTAGCGTTACAGGGTATATTAAAAATATAGCAACTTTTACCGGTACTGTTACCGGTGATATCGAAGGAGATATTTCAGCAACTATCAATGCACAGGGAATTGATACCTTGTATGGAACTATTACAGGTACCGATGCGGTAGAAACAGTAAGAATTGTTGGTATATTTGGACAGACAGGAACTGAAGGAGATTTTGCAGGACAAATAATTACTGGTGAACAATTGCCTGCTGTTACAGCTTTAAGTATCGAAGGATCTGATGTTGTTGCTGTTGGAGATACAATAATTCTATCAGCAGATATAACTCCAACAGATGCAACAAATGAAGTTTTATGGTCTGTTTATGTGAACCAAAGTGATATAGCTGAAATCGGTGAAAAAACAGGCGAATTAACTGGACTATCTGCTGGAACTGCAACAGTAATTGTTAAAACATATGATGACAGTAATTTAAGCTTTGCCACAAAACAAATAACTGTAGTTGATGGTAAAGTAATTAATGTTACTCAGAAGCTAGGTTATGACACTATCCAGGCAGCAGTTAATGAAGCTGAAGATGGTGATGAGATAGAAATCGCGGCAGGCACTTATGATGAAGAAGTAACAATAAATGCTATTGATGCTGTTAAATCAATTACTTTGCGTGGAGCAAATGCCAATATTAAACCAACAACAAACATTAGTGATGGAACAATCATAACTGGCGGTATTTACATTGGCACTGATGCAAGTGCAGTCATCGAAAAATCTGTTACAATCAAGGGAATTACTTTTGATGGCGGGAAAGGATTGCTATTAGGTAATATACAGAGTGTTCTTGTCGAGAATAATAAATTCCTGAATATCACAGATACTTTTAACTCTTCAACTACAAATGTAGCAGGAATTGCCGTAATTGATCCTTATGCCGATGGGATTACTCAAATCCAGTATAACTATATAGACGGAGTAGCAGGTAGTACAGAAGGTTTAGGAATATACATTAGAAAACCTTCATCGGTACAAATATTATTTAACAATATAAGGAATACAGCACATAATGCAATTCTTTTATCTGGAACTGTTACTGATGCGCATATTAATATATTAGGAAATGATATTGTGAACTGGGATGCAGACAACGATACAGTTGATGTTGGAGGAAGAGCTTTGCGCTCTGCAGTAGCTGCTAGTTCTTTTAATTTTACTGAAAACTGCATGATAAAAGATACATGGGCAGAACCACCTGTTGATCCAAACTTTGTGAAGGTAACAGGCTTGTCTGGAACAGCAACTGTAGATTTTGGCGGAAACTATTGGAACAGCCCAGAGCCTGATTTCAGTGTGATACTTAATGGTTCAGATTCATATGTTCTAGATTCGATTGATAATTATTATTCAGATGAAGGGATGATAACAACAGTTAATCGGACTACAGGGTAAAAGAGAGAACAGGTAGTTGATTTCTTGTATAGCATTACCTATAGTTCAAATATCAACTGACAGGTGATGCTTACCCAGAGAAGCCCTTGTTTATGGGTAATGAAAAACTAAATAAGCCTCGTGGGATAGCGTTAATTTCTTGCTTTCCCGCGAGGCTTATTAATAAAAATAATAAAATCCCCTGTTATATTTTAATTGTTCATTTTTAAAATTTACTGTATCATAGATAATAAAAATAGCTTTCTTTTATATATGACTCTAAAAAAATATCTTTGCAGATTAATTTAACATATTTTATGTAAATTCTAATCAAAGCCAGGAGGTAATTAAAAAAAATTAAATTCATGCTTGTTAATTTGTATATCTCAATTATCCATTAACAAATATTATTTAATTAACCTATACATATCTAAAAATACATATCTAAAAATATAAAGGAGAAAAATAAAGTTAAAAATGAGAATCAACAAATTATTTAATTTGACAATTATTTTTTTTGCCATGGTGCTTTTTTTAAGTGGGTGTCTCTCAAGTATAGTCCATGTAACTGGTGTTAATATTACAGGAGGAGATCAGATTCTTGAAGTAGGGAAAAATCTACAATTATCTGTAGAGATTGAACCGATAGATTCCACCAATACAGTGGTTTTTTGGGAGTCAAGCGATATTAACAAAGTAACAGTTGATGAAAACGGGCTAGTTGAAGCAATAGCCAGTCCAGGGGCTGATATTACTGTAATTACTGAAGACGGTGAATTTGAAGATACAATCGCAATCATTGTCATACCGGCCAGCTCTGACACTTCAAACAACACTTGTGATCCTTGTAATACAAATGACCCATGCAATACCTGTGATCCAGACCCCTGTAATACCTGCGACCCATGCAGTACCTGTGAGCCGGAATGTGATCCCTGTAATCCATGTGGAGATTGTTATGATGAATGTGAATGCGATCCTGCTAGTTGTTGTGACCCGTGTGATCCATGTGGTGACTGTTATGACCCGGATGATGCATCCTGTAATCCATGTGGCTGTTAATACTGGGTAAAGATGTAAATAGCAATATAATAATTTAATTATTTTAATTTAATGATTACTGATTTTAAATTCTATAAAGGTTTGCTGATAACAAGAAATGATATCTGTAAACCTTTTTAAAGATTTTTAATTTAAAATAAAAACTTTACTTGAAACTAAAAAATATACTTTAAAAACAATGGGTAAAATGGGTAATTAAATTTTTTAAATTAATAAATTATAAATTAGAACATCATAAAATATTTTGTAACCTTCAAATACAGAACAGATATACTACATTACAAAAAACACCTGCAAATAAATACTACTTTCTTAAATTTTTAAATTTTAAAACACTAATTTTTAAAAAATAGCTGTTATTTTTTAAAAGATAAACCGGATTAAGTTTTTTTAAAGAAAATATTGCGGGATATATTTGAATATCTAAATTAAAAATGTATAAGAAGGAGATTATTTATGAATAAAGAAAGTAAATGTCCTGTTACAGGTATGACTAGAAATTCTCTATCAGGCGGCGGAACTTCTAACAAAGATTGGTGGCCTAATCAGCTAAACCTAAAAATTCTTCATCAGAATTCCAGTTTAAGCAATCCCATGGGGGCAGATTTTAATTATGTCGAAGAATTTAAAACACTTGATTTAAAATCTGTCAAAGAGGATTTATATGAATTAATGAACAAATCTCAGGATTGGTGGCCTGCAGATTATGGCCATTATGGTCCTCTTTTTATCAGAATGGCCTGGCATAGTGCAGGTACTTATCGGATGGGAGATGGTCGTGGCGGTGCAGGATCTGGATCACAGCGTTTGGCTCCGCTGAACAGTTGGCCGGATAATGTAAACCTGGATAAAGCACGCCGTTTGCTCTGGCCAATTAAACAAAAATATGGTCGTAAAATATCCTGGGCTGACCTGATGATTTTAACGGGGAATTGTGCTTTGGAATCCATGGGATTTAAGACCTTTGGCTTTGCAGGAGGTCGTGAGGATGTCTGGGAACCGGAAGAGGATGTATATTGGGGATCGGAAACAGAATGGTTGGGTGATAAACGTTATTCCGGAGAAAGAGATTTAGAGAACCCTCTTGCAGCTGTGCAGATGGGATTAATTTATGTAAATCCGGAAGGTCCAAATGGCAACCCGGACCCTGTAGCTTCCGGTCGTGATGTTCGTGAAACTTTTGCCCGGATGGCAATGAATGACGAAGAAACAGTTGCTCTTATTGCCGGAGGTCATACCTTCGGTAAATGCCATGGTGCTGGTCCTGCTACCCATGTGGGTCCAGAACCGGAAGCCGCACCTATTGAGGAACAGGGGCTTGGTTGGAAAAGTTCCTTTGGTCAAGGCAAAGGTGGTGATACTATTAGCAGCGGGATTGAAGGAGCCTGGAAACCAAATCCTATCAAATGGGATATGGGTTATTTAAAAGTACTTTTTAAGTATGAATGGGAGTTGGTGAAAAGTCCTGCTGGAGCAAATCAATGGCTGGCTAAAAATGTAGATGAAGAAGATATGGTGGTTGATGCACATGATCCTTCTAAGAAGCTTCGCCCCATGATGACCACAGCTGATTTATCATTACGTTATGATCCAATTTATGAACCAATTGCCCGACATTATTTACAAAACCCGGAAGAATTTCAAGACGCTTTTGCCAGGTCCTGGTTTAAGTTGACTCATCGTGATATGGGTCCCCGTTCACGTTATCTTGGTCCGGAAGTTCCAAAAGAAGAATTAATCTGGCAGGATCCGGTCCCAGAAACTGATTATGAGTTAGTAAACGAAAATGATATTATAGATCTGAAAAAGAAGATCATTGCTTCTGGTTTATCAGTCTCTCGTCTGGTCTCAACAGCATGGGCTTCAGCAGCTACATTCCGTGGATCTGATAAGCGGGGAGGGGCAAACGGAGCCCGCATCCGCCTGACTCCCCAAAAAGATTGGAAAGTAAATCAACCAGCAGAATTAAAAAATGTTTTACAGGTATTGGAAAAAATCCAAGCAGAATTTAACAATATTCACTCCAACAAAAAGAAAGTATCCCTTGCTGACTTAATTGTTCTTGGAGGGTGTGCCGGAATAGAAGAAGCAGCAAAAAAAGCAGGGTATCCTATTTCAGTTCCTTTTAGCCCAGGGCGCACAGACGCATCGCAGGAGCAGACTGATGTCGAGTCATTTAAAGTGCTGGAACCGGTAGCAGATGGATTTAGAAATTATCTTAAGAATGAGTTTGCCGTACCGGCAGAGGAATTATTACTTGATAAAGCACAGCTTTTAACTCTTACTGCTCCTGAAATGACTGTCCTAATTGGTGGAATGCGCGTTTTAAATACTAATTATGGCCAATCCCAGAATGGCGTTTTTACCAAAAAACCGGAAACCCTTACAAATGATTTTTTTGTAAACCTTCTTGATATGGGAATAGAATGGAAATCAAAAGATAAGGATGAATATTTATTTGAAGGTCGTGATCGGGCTACAGGTAAGATAAATTGGACCGGAACCCGGATTGATCTTATTTTTGGTTCAAATTCTCAATTGCGGGCCATTGCAGAAGTTTATGCCAGCGAAGATTCTAAGGAGAAGTTTGTGTATGATTTTGTATCTGCCTGGAATAAAATAATGAATGCAGATAGATTTGACCTTACTACTTAATTTTATAAATGATATTTAAAGAAAATACTAAATATTCACTATTAAATTAAAAATCTATCAACAATTGATTGGTGATAAAGAATATATGACCGGAGTGAACCAGTAATGGAATGAAACTATTTAAAGATTGGGTAAATACTATTTATAAATATTTAGAAATAAATAATAATAGGTAGAATTATAAATAAAAAAAGGTTTTTATGATAAAAAAGGGCTTGTATAGCGGAATAAAACCAATAATTGTAATATTTTTTGGTATATCCCATATACTGCCCTTTTTTACTACTACTGCTTTGATGATTTTAGAAAAAAATATATATATCAGCAACCAATTTTATGGCAGTATTATTTATTTTAGCTTATTAAGCCCTACTTTTGCAGCTTTGATTTTATTGCATTTCTTTTATTCAAAAAAAGAAAAGATCAATTATTTACATAGAATAATTGATCTGGATTACATTACTTATAAAGAGTACCTGTTGATATTTGGCCTGCCTTTTTTTATCAGAATTTTTGCCGCAATTTTCGCATTACCTTTTTCTTCTACATATTTTCAGTTTTATTTTTCACCAGAGATGACTTTTTCTTATGCTGTATTATTACTTTTTTTTGGCCCTATACCGGAAGAATTAGGCTGGAGAGGAATAGCTTTACCAAAATTAATGATGGAATATGGAATTAATCAGGCAACTATTATTTTAGGTCTTATGTGGGCTGTCTGGCATTTACCTTTATTTTTTTTAAAAGGAACATATCAGTATCAGCTGGGCTTGGGAAGTTTTTTGTTTTGGAGTTTTATGTGGGGAGTATTTTTTACCACATTTATCTACAGTTTTATTTATATCAGAACCAACCAAAGCATATTGGCAGTTATTTTGTTTCATTTTATGGATAATTTTTGCGGAGAGGCTTTCGTAATAAATGAAAAAGCTTTTGTTATTTCAACATTAATCAGAGGAATTATAGCATATGTTATTTTTGTCAAAATGAAATGTGAATCATTTGATAGTTGATTTTACAAAAAATTATCCTGGAGATATTATTTTATTTAAATATGAAAGAAAGAAAAATTTATAATTTACCTGATAATATCTATAGTAAAAAAAGAAAAAATAAATGATAATATTAATATTAAATTAATTTAGTTATTATAGAGGAGGATATTAAAATGAGAAATATTTTTTTAATTGTTTTATTAGCTTTTTTCCTTATAGGCATAGGCAGTCCGGTAATTGCCCACCCGCCTGGTCAGATTGTAGCTGAGTTTGACCTGGAAAGTAATATTTTGTCAGTAAAAGTCACTCACAATGTAGGAGGAGACCCAATACACTATATTGAAAGTTTAAAAGTAATCTATAATGCCAAAGAAATTATTTCCCAGCAGATTTCTAAGCAATTGGGCGATCTTCAAACTTTTCTCTATTTTATTCCTGAAGCTAAAAAAGGGGACGAGATAGAAATTGAGGCTGTTTGTAATATTTTTGGTGAAAAAAGTGTTAAATTTACAATTGAAGACTCTGAGTAAGCAGATACTACAAAATTCCTGTAAAATATAAAAATTAATTTAAAAGCCTGTGTTTGTAATTATTCCTATATATATATTTATACGTATGCCAGGGAGAAAAACTTGCAAGTGTTATCAATATTTTTCTATAAATAAAAAAGATATATTCCAGTAGATTAAAGAATATTTATAGAGCTATTAATATTCTAAAAGTGAGAGAGGATATATGGAAAAATATGATGAAATTAACCTAAGGGTCAATTTGAAAAGAGGATGGATGGTCACATTTGCAGGCTTGGGCGTAAATCTGGCATTAGGAGTGCTATACTCCTGGGGAGTATTCGCGTCAGCTCTTCGGACTGAAGGATGGTCTGCAACCGAATCGCAGATACCCTACATGATTGCTTGCGCAGTTTTTGCCATAATAATGGTTCCCGGAGGTCACCTGCAGGATAATTTTGGTCCCAAAAAAGTTATCTTTATATCTGCAACTTTAACAGGAATAGCATTTATATTGTCAGGTTTTTTTATGACTGTAATAGGTCTTTCTATTTTTTTTGGAATTGTATTTGGTACAGCTATGGGTTTTGGTTATGCTGCTGTTACTCCTGCTGCTATTAAATGGTTTGGGCCTCACAAAAGGGGGCTTATTTCAGGAATCGTTGTTAGCGGGTACGGATTAGCAGGAATATACATTGCACCATTAACAACATATTTAATTGAAAATTTTGGACTTGGATCAACCTTTTTTATAATAGGTATTTGCTTTGCGATTGCAATATTTTTATTTAACCTGATTATAGACAACCCACCAGCTGATTATCATTTATTTTTATCAAGACAAAACATCCCGATCCAAAAAATAAAAAATATGAAAAATTATACCTGGAAAGAAATGATAAACACCCCGCAATTTTATATGTTATGGTCAATGTTTTGTTTTGGAACTTTTGCAGGTTTATTGATATTAGGGCAGTTATCAAACATTGCTCAAGAGCAGACAGGAATAACTGCCCATACTGCAACCAGTTTTGTTATGATTTATGCTGTATTTAACTGGTTTGGTCGTCTTGCCTGTGGGCTTATTTCAGATAAGGCTGGTCGGAAATCTACTTTCTTTCTTATTTTTTTAATTCAATTTATATGTTTTGTATTTTTTGCGCGATTTGTTACTCTTCTTTCTTTCTCTATTGGTACAGCCCTGGTTGCTTTCTCTTTTGGTGGGATGCTAACCTTGTTTCCTTCTACAACTGCAGATTATTTTGGTGTAAAAAATCTAGGGTTAAATTATGGTCTTGTTTTTACTGCCTGGGGAGCAGGAGGAGTATTTGGGCCATTGCTGGGGGGATTAGCAAGAGATTTAACCGGAACTTACAATGTGAGCTATCTTGTTTCTGCTGTTTTATGTCTTATGGGGGCAACAATTAGCCTGTTAATGCCGGCAATTCAGAGAAAATAGATTATAAATCCTAAACAATTTTAGTACCACAGCAAAAATGAATTTTGAGTATTGTATTTATATGTTTAATGAATTGTTAGGATTATGTTATAGTATAAAAGTGAGCTTTTATTTAAAGTTAAAAAGGAGTGGGTATGGCAATTAAAATATTCCACACTGCTGATTTGCATCTGGGAATGCGCTTTGCTGGTTATCCGGAAATCCAGAATCTTCTTATTGATGCCAGGTATGAAACATTAGCCAGAATGGTGGAAATTGCAAACAAAGAGAAAAGTGATTTGTTCGTTATAGCTGGAGACTTGTTTGACAGAGTCACAGTAAAAGCTAAGGAAATATCCCGAGCTGCAAAGATACTCAATGAATTTAATGGAGAGTTGGTAGCCGTTCTCCCTGGAAATCACGATTATTATACTAGTGACAGTAGCCTGTGGGATAGTTTTAGTCAGGTTACTGGTGATCGTGTCTTAATTTTAAAAGAACCAAAATTATATGACTTGAGAAATCATCATCTTGATGCTGTGATTTTTGCTTGTCCCTGCAGTTCCAAACATTCAGCAGAAAATAAGATTGGCTGGATTGCAGATGTTGATTATCCAAAAGACAACCTGTTAAAAATAGGAATAGCTCATGGCAGTCTGGAAGGAATATCTCCAGATTTTAACAAATCATATTACCCGATGACTAGCAAAGAATTAGAAGCAAGTGTTTCTGATCTTTGGTTACTGGGGCATACTCATTTATCATATCCGGAAAATCCTACAGAGAAAGATAAAATTTTTATTCCAGGTACACCTGAACCTGACGGATTTGACTGTAAGCATAAAGGCAATGCTTTTCTAATCAAAATAGAAAAACCCTCAGAAAAGGTAATTAAAAAAATAGATACTGGTAAGTACAGATTTGTAATCAATAGTGTCTTACTGCAAGATGAAGGCAGTATTGAGAAAATGGAAGCAGAATATAGCAAAGTAGAATATAAAAATACTATCTTGCGATTGATATTAGAGGGAAGATTGAAAAAAGAAGAGTTAATCAAGGCAAAAAAAGCTGTCAAGTCCATTGAGGAAAAGGCTTTATATCTGCAGACAATTTCAGAAGAACTTAACGAAGAAATTGGTCAGGGACTGATTAATAGTGAATTTACACAAGATTCATTTCCTCACCAATTACTTATATCATTACTGAATAGCAATGAAAATGCTGCTTCTCAAGCTTTGCAAAAAGCTTACGACCTGATAAGGGAGATTAAAGATGAGGATTAAAACATTGACATTGAAGCCTTTTGCGGGTATCTCAGATCGAACATTACAATTTTCTCCCGGACTTAATATCATTACCGGTCCCAATGAGGCTGGAAAGTCTACTTTGCTTCAGGCCTTAGAGGCAGTTCTATTCACACCAGTCGAACTAAGCAAAGCTAAATATGAAAAATTAATTAAGAATTATCTACCTGCCAGTGGAGGCAATATTATAAGGGTTTATCTTACTTTTCAATCTGCTGATAAAGAATTTCACCTGAAAAAAGAATGGAAGGCTGGAGGGAAGGATGGCGTTTGCATTATTAGATCTGAAGTTGACGGAGAATACACCGGAGATAAAGAAGTGTCTGAATATTTCAGCCAATATCTGCCCGCAAAAGAAGGAACTATTAAAAATATATTATTAACATGGCAATCGGCTTTAGACAGAACAAAGGATGTATTTAATGGCAATGGTCAGGATGTCCGTTCAGATTTAGGGAACATATTGCGTTCTTCCATTATGGAAACTGATGGAGTTTCTGTTGATAAGTTGAAAGAAAAAATTACCCAGGAATACAAAGATTACTTTGACCATTGGGATATAACAAAAAATGAACCGGAAAACAGAAGAGGCATCAATAACCCTTATACAAGAGAAGTCGGGAAAATATTGAAAGCTTATTATGAAAAGGAAAATATTACTAGAGACTATACTCTTGCAGTCCAGATAGAGGAAGAAATTGACAGTATAAATGATGAGATAAAAATAAAAGAAGAAAAGCAGGCAGGTATTAAGGATAAACTGACAAAATATGAATCCTTGAAATCTCCATTTATTGAGCGGCAACAGATTGAAAGTGAAATAAAAATAATAAGCAATCAGATGGAGAATATAATAGAAAACAGTGAATCATGGACAATACAGGAAAATTGGCTATCCAATAATGCAGAAATAGAAATACAAAAAATAGAAGAAAGAATAAGTAGACTGGAAAAGGAAAAAGCAGACATACAAACATTTCTTGAACATAAAGGATTTCGGGAAAGATTCAAAAAATTAAAAGAATTGTTTAATAATATTAGAAAAGCTGATAATCAACTATCTCAAGTTTTTCCTATAACAAGAGAAGAAATTGATATTTTACAGGAAAAAAAACAGCAAATTGAAGAAATTAAAAAAATTATTACTGCTTCAAAGTTAAGATTATTATTCAAAGCCAAAAATCTGCAAAAAATTATCACTAAAGATACTACCGGATTAGCAGAAGAACATGTGGTTAACAAAGATCAGACTTTTGAAAAAGTGTTTCAAGGTAAATTATCTATAGATCAGCAGGATTGGTCTTTAGAAGTACAAGCCGGGGAAGGAGAAATAGATGTTTTGCTGGCCAGGAAGGAGAAAACAGAAAAAGAATACCTGGAAAAATTAACGAAAACAGGAGTAAGCAGCCTGGAAGAGGCTCAATCTGAAAATAGGAAATATGAGCAATATAAAAATGAAATGTATTTTGCCAGACAATCCTTTCAGCAAGAGTTGGGCAATGATAGTTATGAGAATTTGCAGAAAAAATATGAGGAACTTGCAAAAGAAAATCAGCCTTCATCTCTGGATGCAGATAAAAAAACTATTAACATTACCAATAGTATTCGCGATTTAAAAGAAATTGAAAAAAAGAAAGATAAATTTGCTGATAATATTAAGAGGTGGCAGGAAGAATACGGGACAAAAAGGGATTTACTGCTGAAGATTGGAGAGAATCAATATAAATTAGAAAAAGCACGGGAAAAACTAAAAAATCTTCCTGAATTGCCAGCTGAATTTTCGGATTATAAAAACTTTTTTGATTACCTGGATTTATTAAATAGGGAAAAAGAACAATACCGGGAAGATATTTATAATTTACGTGAGCAAAAGAATAAAAAAGAACTGGAAAAGCCTGAGTTTTCCTCTGAAGAGCTTCTAGCGATGCTTAATGAGGTAAAACAAAAATACCAAAGAATATACCTGGAAGGGGAAGCTATTGCCCTTATTAACAGTAAAACTACTGAACTGCTTTCTTCTACATTCCAGAATCCATACAAAGAGTTCCAATTGCTTTTTAAGGATTATTTCATGAAGATGTGTGCCGATTCTTTTACCAGTGTAAAAATGGAAGGAGATTATCCCAGCAGACTGATTAAACCTGATGGATCTGAATTATCTTATGATTTACTTTCATTTGGTACTAAAGATGTATTTTCTTTAGCGCTACGACTAACCATGGCAAACTATTTTCTGGCAGACAAGGAAGGCTTTCTTGTGCTGGATGACCCTCTAGTGGATATGGATTTTAACAGACAATCACTGGCTGCCCAACAGATTAATGAATTTGCAAAAACAAAACAGGTTATTTTCTTAACATGCCATAATCATACTGCAGATTTATTAGCTGGTGAGAGGATCATGTTATAGACTGTGAAAATCTATAAACTAATTATATGGAAATATTAACTTTCTTATAGTAAAATTATAAAAGTGTGTGAATCATTTTTAAAAAATCCGGAACATTAAAATATTAAAGGGGGTATAGCTCAGTTGGGAGAGCGCTGCGTTCGCATCGCAGAGGTCAGGGGTTCGAATCCCCTTATCTCCACCAGAAAATTAGAAGGCCAGGTATTTATATGGAAAAAGAAAAATGCCTGACTTTTTTATTATAGAAAATAAATTCATCTCAAAAAAAACAAGTAAATTACAATTATTTTATTAATTCAGATAAAATTTGAAAAAAATAAGGAGATTTAAATTAAAATATTAGCTTGTACAGACGGATCAGAATACAGCAAAAAAGCTTTACAGCAAGCAATGGAAATTGCTGATGGATGTAAAGTTAACGAAGTTGTTATTTTACATGTGTATGATAGTAAAATTACCAATATATTGTCTTATTCATCTGAAGTTATAACCCCTGATTTGATAACGCAATATCAACAGATGTTAGAAGAAGATAAAAAAAAGAAGGAAAAAATGTTACTTGAGGCAAAAAAAATCTTCCAACAGAGAAATATAAAAACCCGCACTATATTTAAAGAAGGAATTCCTTCAGAGACAATTATTCAGATTGCCAAGGAAGAAGAAATTGATGTGATAGTAATAAGCAGCAGAGGGCTGGGAGGGCTGAAAAAGGTATTGTTGGGTAGTGTAAGTAATTCTGTCATACAGGAGGCAGAAAATTGTAGTGTTCTTATTGTAAAGTAAAGAATTCGATACAGGAACCGTAAGAATAATTGATTCAATTTTAATAAAATGAATAAGTATTTACTTTGTTGAAGCTTATATATGTGAAGCTTATATATGAAAGTGCATTAAAATATAAAAGCTAATGGTTTAAAAATGAAAAAAGAATTAAATAAATATATCAGCAAGAATAAAAATAAGCTGATCAAAATAGCAGAAAAAATATGTAAAATACCATCACCTACCGGACAGGAAGGCAAAAAGGCTGTGTTTATTAAGAAAATGCTTGATACTATTAATCCCGGGATTGCCAGAATAGATGAAGCAGGTAATGTTTTATATAGGCATACCGTTTCACCTGAAAAAAAATACTCTGTTTATGCGGCTCACATTGATACAGTTTTTAAAGATATTAAAGTAATTGAGCCAAAAATTATTGCTGATAAAATGTATGCTCCGTCAATTGGGGATAATACTATAAATGTAGCTGCTCTCATATTTATAATAAAAATGATAAAAAAAGGAATCTTTTTTCCTGATAAAAACATAATATTTGTTTTTAATGTAGGAGAAGAAGGTCTTGGAAATCTTAAAGGGATAAAGTTGA
This sequence comes from Atribacterota bacterium, assembly GCA_040767965.1. Classification (GTDB taxonomy): domain Bacteria; phylum Atribacterota; class Phoenicimicrobiia; order Phoenicimicrobiales; family Stramentimicrobiaceae; genus JAXGNR01. The sequence continues at coordinate 68,574 of JAXGNR010000005.1, forward strand.
TTATAGAGAATTTTCAACAACAGATTGAAGAGGTTATTGCTGTAGATGGAGAATACTCTTTTGTTTATAATGCTGGAGTTGGGTCAAAAAGGTATTTGGTTAAAATTAAAACACCTGGAGGCCATAGTTATAGTGACTTTGGCAATGAAAGTGCTATCCGGGTTGCAGCTAAAATAATAGTTGGTATTTACAATATTACTGTTCCAGAAAAGGTCAAAACAACTTATAACGTGGGAATAATAAATGGAGGAACTTCCATTAATACAATAGCTCAAGAATGTGAGTTTAATGTCGATTTACGTTCAGAAGAGAGCGATAGTCTTTTAGAGATAGAGAATAACTTTTTAAATATTTTAAATAATTATCAAAATGATAATACAGTAATTAATTTTGAATTAATTGGAGAACGCCCTTGTGGTTTTATTTCTATAAAAGACGATCTTGTTCAGAGAATTATTGAAACAAGAAAAGAATTAGGGCTTGAGATTAAGTTTGAATCCGGCAGCACAGATGCTAATTTGCCTTTGAGTAAGAGTATCCCGGCTATATCTTTTGGGGTATATCTGGGTAAAGGAGCACATACTACAAAAGAGTATATTGACATTAATTCTTTAGAAGTAGGAATAAAACACCTACTGTATTTTATGTTAAAGTAAACTGATAATTTTTGCTTATTAAATAAAATCAATTGGATGAATTTTGTATAATATTTTCATATTTTTCTTGATGGGCAAGATGTAAAATATTCAAAGGGCAATTTTTCACACAGGTGTTACATCTAATGCATTGTTCTTCTTCAAATTTATTATTATTAAATTCCAGGTAAGGCGTAAGCTGAACTGGACAGACTCTGGCACATTTCCCACATTTAATGCATTTTTCAGGTTTTTCAATAATAATCATTTCATCTGTTTTTCTTGTTAAACCAAACTTTTTACCAATTTTATAAAAAAACCACTGCATTGTACCCATTGGACAAAATTTACACCAAGTTCTTGGATTTATTATTATTGCCAGGAAACTTCCCGTAAGCAATACCATAAGATAAATATTAGAAAAAATAAAACCGAGCTTTTCATAAAATTCTGTAGTTCCCATTAGATTATATATTCGAAAAAAACGACTGCTTAAATTAAAAATAAAAAATATTAAAACAACTGCAATGAAATAACGGGATCCAAATAAGGAAGGTATTTTTTTATTACGGCTGATTTGTAGTGTAATATTGTCAAAGAAACTGCCATGTGGACAAAAATTTCCACACCAATATTTCCCTTTAAAAAGACTTGTTAAAATCAAAGCTATCATTATAAATGGTACCGCAAGTCCTAAAAAAGGAATGAATTGCCCAACAACTCCTATGAGTATAGTAAAAATCCATCCAAATCTACTAATAAATGAGAATGATCTGTTTGTTTTCAAATAATAATTGTTGTTCTTGTTATTTTTCTCCATTTCCTACTCCATTTTTAAAATATTATATTATTGCAATCAAATATACCCCCTAGGGGTATGACAACTATAATAACATTATTTAAAATAATGTCAAATAAAAAAAGAATTATGTCTGTGTCAAATTTTTGTAGGTACTTTTTTCCACTGCCAAAATGTTTATGGTTTAAGGCAGAGCTACCTTACAGATTTGAAAAGACTATATTAGTTTTAATACACATCAAATACCCTTCTTTTATTTAATTTACAGTCATAAATACGAAATATGCTTTTTTAAATTTTTTCTATTTAATTACACAAGCTCTAATTGAGATAATTTTTCTAAAACACCTACCTGTGGTTTATCCTGATCTTGTCCATCCGCCGATCTTAGCCTGGATTACTGAAGAAGAAACTTCTTTGGTAAAAGAAGATGCTGATAAGGGTGGTTTAAGTGGTGTTATCTTGATAGGATGGTTCCTTTTGCCCCACCGTGAATCCCACTTGCCATTTAGAATGGTTTCTTTTACCTTCAGTAAAGAGAATGCTCCTTTTGCTCCAGCTTCGCCCTGCTTTTTAAAGCGGTTAGCAATGGCCAGTTTGACATTGGACTCAATCGCTCCTGTTTTAGCGATGTCCTTGTCCTTTAGAGTTGCCTGATTACTGATCCCCTAAAGGTTGTTCGCTATATAGGAGTAAAAAGTCTGCCAAAAGCTTTTTCTGTTTTGGCTCAGAAGAGACTACCAAGAGATTGTCAATCCCGGCTAGGGCTTCATCAATCCGGTCGGATAAAAGTAAGCTTCTGATCAGCTTCTGCTGGGTCTTATTGCCCGGAAGAGCTTCCTTGAGGCGTTTGTTCAGGTGAAAACGGCAAAGTAGATAAGTGGCAGAAGGGAAGTAGTCACGGATTCCGGAGGTGATCCACTTGTCTCCGTTAGACTCATGGCTGCGGGTATGACCCAGTAAAAGCTTGGTTTGGCCTACCACTTCCCGGTAGGAAGATAAGCTGGCAAGTAAACACTCGGTCATGGCACGGGAAAGGCTGATCCGCTGGTTTTTGATGGTAGAAAGAGCCTCATCCAAACAGGTATTGGGCTTTACCGGTCTTCTCAAGGTAACGGGTGCGGGAAAAGGAGACATCACTCAAAACGGGTTAAGAAGGTTTTGCTTCTTTTAATTTATATTTTTCAGTTTTCCACGTCTTCTGTTCTTGCGCAGGTAGTCATCAATATCAGAGAGCACTTTGGCAAGACCATCGTGCAATTTTTTGCATCAGTGTCAAAAGACTGTTCTCCAGAGTGCTGTGAGATCCCTTATTGGAATTTCTACCTGACCTGGGAAAAGTTATGGTTAATAGCATCAATATCCATAGGTGTAGTCTTACCTCCTATTTAAAGGATATTTGATGGGTATTTTTAGGTAAGTCTACACCTTTTTTATGTTAGTAAGCAAGTTTAAAGTATCTTTAAGTACCCCAGTAAATTTTACACTAACAAGAATTATGTCAATTATATAAACTATTTCCTTTTTTGAAGAACATAATGCAAAAAAATGTTAATTTCTAAATAAAAAAATGGAAAAATATATAAAATAATTTATTTAACAATCTTTGTTGAAATAATTATAAAAAATAGTTAGTATTTAAATGTATTATTTTTGATGATAATATGTGTTAGATTTAATAATAAGACCTGAGAATTTATAGCACAAAATTACAGATAAAGGACTATGATGTTTAAATTTATTGAAGTTAAATACAAAAAAATTATTTACATCCCAAAATTGATAATTAAACCTGGTTTTACTGCATTGTTTGGTCCAAGTGGAAGTGGTAAAACTACTATTTTAAAAATGCTAAATAAAATGATTTCCCCTACTACCGGTAGTATTATCTTTAATGGGATAGATTTAAAACAAATAAGATCTGTCGAGCATCGCAGGAATGCTATCCTTCTTTCTCAGAGTCCGGTTGTATTTGAAGGAACAATAAAAGACAATTTGAACATAGGATTTAAATTCCAGGGAAAAACAAGCCCTGATGACAGGACATTGTCAGAGATGCTTGCTCAAGTCCAATTGAAAAAAGATTTATATGAATTAGCAAATCAGTTATCAGGAGGTGAGAAGCAAAGACTTGCCCTGGGAAGATTGCTTTTATTTGATCCTACAGTATATTTATTGGATGAACCAGCAGCATCTTTGGATGATAATTCTGAAGATATAATTATAAAAATGGTTTCTGAACAGGTAAAAATTTCTGAAAAATCAGTAATAATGGTTACACATTCCCGGACGGTGGCTGAAAAATATGCAGATGAAATAATTGAGCTAACAGACGGTAAAATAAAAAACAGCGGAGTTTTATATGCAGGGGATAACTAGTTTGGAAATAGAGCAAGTAGCATTATCTTATATCTTTGTATTGCTGGTATTGTTCATAATATTTAAGAGGGGAATCAACAGAGAAAAAGATCTTTTTATTGCCTCTATAAGAATGACTATTCAGCTTGTACTGGCTGGTTTTTTATTAACTTATATCTTAAATAATCCCAGCCCTGTATTAACAATTAGTTTTATTTTTGCGATGGAATGTTTTGCTATCAACACGGTATATAAAAGATTTTCCGGTAAATTATCAAAAAAATTAAAATTAATAATTGCTTTTTCCATGGGAGCAGGTACTTTTTCCTGTATTCTTTATTTTTTATTTGTGGTTATAAGGATTAATCCCTGGTATGACCCTCAATACTTTATTCCTATTGCCGGAATGCTGGTTGGAAATTCCATGACCGGTATTTCTCTGGGAATTAAATCTCTCCTGGAGGGAATGAAAAACCAAAAAAGTATAGTAGAGGAAGCTCTTAATTTAGGAGCAACTCCTCAGATGGCTACTAAATCAATAGTAGACAGTACCTTTGATGCATCTATTATGCCTACTATAAATTCTATGCTTGGAATGGGTATTGTTTTCTTGCCGGGAATGATGACCGGACAAATATTGTCAGGCACATTGCCCACAACTGCTGTAGCATATCAAATAATAATTATGTGTGGTATTTTAGGGGCAGTAGGATTAACAGTTATTTTAATGCTACAATTTGGTTATCGAAGCTTTTTTAATGAAGAAGATCAGTTAATTGAAAATAATTTTTAATTTTTGTTGTTATGCATAACCTTTTTTAAATTAGTCTGTGAATTATGCAAAAAGCTACCGACTTGACACATGATTATCCAGGCACTATACAGGCATCCAATAATTATTATTTTATAATAACCCTGATAATATGGTACCACAAAATATTCCTCACATCTAAAAAGATAATTAAGAAATTATCAATCTTAAAATGAACAGAAATAGTGGAGATTACTAGTAAGTTAATACAAAAATTTTAACTAATATGGTACATTTGCATCTTGCTAATCGGATCCTCCTCTAAAAAACGTTTTGAATTTTATAAAAAAACTGTCCAGACCAGAATTGACCTTTTGAATGTGTAATAAAAAAATATTTAGCCTAGGAAAATAATTGACAAAGAATATCCCACATAATAAAATATTTGAAATTTAATATAATGTACAAGGAGATGTAAAAATGGAAGAGTTACAATTAAACAAAGAAGCTGATTTGGGAGGAGAGGCTATCAATCCCATTCCCTACAGCAAAAGAACAGTAAATCCGGCCACATTATCTGCTATTTGGTTTGGAATGGCTGTACAGCTAGCAATTTTTATGGCATCAGGACTAATGTATCCTTCACTATCAGTAAAAAACATTTTCATAGCACTTGTTTTGGCAAATACTTTGGTAACAGCAATAATATTTTTCACTCAAGACATTGGAATAAAATATGGCATTCCTTTTACCGTATCAACCAGAGCTTCTTTTGGTTATCTGGGAACCCATTTACCGGCAGTATTGAGAGCTGTACCGGCAGTATTCTGGTTTGGTTTTCAGACCTGGATCGGTTCAATGGCATTAGACGAGCTTAGCAAATTAATTTTTGGCTGGTCAAATCTAACATTTTATATTATCTTTTTCGGAGTATTGCAAATATTAACAACATTTTATGGGATTAAATTCATTTCACTACTAAACTGGATAGGTTCACCAGTTTTATTGTTAATAGGAATTTATATTATTTTTTTATTGTTAAAGGCAAACAACGTTTCCTTGTCTCAGGTTATGAGTATGGGAGGAGAAGGCGGAGGTATTTCTTTACCGCTGGCGGTGATGGCACTTTTAGGAGGATGGGCTACATTGGCAGTTAGTATCCAGGATATTGTCCGAAATTGTCACTACAGCGAAAAAGATGCCCAAAGTACTTATTTAAAAGCTAATGGTAAGTGGTTTGCTGCCCAGTGGATTGGCTGTGTTCCAGCAGGAGTACTATTTGGAACAATTGGCGCCATGTCAATGGCATTAACTGGAGAGTGGAACCCAGTTGCCGTAATTGCTAATTTACCAGTACCGAAAACTGCTATTATTGTAGCGCAATTTTTTGTTTTTCTAGCTACCTGGACTACTAATCCTGCTGCTAACTTGTTAAATCCATCATATACTCTATGCAATTTATTAAACGGTAAAATTGATTATTTTAAGAGTGTTATCATTGTAGGATCTCTTGGTTTGATTGCTCAACCATGGAAGGTTTCAGGTAATTTGCTTAATATTATGGGCTTTATTTCAGCTGCATTGGCTCCCGTTGCTGGAATTTTAATATGTGACTATTTTGTCTTAAGAAATAGAAATCTGAATATAAATGCCTTATACAATTCTCATGCATATTACAAATATGCAAATGGTATTAATCCTGCCGCTATAATTGCTTATATTATTGGAGTTATTTGCTCAATTCCTTTCTGGGATTATGTTTATATTGTCGGAATTGTGACAGGTTTTATCAGTTATTATATTTTAATGAAATTCTGGATTGTCAAGATCTATCGTCAACCTGATGTTACAGGGAGCAAATAACAATGAAAATCTTTGTTATCAATCCAAACACTTCAGTGGAGATGACTGCTGGAATAAATCAAATGGCTGTGAAATATGCCCGGGAAGGTACTGAGATTACTACAGTTTCTCCCAAAAAAGGGCCCAGAACAATTGAAAGTTCGTATGAAGAATCTTTGGTTGCAGAAGGGGTTTTAGAAAGAGTACTTGAAGCCAATCATAAAGATTTTGATGCTATTGTAATTGCTTGTTATGGTGACCCTCATTTGCATAGTGCTAAAGAAATTTCTGAAATACCTGTTTTTGGGATTGCAGAAGCTTCTATGCACATGGCTTGTCTATTAGGATATAAATTTTCAATTGTAACTGTTTTGGAAAGAGCCAGACCTATTTTTGAAGAACTGGTTAAGCGTACCGGGCTTACCGAAAAATGTGCTTCAATTAAAACAACCAGTCTATCAGTAGCTGAATTAGAAAAAGATCCTGGCATAACAGTTCAGGTGTTAATTGAAGCAGCATCTCTGGCGATCAAGGAAGATGGAGCTGAGGTGATCTGTTTAGGTTGTGCTGGTATGTATGGCCTGGACAAAGAAATTGAAAAATCAATAGGAGTGCCTGTGCTAGATGGGGTAGTATGTGCAGTTAAAATGGCAGAATCGGCCTATGATTATAATTTAAAGCATTCTAAGATAAAAGCTTATCAAAAACCAGGACCAAAAGAATTTTTAGGAATGAAAGAATTTGAGATAAAATAGATTTCGTATTAAAATATTTAGAATAAATATTAGAAGGGATTGGTATTCATATGAGTAATAAAGTAGATTTAGTTGTAAAGAATGCTAAAATTGTCAGCCCTGCTGGAATTGTCGAAGCAGGTCTTGCTGTTAAGGGTGAAAAATTTGTGGCTATTGCAAAAGATGAAGAATTGCCCCAAGCTGAAAAGATAATTGATGCCAAAGGAAATTATGTAATGCCAGGAATAGTAGAGGAACATATTCATATTCTTGACATGAAATTAAATGAATGGGGAGATTATGCCTTTGATAGTGGATCAGCAGCAGTGGGCGGAGTTACTACTGTTATGGAGATGCCACTAACTGTCCCACCCACCACTACTCTGGAAGCTTTTCTGGAGAAAAAAGAAGTTGCATCTAAAAAGTTCCGTGTTGATTTTGCCCTGTATGGTGGAGTTGTTCCAGGACAATATCAGGAAGTATGCAAAATGGCAGAAGCAGGGGCAGTTGGATTCAAATCAATGATGGCCGGTTCAGTTCCCGGAGTATTTGAGGCTTCTGATGATGGTGAGTTACTGGAAGGATTTAGAGCCATAGCAGAATGCGATTCGGTTATTACCGTACATTGTGAAAATGATGCCATTATTAATATGCTGGAAAATAAATTGAAAAGCGCTGGCCGTAAAGACATGCAAGCATTTTTTGAATCACGTCCAATTTCACAGGAAATTGACTCCATAAAGAGGGCACTATTTTGGGCAGATGTTGCTGGGTGTCATTTGCATGTTGTTCATGTAAGTTGCCCTGAAGGTATTTCAATTATTAAAGAAGCCAAATACAAAGGACAAAGGGTAACCTGTGAAACTGGCCCACATTATCTAGTATTGAGCCAGGAAGATGGCGACAGGATTGGTCCATATATGAAATTTGCACCACCAGCCAGAAGCAAAAAACATACTGAAGAGTTATGGAAACAGCTGGCTAAAGGTGATATTGATACACTTGCTTCAGACCATGGCCCTCATCCAAAAGAAAATAAAGAAGCAGGATGGAAAGATATCTGGGTTGCCGGAAATGGTGCAATAGGCCTGGAGGCTATTTTACCAGTAATGCTAAGTGAAGGAGTCAATAAAGGCAGAATATCTTTTGAGAAATTAGTAGAATTATTAAGTCAGAATCCTGCCAGAATATTCGGATTATATCCTCAAAAGGGAGCTATCCAAATTGGCTCTGATGCTGATTTCGTTATTGTTGACTTGAATAAGGAGTTTGTGATTGATGCTGAAAAGTTCTATTCTAAACAAAAACACAGTCCTTTTAACGGGTTTGAGGGCAAAGGCAAACCGATTATGACAGTTGTCAGGGGAAATATTGTTGCTGAAGAAGGAAAACTATTAAGTGAACCTGGCTTTGGTAAATTCATATCCCGCAAGAAATAAAGAAAGGCTTGGAAGATAAAGATGTCAGCAAATTTAGATAATATAAGAAATGACATTGATAAGTTAGCTGAATTTAACGCTACACCCGCAAATGGTTTAACAAGATTTTCTTATACTGATGAACATCAGAAAGTAAAAGAATACATTTCTCAGGAAATGAAAAAAGCCGGACTGGAAATATACGAGGATGCAGTTGGAAATTTGTTTGGACAACGTAGTGGGTTGGACAATTCTTTACCGGTGGTGATGGTGGGTTCTCATTTTGATTCAGTTAAAAATGGTGGAATATTTGATGGTACAGCAGGAGTTGTTGCAGGCCTTGAAATTGCCAGAATTTTGCATAGTAAAAATATCAAGACAAAGTATCCTATTTTCATTGCTGCTCTTGTTGAAGAAGAAGGCGGCCGTTTCGGAAGTGGACTTTTTGGTAGCAGAGCAATGATTGGAAAAGTAGCACAGGATGATTTAAGCCGATATAAAGATGAAAATGGAGTAAGTATTGCAGAAGCAATGCAAAAATTTGGTTTAAAGCCAGAAAACCTGGAGAAAGCCAATAACTGGAAAGATAAAATAAAATCTTTCATTGAACTCCATATTGAACAAGGTCCAATTCTAGAAAATGAAAAAAAAGATATAGGTATTGTTGAAACAATCGTTGGTATCGCGGCATATGAGGTAGAAATTACTGGTAGACCAGATCATGCAGGAACTACACCAATTGACATGAGAGCAAATGCCCTCTTGCTGGCAAGTGCGATTGTGCAATATGTTGACAAGCTGGCTATTGAAGCCGGAGAAGGGACTGTTGCTACAGTAGGAAAATTGGAAGTATTTCCTGGAGCAGTCAATATTGTTCCCGGGAAAGTTTATTTTACCTTTGAAACAAGATCAAGAAACGAGCATAAGGTTGAACATATTGTGAATAGTGTTGAAGGTTTTTTAAAAGAAAAATGCAAAAATGGTCTTACTTATAATATTAAGAAAATACTATTAAAGAAACCAACACCGCTTTCTCCAAAAATAATCTCAACCATGGAAGAAAATGCAAAAAGATTAAATTTAAATTACAAAAATATGATTAGTGGTGCCGGACATGATGCTATGTTCATCAGAGAAATAGCGGATACTGGAATGGTATTTGTGCCAAGCAAAAACGGCAGAAGTCATTGCCCTGAAGAGTGGACCGATTATGAAAAAATAAAAATAGGAACTGATCTAATATATCAAACAGTTTTGGGTTTAGCTGAGATATAAAAATAATTTACAAAACACTTTCTGAATTTTCTAGAAAAATACAGAAGAATGTGAATAATAATTCTTATTAAATTAAAGTTCAATTCTTATAAAGGGGGGATAAAAATCCCCTCTTTATTATTTTCAAAATAATAATTATAAAAGATAAAAAAATAGTATATTTTTTAATAAAACGGATTCTTCATGATATATTAAATATATATTAAGTATTAAGGTATTATTAAGGTAAAATAACATTTAAACAGAGAAAGAGAAAATATAAAATAATTATTTTAAAATTAATGATGGTAAAAAATAATAAATATATATATTTATTTGAAAAAGGAAATATTTTCCTGTGGAATATTGTAAAATAATAAAGATAATAGAGATATTCCTGAATATTTCTAAAAAGAAGGATTACAAATGTGTGACACGATAATTGCTTTAGGATCTTCCACCGCGCACGGTATTACTTTATTTGGAAAAAATAGTGATAGAGAGCCGGATGAGGCGCAAAATATAAATATTATTCCTGCTAAAAAACATCAACCAGGGAAAATGGTAGAATGCACGTATCTTAAAATTCCTCAGGCAACTGAAACTTATCGGACAATTCTTTGTCAGCCCTTTTGGATGTTTGGAGCAGAAATGGGAGCAAATGAATATGGAGTAGCAATTGGCAATGAAGCTATTTTTACCCGCGAAAATACAATCGCAAATGGACTAACCGGAATGGATTTAGTCCGTTTGGCTCTGGAACGAAGCAAAACAGCCCGGCAGGCACTGCATACTATTATCAAACTGCTAGAAGAATATGGACAGGGAGGAAATTGCGGTTATCGATTTAAGCTTAGCTATATGAATAGTTTTATTATCGCTGATAGGAGAGAAGCTTTTGTTTTGGAAACAGTAAAAAGATGGTGGGCATGGAAAAAAATTAAACAATTCTGGAGCATTTCCAATGTTATTTCTTTAGAGAAGGATCTAGATGACTGCTCAGAAGGACTTATCAGTAATGCTGTGAAAAAAGGATATTGTAAAAGTGAGCAAGATTTTAATTTTAGAAAATGCTATTCGGGAAAATTGATGACCTGGGCTGCAAAAGGGATAAAAAGGGAACAGCGGTCCCGCGAATTGCTTAACCAAAGAAAAAATGCTTTTACAGTAAAAGATTTTCTGAAAATTCTCAGAGACCATGGAGAGAAAAAAAATGACCAGCAATGGAATCCTATACAGAATAGTCCTACTATTTGTATGCATGCAGCTGATCAATTGTTCCGTAGAACTCAAACAGTTTGTTCTTTTATTGCACAGTTAGGACCTGATAAAGAAATTTTTTATACTACCGGGGCTTCCAATCCTTGTATAAGCGCTTATTTTCCGGTTTTTTTAAATAAAACTTTTTTGCCTGCTAAATATATCAAAGGGAACCAGTATTATAATAATGATTCTTTTTGGTGGCAGAGTGAGTTATTCCACCGCAATTCCCTGAAAAATTTTCCGGCGGTTGCAGAAAGTATACAACAGGTAATTAGTGATTATGAAGAAAAAATGATTTCTCACATTGAAAGTAATTACGCGGATATCGGTCAGGGTGCTATAGATAAATTTTTTTTACAGGTAAAAGAAATTATTAAATATGGAAATGATCAATTAAAGAATATTGGAAATAGCCCATCTGGCCTGCTCTATCGTCGTTACTGGCATAAATACAACAATATTAATAAAATAAATAATTGAATTTATAAATGCTATTTAAAGATTTTAAATGTATGACAATAAAAAAATAGACAATAAAAATATATTATATTAAATATAACTTAAAAAAGAAATGGATTAATTAGCCTATGGAAAGAGAAATAAAACTAACTTCTTTTTTGCCTAAAACAAGATTAGAAGTAAAAGAAACTTTAATTGAAAAACCAAAATTTCCTTTTATTGACGGTCATTCGCATCTGCAGCTTCTAGGGAAAAAATGGTTTGAAAATCCTATAGAGAAAATGCTTGAAATGATGGATTTTTATGGATTGAAGGCTGTGGTAGATCTTGATGGATTAAAAAATGATGAGGTTTTACAATCCAATATACATCATTACAAAGAGAATGCCCCGGATCGATTTTATCATATGGCTGGTATCGAATGGGCACAATGGCCTGTAAAAGGAAATAGTTTTGGGGAATGGGCTGCTGAAAGCGTTGAGAAAAAAATAAAAATTGGCGCTTCAGGCATAAAAATATGGAAAAACCTTGGTCTGCATATTAAAGATGAAAAACAGGAGTTGGTAAAGGTTGATGATTACAGACTGGATCCCATCTTTGAGAAGGCTGCTCAACTACAAATCCCGGTATATATGCATATAGCAGATCCGGTTGCATTTTTTGACCCTGTTGATGAATATAATGAAAGATGGGAAGAGCTAAGCCTAAGACCAGACAGATCTTTCCATGGAAAACAATTTCCCTCTTTTCAAAAAATAATTAACCAGTTTGCCAATCTTATCCGACGGCATAAAAATACTATTTTTGTTGGTTGTCATGTAGCCGGATATGCTGAAAACTTAAGTTGGGTTTCATCTTTATTAGATGAATGTCCAAATCTTTTTATTGATATTTCAGGTAGAATTGGAGAATTGGGCAGACAGCCTTATACTTCTAGAAGATTCTTTTTAAAACAACAGGATCGAATTATTTTCGGTACTGACAGAATGCCTGAAATCGAATGGTATAAAATTTATGCACGTTTTCTGGAAACAGATGATGAGTATTTTAATTATTTTACAACTTATCCTCCGCGACAGGGAAGATGGTTTATTTATGGCCTTAATTTACCGGACAGTGTATTAAAAAAGGTCTATACTGAAAATGTCTTAAAAATATTTAAGAAATAGAAATAGCAGAATTACTTAATAATATTTTCAAGTTTTAGTTGAAGAAATAAATAAGAAGGGAGCAGAGCAGTGAGTGAATGTGAATACAATTTTGATCAGGTTATCTCCAGAAAAGGTACTTATAGTGCAAAATGGCAGGGGTATGAAAAAAGATTTACTGGTTATGATGTAAAAGATGCTCTTTGCATGTGGGTAGCTGATATGGATTTTTCTTGTCCGAAGGAGGTAATTGAGGCTGTTCAACAAAGAGCAGCACATGGTATATACGGATATACTTCTGAAGATGCAGTAATTGCCTTTAAAAAAGCTGCTGCCGGCTGGTTTGAAAGACACTATTTATTTTCAACAGAAATAGACTGGATGATATTTATCCCGGGAATTGTGCCTTCAGTAAATTCAGTTATTCAGGAATTTACAAATATTGGAGATGGAGTAATAGTACAACAACCTGTCTATTACCCTTTCAGTGATGCAGTTTTAAATTGTGAAAGGAAAATTAGAATTAATCAGCTAAAAGAAGAAGATGGTTATTATACAATAGACTTCGAAAATTTAGAAAAACTTGCTCAAGAAAAAAATACTAAACTTATTATACTTTGCAATCCCCATAATCCTGTAGGCAGAGTATGGAGCAAAAAAGAGTTGCTTCAGATTGTGGAAGTATGCCATAAAAATAATGTTATGGTATTTTCTGATGAGATACATGCAGATTTTATTATGGAAGGAAACCAATTTACTTCAGCAGGTACGTTACCTGTTGAATTTCGCGATAAGCTTATTTTTGCTTTTGCTCCTTCAAAAACATTTAATATTGCCGGATTGGGTGCTTCTTTAATAGTAATTCCTGATGATAAGATCAGAAAAAGGGCACAAAAAAGAATGACTATGAATCGATATCCCGGATCAAGTGTTTTTGGTCCTATTGCTGGAGAAGCTGCATATTTACATGGTGAAAATTATAACAGGGAATTAGTAAAATATATCGAGTCTAATTTTGATTATGTGGTGAAATATTGCGCTGAGGAGTTGAGGGGAATTCAAATAAAAAAGCCTGAAGGAACCTATCTTGCCTGGTTAGATTTTAGAAAAACGGGAATGATTAATAAAGAAGTTAATTCTTTTGTACTTGAAAAAGCAAAAATTACTGTAGATCCGGGAGAATGGTTTGGTTTGGGTGGAGATTGTTTTGTCAGAATGAACCTAGCCTGTCCCAGATCATTTGTGATGGAAGCTATGAATCGCTTGCAAAATGCACAACATGGTAAATATGCTTAAATTTGTTTTTATTTTATTAAAATTGAGGTAAAGCAAATGATAGAGAGAACATTGGTACTAATAAAACCTGATGCTGTCAAAAGAAAATTAATTGGAAAAATTATAAGTCGATTTGAGCAGGTAGATTTAACTATAGAGGAAATGAAGCTGATAAATAAACCTGCTTTTAATACAGTAGCAAAGCATTACCCCGAAAAAAAGGAATGGTTGCAATTAATAGGTCAAAAAACTATTGAAAGTTATCAAAAATATAACTTTGATTTAAAAAAGGATTTAGGGACTGAAGACACTTTACAAATTGGTAAGCAGGTCAGAAAATGGCTTATTGAGTATATAACCGAAGGGCCAATAATTGCAATCATTATAACTGGCAATCATGCCATAGAGATGGTAAGGAAAATGATTGGTCATACTGCTCCGATCTTTGCTGATTTGGGAACTATCAGAGGAGATTTTTCAATAGATTCAGCTGAGTTTGCAGACAAAGAAGGAAGAGCTATTTATAATTTAGTTCATGCTTCTGGTAATTCTGAAGAGGCCATTGAAGAAATAACTCTTTGGTTTTAAAGATTAACATGAGGTCTAAATTACATTTAAAATATCGAATTCAAAATATCATTAAAAGAACTGATATTATTTAAAGAAAGGTTGAGAGAATGGATCCTCTTCTATTAGCAATTTTTATTACTCTGGTTTTATTAGTCTTGCTGATGCTGGTACTTTTATTCAGAGGCAACCCTGATAATATATCTAATAAAATTAATACAGTAATCAGAGATTATTTTGTTGATTTTCAAAATGATTTACACAGTGAATTAAACTCAACAAGAAGTGAAGTTTCGCGTTCAAAGGATTTGATTTCAGACCATACGATTAAAACTATTGAAACAATTAAAGACATGGGGGAAATAATTCATCGTATTATCCAGCAGCAGGAAGAAGCACAAAAACTAGGACAATCTTTAAAGGATATTTTGCAGACACCAAAGCTAAGAGGAAATTATGGAGAAGTTATTCTGGAAGAAATATTGGACAGAGTATTGCCGAAAGGAATTTGGGAAAGGCAGTACTCTATTAATGGCAGAGAACAGGTAGATGCGGTTGTTAAAATCCGTGACATAATAATACCTATTGATGCCAAATATCCTCGTGATGATTATCAGAGATATTTGGAAATGACCAGTAAAGAAGAAAAAGCAAGGTGCTGGAAAAATTATGAAAATGCTTTAAAGAGTCAAATTTTAAGTATTAAAAATAAATATATTCTTCCTGAAAAAGGGACATCTGAATTTGCTTTGATGTTTATACCATCTGAGGCTATTTATTATGAAACCATTGCTGAAAAAAATTTTTTAGGAGATCCTTCAAAAATTTACGAATTTGCCCAGGAAAATAATGTTATCCCTGTAAGCCCCAATACTTTTTATGCTTTTTTACAAATAATAGTGATCAGTATCCGGAATTTGGATATTATTAAGAATGCTAAAAAACTGCAGACAAGCTTAACCACAATTCAGAAGTCTTTTGACCAGTTTTATAATAAGTATGAAGAAATTGGGAAAAATATTGAGAAGGCACAGGATTCATATCGTGTAGGGAGTGGTCATATCGATCGTTATAAACGTAACCTTGATAAAACATTGCAATTAACTGAACTTTCAATGGAAGATGAACAATATCCGCCTGAATAACTATTATCAAATAGTAAATGATAAAATAAAAATGAAGGATGAAGTTCATGGATTCAGCTGGTATTTCAGGATGTGAACATGAAAAAATATTTACCATTAGGAAAATTAGAATACAAATTACTTGCCGGATTATTAAAAAAATACGAAAACAAGCATGATAAAAGGGTTGTGGTAGGACCCAGGATTGGGGAAGACGCAGCTGTTATTGAGTATCCTGACCGATATCTGGTTGCTAAAACTGATCCTGTAACATTTGCTACCGAAGAAATAGGCTGGTATGCAGTACAGATCAATGCCAACGATATTGCTACCAGAGGTGCAATCCCTAAATGGTTTCAGGCAACTATTCTTTTACCTGAAAACAAAACAAATTCAGAAATTATTGATAAGATCTTTTATCAGATTTATACCGCTTGTCGACAATTAAATGTAACAGTTATCGGAGGACATACCGAAATCAGTTATAATCTGGATAGACCGATTATTGTTGGGAATATGTTAGGGGAAGTTGCTAAAAATAGACTAGTCTCCACTGCCGGGGCACTGTCTGGAGATTCTATTATTCTCACAAAAGGAATTATCATTGAAGGGACTTCCATTATAGCAAGAGAAAAAGAAAGCGATTTGCTAAAAAAAGGATATGATATAGATTTTATAAAAAGATGTCAGAATTTTCTATACAACCCTGGACTGTCTGTACTGCAAGATGCTATTGTTGCTTGTAAAACAGAAGTGCATGCTATGCATGATCCTACAGAAGGAGGAATAGCAGCAGGATTAAGCGAGATTGCTATTGCCTCTCAAACAGGGTTACTGGTAGAAGAAGATAAAATTAAGATTCTTGAAGAGTCTGCAATAATATGTCAGGAGTACAATTTAGATCCCTTAAAGACTATTGCTTCTGGATCATTGCTGGTAGTAGTTCCTCCCAAAAAAGCTAACCAGACTATCAATAATTTGCAGAAAAAAGGAATAAAAGCTTTTTTGATCGGTGAAATTAAAGAAAAAGATTTTGGAGTTAAAATTATAAAAAAAGGGAAAATAGTAGATTTAGAATTTTCTGCAAAAGACGAAATTACTAAAATATTTGAATTGAAAAAAGTATGACAGCTTTATAGAAGGAGAAAATAATGAAAAAACCAGAATTATTAGCACCAGCAGGCAATTTGGAAAACTTAAAAATGGCAATTATTTATGGTGCTGATGCGGTATATTTAGGTGGTTTAAACTATGGATTAAGATCCAGAGCAAAAAATTTCACTCTGGAGCAGCTGACAGAAGGTGTTAGTTTTGCCCATGAAAGAGGTAAGCGAATTTATGTAACAGTTAATATTATTGCACATAATGAAGATCTGAAGGGATTGCCTGAATATTTAAAAGTTTTGCAGGATTTGAATATCGATGCAATTATTGTTTCTGATCCGGGAATAATTGGGATTGCAAAAGAAACAATACCAGAGATGGAGATACATTTAAGTACTCAGGCTAATACTACTAATTATGCAGCAACAAATTTTTGGTATGGACATGGAATCAGCAGAATAATCCTGGCCAGAGAATTATCTTTAGAGGAAATAAAAGAAATAGTGGAGAAATCACCACCGGAACTGAAATTAGAAACCTTTGTACATGGAGCTATGTGCATTTCATATTCAGGAAGATGCCTGTTGAGTAATTATCTTATTAACAGAGATGCCAATAGAGGTGATTGCGCCCATTCCTGTCGCTGGAAATACTATCTGATGGAAGAAACAAGGCCTGGAGAGTATTTGCCTGTTTTTGAAAATGAAAAAGGAACTTATTTTTTTAACTCAAAAGATTTATGTATGCTGGAATATTTACCTTTACTAATAGAAACAGGAATTTCTGTTTTTAAAATCGAGGGCAGGATGAAAGGTTCTTACTATGTTGCAGCAGTAACGAAAGCTTACCGCAAGCAGATTGATAAATATCTTGCAGATCCAGATAACTATATTTTTGATATGAAATATCTGGATGAAATCCATAAGGTCAGCAACAGAGAATATACCACCGGATTTTATTTTGGCAAACCTGAAGATACTGAACAGCGTTATCATAGTGCAGAGTATATTCAAAACTACGATTTTATTGGACTGGTCATTGATTATAATTCTGATAAACAGCTGGCAACAGTTGAACAGAAGAACAGAATGCTTGTCGGTGATCAGATTGAGATATTTGGACCGAATGATGATTATTTTGTTCAGAGGATAGACAGGATATGGAAAGAAGACGGGGAAGAAATAGAAGTTGCACCACATTCTGGGCAGATTATTCAGATTAAAACTGCAAAACCAGTTCAGCCATGGTATATAATAAGGAAGGCTCGCAATTGATTGTGCTTTTACAAGATAATGTAAATACAAAATTTTTTGCAAAATAGCTTTAAAATGAAATAAAACCGACCTTGAGAGGTTTAATGCTATTTTAAACAGCTTTAAAAAGAAATAGAAATATACAGTATAATGTATTATAATGAAAAATAAATATATAAGTAATATTTATGTTTAAGTTAAAAGTAAAATAATTTTTAATAGAAAAAATTAATATAGATATAAATAAGACAAAGGAGGTGTTGCAGAAAAGAGAGTCTAGTTTGAATAATATTTTGATTATTTAAATAAACAATTATCTTAGGAGGTATTTATAAAATGAGAAAACTTTCATTAATGGTTGTTCTTGTATTATTCTGCTGTTTTTTCCTTGGTATTTCAGTATTTGCTCAAAAAGTCTCTTTTTATGCTAATATAACTGCAATTGAACCAATTATGGAGTCTTTTGAGAAAGATACTGGTATCAAAGGTGAATATACCAGAATATCCACAGATAAATTTTTAGCTACTGTGATGACTGAATTTGAAGCAGGGAAATTAATTGCAGATGTTATACAAGCCCCCATACCGGTTTTAGAAATATTAAAAGAAAGAGGAGTTCTTTCTGATTATATTTCCCCGGTTGCACAAGATTACCCGGAATGGACACGTAAAGATGGTATTCAACTTTTTGGGATTGAATATGTAGCTCTTATCTATAATAAGGAAATGGTCAGTCCGGAAGAAGCACCTAGAAGATATGAAGATCTTACAGATCCCAAATGGAAAGACCGGATAGTAATGGCTAATCCTTCTATTCATCCTACAACTATCTCCTGGCTGATAGGTCTGAAAGAGAATGTTTTTGCAACAGAAGAAGAGTGGATGGAATTTCTGAAAGGTCTGGCAGCAAATAATCCTATGTTTGTTGCCTCTTTTGGTCCTACTCCGGCACCAATTGAAAGTGGTGAAAAACATATAGGAATTTCCATGCCTAAATATATTATAACAAAAGCCCCGGCACCTTTGGATTGGGCTAGATTAGAGCAGCCTATAATGGGAACTCCCCGGGCAATTGCTGTAACTTCCTCAGCACCGAATCCAGAAGAGGCAAAGGCTTTTGTTGATTACTGGTTATCAGAAAAAGCTATGTCTACTCTGGCAAACGAAGTAGGTGAATATGTGTTAGCTCCTGGAATATATCCCCCGATTGAAGGTATGGATAAAGCAGAGGTAATTGCTATACGGGAACTTTCAGATGAAGAAATACAAAAATGGGGAGAAGAATTTAAAGATATTTTTAATGTATACTAGATAGTTATCATGAAAAGCAGGTAAGGAGGATAACTGTGGAAATCCGAATAAAAGATGTCAGCAAACACTACCTCTCTGAAGGAAAAACTATTAAAGCGCTTGATAAAGTTAATCTGACAATACCGGGTGAGCAGATATTTACTTTGCTGGGACCAAGCGGTTGCGGAAAAACCACCTTGCTTCGTTGTATCGTAGGGCTGGAGACACCGGATACTGGTGAAATAATAATTGGAGATGATGTTGTTTTTTCTTCCAAGAATAAGATTAATATTCCGGTGGAAAAAAGGGGTTTGGCTATGGTTTTTCAGACATACGCAATCTGGCCGCATATGGACGTTTTTAATAATGTTGCTTATCCCCTCCAGATCCAGAAATTACCAAAAGAAACAATTCGCAAGAGAGTTAAAAAAACTTTGCAATTTGTAAAACTAGAAGGCTTTGAAAATAGGCCGGCAACCAATATATCAGGTGGCCAGCAGCAGAGAGTAGCCCTTGCCCGTGCTCTAATTGCGGAACCTAAAGTTATCCTATTTGATGAACCATTAAGTAATCTTGATGCAAAACTAAGAGAAGAAACCAGGAAAGAATTAAGAGTTTTCCTGAGCGGGTTAAACATTACAGCAGTATATGTAACTCATGATCAAATTGAGGCTCTTGCACTGTCAGATATTATTGCTGTAATGAATTCTGGAAAAATTGTAGAGATTGGCTCTCCAAGAAAAATATACTTCGATGCGTCCCACCGTTTTGTTGCAGATTTTATTGGTAGAGCCAATCTAATTAAAGCAACAGTCAAAAGTCAACAGGGAAATACAACTATCGTAGATACGGATATGGGTATTTTCAAGTGCCAGAAAAGAGATTTTCCATTAGGAACTCAGGTAACATTATGTATCCGCCCGGAATTTATATTTTTAAATGGCGATAAAGATAGTAATAGCGATAATAAAAATATATTAAGTGGACAGATAGATAATCTTGTTTTTATCGGTGAAGCATATGAAGGAGAAGTTAAAATTGGGGAAGAGCTTTTAATGGTAAAAATACAACCCGAGACAATGTTAAAAAAAGGCGATACTGCAAAATTTTATATTAATCCAGAACACTGTCTTTTAGTTTCAGTTTAAGGGAGAAGAAGATGAAAAAAACTTCCCGCTTAACAATTGCTCTGATAATTATAGTAGGGTTTTTAACAGTATGTCCTGTGGTTATGCTTATTTTTGGCAGCTTTTCAGAGGGTTTAAGCGCTTTTGGGACTTTTACTCTAGAAAAATATATTTCGGCATATACTGACTCTTCTTTTGGAAAAATAATTATCAATACAATTGTTTTTGTTATTGGTGCTTCTTCTGTAGCCACATTGCTTGCATTGTTTTTGGCATACCTAAACAACAGAACAGATATACCTTTTAAATTTGTATTCAAAGTTATTTCTATCACACCCATGATGATACCGCATATTTTATTTTCTGTAAGCTGGGTCTTATTATTAAACCCTACTAATGGAATTTTAAATTTAATTTTAAAAGAAATTTTTGCTTTAGAAGGCTCTCCTTTTAATATTTATTCTATCTGGGGGATGATCCTGGTAGAAGGATTGTTAGACATGCCTATTGCTTATCTGATCATTGCTCCGGCCATGGCTTCTTTTGATGTTAATCTGGAGGAGTCTTCCCGGGTTTTTGGTGCTAACACCAGCCAAACTTTATTTAAAGTGACTTTACCAGTCCTGAGACCAGCTATTCTGGCATCTTTTATTCTTTGTGCAGTACGTTGTATGGCTTCTTTTGCAGTCCCTTCAGTAATTGGTATGCCCGGAAGGATCTATGTTTTGGCTACCCATATTTATCGTACTGTTTCAATTGGTTTTGCTGTAGATTATGGCAAAGCAGCAGCTATCGGAATGAGTGTTCTGGTGACATCAGTAACACTTATTTATATCTATCGGTATCTGACTTCAGAAAGTGAAAAATATGTTACCATTTCAAGTCGTGGTTACCGGCCAGCTGTAATAGAATTGAAAAAAGCAAAAATACCTTTATTTGTTATATTGGGATTTATAATGTTTATTTTAATTGTACTTCCGGTGCTGGTACTGATTTATACTTCATTGGTTCCTTATTCAATGGTACCTAGTGCCAGAGCTATTTCAATGATGAGCCTGCGCCATTGGATTGCTGTAGTAAAAGACCCCATATCATTATTATCACTAAGAAATAGTTTATTCTTAGGTGTATTTGGTGCAACAATAGGAGTTATTCTCTCCATATTTGTTGCCTATACTATTGTTAAAGTAAAAACTAAAGCATCAGGATTTTTGGAATCTTTAAGCTTTTTATCATTTTCATTTCCAGGGATTGTAATTGGAATAGGATTTATGTGGTTTTTTGTCCGTACTCCTATCTATGCAACTATCTGGGCTTTATTCATAGGCTATATCGCCACTTACCTGCCTTATGGAATTCGCCCTTTGAGTAGTGCTTTTGTACAGATTCATAAGCATCTGGAAGAATCTTCTCTGGTATGTGGAGCAAATCAGCTTACAACTATGTGGAGGATTATAATACCTCTATTAATTCCAGGCATTGTTTCAGGATGGATTTTAATGGCAACTATGTTTTTAAGAGAACTTACTCTATCTGTAGTGCTTTCCAGGCCAGGAACCGAAGTATTAGCGGTTCAAATTCTACGTTTTGCCAATGACGGACTTTGGGGAAGACTTTCAGCCCTTGGTATAATTATGATAGTAATTTCCACTAGCCTTGTTGCTTTGGTTAATTTTATTGGAGCCCGATTTACAAGCAAATAAAATTTCCCCTAAGAAAGTTTTCTTTATTTACTGCAGTCGTTTTATTCTTTCAATATTCCCTTACTGCTTTACAAAAAAATAAAAAAAGTGTATGTTATGATAGTTTTGTAATTTTTGTTTATAAATAAAATATTAAAAAATATTTTAAGCAGGCAATTCTGAAAATAGACAGATATTCTAAGCGAAGAGGCAATATTGATTAAATTATTGAAGAATTTAAAGCCCTACTGGATATCAGTACTGGGAATAGTATTTTTTGTTTTTTTACAGGCTATTACCGAACTGTATCTGCCAACTTTAATGGCTGATATAGTAGATATCGGTATTGTTAATGAAGATATTGACTATATCAAAAGAATAGGCGCCTTGATGATTCTTATTGCTTTTATTGCCATGACCGGCTCTATTATCGGAAGTTATTTGTCAGCAAAAGTATCAGTAGGATTTGCAAAAGACCTGCGCTTAGAAGTGTTTACCAAAGTGGAAAACTTTTCTCTGGAAGAATTCAATGATAAGGGAACTGCCTCTTTAATTGTAAGAACTACTAATGATATTACCCAGATTCAACGTTTGACGGTTATGCTGCTGAGAATGTTTTTAAGAGCACCGTTGCTTTTTGCAGGCGGTATTATAATGACAATTACCAAGAATTCCCAGCTTGCATTGCTGTTAATTGCCATTCTTCCAGCATTAACTATTATCATTATTATTGTTGCCAGAAAAAGCACCATCCTTTTTACTTCTATGCAGCAGAAGGTTGATAAACTAAATCTGGTTTTTAGAGAGTATTTAACAGGTATTCGAGTAATAAGAGCATTTAATCGTGAAAATTATGAAAAAAGCAGATTTGATAAAAGCAATTATGAATTAACAGAAACTACCAAAAAAGTCAATATAATAATGTCTGCCTTGATGCCCTTAATGATGTTAATTCTTAATTTGACTATTGTTACCATTCTGTGGCAGGGTAGCATTAAAATTGACACTGGCAGTATGCAGGTAGGGGATTTGATGGCGTTTATTCAGTATGCTACTCAGATCATGTTTTCATTGATTATGGTTTCTATGATATTTATGATGATTCCCAGAGCTTCTGTATCAGCTGGACGTATTAACGAAGTACTGGATATTGAGCCAGAGATAAAAGATCCGAAATTACCGGACAATAAGGAAACTATAATTAAAAAAGATTTTGATAGTAGAAATATAAGTAATTTTCAAGACAAAAAGGCAAAAGGATATATAGAATTCCGGGATGTTTATTTTTGTTATCAATATTCTGAAGAATTTACTATTGAGAATATTTCTTTTGTTGCAAAACCTGGAGAAACAACTGCTATTATAGGAAGCACCGGTTCAGGAAAAACAACTCTTATTAATCTGATACCCAGATTTTTCGATGTTACAAAAGGAAATATCATGATTGATGGCACTGATATTAGAGAAATGACTCAATTTGAATTAAGGGATAAAATTGGATTGGTTCCACAGAACGCAGTTTTGTTCACCGGAACAGTAACGGAAAATATCAGATTCGGAAATGACAATCTATCTCAAACTGAAATTATCAAAGCAGCTGAGACCGCTCAGGCAGCTGAGTTTATCAATAGTATGCCTGAAGGGTATCAATCAATAATAGCACAGGGAGGAACTAATTTATCAGGAGGTCAGAAACAACGCTTAGCGATTGCCAGAGCTTTGGCTAAAAACCCTGATATTTATATATTTGATGACAGTTTTTCTGCCCTTGATTTCAAAACTGAAGCTAAATTAAAGAGCAAGCTGTTTGGTGAAACAAGGAATAAGACAGTGCTAATTATTGCGCAAAGAGTTACCACTGTAATGAATGCAGATCAGATAATTGTTTTGGATAATGGGCAAATTTCAGGGATAGGAAAACATCAGGATTTAATCAAAACATGTGCAGTATATAAGGAGATTGTCTCTTCTCAGTTGTAAGAAGAGGAATAAAAAATGAGTGAAAAACCGAAAAAATCTGGAATTCCCATAAGAGGATTTGGCCGTGGTCCTGGAGGGCATGCAGGTTTAACCATGCCTGTAGAAAAAGCAAAAGATTTTAGAAGGACTTTACTGCGATTAATTGATTATTTAAAACCTCACAAACTAAAAATAGTTATTACTTTTCTGCTAGCTATAGGAAGTTCGTTATTTCTTATCATAAGCCCCAAGGTAATGGGCAGGGCTACTACTAAATTATTTGAAGGATATCTGCTTAAATTACAAAATGTTCCAGGTGCAGCAATTGATTTTCAATATATATTTAATATTATTTTTATTTTAATAATTTTATATATTTTCAATGTGGTTTTTACTTATTTGCAACATTATTTCATGGTAGGAGTAACCCAAAAGACTGTTTATGAAATGAGAAAGAATATTAATAATAAGCTGTCTAATCTTCCATTAAAATATTTTGATAGCAGGACGCATGGAGAAATACTTAGCAGGGTTACCAACGATATAGATACAATTAGCAATACACTTCAGCAAAGTATAACTCAATTAATAACCTCTATGGTTTCTCTGGTGGGTATTTTTATTATGATGCTAACCATTAGTCCGATGCTAACACTGATTATGCTTTTTGTTTTACCCGCGAGTTTTTTAGTGACCAGAGTTATTGCCAGAAGATCACAAAAATATTTTTCCAGGCAGCAAAAAATATTAGGACAATTAAACGGCCATGTAGAAGAAATGTATACCGGGCATAAGATTGTAAAAGCTTTTAATTATGAAAAACAGTCTATCGGGCAATTTGGTGAGTTAAATAATAAATTATATGAAACTGGATGGAAAGCTGAATTTGTATCTGGATTGATTATGCCATTGATGATAGCTATAAGTAATTTGAGTTATGTCTTTATAGTCATTTTAGGCAGCACAGCAGTTGCCAATGGTTCTATGACTATCGGCAATGTTCAGGCTTTTATTCAATATTCCAGACAATTCACTCATCCTATTGTTCAAACGGCTAATATTGCCAATATTATTCAATCAACTGTTGCTGCTGCTGAACGGGTTTTTGAAGTTCTTGATGAAAAAGAGCAATTACCTGAAAAAGAAAATCCGGTTAAACTAGAAAATCCACAAGGCAATATTCAATTTGATCATGTTAGATTTGGGTATGATAAAGACAATATTATTATTCAGGATATGAATTTCAAAGTTCAGAAAGGTCAGATAATTGCGATTGTGGGACCAACTGGAGCCGGGAAAACTACTTTAGTAAATTTATTAATGCGCTTTTATGAAATAGATGAAGGATTAATAGCAATCGACAGAAAAGATATCCGTGACCTGAAAAGAAATGAATTAAGGGATATATTTGGTATGGTCCTGCAGGATACCTGGCTATTTAAAGGGAGCATCAAAGATAACATTGCATATGGCCGGGAAAATGCTACAGATGATGAAATTGCTAAAGCTGCTACAATGGCTTATGCCGATCATTTTATTAAAACACTCCCACAAGGATACGATACAGTTATCGATGAAGAAGCCAGTAACTTATCTCAGGGGCAAAAACAACTATTGACTATTGCCAGAGCTATTTTATCCAGTCCTTCTGTTTTGATTCTGGATGAAGCTACCAGCAGCGTAGATACCAGAACAGAGGTCCTTATTCAGAAGGCCATGCTTTCTTTAATGGAAGGAAAAACCAGTTTTGTTATTGCCCATCGTTTATCTACTATTCAAGGCGCTGACCTGATTCTGGTGATGGACAAAGGAGATATTGTGGAAAAAGGAACTCATCATGAATTGTTGCAAAATAAAGGTTTTTATGCTGATTTATATAATAGCCAATTCGCAGTATTTGGTAATGGCAAATAATCCTGTCTATTTCTATTGTTTGATTAATAATTTTTTTTCACAGATTTTAAACCAGATCCGGTTAAAATTGTTACTGTTAATTCAGAATGATTAATTAAATTTGATTCAATCATTTTTAGT
The DNA here is from genome assembly GCA_040767965.1 of Atribacterota bacterium. GTDB lineage: Bacteria > Atribacterota > Phoenicimicrobiia > Phoenicimicrobiales > Stramentimicrobiaceae > JAXGNR01. The sequence continues at coordinate 94,650 of JAXGNR010000005.1, forward strand.
AAACCGGCAACAGCAACAGCACTGGTTAGTTCAATAAAAATACCTTTTTTGGCGATTTCCCGGTGGCTATTTATAATTTCATTCTCACTTACTGCCAGAAATTTCCCATTGGTTTCCCTAACAGCTTCCAGAACTTTACTGCCTCGAACAGGAAATGCAGAACTTATTCCTTCTGCAACTGTTTCTTTTTTTTGGATTATTGCCGGTTTTTTAAATTTTTTTTGAAATGCCTCAAAAAGAGGTGCGCAGTTTGCTGATTGAATTGCAAAAATATGAGGAATTTTTTCTATTTCTCCCGCTGCCTGTAATTCCCTGAACCCCTGGTAGCAGCCAAGGACCAGACTGCCTTGTCCTGCAGGGACTATTATATTATCAGGAGCTTTCCAGTTTAACTGTTCCCAGATTTCGAAGGCGATTGTTTTAATTCCTTCCAGGAAAAATGGATTCCAATTATGGCTAGCATAAAAAGAGTTATTAGCAGCTTCAATGGTTGCATGAGAGGTTTCTTCTCTGGTTCCTGCAACTTTAATAGCTTTTGCTCCATACATTTCTATTTGGAGTAATTTTCCAATAGAAGTATAGGCAGGAACATATATATTGCATTTTATGCTGGCATAGGCACAATAAGCGCTAAGAGAAGCACCTGCATTACCAGATGAATCTTCAATAACTTCTTTTATATTATTTTCTTTTAATTTGCTTACCAAAAGAGATGTGCCTCGATCTTTGAAAGAAAGTGTAGGTGCAATAAAGTCTAGCTTAAATAAAACATTAAAGTTATCTGCAAACAAAACTGGAATCAAAGGAGACATACCCTCTCCCAGAGTAATTATATTTTCTTTTCTAATAGAAGGAATTGCTTCCAGATACCTCCAGATATTATTATCACGTCTGCTGATAATTTTTTTCGGAAAATACGGTCTATTATTGGAAATATATTCAAATGGGCTACCACAAGAGCATCTCCAGAGGATTGCATCTTCTGGATAAAACTTCTTGCATTGAGGGCAATAAAACATTCTATACCTCTTATAGGTCAAAGTATAAATATTGAAAGAAAATATGAATTTCAATATTTATTATATAAATATTATATCATCTTATAAAATTACCGTCAGTAAAGTATTCAAAGGAAGATTTAAAAATATATTTTAGAAATAATTATGAAAGTTTTTCTGGAAACAGGAATAAAAATAATCAGTGTGTTATACTAAGTAAAATTCAATTTAAAAAAATCCCAAAATTAACCAGATTATAAAACCAAATATAATCAAAAAATATTTATTCATCAGTAAATCGTAGAAAAGATAAAATATATAAAAATGAATATATTCAACTCAAAAAATATTATAAAAAAAGAAAACCTGCTGAAATTGCAAATTATTTTATTGCTGATACTTTTATTCTGCCATATTAGTTCATTAGCTAATCCAGTAAATATAAGAGAATACCTGAATGGAAGGTTTCCTGCTGTTTATGTTTTGTACCTGGATTCCTTAGACGATCTTGATGCTTATGAAAAGGAGTTTGTTGATTTATTGGAAATATTGCCTGAGCAGGAGCAGAGATCCTATATTAAAGAAATCTATAAAGAGGGCTTTACCATTGAGAAATTAGAAAGGATAAGACAATGGCAGGAAAAAATTGAAAAACCTTTTTTAAACATAGCTTTTCCTTCCCAGGGAGAGCTGACTGTCTGGAATAGTCCTTTGTATATTTTTGGAAAAACTGAAACTTCACCAGAGGCAAAAGTTACTGTTAATAATGCAGAAGTAGATCTTTTCGATCATAGAACCGGTAATTTTCTTACATTGATTAATATACCAGAGGGAGAAAAAACAAACCTTGTTATAGCTTCCAGTGTAGGAGGAGAAGAAACAAAGATAGAAAGAACGGTTTATTATCCCAGGATCTGGGAAGAAATGCCAGAGAGTCCTTTAGCAATTCACTCTACCAGAATGCAGCCTCAAGTAAATCAAGTGTTGAGAATAGGTGACATACTACAGGTAATGTTTCAGGGAAGTCCTGGGGCTGAAGCATCGTTTGTAATTGGTGATAATGGGAAAGAAGTATTGATGGAAGAGATTAATGATTCACGATTACCAATGGGAGGCAACGGTATTTATAAAGGAAGTTATGTGATTACAGAAAACGATCTGCTTTCAGTAACCGAAATGGTTCCCCAGGCAATAACAGTTACTCTTCGAAATGATTATGAGGAAACAAACAGAGAATTGCCTGGAATGGTTAGCTTTTATTCAAAAGACTATCTTAAAATTGTTGAAATTATAAATCAACAGGCCAGGATTTATAAGGTTTTAGAAGACTCTTTTGCGTTTCAAGGATCAACAATCGGAGGAGATGGTCTAATTACTGAGTTACTGAGTTATTACTTATTACCAGGAACGTTATTGGAAATTACCGGAATGTCTGGAAATTATTTGCGAACAAGACTTGGAACAACTAATTATTTGATACATGAAGGTGATGTTCGAGATGTGAAAGCTAAATATCAAAATAACGACAGGAATATTTCTAAAATACGAATAACTGAAAACAGAGAAAAAGCGACAATATTTTTCGATATGGAAGAAGGCACTCCTTTTATTATGGAAGATGGGTTAGACTGGATCAAATTTACTTTATATGGTATAAGCGGCAGTCAGAATATCTCTTTTGAAGGTGAGTCGATGATAATTAAAAATATTAAAGCAGAGCCATCTTTTGAGAGAAATTTTACTGCAATTTCAATAACTTTAGAGTTATATCAGTCTTTGGCAGGATTTGATTATAAATGGAATAATACAGGTTTAGAAATTAATATAAGAAAAAAACCTGAATTATTGATTCAAAATCCCCTACAGGGACTTACTATAGTTATTGATCCTGGTCATGGAGGTGAGTATGCAGGAGCTGTTGGACCTGATGATATTCATGAAAAAGATGTTGTGCTGGAAATTGGAAAATTTTTACAATCTTTGCTTGAAGGCAAAGGTGCAAAAGTGCTTATGACACGGAACAGGGATATAGAAGTAGGCCTTTATGACCGTATTTTATTAGCAATAAAAAGTAATGCTGACCTATTTGTCAGCATTCATGCCAATGCTCATGCTGTTGGTGCAGATGCTGTGAATTATCATGGACATATGACTATTTTTAATTATGCTTATAATGAAAAACTGGCTGAAAATATTCTGGATGCATTGGTAAAAAGGATGGGACTTCCAAGAGCCAGGCTCTGGAAGAGAGGAGATCTGATAGTTTTAAGACATCCGGAAGTGCCCAGCGTATTAATAGAAACAGCATTTATGATGCATCCTGAAGATAATTGGTATTTATTACAGCCAATTTTCCAGAGAGAGTTTGCAATATCTATAATGGAAGGAATACAAGAATATTTCCAGGAATTGTAAAAACAATATAATTAATTAAGGAATATATTCTTGTTAAATATTAAATTAAGTCTAAATAAAAAAAGTGAAAAAATAGTAAAAGATTGTATAACAAAAAAATGAATATAACAATAAAGAAAATTGTAAGAAGCAGCAGAAAAACCATTTCATTGCAGGTATGTGATGATTCTTCATTGATTATCAGAGTACCCCTGAAGATTAAAAATAGCGAAATAGAAAAAATAATAAAAAAACATTCTAATTGGCTGAGAAAAAAGTTAAACGAGATTAATTCCAGAAATGCAGGGTTTACACAAAAATATTTTGTTGAAGGAGAATCTTTTCTTTATTTAGGCATTATGTATCCGCTTAAAATTATATCTATGAAAGAACAAAAATGCCCTTTAACTTTCCGCAAAGAAGCTTTTTATTTATCAGAGAATGTTATTGATGCCAGAGAAGCTTTCCTTGTCTGGTATAAAAAAGAAGCTAAAAAATTATTTACTCAAGCTGTTAGTTTTTATGCAAAAAAATTGGCTTAAATTATAATAAAATAAGAATATCCAACGCCCGTAAGCAATGGGGTTCCTGTACAAGCATGAACAATTTATACTTTTCATGGAGACTGATAATGGCGCCACCTTCAGTCATTAATTATGTAGTTGTGCATGAGCTTGTTCATATAATTGAAAAAAATCATTCACAAAAATTTTGGACAAAGGTGCAGTCAATTCTGCCAGACTTTAATTTGCAAAAAGACTGGCTCAAAAAACATGGGTATCTTTTAACAATTTAACATGGAATAAATAAATTATCTGGTATAATTATTTTGCATTAACCTACAAAGTAAAAATAACAATCTAAAAAGCAAAGTATGGAAGTTTAAATATATATCTTCAAGTTTGACCAGATTATATGCATATTGTTATAATTTTATTCTATAAAGAATAATTATATAAATTTAACTTTAAGGGAGGACAAAATGGATCTTTATGAAGGAATGAAAAATAGGCAAAGCATTAGAGGTTTTTTACCTCAAGCAATTACCAAAGAAGAAATTGAACAGATATTGGAGTCAGCAGGAAATTCTCCGTCTTATACTAATACCCAACCATGGGAAGTAGTAGTGGTAAGTGGAGCCAGAAAAGAAGAATTAAGCAATAAATTACTGGAGTTAGCCAAAAATCAAACACCTGCCAAGCCAGATATTCCTTTCCCTGCCAGTTGGCCTCTTGATATGGAGAACAGAACTAAAGAACACGGTGCCCGTAGGCTGGACACCCTGGGGATAGCACGAGGAGATGAAGAGGGCAGAAGAAAATTAAATTTAATGAATTATGAATTTTACGGCGCACCATGTGCAGCATTTTTGTTTATGGATAAAAATCTAGGCGAGTGGTCATTATTTGATATGGGGTTATTTACTCAAAATCTCCTTCTTGCAGCTTATGATAAAGGTATTGGAAGCTGTATACATGCTTCAGTTACCGGTTATGCAGAGGAAATCAAAAAACATTTTAACATTGATAAAACAAAAAAATTAGTTGTTTGCGTATCTTTAGGTTATCCAGATTATAATGCAAAATTGAACAATTATCGCAGTATAAAGAAAGATTTAAATGAATATTATTCCTGGTATGAATAAAATTCCATAAAAAGTTAAAAAGGAATAAGATGAATATATTTTTATTTAAAATTATAGCATTATTTATTTTATCTTTATTTACCTTCTTTGTTTCTGATCTCAGGAACAAAGAAGGTATGACCCCTTTAGTAAAAAAACAGCTGATTTTCTTTATCAAAGCTTTCTATTCTGTTCCGATTTTGGTTTATATTTATACAATAATGAAACTGGAAAATATTTATATCTCCAGTTATTTTGGATTAGTTATCAGTTGCGCAGGTGCAATTTTAGTAATAAAAGCTAAGGTGGATTTAGGGAAATATCATACCTGGACCGGTCATACTCTATCTTCAACAAAAATTGTCAAAAATGGGATTTACGCTTTCATCAGACACCCTCTTTACACAGGTATTCATATTTTTATTTTTGGTGGAATATTAATAGGAATTAATAACAATCCTTTCTCCTCATTGACTGTTTCAGCGATATTATTTTTTATTTTTTTGATAATGCTTTTTTTGAATTTCAGTGCTTTAAAAGAAAATAGTTTTTTGCATGAGAAGTTTGGCGAAGATTATCTTGAATATAAGAGACAGGTACATGCTTTCCTGCCAATTAGAAAATACAGTTTTAATCAGGAAAATTAATTTTACCTGCTTATAAAAGTTATATTTATCTTGAGAATTGTAACATTTAAAAATCGTTTTAAACAGATTATAAGTTTAGGATAGGAAATAATGTCTGATATTTGTATTATAGCCCATCGTGGAGCTTCAAATATTGCCCCTGAAAACACAATGATAGCTTTTCAGAAAGCATATCAAATAGGTGCTGACGGAGTAGAATTTGATGTTCACTTAACCAGGGATGGAAAACCGGTGGTTATCCATGATGAAAGAGTTGACAGGACGACAAATGGTATTGGTTATGTAAAAAGCTTAACTTTATCTGAAATAAAAAAACTAGATGCCGGAAGTTATTTTCATCCAAGATATTCTGCAGAAAAAATATTAACCCTGGAAGAAACTCTGGATTTGGTAAAAAACTTTAAAATAATTAATATTGAAATAAAAAATAATCTGCTGGAATATAAGGGTATTGAAGAAAAGGTAACAAACATAATTAGAGATAAAAAAATGGAACAAAAAGTAATCTGCTCATCTTTTAATCATTTCAGTATGCTTAAAATAAAAAAGATAGACCCGAACATTAATACTGGCTTGCTTTACATCTCTCATCTTTTTCAGCCATGGAAATATGCCCAAAGGTTAGGAGCACAGGCCATCCATCCTTTTTTTATCAGTGCCTCCGGAAAAATCATTAAACAGTGTCACGACAATAATGTTAAAGTAAATGTCTGGACTGTTGATAAAGAAAAATATATCAGGAAAATGATCACAAATAAAGTAGATTGTATTATAACTAATAATCCAGAAATAGCCTTAAAAATTTTGAAAGGAATAAAAAATAGAAATTGTTAGTTAAATAAAACACATTTGTGATATATTCAAATTAACATAGAAACAAATATAATAAATTTTAGAAACAGAATAGTCTTTAATAGAAGAAAAAGATATAATAAATACAGTAAAGTATTCATTTTATTATAATGAAATTATATTATAATTTACTCCTAACAAGATTATTCTAATATATTTAAATTTTAGCTTTTTTCAAGAACAGAAATGATTTTAAAAGAAACAAAAAAGCTGCAATCTAGGCTAAATTAAAAAATATTTTCTGAAAAGAAAATATCAATTATAATAAATTAAAGCAGATATCAATGAATTAATTTAAAATTACCAAGCATCAGGGGAAAAGATAGCAAACTTACAGAATATTAGTTAAAAATCAGATGTCCTGCAGGGGGTGATAGAAAAATATTTAAGTAAACAGACATATTAAGTTAGAGTATTATTAAAAATGTAATAATAATACATAGCTTAATATTAATCCAAAATTAAAAGGAGAAGATAAATGAAAAAAATATTATTCGTTTCTTTTGCGCTGATATTGTTATTTTCTGTTTCCAGCGGAAGTTTTGCTCAAGATATAGTTAAGTTTGGTATTTCCGAACCAATGACCGGGGCAATGGCAGTTGGCGGTGAGCTCTGTATGCAAGGGTATGAACTTGCTCATGAACAGAATCCCACTGTTTTAGGTAAACAAGTTGAATTAGTACTGGTTGACAATAAAAGCGACAAAGTTGAAGCAGCAAATGCGGTTTCCAGACTTATTGAAAGAGACAATGTAGTTGCAGTATTCGTTGGTTATGGCAGTAGTATGGCTATCCCGGGTGGAGAAGTAGCTGATAAGGCAGGGATTCCTATGCTTTCAGCCAGCGCAACAAATCCTCTGGTAACCCAGGGCAAAGATTATGTTTTCCGTGCCTGCTTCCTGGATCCTTTCCAGGGGGAAGTCATGGCACGCTATACCTACAATGATCTGGGAATTAAGAGAGCAGCCCTTCTGGTTGATATTGCTCAGGACTATTCAGTAGGTCTTGCTAATTTTTACAAAAGAACCTTTGAGTCTCTTGGTGGCCAGATAGTTAGTGATGTAAAATACAACACAGGTGATCAGGATTTCAGTGCACAGTTAAGCCAGATTATCAACTCCGGAGCAGAAGCTTTGTTTTTCCCTGGATACTTTGGGGATGTCGCCCTGATCGCAATACAGGGAAGAGAATTGGGATATACCGGGCAATTCCTGGGAGGAGATACATTGCATAATCCAACTTTGATAGAATTAGCAGGAGAGTCTGCTGAAGATTTGATTGCCAGCACTTTTTTTGTTGATGATGAGGCTTTGCTTGAGGCCAATCCGGAAGCCGGGAAATTTGTTCAATTGTTTAAAGAAAAATACAATGAATCTCCTAACGCAGTCTCAGTTCTCACTTATGACTCTTATAATTTAATGATTGATGCCATTGAAAGAGCAGGATCGTTGGATCCGGCTGCAATCAGAGATGCTTTAGCAAATACTAAAGAATTTCTTGGTGCTGGTGGCTCTATCACTATTGATGAAAATGGGGATGCAGTAAAACCGGCAATTCTGGTTAAAGTTGTCAATGGCGACTTTGTCTATGAAACAACAGTTAATCCTTAATTCTACCCATCTTTAATGTGATTCAAAAGAGAGGCAGATTGTATAATCTGCCTCTCTTTTGAAATGATCTTGATAAGTATTTTAAGAAAATCGATATTTAAATTTAAGATATGCTTTTTATTTTATATGGATAATTTCAATAAATAATGAGGAGTAACTTATGTCACTAAATTTGTTGCTGCAGAACATTGCCAATGGCTTCTCTTTAGGTAGTTTGTATGCATTAATAGCTATAGGATATACCATGGTCTATGGAATATTGAGATTGATAAATTTTGCCCATGGTGAAATATTTATGCTGGCACCTTATTTTTTGTATTTCGGCTTTTTAATGTTTCACCTTCCCTGGTGGCTATCTGTCCTTGTTGCTATTATTTTAACTGCTCTTACAGGCATGTTGACTGAAAGAGTTGCCTATAGGCCTTTAAGGGATGCTCCAAGAATTTCAGCCTTAATTTCCGCTATAGGGGTATCATTTTTTTTGCAAAACCTGGCCATAGTTCTTTTTTCAGGAGTTCCAAAATCTGTTCATAGGCCAGAATTTTTCAGAACTTTATTTCAATTTGGAGAAATCAGAATCCAATCCACACTTATTGCTTCAGTAATTATTTCTGCTTTATTTTTAAGTATATTGCTTTACATTATATATAAAACTAAAACAGGCTTAGCCATGCGGGCAATTTCAACAGATATAGAAACTTCCAGGCTAATGGCTATTGATGTAAACAAGACGATATCAATTACTTTTATAATAGGATCAGCGCTGGCAGCAATTGGTGGAATCTTGTGGGCTTTAAGATTCCCTCAAATAGTCCCTACTATGGGATTGATTCCTGGTTTAAAAGCTTTTATTGCAGCTGTCGTAGGGGGGATTGGCAATATTTCAGGAGCTATGCTGGGAGGATTTATCTTGGGAATGGCTGAAATATTGTTTGTAGCTTTTTTCCCTGAACTTTCAGGATATCGGGATGCTTTTATATTTTTGATATTAATATTGATTTTATTATTCAAGCCTGATGGTATTCTGGGCAAAAATGTCCAAGAGAAGGTGTAGCAACATGAAAAAACAACACGAAAAATATTTGACCATTATTTCAATAATTATACTGGGAATTGTTGTTTATTTAGCTCAAAACTATTTGGATGCCTATAAACTCAGGATTCTTAATCTGGGAGCTATCTATGTTACTCTAGGAGTAAGTTTAAATTTAATTTATGGGTTTACCGGGCAATTCTCTTTAGGCCATGCCGGGTTTATGGCAATAGGTGCTTACACCACAGCCTTATTAGTCCTTCCTCCTTATTATAAAGAAATAATATTTATTATTGAACCTTTGGTTTGGCCATTTACTGTTTTACATACACCATTTATATTTGCATTATTGTGCAGCGGTTTTTTTGCGGCTATCGCTGCACTGTTAATAGGATTACCAGTGTTAAGATTAAAAGGTGATTATCTCGGTATTGCTACTCTAGGGTTTGCAGAAATCATAAGGATTATAGCCAACAATATTCCTCAAATCACGAACGGGGCATTAGGTATTAAAGGGATACCTGAATTTACAAACCTTTGGTGGTCTGTGGGGGTAGCACTATTTACAATATATATCATCAAAGGACTAATACAGAGCAGTTATGGTAGAGCGCTAATGGCAATCAGGGATAATGAAATTGCTGCTGAGGTTATAGGAGTAAATTTGACTTATCACAAGGTAATGTCTTTTACCATAGGAGCCTTTTTTGCTGGTGTAGCAGGGGGTTTATTTGCATGCCTGTTAACAACAATTGACCCGAAAGCTTTTATGTTTGTTATGACTTTTAATATCTTAATTGTGGTTGTCCTGGGAGGTTTTGGCAGTATTACAGGTACTGTTATAGCAGCATTTTTGTTTAATTTTTTCCTGGAATACTTAAGACCTGTGGAAGATGGACTTGATTTAGGCATATTTTCAATACCAAAAATACCAGGATTAAGAATGGTGACATTTTCTGCTTTACTGTTGATTATTATTCTTTATAAACAAAAAGGATTACTGGGTGGAGTAGAATTTTCGTGGCAGGGGCTTTTCCAGTTCTTCAATAGATTCTTCAATAAAAAATCTTCAGAGGGGAGTGCAAAATAATGGAATTATTGAATATGGATAATGTAACAATGAAATTCGGAGGTTTAACTGCTGTTAATAATTTTAGAATAAAGATTAATACAGGTGAATTAATTGGATTAATCGGGCCCAATGGTGCCGGGAAAACTACTGTTTTTAATATGATTACCGGGATATATAAACCTACTGTTAACAAGATATATTTTCAAGGACAGGATATTACTGAAGTAAAACCAGATAAAATTGCCAAAGTCGGAATAGCCAGAACTTTTCAAAATATGAGACTTATGAATAATTTGAAAGTAATTGATAATGTGATGATTGGCTTTCATCTTCATCTAAAGTCCAATCTGCTCTCGGCAATCTTGAAGCTCCCCGGTTATACGAAAGAAGAAGAAGAAATATATAATAATTCTATGGAATTGCTGAAAAAAGTTGATCTGGAAAAATATGAAAATGAAAAAGCAGGGGGCTTGCCATATGGACAACAACGAAAACTTGAAATAATAAGAGCCCTGGCTACAAAACCAAAATTACTGTTATTGGATGAACCGGCAGCAGGAATGAATCCTCAAGAGACAAGAGAATTGATGGATTTTATCCAACAAATACAAGACGAGTTTGAGTTAACTGTATTTTTGATAGAACATGATATGAAAGTTGTCATGGGAATTTGTAAAAGAATATTAGTTATGGATTATGGGGTTATAATTGCAGAGGGTAAACCAAAAGAAATACAGGACAATCCGGAAGTAATAAAGGCTTATTTGGGGGTGGATTCAGACTATGCTTAAGATTGAAAATTTAAATGTTTATTTTGGTGGCATACATGCTTTAAAAGGGGTAACTTTTGATGTTCCGGCTGGAAAAGTGATAACTTTAATTGGAGCCAATGGAGCAGGCAAAAGTACTACACTAAGAAGCATTTGTGGATTACTCAAGCCAAAAGAAGGGAAAATAAAGCTGGATGATGCTGAAATAAATAATATTTCTGCTGATAAAATTGTAAAAAGAGGGATTGCTCTGATTCCAGAAGGTAGAAAAATATTTCCTAATTTGACAGTACAGGAAAACTTAGCCCTGGGTGCATATGCACGTGGGGATAAAGAAGAAATTGAAAAAGATCTATCATGGATCTATGAATTATTTCCCCGGGTAAAAGAAAGGCTCTGGCAAAAAGGGGGAACCCTTTCAGGCGGAGAACAGCAAATGTTAGCCATTTCCCGCGGCTTGATGTCTCGACCAAAATTGTTAATGATGGATGAGCCATCTTTAGGATTAGCACCACTGTTAGTAAAAGAAATATTCGAAATTATTAAACGTATTCATCAAGAAGGTGTAACCGTGCTTTTGGTTGAACAGAATGCTTTTGCAGCATTAAAAATATCTGATTATGCATATGTGCTGGAGACTGGCAAAGTTGTGTTGCAGGGAACCGGGAAAGAATTATTGCAGGATGCCAGAGTAAAAAAAGCTTATCTGGGAGAGTAGAAGAAAAGAAGAAAGGGATAATAAAAAATACCAAGGCAAAGGAAGTGATATAAGATTAATATAAATATATTTGATGATTTACAGCAAATTTTCAATAATCGAATTCTTTTGATTGCGTTAACAGTATGGAGCATCAACCAGATTATTAAGGTGATTCTTTTTTATATTACTGAAAAAAAAATGGATCCTGGTAGAATTTTTGGAGCCGGAGGAATGCCAAGCACTCATTCTGCTTTGTCAGTTAGCGTAGCAGTTTCTATAGGATATAAAGAAGGATGGGAGTCTACTATATTTGCTTTGGCATTAACTACAGCAATTATAGTGATGGCTGATGCAGCTGGAGTTAGAAGGGCTACAGGAGAGCAAGCAAAGGTTTTAAACAGAATTATTATTGAATTTTTTGAAGAAATAAAAATTAGAGATGAGCGATTAAAAGAGTTCATCGGTCATACTCCTTTTGAGGTAATAGTCGGTGCTATTATAGGATTAATTATTGCTACTATAATGTCTGTTTATTAAAAAGTTAAAAATCTAAAATCAGGTATAGATAAATATATGGATCGTAAAAAAGAATTAAAACAACAATATAAGCAGATGAAGACAAAGATGGGGTTATATATGATATACTCTGCTGCAAATAAAAAATCTTTTATTGAAACTACCAAAGACTTAAAAGGTAGAATAAATATGACCAAATTTAAATTAGAACTGGGAAATCATCCGGTAAAATCCCTCCAGGAAGACTGGAAAAAATTTGGTAAAAGTAATTTTACTATTGAAATTCTTGAAGAGGTTGGATATGAGGAAGGTAAATTAGAGAATGATTACCAGGATGAACTATCATTTATGGAGATGATCTGGGAAGAAAAACTTCTAAAGCAAAATGTAGAACTATATAAGAAATAATCAAACTAAAAAATTTAACTACTATGCTTTTGCTGATTATGATTTTTTAAGATATTTTTATATAATTTACCTATCTTCCTCTCTTTTTGCCTTTTCTCAGCATAAGACATTTCGTAAAATTCTGATTCTTTCTGCATTTTAAGATAATTATCATATCTTTCTTGTGAAAGCAATCCACTGTTTAATGCTTCCAGGACAGCACATCCTTTTTCTGAAGCGTGCGTACAATTACTAAATCGGCACTGCAAAGCTAGTTCTGATATTTCCTGAAAAGTTTGGCTAATTCCTTTTTGAGAGTCAGTTATACCTAATTCTTTCATTCCAGGGGTATCAATAATAGTACTGCCATTAATGAGTCTGATTAGCTGGCGATTGGTAGTTGTGTGTTTTCCTTTACCATCTTTGCGGACCTCTCCAGTTTTAAATAAATTTTTTTCCAGAATATGATTCAGAAGAGTTGTTTTACCTACTCCCGATGAACCTAATAAGCAATAAGTCATCCCGCAGGAAAGTAATCCGGATATTTGCTCCAGATTGCTTCGTAGAAAATTGCTGAAAGGTATTATGATAAGATCTGGCATAATAGAAACTATTTCTGAAATTTTGCTGTCTGTTTCCTTTTGAAATAAAAGATCACTTTTACTGAGTAGTATTATTGGCTGTATATTACTCTCCTTGCTGATTGCAATGTAACGTTCCAGTCTCCTTAAATTAAAATCCTGGTCCAATGATTGGATAATTAACGAAATATCAACATTGGCGGCAATTAATTGATATTCAGTTTTTCGACCGGCGATCTTTCTCTTTAATAATGTTTTTCTAGGGATAATAGCATGGATAATAGCTGATTGATTTTGATTAAAAGGTTGTGTAAGAACCCAATCTCCCACTGTAGGAAAATCTAAAGATGATTCCAGATTGAATAAAAGATTACCGCTTAGTTCAGCAAAGACTTCATTGTGATCTCTGATTATCGTATAGCTATTTTTATGAACACTGGAAATCCTGGTAATCTCAAAATTGTCAAATTTAAACGGTTTTGCTTTTTGTAAGACCCATTGAGGGATGTTCAAATTATTTATATTCATTACTGGTACCTTTATTAAGTTTTACTTTGGTAAAAATTCTCCGATATTGACTTTCATTATAAAATTGTTAATTAATAATATTATGAAAAAAACATAAAAGCAAATATAATTAAGATAGTAAAAACTGAGAATATACGCCAAAATAGACAACAGAGTAATTATAATTATTTTATCTAAAAAATGTTTAGAAAAGGAGAATCATCAATGGATAAAACATTAAGAGAAGAAGAGATTAAGGAATTGAAAAAAGCTCAACAGGATGAACTGGTCGGGCAGGAAGTTTATGGCAAGTTAGCAAAATTAGTTAAAGACAAACATAATTCTGCTGTTTTAGCAAAAATTGCTGAAGATGAGAGAGAACATGCCAAAATATTTCAAAAATACACAAAAACTGACTTAAAAGTGAACAAATGGCGTGTATTCTTTTATGTCTTAATATCCCGGGTATTTGGGTTGACTTTTGGCATTAAGTTACAAGAAAAAGGAGAAGAGGCCGCTCAAAATAGCTATAAAAAAATGCTGCAGGCTATTCCTGAAATGAAAGCAATTATAGAAGCTGAAGAAAAACATGAGGCTGAATTAATTGGTATGATAAATGAAGAAAGATTATCTTATATGAGCTCAGTTGTTTTGGGTTTAAATGATGCACTTGTAGAATTAACCGGAGCCCTGGCTGGTTTTACTTTATCAATTCAAAATTCTAGAATGATTGCCCTGCTTGGATTGATCACTGGAATTTCTGCATCATTTTCCATGGCTGCCAGCGAATATTTATCTACCAAGTCAGAATCTGATCCAGAGGAACAAAAGAGGGCAGGTAAATCAGCTTTATATACCGGAACTGCCTATATTTTAACTGTAATTGCTTTAGTTGTTCCGTATTTTTTAATTAGCAATTATATCTACAGTCTTTTAACCACAATCGTTATTGCTTTATTTATAATATTTATCTTTAACTATTATATTTCAGTTGCCAATGATTATAACTTCAAAAAAAGATTTATGGAAATGGCTACAATTAGTATTGGTGTAGCAGCCCTTTCTTTTGTTATTGGATATTTAGTAAAAAACTTTTTAGGTTTTGAGCTATAGGTATAATCAATAAATATTTCAGAACAGAACAAATTAATTTTATTGTTTGATAACATTTTTGAAAGTAATAATCTTAATATAATTGTATTCTTGTAATTAATATAATAGAATAATCAATATTTTATTATGAAAAGAAAAGGTGGGGAAAAGTGAATAATGAAGAAGACAAACAGAAAGTTGAACTTGACTGTGCAAAAGAGCAAATAGCAAGAGTGTGCCAAAGACTGGCTCTTTTGCACCTGTCATTTGCAAAAACAATTACCGATAAGCTGGGCAAAGAAGAAGGAAGAAAGCTGATTTTGGAAGCAATTAAAGATTATGGTAACAGAATTGGAGTAGAGGCAAAAGAACTGACAGAAAGACAGGGACTTGCAAATACACCTGAAAATTATAAAAGTGATCTGCCTTTTTTTGGTATGCATGAAAAGGTTGAAGAGGTAAAAGTGGATGGAGAAGATAGAAAAAGATCCTATGGGTGTGTAATGGGAGAACTCTGGAAAAAATTAGGAGAAAATGAACTTGGTCGCTTGTATTGCTATGTTGATCCTGCAAAATATATGGCTTACAATCCTGAATATGTTTTAGTTCATAGAAAATCCATTCCGGATGGTGATCAATTCTGTGAATTCATTGTCAGGAAGACAACTAAAAAGGAACAGAAAGATTTTCAAAGCCAGGAGCA
Source organism: Atribacterota bacterium (assembly GCA_040767965.1). Classification (GTDB taxonomy): domain Bacteria; phylum Atribacterota; class Phoenicimicrobiia; order Phoenicimicrobiales; family Stramentimicrobiaceae; genus JAXGNR01. Next base: position 110,135 of record JAXGNR010000005.1, read on the forward strand.
AGATTGGTCTTATATTGATGAATAATAAATCAGGCGGAAAAACAACAGAACAGAAACTCAATTAAAACTTTATTATTCTTAGTAACAGCATATTTAAATATTTATATTCAATATAAAAGAATATTGTTGAATCTAGTTAAAAAAGAAAAAATTGAAAGAAAAGAGGCTAAAATGTGGTTTATATATTTAACCGGAACTATATTATCTTTATCTTTCTTGCTGGATAGGGGAAAAACTAAATTAGCCCTGATAAAGGCTGCAAAAAGATTTTTGTTTATTATACCTTCTTTTATGATAATGCTAGTATTTGTGTCGATAATATTATTTCTTTTCCCGCAAGAAAAAATAGTAATTTACCTTAACCAGGGTAACCAGATGTTAAATGTCATCTTGGCTGCATTGGTAGGCTCAATTACTATTATGCCGGGTTTTGTGGTTTTCCCACTAGCAGGTATTCTGAGAAATAGTGGAATATCTTATACTGTTATTGCTTCCTTTACTACTACTTTGATGATGGTGGGAACAATAACATTTCCTGTTGAGATAACTTATTTTGGCAAAAAAGTAACTGTAATCCGTAATGTGGTCAGTTTTTTAATCGCAATTATTATTGCATTAGCGATCGGGATTTATTTTAAAGAGGTTTCTTTATGAAAAAAGATACAAAAAATAAAAAAAATAAATATATTCAGCTTAGCATTATAGCTTTTTATCTGGTTTTCATTTTACTTTCATTTATTTTTAAAGTTGATGCGGGAGTTGAAATAGGGAAAAATTTAATTTCTTTTTTGCTTTATATGCTAAAAATATTACCCTGTGCTTTCATATTAATTGGCTTGTTTGAGGTTTGGGTTTCCAGAGAAAAAGTTGAAAAACATCTTGGTTATGCAGGTGGTATAAGAGGGTATATCTGGGCAATAATTTTAGCAGGCACAATGGCAGGAGGTCTGCTGGTTGCATTGCCTGTTTCATCGGCATTATATCATAAAGGTGCCCGATTAAGTGTTATTTTTACCTTCATAAGTGCTTCTGCAATAGTGAGAATACCTATGACTTTATTTGAGGCTTCTTTTTTAGGAATAGAATTTACTATAATAAGATGGCTTATTTCAATTCCTTTAATAATTACCTTTTCCATATTTTTAGAAAAATATTTAAAAAAACAAAATTTTTCAATTACATAATTAGATCTTAACAAACAAATAAAATGGATTATTATAAGAAAATAAAGAGGAATTATTTGACTTTTTTTGTAAATGTTGTATAATTTAATGGTTAATTAAAATTTTTTTGTATAATACAGAAAATATTTTTTTGTAACAGAAATACAGTAATATAAAAATAGAGTTTTGATTTATCTTGATATTTTTACCTCTAAATTTAATGTTACTGAAAAAATAAAAAGGAGGGAAAAAATATGCAAGGTAGTAAAGTTTACGTAGGAAATCTAAATTATTCAGTGAATAACCAACAACTGGAAGAGCTTTTTGCTAATTATGGCACTGTTAAGAGTGTTAATATTATCGAAGGCAAAGGTTTTGGTTTTGTGGAAATGTCTTCTTCTGAAGAAGCAGAATCTGCTAAACAGGCATTAAATGATACTGAATTTAACGGTAGACCATTAAAAATAGACGAAGCTAGACCTCAAAAGCCAAGAAGAGATTTTGGCGGATATAGAAATCGTTATTAATAGATAAAAAAGCCCTTTTGATGGAAATCAAGAGGGCTTTTTCTTTATGTATTTTTTGCCTGATAAAAACAAAAAAAATACTACAGGACGCAGAATGGATAAAAAAGAAATAAAAAGTATTGCAGCAGATTATATTAAAAATTCAAATGATAATTACATTAATGAAAAATATGCCATTTCAAAAAAATTAATTGGTACTAAAATATTTAATATACCTATATTTTCCTTTGGCAGTGCAGATGATGAATTATTTAAAAAACTAAAAGAACCATCAGTTATAGGTGAACATTTTTTATTACCGAAAGAATGGCTAACAAATGCCAAAACCGTAATTTCTTTCTTTTTGCCATTTAGTAAACAAGTACGAGAAAGCAATTACCATGATCAAAAATGGCCTTCAGCAGAATGGTTACATGCCCGCATAGAAGGTCAGGAATTACTGAATAAATTATGTTCTTTTTTAAAGGAAAAAATAGAAAAGGAAAATTACAAAAGTATTGTACCTATATTTGATTCAAGGTTTTGGAGTAATACAAATGATAAGAAAAAAGAACTAATTAAGAATAAAAACCAGCTTGATCCACCTCTTTTTACCAGCAATTGGTCAGAAAGGCATACAGCATACATCTGTGGTCTAGGCACTTTTGGCCTTTCCAAAGGATTAATAACAAAAAAAGGAATAGCTGGCAGGTTTGGAAGTATTGTTACAGAAAAATATTTCCGACCAGATAAGCGAAAATATGACATGGTATCTGAATATTGCAGCAGGTGTGGGGAATGCGCAAAGCAATGTCCTGTAAATGCAATTTCTTTGCAGAATGGCAAAAACCATTTTATTTGTTCTGATTTTTTGAAGATTACCAGATCAAAATATAGTCCCCGTTATGGCTGCGGGAAGTGTCAGGTAAATGTCCCCTGTGAAAACAAAATACCTGTTAAATCCCTTAAAGAAAGTACTTAGTTAATTTTATAGTTAATGCCGATCCCTTTCCAGGTCATAAATCATTTTTTCTAAATACCATTCTTCAGATCGATTTGGGTATTTTTGCTTAAGATTTGCTAATAGCCTGTCTATTGTTTCATCTGCTAACTCAGGGGTCAGACGTAATAAGGAATAACACCTTTGTCGCAATACCTTTTTCTTGCCGGGTACCTTGCTTTTTTTAGCTATATAAAATATATAAATATAGATTACTACCAGAAATAAGGCTGTCCCGAAGATATAGAAAACCTGCTTCATAATAAAATACCTTTTTAGAATATGATTTATAAAAATAGTTTCTTAAAAATGCCAGTCACATCTTTAGTTGTATTGGTAGGTTATTTTAACACTACTATAAATGTTTTTACAAGTTTTTATAAGCATATGTTATAATTTAAAATCAAAAAGTTGCCAATCACAAAAAAACAGCCGAACAGAAAAATTGATAGCATTTATTTGTTTAAAAAATATTGTTTTGGATAATGGAGAGATGTTTTGATCGATATTGGAAGAGAAGAAGAGTTAATATCTTATTTACGCAAAATTAATTTTATCTCAACAGGAAATCCAGTCCAGATAAGCGAGTTTGGCGGAGGAGTCTCCTGTAAAGTAATTCAGGTAAAAACAAACGGAAATAGCTTTGTAATAAAACAGGCTTTATCAAAATTAAAAGTAAAAGACAGTTGGTATTCTGACAGAAGTAGAATAATAAATGAAAGAAAATGTTTAGAAGTATATCAGGAGATAATTCCCGATTTCGTTCCCGGGATTTTATATCATGATGACGCCAACTATCTTTTTATCATGGAATCAATATCGCCCAATGCAATTCCCTGGAAAAATATACTGTTAAAAGGGAATATTGATTATGATGTAGGGAGAAAAATATCATTTGCCCTGGCGAAAGTTCATGAACATTCATCAGGGGATTCCAAAATTAAAAATATATTCAATAGTGATAAATTTTTTATTGAGTTACGAATAGAACCTTATCTGGAGACAATTAAACAAAAACATCCGGCTTTAAATAATCTTATCAGTCAGGCAATCTATTTGCTTTTAACAGACAAAACAGTCCTGGTACATGGTGATTATAGCCCAAAAAATATCCTAGTATTACATAAAAATATATTTATCCTGGATTTTGAGGTTGCTCATTGGGGGAATCCTATCTTTGACCTTGCTTTCTTAACCAACCATCTGCTGCTGAAGTCTATTAAAAATCCCCGGTTGATAGATGAATATCTGGGATTAATGATAGAGATGGTAAATGTGTATTTTGAAAACCGGGGAAGCGTAAATCGCGCGATTGTTGAAAAAGATACTATTAATTTATTAGCCCTTTTGTTTTTAGCAAGAGTTGATGGAAAATCCCCTGCTGAGTATATTGAAGCAGAAAGTGATAAAAAAGCAGTGAGAGAACTTAGCTATTCAATGTTATTAGAAGATAATTATGAAAAATATGAACAATTGCCTGATTTATTCAAAAAATATTTATTGAAATTTAAGAAAGTAGAGGAATTAGATAAATAATGAGAGGCAGCAAAATTAAAGCAATTAACGCAAGGCAAATATATGATTCAAGAGCCAACCCGACAGTTGAAGTAGAGATATTTTTGGAAGGAGATATCATTGGTAGAGGAATAGTTCCTTCTGGAGCATCGAAAGGACGTTTTGAAGCATTAGAGTTGAGGGATGGTGATAAAGGCAGATTAAACGGTAAAAGTGTATTCAATGCTATTGAAAACATTAAAAATATTATTTCACCCAGACTATTGGGTATTGATGTTACTCAGCAAGAGAAGATAGATCAAATTTTAATAGAATTGGATGGCACTGAAAACAAATCCCGTTTAGGGGCAAATGCAATTTTGGGTGTTTCAATGGCGGCTGCATGGGCTGGTGCCAGTTTTTTTAGAGTTCCACTTTATCGATACCTGGGAGGAGATGAAGCAAATCTGATACCAACTCCAATGATTCAAATTATTGGTGGCGGAGCCCATGCTAATAATGTTATTGATCTGCAGGATTATTTGGTGATACCGATGAAATCTGACAGTTTTGCTTCAGGCTATGAAATGGTTGTTAATGTCTATGAAAGCACTAAAAAAATATTTAACCAAAAAAATAAGCCTTTAGGGATTGCTGATGAAGGTGGTTTTTGGCCTTCAGATTTTAAAACTAATGAGGAAGGACTGGAATTGTTAATGAGCGGGATAATTGCCGCTGGTTATATACCAGGGGAAGATATTGCAATTGCCCTTGATATTGCCTCCAGTGAGTTTTATGATCAAAAAATAAAAAAGTATGTATTTGATCTAGAAAAAAAACAATTCACAAGTGCTGAATTTGTAGACTATTTGTGCAGTATTCAACAGAGATATCCAATAATTTCTATTGAAGATGGGATGGCTGAAGATGATTGGGAAGGCCATCAGCAATTATCAAAAAAACTAAAAGGAAAAGTACAGCTTATAGGTGATGACTTATTCACTACTAATGTTAAACGAATAAAAAAAGGTTATGACTTTGGTATTAATAATGCTGTATTGATTAAAATGAATCAGATAGGTACCTTATCAGAAACATTAAATGTAATAAAATATACTAAGGAAATAGGATATTTGCCTGTAATTTCAGCAAGATCTGGTGAAACTGAAGATGTGACAATAACTCATTTGGCAATAGCTACCAATGCAGGCCAGTTAAAAGTAGGATCTGTAGTCAGGTCAGAACGAACTGTTAAATGGAATGAGGTTATCCGTATTGAAGATAAACTTGGCCAAAAAGCAAAATATCTTGGCAAGCATGTTTTTGATAGTATTATTTGAAATTATACTGGGACCATATTTTTTTCCATCGTAAATATAAAAGCAAGATGGATTCATTAAAAAAACTATATCTAAGCTAAATTGGAATTGCCATAATTTGAGCATTCCTTTTTCTTATTGGGAAAAACAGAAAGAAAAACAAAAAGATCTATTTGTGATCATATTCTGAAAACTATTACTTGTTATCGGAAAAAATATAGTTTGCAGGAGGTTAAGTTATGAAAAAAATAATTAAAGGAATTACAATAGAGTGTATTGTTGGAGATATTGCAACTCAAAGTGATATAACTGCAGTGGTTAATGCCGCAAATGCTCAATTAAGAACAGGCGGCGGTGTAGCTGGTGCACTCCATAGGGCTGCCGGGCCAGGATTAGAAGAAGAATGTCGTCCTTTGGCTCCAATTAAGCCAGGAGAAGCAGTTATAACCGGGGCCCATAAATTGCCAAATCGTTTTGTTATTCATTGTCTGGGCCCAGTATATGGAATTGATAATCCAGAAGATGTTTTACTGGCTAATTGTTACCGAAATTGTCTTAAAATTGCTGAAGAACATCATATCGATTCAATTGCATTTCCTGCAATCTCCACCGGTTCCTTTGGATATCCTATTCAGGAGGCTACTGAAATTGCCATATATGCAATTCAGGAGATGATCTGCAAGCTGAAAAGTATAAAGCATATTCGTTTTGTTTTGCATGACCAGAATGTACTATATATTTATGAAAATTTAATAGAAAGAATTTTATAGTCTACCATTAAAAAATTGAGATAAATCAAAATAATAAAAGAATGTTTGAAATAGAATTATTCTTTCGAATATTCTTTTATTATTATTTTTTGTGTATTTACAGGGGTTAAAGTAATATTTTTCAATATTTATTTGTGCTATAAGCTTTTCTTTTTAATATTTGTATATTATAATAACTTTAAAAATATAAATTTTAATGAATTGAGAAAGGAGAATTTAAATTGAAGAAAAGTTTACTGATTTTATTGGTCATGATAATGGCTGTTTTTGCCTTAACCGGGTGTGATGGCATTACTCCGGCTGAAGGTGAAGGAGAAGGTGAGGGAGAAGGCGAATTTGAAGGGTCCTGTCCTGAAATAAGCCTGTCTGGTTCAGTTGTTATTGATGGCAAAACTTACGTAAGGGGTATGAGTATTTGGGACTTGGAAGGCCCTGAATTATTAGATCTTTATGATGATATTACTCTTACCATAACCTATAAAACCCCTACTGAAGGAACTGCTGCTTATTTATCTGGTTTTACCTATGGGTTAATTGACACTATTTTTGAGGATGTTATTAAAGACAAAGAAATAGGATTGCTTGACTTAGAAATTCCCATGTTCCCTAATGAAGATTATACAGTGTACACAGGTTCTTTAAAGCCATACTTGTTAGGCTGGCAAACTGATTGCACTGCTTTTATGATCAAAGTAATTTCCTGTGATGGAGATTGTGTTTGCAAATTACCTTTTATAGTAGACAATAAACCTCCGTATGCAAGCATAGAAATAGATTTGGACGAAGAGGCTTGTCCTTGTGATGGATGCGCTTTAACATTTACTTCTGAAATTTTAGAACCAGACTGTGATGATGATATCCTTTGCTGTGGTGATGATTGTTCTGGTTTTGCAGGTTGGTCTATTGCTATTTATGATACAAACCCACATAATAAGTGCTGCTCTATTCCATGCGCAGAACCAGTGTTTACCTGTTCGGGAACAGATTGCCCAATTGAATGCACTACAGATTGTTTGGAAGAAGGTACGTATTATGTAATTACAAATCTGGTAGACAATGTTGGTATAGAAAAAGAATACTATGTAAAAATTGAAATTGGTTCTGATTGTGATATAGTAGAAATCATTGAATATGAAGCAAACATCAACATGGATCAATGCCCAGACTGGGAAAATGATTATTATAACATCACTGAAAGTAAAATTTATGGTGATTGCGGAAAATTTGAATTTATTGGTTAATTAAAACAATATACTGAATAAAAAAGGGCCTTTTAAAAGGCCCTTTTTTATTTTAAAATTTTTTTAACCTCATGTACCGGAATAATATTGGGTTTTTTACCTAAAATAGCTTGCATTACTGTCAGGTAGGCAGATGTTTCCAGAGTTTCCATTCTGGCATAAGCTGTTTCAATTGAGCTTCCACAAGTAGTAGCTCCATGATTTTCCATAATAAATACATTGTATCCATCTCGCACTTCTTTAACAAATTTTTCTGCAAATAATTCAGTACCCGGCTTGCAATAGGGCAAATAAGCAATTTTTTCTAATATTACAAGCGCTTCAGGAAGAGTATTTAATAAGATTTGCAGATTATTGATTGCGCATAATAAAACATTTCTGGGATGGGCATGGAAAATGCTTTTAATATCTTTTTTGTTCTGATAAATTTTTATATGCATTTTAATCTCTGAAGAAGGTTTATATTTTCCCTCTAATTGTTTACCATTAAGATCGGTAACAACAATATCTTCTTTAGTAAAAAAATGTTTAATAAAATTAGAAGGGGTTATATAAATTCTATCATTTAACATGATACTCATATTGCCTCCAGTAGATTCGGTGAGCTGTCTATCCCAGGTTAACCGTACATAGCTGACAAATTTTTGTAATAGTCTTTCCTCAATACAATTATTCAAAATTTCCTCCTGACTTTATTGTATTTTCTAAAAATATTTTGCTATTACTTTTAAAAATTATATCATTGTTTCTAAAAAAAAGTTTAAAAGTCAAAATATTTTAAAAAAACTGTTATAATTAATATCATAGGATTTTAAATAAAAATATATAAAAATGCTAATCCTTCAATTATTGCAAATTTCCAAAAGATCTTTCAATCTATTTTTTTAAGGAGGATTCTCTTTTATGTTGAAAAATATTCCCCCAATACTATCTCCCACATTAATGTTATCAATTATGGAAATGGGACACGGTGATGAAATAGTTCTAGCAGATGGGAATTATCCCGTTGAGTCAACTGCAACCATTTCAGTAAGAGCTGATGGACATGGAATTCCAGAATTATTAGAGGCAATTTTAAAGTTTTTCCCCTTAGATCAACAAGCCATAAACAATGTCTTTTTCATGAAAAAAGATGAAAAGGAAAAACCATCAATCTGGCAAAAATACCAAACAATTCTTGATAATTCTCAAGAAAAATATGCAATTGAAAAATTAGACAGGTTCCAGTTTTATGAAAGGGCAAGAGAGGCTTACACTATTGTTGCTACTGGAGAAAAAACACTCTATGCAAATATAATATTAAAAAAAGGTGTTGTGGAATAACAAATTTATTTAAAGGATGCTGTAAGGGGATTTTTAAAATATAAAATCTTTTAATTAATAAAAGTAAAAAAGGAGAGTTTTATGAAATTTGAGAACAGATTAATCGGGTCAATGCCAAAAGTTGGAATCAGGCCTATTATTGACGGGAGAAGAAGAGGGGTACGGGAATCGTTGGAGAAACAGACAATAGAGATGGCCAAGGATGTTGCAAAATTAATAAGTTCCAACTTGAGACATTCTAATGGCACGAATGTTGAATGTGTTCTAGCTGATACCACTATTGGAGGTTTTGCTGAAGCAGCAAAGTGTGCCGATAAGTTCTCCAGGGAAAATGTGGGGGTTTCCCTAAGTGTAACTCCATGTTGGTGTTATGGAATGGAAACTATTGATCTGGATCCGTATTTGCCAAAAGCCATTTGGGGTTTCAATGGAACCGAAAGACCTGGGGCAGTTTATCTGGCAGCTGCCCTTGCTGGTCATGATCAGTTAGGGTTACCAGCTTTTGGAATTTATGGAAAAAATGTAAGAGATTTAGAAGATAAGAATATTCCTGAAGATGTGCAATCAAAAATATTTCAATTTGTCAAATCCGGATTAGCAGTTTCTTATATGAAAGGAAAATCATACCTGGCTTTAGGCGGAGTTTCTATGGGGATTGCCGGATCAATAGTAAATCCAGAATTTTTTCAAGACTATTTAGGAATGCGAACTGAATTTGTTGATATGTCTGAATTTGTACGCCGTTTAAAAGAAGAAATTTTTGACAAAGAGGAATTTACTAGAGCTCTTGATTGGGCAAAAGAAAATTGTAGAGAAGGTGTTGATAGAAACAATGAAAAAATAAGACACTCTCGCAAAAAGAAAGATGATGAATGGGGTACAGTTATAAAAATGACTTTGATTGCCAGAGATTTAATGATTGGAAATAAAAAATTGATTGATTTGGGCTATGAAGAAGAAGCAGAAGGCCATAATGCGCTAGCTGCAGGATTTCAAGGACAAAGGCAGTGGACAGATAATTTCCCTGACGGAGATTTTATGGAAACAATACTTAATACTTCCTTTGACTGGAATGGAGTTAGAGAGCCATTTATCTTTGCAACAGAGAATGATTGTTTAAACGGTGTAGCTATGCTATGGAATCATCTTATTTCCAATCGGGCTCAGATGTTTTCTGATGTAAGAACATTCTGGAGCCCTGAAGCAGTTTTCAGAGTAACTGGAAAACAATTAACAGGAAAAGCTGAAAATGGTATAATTCATCTGATTAATTCAGGATCCACTACCCTTGATGCAACCGGTCAGCAAAAAGATAATCAGCAGTCAGTGATGAAACCTTTCTGGGAATTAAACCAGGAAGACGTGAAAGCTTGTTTAGAAAATACCAGCTGGAGTCCAGCAAATTTGGAATATATGCGTGGAGGTGGTTTTTCATCAACATTCTGGACTAAAGGCGAAATGCCAGTAACCATGTCCAGAATTAATTTAATTAAAGGAATAGGCCCGGTTTTACAAATTGCCGAAGGTTATACAGTTGAATTATTGGAGGAGATAAGCTTTATTTTAACTGAAAGGACTGACCCTGCCTGGCCAACCACCTGGTTTGTCCCTATATTAACTGGAAAAGGTGCGTTTCGAGATGTTTATTCAGTAATGAATCATTGGGGAGCAAATCATGGAGCTATCAGTTATGGACATATCGGAAAAGATTTAATTACACTAGCTTCCATACTGAGAATTCCAGTAGCAATGCATAATATTTCTGAAGAAAATATATTCAGACCTAAGACATGGGGCTCGTTTGGTACTCAAGATCTGGAAGGAGCAGATTATAGGGCATGTAAAAATTTTGGACCATTGTATCGATAGTTTCAATTACTCTCTTGACAAATATTTAAATGAATATTTATTTATTCTAAAAATAAATATTTCATTTTTAAACTTACTAAAAAATTATTCGGAAATTAAAAAATCGAGTAATTTTTTAGTAGGTAAATATTTTAAACCTGGTTTTCTGAATAACTTCAAAAAAGATAGCTACTAAATCAGGGTCAAACTGAGTTCCTGCTTTCTTAGATATCTCTTCTAATGCTTCTTTTTGACTCATTACCTCTTTATAAGGTCTTTTTGTCTGCATGGTGTCAAAGGCATCAATGATTGCAATTATCCTGGACAATATTGGAATTTCTTGACCAGTAAGACCCACCGGATATCCTGATCCATCCCATTTTTCGTGATGATAAAGGATTTCTTTGCAGATTGATGCAAAATCAGGAATGTTTTTGGTAATTCGGTATCCTATCTGGCAATGAGTTTTCATTATTTCCCATTCAGAAGGAGAAAGCGGTTCTTTTTTTAATAAGATACTTTCAGGTATGCCGATTTTGCCGATATCATATAATAATACCAATAAATGAAGCCTGTTTAATTCATAATAATTGAGATTGATTTTTTCACCAATTTCCAGAGCTATGGCAGCCATACAATTTCTGTTATTTTTTATATGAGGGTTTCTTTCTGACAGAATCGTAAGAAAGGCATTTAAAAGATGCTTTTCTCTACTTTTAGTGCTGAACAATTTATTCTGATACATTTTTTCATCTGCTTCTCTAAAAAGCTCTTCTGATGTCTTTGATGAAGTTGCCTGTGTGGAATACCCTACAGAAATGTTTGGATTTAAATAAGCTGGAGAAAAATTATTCTGCTGACAGTAAGAAAGAAGTCTCTGGCAAAAAGCCTCAGCATCATTAGAGCTTGTGTTTGGTAAAATGATAGCAAATTCATCACCTCCTAAGCGAGCTATAATATCTCCACCTCGAGAAATATTTTTAAGTAATTGAGCCAGGTTTTTCAACAATTGATCTCCCTGTTGATGTCCAAAAGCATCATTAACTGCTTTTAAGCCATTAACATCAATCATTACTACATTAAGCGGATAATAACGGGGATTATTCATTCTGTTTAATTCTTCTTCTAAAAAAGATCTATTATATAAACCGGTAAGAGAATCATGAAAACTAATATAAGTTATTTCTTCTTCGCTTTGCTTGCGGATGATGGCAGTGGCAACCTGATCAGCCACAATTTCCATTAATTTAATATCTTTTTCAGTATAACAATTAGGATTATAGTAGTTCTGGACAGTCATAGCACCGATTACATTCCCTTCAATTTTTAAAGGAACGCTAAGCCAGCAAATATCTTTTGTTATTTCACCAGGGTTTTTAACATCATTATTATCAATTAATTGACATATATTGGAATAATTCAGCAATAAGGATTGCCCTCTTTCAAGTAAATATCCTGTTAAAGTGTTTTTGTAAATTAAATTTTCTGAAGAGAAATTATTTTCTTTTTCATCATATGCATATACAAAATCAAGCTGGTCACGTATTTTATCAAGCAAGGCAATGTAAAAATTTTTAGCGTCGATTACCTGGTTTAGTTTTTTATGAATAAGAGAATAAAGCTCTGACAGTTTTATTTGGGAATTAGCTCCCCTGGAGATATGGTAAAGGACCTGGTTTAAATTTTCATTTTGTTTTTGTTCGCTTATATCCTGATAAAGAGCAAATACTCCTTGTACTTTTTCATTATTTTTAATCTGAGAGGTTGAGATTTGTACAGGGATAACAGTTCCATCTTTCTTTCTGCGTTCAGTTTCATATTTTATCAGTTTTGAAAAAGGAGCTTTTTCTGTTAATTTTTTTCCTTCTTTAATTTTGCCAGAAGGATAAAAATTAATTTTATCAATATTGATACCCTGGATCTCTTCCAGAGAGTAGCCAAATAGTTCTGTAAACTTTTGGTTAATGTCTAGAATGAAACCTTTATTATCATGGTAAATTGCAGCAAGAGGGTTATTTTTAAACAAGCTGGCAAATTTCTCTTCACTATTGCGAATTTTATCTTCTGCTTTTTTTTGTTCGCTTATATCCTGATAAAGGCAAACTATTCTACTATTAAAATTGTCTATTTTTAAGGGTGAAGCAGATATGATTACCGGAAATGTAGTGCCATCTTTTTTCTTTCTTATAGATTCATATCTAACTGGTTTATTTGCTGCAATCCTGGTTAATATTTCGCCCTGTTTTTTGGTTTTGGGAGGATGCAGGAATCCTTGATCAATATTTTTTCCCAGAAGCTCTTCTTTGGTAAAACCAAATACCTCAGTAAAACGGGAATTAACATCTAGAATAGTTCCTTCCGGGTCTATGTAAACCAAAGATTCTGGATTATATTGAAATAAATGAGAGAATTCAAGGCGGCTTTGCCTTAAATGTTCTTCGATTTTCTTTTTTTCAATAACAGTTGCAATTTGCTCAGAAACAAATTCCAATAGGTGAATATCTTTTTCGGAATAAATGTCTGGTATGTTGTAATTTACTACTGCCAGAGATCCAATTATTTCATCGCCATATTTAAGAGGAACTCCCAACCAGGAGGTTTTTGGCGTCAGAGTTCCCAGTTTGTTAATGCTTATGACATTTTTTGCTGCCATCCCAAGTATTTGCTCATAATTAACCCATAATGACTTGCCATATTTGATATTGTAATTTGCAAGAGTTCCTGATGCATCAAACTGGTTAACTTCTGAGCCTAACCGGTCTTTTTCATCAACAAAATAGGAAAATGTTACCATATCTTGATTTTTTTCTTTTAATGCAATATGTAAATTGGTTGCGTCGATAATAGTATTTAGTTCTTTATAAATGATACTGTAAAGTTCCTGTAATGAAATATCAGAATTAGCAGCCTTTGAAATATTATAAAGAACTTTATCTAAGTTTTTATTTTTATTGATTTTCTTTTTTGTACCCATATTTTTATTAGCAATCTATTAAAATCTGATGTTTTTTCATATTAGATGGAAATTATTGTAAATAAAAAAGAATGTTTTAAAAAAATTAAAACATCTTAAATATTTAGAAAAACATTTTCTCAATAGTAATATACTTTTTTTATTCATTTATTGTCCAAAAAGATGGCTTATTTTTATAATGATTTAAATTTATTATAAAATATTTATTTTAATATTGTCAAAATATTAATTTTATAAGTATTTATGGAAATTAAGAAAAAGAGCGTTCGCTGTATAACCGGGAAACACCAATATAGACTGTTAAATGATAGAAAACAATATTCTCCTATAGCCGGGAATTTTACATATGATATAATTATATAAATATATTGATAAAAATTAAGAATATACTTAGTACTCTAATAAGATTTAATCTTTAATATAAATAAATGCAAAATTATGAGAAAAAATATAATTGATAATATTAATTCTAGTGTTAATAATTCTACAGATCATACTGAAAATTATGAATATATGCAGGATTTTCAAGCCATGGGAACAACTATTCAGTTGCAGTTTAATGCTCCAAAGCAAGAGTGGAAGAGAATAGCTGAAAAATCCATCCGACTTATTGACAACCTTGAGCAGGTAATGAGTTTTTACAAAATAGATAGCCAGATTAGCCAGCTTAATAACAGGGCAGGAAAAGAATGGCTTTCAGTAAGTCCTGAACTATTTTTTATTTGTACAGAAGCAAAAAGATATGCGCGTTTAACGGAAGGTTTTTTTGATATAACTGTTGCCGCTCTAACAGAAATCTGGCAGCTATACGGTAAAAATGAAAAAATTCCCCCACAAAGCATTATCGAAAATAGAATGAAGCTGACAAATTATGAAGGAATACTAATTGATGAAGAAAACAAAAAAATAAAACTAGAAAAGGAAGGGCAGAAAATAGATTTGGGTGGTATTGCTAAAGGATATGCTGCTAATCGGGTTATAAGTTTGTATAGAGAGCTGGGAATTAAATCCGGGCTGGTCAATCTGGGAGGGAATGTAAGTTTACTTGGTTGTCATTATAATGGAAAGTTTTGGGGAGTAGGGCTACAAAACCCCAACAATCTCCGGGGCGAATGTTTGGGAGTATTGCTTTTAGAAAACACTTCGGTTGTTACCTCAGGTGATTATGAGCGCTTTTTCAGCGAATCTAATAAATATTATCATCATATTCTAGATCCCTTTACAGGATATCCTGCACGAGGCGGGTTAAGAAGTGTTATTATAGTTCATCAGGATTCAATGTTAGCTGATGTACTATCCACAGCAGTTTTTATTCTTGGCATGAATAGAGGAATAGAACTAATTAAAAATTTTGAAGATGTTGAAGTTATAATGATAACTGATAATGAAATATACCTTTCCAGTAAGATTATTAAAAGTTTTCACTTGACGGAAAATTGTTTTACTGTTTTTCAAATATAATTTCTAAAAATATTCAGAATACGGAGATATTTAGTATGTCAGGGAGGATAAAAAAAATGTTAAAAATTTTATTATACATCGTCATTACAATATTTATTATCTTTGGCGCAGCATTTGCCTACTTCAATCAAGGGTTAATTAAGTATCGTAAAATGGCTATTAATGATGTAGATTTACAGAAAACAGAAGATGGGATCTACCTGGGAGAGTTTACTGGTGGCAGATGGAAAAATAAAATAGAAGTGACAATAAAAGATCACAGGATTACAGATATTAAAATGCTGCAAGCATCTGATATGTCAGGGTTGAAAGATATAGGAGAAAAGGTTTTTAAAAAAGTGGAAGAGAAGCAATCTCTTCAGATAGATACTGTTTCAGGTGCTACTGTTCATACGAAAGCAATATTGAAATCAATTGAAAATGCATTACAAAAATAAAAACCCTTATGCTTAAGCATAAGGGTTTTTATTAGAATAAAATACTTAATTGCTAATCCATGGAATCATGTCACGAATTGTTTTGCCAACTTTTTCAAGAAGGGAAGTTGATTCCTGATGGCGCATAGCATTGAAGAATGGTCTTCCTACCTGGTTTTCTAATAACCAATCTCTTGCAAAAGTTCCATTTTGGACTTCCTTTAAGATTTTTTTCATTTCTTTTCTGGTATCTTCGTTAATAACTCTACTACCAGATTTAAAACTGCCATATTCAGCTGTATTACTGACATCATTGTGCATATGGGTAATTCCACCCTCATAAATTAAGTCAACAATTAATTTAAGCTCATGAAGACATTCAAAATAAGCTACTTCTGGCTGGTATCCTGCCTCGACCAGTGTATCAAATCCTGCTTTTATCATAGCGGTAACTCCGCCACATAAAACAGCCTGTTCTCCAAATAGATCGGTTTCGGTCTCTTCCTGGAAAGTAGTTTCCAAAACTCCTGCCCTAGTTGCCCCAATTGCCTGCGCATAAGCTAGTGCAATATCTTTAGCATTGCCTGAATAGTCTTGATAAACTGCTATTAAACTGGGAACCCCTAAACCCTGGGTATAAATTTTTCTTACAATTGCACCGGGTCCTTTTGGAGCAACCATTACTACATCAACATTTTTAGGTGGTATTATTTGTTTAAAGTGAATATTAAATCCATGAGAAAACATTAATACTTTGTTTTCAGTTAAATTTTTATCAATGCTATTATTATAAAAAACTTGTGTTTGAACTTCATCAGGAACTAGAATCTGGATTATATCAGCCTGTTTTGCAGCTTTCTCTACAGTTTCAACTTTTAAACCTTCTTTTTTTGCTTTATCCCAGGAACTGCTATTTTCTCTTAATCCTATTACAACATTTACTCCACTATCTTTTAAGTTTAAAGATTGTCCTCTACCTTGACTACCATAACCGATAACAGCAACAGTCTTGTTTTCCAGGAATTTTTTTTGTGCATCCTGATCATAATAAATTTTTGCCATTATAAAATCCTCCCTAAATATTATTTATTTATTGTTTTAATTTCACTTAAAATACAAGTATATCAGAAAAAATAGTTACTCGGTATCTTTTACTTCAATATTTTATCTGCACCTCTGGTAAGTGCTATTTTGCCAGTTCTGGAAATTTCCAGTATGCCAAATGATTCTAATAGCTTTAGTTTAGCATTTATTTTTTCCTGAGTCCCGGTAATTTCAATTGTAAGAGCTTGTTTGTCTATGTCTACTATATGACCCCGAAAAGCTTCAATTAATTGCATTATTTCTGTTCTCTGGTCTGTTGTTTTTGTTCTTACTTTTATCAAAGCTAATTCTCTTTCAACAGAAGTTTCTCTGGGTAAGTCTCTTACTCTGATGACATCTACCAGTTTGTTGAGCTGCTTGGTTATTTGCTCCAGAATGCCTTCATCACCTTCAGTAATTATTGTAATGCGAGTGATGCCTTTTTTTTCTGAATGTCCGGCAGCTATACTTTCAATATTAAATCTCCTTCGATTAAACAAACTGGAAACTCGAGCTAGCACTCCCGGAGTATCTTTAACTAAGATGGCAATAGTGTGTTTCATGATTCATTTACTCCTAACATTTTATTAATTGGTTCCCCGGGTGCAACCATGGGGAATACATTTTCTTCTGGTGGTACCAGACAGTCCAACAGGATAAATTGATTACAGGATAATGCCTCTTCAAGAGCTTTGTCAAAATCATCTTTGGTAGCAACTTTGATCCCTTTACCTCCATAAACTTCGGTTAATTTTGCAAAATCCGGAGTTCCTTCCAAAGAGGTAAAAGAGTATCTCCGGTCAAAAAACAATTCTTGCCATTGTCTGACCATTCCCAGGTAACCATTATTCATAATTATAGTTATTATTGGTAATTTGTTATTGATGGCAGTTGCTAATTCTTGAACATTCATTTGAAAACCTCCATCACCTGCAATACAGAATATTTTTTTCTGTGGACATCCGAATTGTGCCCCTATTGCAGCAGGCAATCCAAATCCCATTGTGCCTAATCCACCTGAGGTGATAAAGCTTCTTGGGTAGACATATTGATAATATTGGGCAGACCACATTTGGTGTTGGCCAACATCTGTGACAATAATAGCGTCGCCTTTAGTTTTTTCTGATATTTTTTCAATAATATATTGTGGTCTAAGATATTCATCTCTTTTATAATTTAACGGTTTTTTTAATTTTAGCTGGGCAATTTTTGTAAGCCATCCTGTTTCATTTTTTGGTTCTACAAGCTGACCTAGTTTTCCAAGAACATATTTCAAGTCACCCACAATAGGAATATCTATTTTTATATTCTTACTAATTTCTGCCGGGTCAATATCAACATGGATAAAGCTGGCTTTAGTGCAAAATAATTTTTTACTGCCAGTTACCCGGTCATCAAAGCGAACTCCCAGAGCAATAATCAAATCTGCTTCATTGAGAGACATATTGGCACAATAAAGGCCGTGCATTCCCAACATACCTAGAGATAGCGGGTGATTTTCTGGAAAACCACCTAACCCCATTAATGTTGTTGTTACAGGAATATTAGCTTTTTCAGCTAGTCCAAGTAATTCTTTTGCTGCGTTAGAAGTAATAACTCCTCCTCCGGCGTAAATGACCGGTTTTTTTGCTTTTTGAATCGCATCAGCAGCTTTTTTTATCTGGTTTAGATTTCCCTTTACAGTTGGATGATATCCTATGTATTTGTCTTTTTCAGGATAATGAAATTCTGTTTTTGCAATTTGAACATCTTTGGGTATGTCTATTAAAACCGGACCAGGCCTTCCGGTTCTTGCCAAATAAAACGCTTCTTTAATTGTGTTCGCAAGATCTTTTACATCCATAACTAAATAGTTATTTTTGGTTACAGGAAGGGTAATACCAATAGTGTCAACTTCCTGAAAGGCATCAGACCCAATAAGGGGTGATGCAACCTGGCCAGTAAAGGCAACGATGGGAATTGAATCTAGATAGGCATTTGCCAGGCCTGTGACTAAGTTGGTAGCACCTGGACCTGATGTGGCTATACATACCCCGACATCTCCGGTGGCACGGGCATAGCCGTCAGCTGCATGAATTGCTCCTTGTTCATGTTTTGTTAATATATGAGTAAAAGTAGCTTTTTCATGGATTGTATGATAAAGAGGTATTACAGCACCTCCAGGTATCCCGAAAACTACCTGTACCTTTTCTCTTTTAAGACATTCAACGACAATTTCAGTCCCGCTTAATTTCAATCTCATTTCCTCCTTCTGTTAATTAGTCTGACTAACTTACTTTCTGTTCTAACTAATTTTTTTAAAATAATGCATCAGATCTTAAATAAAAAAACTCTCATCCCTATCCTAATCATTTTAGATTAAAATAGGGACGAGAGCTCGTGGTACCACCCTAATTCAATAAAGAAAAAATATCTTTATACTTAATTTGGATAACGTATCATAAAATAAAAATATGCCATTGGCAATATATGAATACGGTTGAATTTAAATCTATCAACTGAATATGAAAGTGATTTTCAGTAAAACTAAAAACTGCCATTTTGCACCAGGTACAGGCTCTCTTTAGTTTTTTGTTTTACTTACTCGCTTTTATAAATAAGAAAATACTATTAAATTTCTACCGATTTTACTAAAAAAAAATATAAATGTCAAAACAATTTTTATATTTTTTTATAATTTGTTTAAAAAAGCTTGACAGCTGATTTTATTTATGTTAACTTTTATTTTAATCAAAAAATTAGGAGCAATAAGATGCTAAGGAAACAAAGCCAAATTCAGTTTTATTTTAGCTATTTATATTTCTATTTTATTGGCGATGTTTGTGCCTTAGTATCATAAGCAAAGCATATACAAAATAGCTAAAAAAGATACCATAGGCAGAAACATCGAAAATGCCTATGGTATCTTTATATGTTAGTACATATAAAGGACTATAGGATTTTTTATACCTATAGTCCTTTTTTTTTATTCTTTCTTATCTTTCTTATTGAAAGAATATTCAAGTTAAGTTTAATTACGAAATAACAGGAGGAAAATTAATGTCAGTAAGAGGTATCAGGGGTGCAACTACAGTAAATGATAATAGTAAAAAATCTATTTTAGAAGGAACTAAGGAATTGTTAATAGAACTGCGAACTGCAAATAAATTCGATACAGAAGATATTGTGACCATCTTTTTTAGCTCAACTCCTGATTTAAATGCTGCATTTCCTGCAGCAGCAGCCAGAGAGCTTGGCTGGAATATGGTACCTCTTTTTGGTATGCAGGAGGCGAACATAAAGGAAGGCTTGAAGAAATGTATCAGAATCCTTATTCAAATAAACAGCAATAAATTACAAGCTGAAATGAAACATTGTTACCTGCATGAAGCCAAGGGATTGAGAAAAGATTTAATTGATAAAAAAGGGGAGAGATAAAAATGATATTAGTAATGGATAGTCATTCCGGGGAAGAAGAACTTAACAAGATCAGCAATAAATTAAAAAGCATGGATTTTGAATTAGAGATAAGCAAGGGAAAAGAAAAGATAATAATTGGAATTATCGGAGATACAAGAAAGCTGCTTGATTTTCCTTTTTATTCATATTCAGGAGTAATTGATGTTTTAAAAGTATTAAAACCTTATAAACTTGCCAGTCGGGAGTTTCGGGAAAAATCTACTATTGTTAAAATTGGGAATACTTTAATAGGAGAGCATGAATTGACTTTTATGGCCGGCCCTTGTTCTGTAGAAAATGAAGAGCAAATGTATGAAGCAGCTGCAGGTTTAAGCAAAATGGGCGTGAAAATCCTGCGTGGCGGAGCTTTTAAACCAAGAACTTCTCCATATAGTTTCCAGGGATTAGGGAAAAAAGGCTTGGAGATGATGAGCGATGCTGCCAAAAAACATAATTTACTGGTAATTACTGAAGTTATGTCAATCGAGCAAATAGATATAATTACTCCTTATGCAGATATCCTGCAGGTAGGCGCCAGGAATATGCAGAATTTCATGCTTTTAAAGGAATTAGGTAAAATAAAGAAACCCGTTATGCTCAAAAGAGGGATGTCTTCTACAATCGAGGAACTTTTATTGTCAGCTGAATACATATTATCAGGAGGCAATAAAAAAGTTATTCTTTGCGAAAGAGGTATTCGTACTTTTGAAACTTACACTCGTAATACCTTAGATTTAAGTGCAGTACCGGCAATTAAAGAATTAAGCCATTTGCCAATTATTGTTGATACCAGTCATTCTACTGGTCGCAAAGAATTAGTTTGCCCTATGTCAAAAGCAGCTATTGCCTGTGGCGCTGATGGATTAATGATCGAAGTGCACCCATATCCGAATCTTGCCCTGTGCGATGGAGCACAATCGCTTAGTTTAAATGAATTTTCAGATCTATTAGCAGAAACTGAAAAGATAGCTCATGCTATGGGAAAAACATTTCATGCTGCCTGCAGCACTGCTGATACCATAGCTTAGAATAAATATTTAATAATTTAATAATAGGACAAATAAAAGGTTCTTTTCAAATTCAGAGAAGACCAGATAAGGATAGAAATTTTTTAAAATTAGATTAGTAATAATATTAAAAAGACAGGTAGCCTAAAGGAGAAAAATTATGGTAATAGTTATGGATGGAAAAACTGAAGAGAATAGTATTACAAAGATCAGCGATAAGTTAAAAAGCATGGGTTTTGAACTACAAACTATTAAAGGAAAAAATAAAATTGTGATTGGAATTATTGGAGATACCAGAAAGTTATTGAATTTTCCTTTTCATTCTTATGAAGGAGTTGTGGATGTTCTGAAAGTTTCTAAACCGTATAAACTTGCAAGCAGAGAATTTAGAGAATTGTCCACCATTATAAAAATTAACGATGTGCTTATAGGAGGTCAGGATACTGTTATTATGGCTGGCCCCTGCGCTGTAGAAAACGAAAAACAAATCTATGAAATTGCCGAGAATATCAGCAAAATGGGCGTGAAAATCCTGCGTGGCGGAGCTTTTAAACCAAGAACTTCTCCATATAGTTTCCAGGGATTAGGGAAAAAAGGCTTGGAGATGATGAGCGATGCTGCCAAAAAACATAATTTACTGGTAATTACTGAAGTTATGTCAATCGAGCAAATAGATATAATTACTCCTTATGCAGATATCCTGCAGGTAGGCGCCAGGAATATGCAGAATTTCATGCTTTTAAAGGAATTAGGTAAAATAAAGAAACCCGTTATGCTCAAAAGAGGGATGTCTTCTACAATCGAGGAACTTTTATTGTCAGCTGAATACATATTATCAGGAGGCAATAAAAAAGTTATTCTTTGCGAAAGAGGTATTCGTACTTTTGAAACTTACACTCGTAATACCTTAGATTTAAGTGCAGTACCGGCAATTAAAGAATTAAGCCATTTGCCTGTCATAGTTGACCCCAGTCATGGAACCGGGAGAAGAGAAATGATTAATTCCATGTCAAAAGCAGCTATTGCCTGTGGCGCTGATGGATTAATGATCGAAGTGCATCCGCATCGCGAAATGGCTTTAAGCGATGGTTCTCAATCATTAGACTTTGAAGCATTTAGAAGTTTGCTGATAGATTTAAAAAGGGTAGCTGATTCAGTAGACCGAACTGTTAATTATAATTATATATCATTTTTATAGGAAGTTTATAGGAAGGAAATAAACGTTTGGATAATATAGTAAATGGAATAAAAAATAAATTGCTAAAAAAAACTATATATATTCCCGGAGACAAATCAATTACTCATCGTGCAATTATTTTATCTTCTATTGCATCAGGTGAATCAATAATAAATAATTATTTAAATGCTTTGGATTGTCAGAGTACCATAAAATGCATGCAAAACTTAGGAGTAATAATTGAAGAAAAAGATCCCATGACATTAAGAATATTTGGCAAGGGGATTAAAGGACTGCAAGCCCCAAGCAATGTTTTGGATGTGGGAAATTCAGGAACAACGATAAGGCTATTAGCTGGATTACTTTGTGGACAGGAATTTACAAGCACTCTCGATGGTGATGATTCTGTCAGGAAAAGACCGATGGATAGAATCATTAAGCCATTATCATTAATGAATGCTGATATAAATAGTTTGACAGAGAAGAAGTTTGCACCTCTGAAGATAATCGGAAAACCATTAAGGCCTATACACTATAGCATGCCAGTAGCAAGTGCCCAGGTGAAATCGGCAATACTGCTGGCTGGTCTTTATGCTGATGGAGAAACAATAATCAGGGAAAAAGAACAAACAAGAGATCACACTGAAAGAATGTTAAGTTTTATGCAGGTTGATATTAAAAGAAGGCCAAAAAAGATTATTACTATTACACCCGTAAAAGCACTTAAAAATGTTAATATTGATATTCCAGGAGATATTTCTTCAGCCGCTTATTTTCTAGCATTAGGGTGTGCCAGAAAAGATTCAGAACTAATCATTAGAAATGTAGGAATCAATAAAACCCGAACAGGCTTTCTGGAGGTGCTCAAAAAAATGGGAGCTAACATTACAATTATAAATAAAAAAGTTATTTCCAATGAACCCAGGGCAGACCTCCTTTTAAAAGGAGGTCTTTTAAAAGGTATAAAGATTGATCAAAAAATAATTGCCAACATTATTGATGAACTGCCATTAGTTGCTGTTCTGGGGGCTCTAGCAAAAGGAAAAACTATAGTTGAACAGGCCCAGGAATTAAGAGTAAAAGAAAGTGATCGCATTAAAGCAATTGTGGAAGGATTAGCAAGAATGGGGGCTAAAATCATCGAAAAAGAAGATGGATTTGAAATTATAGGTCCCGCAAAGCTAAAAGGAAATACGGTTAACAGTTATAAAGATCATCGTATAGCCATGTCTTTGACTATTGCCGCTTCCTATGCAGAAGGGAAAACAATTATTCAAGATGCACAGTGTATTGATATATCTTATCCCGGATTTGTTAACAGTTATCAGGAAGTAATGAAATAAATTATTAAAATATTAGGATTTAAAAAAAAGATGAAATCTTTAATTTCTATTTTAGGATTAATAGGAGAGCATATCGAGAACAGCCTTTCTCCTTTTATTCACAAATCTTTTATCTCTGAGCATAGTCTGAATTATTGTTATTTGCCTTTCCAAATAAAAAAAGAGAATTTGGTAAAAGCAATTATTGGAGCAAAATCATTGGGGGTTAAAGGACTCAATATTACTTTCCCCTTCAAAGAAAAAACAATTTTGCTGTTAGATGAAATAGACTCAGATGCAGAAAATATCGGAGCAATAAATACTATTCTAATTAAAAATAATAAAATATGTGGATATAATACTGATTGGAAAGGGTTTACGATTCCTTTAATTAAAAGAAAAATAAAATTAAAAAATAAAAATGCCATTGTTTTAGGGGCAGGTGGAGCAGCAAGAGCAGTTGTGTATTCTTTAGCAAAGGAAGAGTGTTCTGCTATCTCTATCTTTAATAGGAATCTGGAACACGCTTTAGAAATAAAAAAAGATTTTCAAGGATTGTTTCCGTCATGCAAAATAAATATTTTTTCTTTAGATGATGGTGAATTAAAAAAGATAATAAAAAGTAGCATTTTGCTTGTTAACACTACTCCTTTGGGAAGCTGGTATTATCTTGAACAGTGTCCTTTGCCTGCAGAGATCGATTTGCCTCCCGAAATGTTTGTTTATGATTTAATTTACAATCCGGACAAAACACCATTGGTGAAAATGGCTGAAATAAAAGGCAATAAAACAGTAAATGGCAAAGAAATGCTCGTATATCAGGCAGCAGAGAGTTTTTCCATTTGGACCGGATTATATCCAGGACAAAATACTATTAACCAAATTTTAGATGGTATAAAAGACTAAGAAATAATGTAGTTAAGAGGTATATTATGGTTTTAAGATTTTTAGATGCAGGAGAATCTCATGGAAGGTGTTTATTAGGAATAATTGAAGGATTTCCTCAGGGCGTTGAATTAAATCAGGAAAAAATAGATTATCAACTACAAAGGAGACAAGGTGGATTTGGAAGGGGAAGCCGGATGAAAATCGAACAAGATCACCTGGAAATCCTGGCTGGAATTATAGAAGGGAAATCTATAGGAAGCCCAATCGGATTATTAATTAAAAACAAAGATTGGGAAAATAATGACCCGAAAAATATGAATGAGTTGACAATTCCCCGACCCGGACATGCTGATTTAGCAGGGTTAATTAAATATAATCTGGATAACTATCGACCAATTCTAGAGCGAGCGAGTGCCAGAAATACAGCGATGCGTGTTGCAATCGGAGCTATTGCTCAGCAATTGCTGGAATATTTTTCGATCTATTCATTTAGTCATGTTATCAGCATAGGTAATATTTCTGTTAAAAACGCAATTTTACAAAAAATAAAAAAAGAAAATTCTGTTGATTCATTGACAGAATTGAAAGATAAGATTAACAAATCAGCTGTTTTTTGTGTAGATGATGAGACATCTCAAGGAATGGTTCAGAAAATAAAACAGGCAGCTGAAGAGGGCAATTCTTTAGGGGGGCAATTTGAAATAATAGTAAGAAATGTTCCTATTGGGTTGGGTAGTCATGTTTTCTGGGATAGAAGAATAGATTCGCGCATTGCAGGTGCTCTAATGAGCATTCCCAGTGTGAAAGCTGTAGAAATAGGGGAAGGAATAAAAAGTTCTAAAAATAAAGGATCTATAGCCCATGATGCGATTTATTTCCAGAAAAACAAACAAAACTCTAATTATTATCGTAAAAAAAATTGGGCTGGAGGGATTGAAGGTGGAATAACAAATGGGGAGAATATAGTTGTGCGAGTTTACCTGAAGCCAATACCTACACTCTTGCAACCTCTTCCTTCAGTAGATATCAAAACAAAAAAAGAGATCAGAGCTGATTACCAAAGATCAGATATCTGTGTTGTTCCTGCAGCTAGTGCGGTAGGAGAGGCAGTAGTAAATTGGGAACTGGCCACAGTTTTTATAGAAAAATTTGGAAATGATTCTTTAAGAGAAATAGAAAATAACTTTAATAATTATCTGAAAAGGATACAGGAGTGTTAAGTAAAAATATTATTATTACCGGATTTATGGGGACAGGCAAAAGTACTGTCGGTAAATCTTTGGCGTTTATCTTGAAAAAACAGTTTTTGGATATGGATTCTCTGATTGAAGAAAAAGAAGGGAAAAGTATCACTGATATTTTTCAACTAAAAGGAGAAAATTATTTTAGAAATTTGGAAAAAAATATCTTAAAAGAAATTATAATGGGAGAAAATATGGTTATTGCAACTGGAGGAGGGGCTTTACTGGAAGAAGATAATTTTATATTAGCCAACAAAGAAGGATTGGTTGTATTGCTAAAGGCAACCCCGACTGTAATATTTTCAAGATTAAAAAAGGATAAGAACAGGCCTTTGCTGTCAGGTGATGATAAATTAAGAAAAATCATCGATTTGATGGAAAAAAGAAAAGAGAAATATGACCGTTTTGCTAATTCCATAGATACTTCAGATTTTACAGTAGAACAGATTGTTGGTGAAATAATAAAAATCTATCGGAGAAAATATAATGAATAAAATAGAATTAAAATTTCAAAAACAATATGATTGTAAAATAATAATAAAAAAGGACATTCTAACAAAAATTGACCATTATCTAATTCCACTGCTGACAGGAAACCATATTGTAATAATTACCAATAATTTGGTAAAGAATCTTTATGGAGATAATATCAGTAAAATAATTTCTAAGAAAAATATCACTGTTGACTTTATAGAAGTGCCTGATAGTGAAAGCAGCAAATCATTAACAGTTGCAGGTATGATTTATGATGAATTATTACAATTAAAAGCAGACAGGTCTACTGTTTTAATTACCCTGGGAGGAGGCGTAATTGGCGATTTAGGTGGATTTATTGCATCTACTTTTATGAGAGGAATTCCTTTTATACAAATACCTACTACATTGCTGGCTCAGATTGACAGTAGCATAGGAGGAAAAGTTGCAATAGATCATTTTAAGGCAAAAAATATAATAGGGAGTTTTAATCACCCTATTGCCAATTTTATTGATCCGAATGTTTTGATAAGTTTACCAGTCTCTCATCTGAAAAATGGAATTACTGAAGCAATTAAAATTGCCATAATATTTTCTCCAGATTTTTTCACCTGGATTGCTGAAAATCTAGATAAAATATTGCAAAAAGATGAAGAGTCGTTAGGTTTTTTGATAAAAGAAGCTGCTCAATTAAAAATTAAGACTGTACTGGAAGATCCCTGGGAAAAAAATCAACGACATTTTCTTAATCTGGGACATAGTATCGGACATGCAATCGAATCTGTTAAGGGATATGAGACTATTTCTCACGGAGAGGCAGTTGCCATGGGGATTGTGCTGGAAACAAGAATTGCTTACCAGAAAAGAATATGTAGCCTGGAAACCAAAGAAAAAATTGAGAATATTTTTCAAAAAATAGATATCCTTCCAGAAGTATGTTTGGATAAAGAAACTCTGGGGAAATATTGGAATTCATTGCTTTTAGACAAGAAAAATAAAAACGGAATAATTCGTTTTGTATTGCCTGAAAAAATAGGTAAAGTGCAAATGTTTCAGCCGATATATAAAGAAGACCTGGAATTTGCATTTAACTCGCTTAGATAAAAAAGAAAAAAGAGGGAAAACAATGAAAATTAATATTATTCATGGTCCGAATTTAAACCAGTTAGGCAAGAGAAAGAAAGAGCATTATGGAGTATTATCTCTGGAAGAAATTAACTGTCTGCTAGAGAAAAAAGCTGCCCAGCTTAATATTCAATTGAAAATATTGCAATCAAACTATGAAGGGAAAATAATAGATTTTATTCAACACTCTTCCCAAGAGGCTGATGGTTTGATAATTAATCCAGGTGCTTTCACTCATTATAGTTATGCGATTAGCGATGCTTTGGAAGACTGTAAGATTCCTGCTATTGAAGTGCATCTGTCCAACATATATTCCCGTGAAGATTTTAGAGCAAAATCGGTAACAGCAAGATCCTGCACAGGTCAAATTGCTGGTTTGGGATATCATGGGTATTTGCTGGCAATAGAAGGAATGTATTTTTTAATTAATGGGAGGAAAGCTTGAAAAAGGAGTATTTAATGAATGAAGATAGTGATTTTAGTGAATTTAAAAGGATTACAATTATAGGTTGTGGTTTGATCGGAGGTTCAGTCGGTCTTACTTTAAAGAAAAAAAAATACGCAGTTGAAATTGTCGGAATTGATCATGAACAAATAATTGAGAAAGCGTCCTCGTTAGGAGCGATCGACTGGGGAACTACAGAAATTAGAAAAGGTGTTGAAGGAGCAGATCTGGTAATCCTTGCTACACCGGTAAAAGAAATAATAAAACTCATGACAGAGATTAAACCTTTTGTATCAGCTAATTGTCTTGTTACTGATACAGGAAGCTCTAAAGAAAGGATTCTAATAGAAGCGCAAAAAATATTTTGTGATAAATGTGATTTTATAGGGGGCCATCCAATGGCTGGACTGGAAAATGGGGGAATTGAATTTGCTCAAGCCGGTTTATTTTCTAACAAACCTTTCATTTCTGTTGAAAAAAAAGGAAATAAGCTGCAAGCCAGACAAAAAATGACTAATTTCATAAAAATGATAAATGCTATAGAAATAAAGTTAAGAGCTATTGAACATGATCAAATTATTTCCCTGGTCAGTCATGTTCCACAATTAGTTGCTATTATTTTTACTAACTTGTTTGGCCAGCTAATACAGAAAGATTTTTCTGAAGACTGCTATAAAATAGGGGGTAAAGCTTTTAACGAAATGACCAGAGTAGCAAGCAGTCCTTTTTCCATGTGGGGAGATATCTATGAAACTAACAACATATGGACAGTTGATTCTATTGAAAAAATAGAAGAAATGCTAAAAAAAATAAAAGAAAAAATAATTAAAAATCCAGAAGAGTTGAAAGAGGACTTTTTAGCGGCAAAATATTTTAAAGAGAAAATGTCTTAAAATTCTATTAATTTTAAAATATTAAAATAAATAATTACATTAATTAAAAAAATTAAAAGAATAAAAGAAGAGGTAGTAAATTATGGATGAAAATAGTGATTATGAATATAAGATGAATAAAAAAATAGCTTTACAAGGAGAAATCGGGTCTTTTAGTGAAATGGCTGCTTTGAATTATTTTGGTTCTGCAATTGAAATATTACCCTGCAACAGTTTTGAACAGGTTAGCCAAAAAATGAAAGAAGGCATGGCAGAATATGCGATATTACCAATTGAAAACTCTCAAACTGGTAGCATTAATAGTGTTCATGATATTCTTTTAAATGAAGATTTATTTGCAAATGGAGAGATTGCTCTAAAAATAGAACATTGTCTTATTACTCATTATGACGTTGTTCAGGAGCAAATTGAGAAAATCTTTTCTCATCCTCAGGCTTTAGCCCAATGTGAAAAATATCTTTCGCAAAAATTTCCGAACAGGCATATAATCCCAGTGTATGATACTGCAGGCAGCATCAAGCAAATCAAGGAATCGCATGATGTCAAAGCAGCCGGGATTGCCAGCAGCAGGGCAGCAGCTTATTACGAAATGCAAATTATGGAAAAGGGAATAGAAGATAACCCGTTTAACTATACTAGATTTTTGGTTTTATCCAGAGATAGAAAGGAAAACAGAGAAAATAATAAAACATCTATTATATTTGCTGTAGTCAGTGTTCCGGGAGCAATTTACAGATGTTTGCAAGAATTTGCAATCAGAAATATTAATTTATCCAGATTGGAGTCCAGACCCAGCAGGAGAAGACCATGGGAGTATGTTTTTTATATGGACTTCGAAAAAGGAATACAGGACGAGGTATCACAAGAGGCTTTAAATGCTCTTAAAAGTCATACAACATTTGTGAAAATTATCGGCTCATATCCTTCAACAGCAAATCCTTTAAATATGATCAGCTCAGTATAAAAAAGAAATAAAATTGATAAAACTAAATAACTTAATTTTATAATTATTTATTTAAAGATTAATTCAACTTTTCAGACGTTTCAATGTTCTTCACTTTAAGCCGGCATGGATTTTTTATTATAAATGTTGTAATATATAGAACATCATCATAATATTTAATTATTGTTTTTTCTGTGTTATTATTATTTTTATATATTTAGATGAAAAAGTTAATACATTTTCGGGGGAATTTTTATTTCAAATGAATACTAATAATCATGAATCTAAAGAAAAAGTTAATTTTATTCAAGCAATTATAGATCAGGATAAAGAAAAAAATAAATATAATGGCAGAATTCATCTGCGCTTTCCTCCTGAACCAAACGGATATTTACATATCGGGCATGCTAAGTCCATTTGTTTAAATTTTGGCTTAGCAGAAAAAAATAATGGGCTTTGTAATTTACGCTTTGATGATACAAATCCATCAAAAGAGGATACAGAGTATATTAATTCAATTATTCGTGATGTGAAATGGTTGGGATACGATTGGGGAGACCGGCTTTTTTATGCTTCAGATTACTTTGACAGAATGTATGAAGATGCTGTTTCTCTTATTAAACAAGATAAAGCCTATGTATGCGATTTAAGCCCGGATGAAATCAGGGAATATAGAGGGACTTTTATTAAAACAGGGGAAAACAGCCCTTATCGAAATAGATCTATAGAAGAAAACTTAAAGTTATTTCAACAGATGAGAGAGGGCAAGTTTGAGGATGGCTCACGAGTGTTAAGAGCTAAAATAGATATGAACTCACCCAATCTGAATATGCGTGATCCTGTTCTGTACAGAATAGTAAAAAAATCACACCACCGAACCGGAAACAAATGGCATATTTATCCTATGTATGATTATGCTCATCCTTTAGAAGACTATTATGAGAACATAACTCATTCAGTATGTACATTGGAATTCGAAGACCACAGGCCTTTGTATGACTGGATTCTTTCAAGTCTTTATTCAACTGAACTTCCTCAGCAAATCGAGTTTGCCAGACTAAACCTCAGCAGGACTATCATGAGCAAGAGAAGACTTAGAGTATTGGTAGAAGATGGTTATGTAAATGGATGGGATGACCCTCGTCTGCCTACCATTTCAGGGTTACGAAGAAGAGGCTATACCCCTGAGGCAATTAGAAAATTTTGTGATCGAATTGGAGTAGCAAAAACAAACAGTGTGGTTGATATTCAATTTTTGGAACACTGCATAAGAGAGGATTTAAATAAGAGTGCACAAAGAGTGATGGCTGTTTTAAATCCGTTAAAACTTATAATTGATAATTACCCGGAAGATTATACAGAAGACCTGGAATGTGAAAATAATCCTGAAGATCCTCAGGCCGGAACCCGCAAGGTCTCCTTTTCCAGAATTTTATACATTGAAAGAGAAGATTTTCATGAAGATCCTCCCAAAAAATATTTTAGACTGGCTCCAGGGAAAGAAGTAAGATTAAAAAATGCCTATATTATTAAATGTCATAACTTTGTAAAAGATGAACAAACAGGTGAGGTTAAAGAAATACATTGTTCTTATGACCCGGAAACCAAAAGTGGCGGTCCTGGCGCCAGCAGAAAAGTGAAAGGAACTTTACATTGGGTTTCTGCAAAACATGCTGTAAAAGCTGAAATCCGTTTATATGACTATCTTTTATTGGAAGAAAGAGATAATAAAGGAGAAGAGGGAAAAGACAATTTTACTGATTGCATTAATAACAATTCTCTGGAAATATTAAAAGACTGTCTGGTAGAACCAGGTTTGACCAATGCTTTTAAAGAAGATAAATTCCAATTTATGCGAAAAGGTTATTTTTGTTTTGATCCAGACTCAAAGCCTGACAAGTTAGTTTTCAACCGTATTGTTACTTTACGAGATAGCTGGGAGAAAATAATAAAATCAAACCAGATTGGTGATAAATAATGCCTTTATATTACTATAAATACCAGGTTAAATATAGATGAAGATTGCCTTTTTTACCAATTGTTATAAGCCTTTGATAAATGGTGTAGTCAGCAGCATTATTTCATTAAAAACTGCCTTTGAGAAAAAAGGTCACAGTACTTATATTTTTGCCCCAAAAGTAGAAGGATATACCGATGAAGAAGAAAATATATTCAGATACCACTCTGTTAATTTAACAAATCGGGTAAAATATCCTATCGCCATCCCTCTTTCGATGAGGGCGAGTAAGGTTATTAATGAATTTAAACCAGATATAATTCATCTTCATCATCCTTTTGTGTTAAGCATGCCTGCTATTATGTATGCGGAAAAATTAAAAATACCTAAAATATTGACTATTCACACTCAATACGAAAGGTATGCATATTATATTTCTCCAATACCGCAGGCTATTATACAGGAGGCAATTAAAAGAATAATATTTCACCTGGCAGATAAAATTGATGTTATAACTACACCTTCAGAGTCTATGAAAAATTTTATTAATAAGTACAAAATAAAAAAAGATATAGTTGTTGTACCTAATGCCATTAATTTAAATCTTTTTCAGGACAGGGATCAACAGGAATGCCATTCATTAAAAGAAAAATTTGAGATAAAAGAGAATGATACTACTATTCTTTATGTAGGTAGAATTTCTCTGGAAAAAAATATAGAAAAAATCATTCAAGCTGTTGCACTGATTCATGAAAAAGGTATCATAAACATAAAATTATTATTGGTTGGCGACGGAACAGCTCTGGAACAGATGAAAAAGCTGGTTAAAACATTAAAAATAGATAAAATGGTTCATTTTGCTGGTGCCGTAAAGAATGAGGTTATTAAAAGTTATTATCAAATATCAGATATATTTGCTTTTACATCTACCTCTGAAACATTTGGACTGGTGATAATTGAAGCAATGGCTTCAGGTTTACCGGTATTGGCAGTTAAGGCTCCAGGTGCTGTGGATATTATCAGTGATGGTAAGGATGGTATCTTATCTGAAGATGATGTTGCTAATTTCGCAATTCATTTAGAAAAGTTAATAGTTGATAAAAATTTTAGGAATTATCTTTCTCAAGCTGCTCTTTTAACTGCAAAAAAATATAGTTTTGATTCTGTTGCTGATAAAATGTTAGAAGTATATCAAAGATTAAGCATGAACCGTAAATAGTTTAGGATTACATTTCTGCCAATCTTTATATTAATAGCTATTTAAATCTATTTGAGATTCTCAAATAGATTTCTAAATTTTAAGGTAGAAAGTTTATTTATTACATTTTTTAAGCTAAAATCTTTTAGCGTAATACATAGTAAAAATATTATATTTTATGAAAATATAAATATAGAACATAATAATGGAGGAAAACGAATGGTAAAACCATTACAGGGAATTCGCGTTTTGGATTTAGGGCATGTTCTTTCTATGCCGACTTGCACCATGCAACTAGCTTCTCTGGGAGCAGAGGTAATAAAAATAGAAAGACCTGGATTAGGCGATGACGCAAGAAGATTTGGTCCTTTTATCAATGGAGAAAGCGGATATTTTATAAGTATTAATTGCAATAAAAAAAGCATAACTTTAGATTTAAAAAAAGAAAAAGGGAAAGATATTTTTAAAGAATTAGTAAAAAAAGTTGATATAGTTACGGAAAATTTCAGACCTGGTACTATGGCTAAAATGGGTTTAGATTATGAAAATTTAAAAAAAATTAATCATGGAATAATATATGCTTCTATAAGTGGTTTTGGCCATAAAAGTGTTGATAAAAAAAGGCCCGGTTATGATATTATAGCTCAGGCTGTTGGAGGGATTATGGCTATTACCGGTTACCCGGATAGCCCGCCTACCAGAACCGGCTTTTCAGCTGCTGACATTTTTTCCGGAACATTTTCTACTATTGGAATTTTGGCAGCTTTGAGATACAGGGATATTACCGGAGAAGGGCAATCTATAGATATAAGCATGATGGATTCAGCTGTTTCAGTTCTTGAAAATGCTCTGGTAAGATATACTTCCACCGGGATTTTACCAACCCGTATTGGCAGTCAACATCCTTCAATTACTCCTTTTGATGTATTTGAAACTAGAGACGGATGGGTTGTAATTGCCATTGGAAACGACTCTCTTTGGAAAAAATTTTGCAAAGCAGCTAATCTGGAAATACTGCTTGAAAACCCTAATTACAGTACAAACGAAAAACGTACAGAAAGTTACCAGCAATTAAAGCCGATTATTTCCAAATGGACAAAAAATATTTCTTCTGAATCTATAATCAGTCAATTGAATGAAGCAGGGATTCCAGTTGGTAATGTTAATAATGTAGAAGATATAATCCATGACCCTAATATTAAATTAAGGGATATGCTGGTAGATATAGAACATCCTGTAGCGGGAAAAATGACCATTGTCAATTCACCAATAAAATTGTCAAAAAGTGAAAATGTTGATGTTTCTCCTGCTCCATTACTGGGAGAACACACAACAGATGTTTTGAAAACTATACTGGGATTATCACAAGAAAATATTGATAAATTAAAAAAAGAACAGATAGTTTAATTATAATAAAAACTATCTGGTACACCAGGACAGACTATATTTTTATTTTTTCCGTAATGCTATAATATATTTAAAATATTCATATTATAGATGAAAGGAGAAAAGTAAAATGAGAAGACCAGATATGATGAAAAAAAAGATAAATATAATTAGAAAAGCTCTTTTAATATTAATATTTGCAACTATACTTGCTGTTAATTTGCTGGCTTTTTGCCAGGAAGAAGCAATTGAAAAAGCTACTTTTGCAGGAGGATGTTTTTGGTGCATTGAAGCTGCATTTGAAAAATATGAAGGAGTAGTAGAAGCCGTATCCGGTTATATTGGAGGGCATACTATTAATCCTACCTACGAAGAGGTCTCCACCGGGAAAACCGGACATTATGAGGCTGTGGAAATACATTATAATCCGAAGATTATTAATTATCAAGAATTATTAGAGATATTCTGGCAAAATATAGATCCCACTGATGCAGGAGGGCAATTTGCTGATAGGGGAAGCCAGTATTTAACTGCTATTTTTTATCATAACCAGCAACAAAAAGAATTAGCAGAAATATCTAAATTAAAAATCGAGGAATCACTAAAATATGAAAGGGATATTGCCACCAGGATATTACCGGCAGCTGAATTTTATCCTGCAGAAGAGTACCATCAGGATTATTATAAAAAAAATTCTTTTGGTTATACATTATATAGTGTAGCTTCTGGCAGGAAAGATTATCTAGATTCAATCAAGGAGGATAATGTTATGGAAAGAGCTTGGGATCAAAATTATCAAAAACCAACAAAAGATGAATTAAAAGAAATGTTAACAGATTTACAATATGAGGTTACTCAGGAAAATGGGACTGAGCCTCCTTTTGAAAACGAATACTGGAACAATAAAAAAGAAGGAATATATGTAGATATTGTTTCCGGGGAACCATTATTCAGCTCTATAGATAAATTTGATTCTGGTACTGGCTGGCCTAGTTTTACCAAACCTTTAGAGCCGGATAATATAACAGAAAAAGAAGATAGAAGTTATTCGATGTTGAGAATAGAAGTAAGAAGCAGATATGCAGATTCTCATCTTGGGCACCTGTTTAATGATGGCCCACCGCCAACAGGAATGCGTTACTGCATTAATTCTGCTGCGCTGCACTTCATAGAAAAAGAAAACCTGGAAAAAGAAGGTTATGGGGAATACCTTGAGTTGTTCAATATTAATTAAATTATTATCCCTTGAATTAATAAAAAATTAATTAATATTCTGAATTGACTTTCTTTTTTTATGTTGTTATAATGTGTTAAAATATTAATACATTAAAAGTTTAATGGATTAAAGAAAATAAATTAAGTCATTTAGGAGTAAAACATGGATAATTTCCCTAAATGGAGAAATGAAATGACCGATCAGCTTTTTAAAGCAATAATGTTGTTGGAAAATATCGGTGAATGTTACAGGTTTTTTGAAGATGTAGCTACCATAAATGAAATAAAAGAACTTAGTCAACGATTGGAAGTAGCCAGAATGCTCGATGAAGGTTTTATTTATGAAGATATTGTACAAAAAACCGGAGCTAGTTCAGCCACTATTAGCAGAGTGAAGAAATGCTTAAATTATGGCGCTGATGGCTATCAGCTAATTTTGAAAAAATTTAAAGAACAAAAAAAATAAAAAATGGAGGAATGGATGTATAAAAATAAAAAAATTGTAGCAGTACTTTTTAGTTTGTTATTTTTCTTTGCAAGCCTGGGCTTTTCTGCAGTATGTGCTGATAAGGCTATTTATGTTAATGGGATAGATGCCGATTATCCTCCACATGCTTATGTAGATGAACAGGGAAACCCGGCTGGTTTCGATGTTGAAGCTTTGGATTGGATTGCTGAAGAAATGGGCTTTGAAGTTATTCATCAGCCAACGGCCTGGGATGGCATTGTGTCAAGTCTGTTAGCCAAGAAAATTGATATGGTCTTCTCTGGAATGAGTATCACAGAAGAAAGAAAAGAAAGAGTTAATTTTTCGATTCCATACTGGTCAATCGATCAGGCTATTGCTGTGAATATGGATTCTGACTTAAATGCCATAGAACTGTTTATGGGCGATTATTTGGTAGGCACTCAACGTGGTTGTACAGCTGCTATGTGGATTGAAGATAATCTGATAAGTGACGGATTGTTTTCGAAAGATCAACTAAAGTTATATGAAGGTTTTTCTTTGGCTGTACAAGATCTTTTAAACCAAAGAGTAGATGCTGCAATGATGGATGATGTTATGGTAGAGGATGCTATCCGTAAAGGGATGCCAATTAAAATAGTCGGGACTATTAAAACTGGTGAAGAATATGGTATTGCTGTTAGAAAAGATGACAAGGAATTATTAGACTTAATCAATGAAGGTCTTAACCGGATAATGCATTCAACTAAATGGGATGAATTAAAAGCAAAATATTTTCAAGCCCAATAAAATAAAGTTAATAATTCAATAAAAATAGTGTGAATTAAGTAATTTAAATAAAAATAATAATCATGTATAACTAAATGAAAAAAAGATGGGGATATAGACCTATAAGTTTATATCCCCATCTTAATGAAAATATGATCATTGTAAAAATTAGCGCAGTATGAATAAATCATTATTAAATTATGGGATTGTTTGATTTATATTAATATTATGAAAAAGGTTAAAGATGGAGAATTTTATAGTAATATATCAGGCTTTACCGTTTTTACTACAAGGCATTTTAACCACTTTGGGGCTGGTTTTAAGTTCCCTTTTTTTAGGTCTTGTAATAGGCCTGCCTTTATCGGTTGGTGAGGTATACGGGCCATGGTATCTAAAAAAATTAATTGGAATTTATA
Organism: Atribacterota bacterium; assembly: GCA_040767965.1. Taxonomy (GTDB): domain Bacteria; phylum Atribacterota; class Phoenicimicrobiia; order Phoenicimicrobiales; family Stramentimicrobiaceae; genus JAXGNR01. The sequence continues at coordinate 147,092 of JAXGNR010000005.1, forward strand.
TTTGGCTTTTCAGAGGATTGCCAATTTTGGTTCTTTTATTCTTATTTTATTATGGTTTGTTTAATCTGATAAACTTAAATTTATCTGCTTTTATTTCAGCTGTGCTGGTTCTGGGTTTACGAAGTTCGGCTTATCAGGCACAAATATTCAGAGGTAGCATTCAATCTTTAAGCCAGGGACAATTGCTGGCAGCACAATCTCTTGGTATGAGTAAAAATATGGCAATTTGGAGTATTATTCTGCCACAATCATTGAGGATGTCAATCCCTGGCTGGTCAAATGAATATCCTGCTATGCTGACCGAATCTGCTGTTACCTATTCAATTGGAGTGATGGAAGTATTAACAAGAGGGAACTTTATTGCATCAAGAACTTATAGGCCTATGCCAATCTACCTAACATGTGCCTTAATATTTTTATTTTTATCATACTCAGGCATGAAATTACTTCACATTTTAGAGGAAAAAGTAAGAATACCTGGATTTGAAGAGTGAAAGGTTTACCGGAATGACAGTAAAAAAAGAAATAGTATTAAGAGTAAGAGATATACACAAAGCATTTAACGGGAAAGAAGTATTAAGAGGTGTTTCTTTTGATGTATTTAAAGGGGAAACGAAAGTAGTAATTGGCCCTTCCGGGACTGGTAAGAGCACTCTTTTGAGATGTATTAACCAGTTGACAATTCCTGATCAGGGAACTGTTTGGCTAAGAGATCAAGAAGTAACACATCATAATTTGAAAGGAATAAATCAATTCCGTCAAAAGATTGGCATGGTCTTTCAAGATTTTAATTTATTTGACCACCTCAATGCTGTTGGAAATGTTGAAATTGCTTTAATCAAAGTCAAAAAAATGAATAGGGCAAAAGCAAGAGAAAAGGCTGTATTAGAATTAAAAAAAGTTGGATTAGGGAAGCAAGCTTTACTTTATCCTGCTCAATTATCTGGTGGTCAACAACAGCGAGTATCCATAGCCAGGGCATTAGCAATGGATCCCGAAGTTATGCTTTTTGATGAGCCAACATCAGCTCTCGATCCCGAACTTATTGGAGAAGTATTAGGTGTAATGCAAAAATTAGCAAAAGAAGGAATGACTATGATTGTAGTCACCCATGAAATGGGATTTGCGCGTTCAGTAGCTGATGACATAATATTTTTAGAAAAAGGAAAACTACTGGAAAGCGGCTCTCCTGATAAATTATTTTATCAACCAAAGTACGAAAGAACAAGAAAGTTTTTATTTAAATTGACAGAGTTGTATGGAGATATTAACAAGGAAAAAATATGATTGGATTAGAATTTTTTTCAAATATCTTATTTCCTTCCGTTTTAGAAGGAATGTCAATGACTTTAAAGTTAATCGCCTGGTCAATTCCAATCGGGTTGATTGTAGGGATTTTAGTTGCTATTGGTAGAGTCTACGGAAATGCGATAATATCATTTTTTAGTAAAGCTTATATTATCTTTTTCAGAGGAACCCCTTTGCTAATTCAACTGTTTATGCTTTACTATGCTTTTCCTTCAATAGGGATCTACTTATCACCATTTGTTGCTTCCATTATTGGTTTTGTGCTGTGTAGCAGTTCGTATCATGCTGAATACATACGGGGTTCTATTCAATCAGTAAAAAGCGGTCAACTTTTAGCAGCGCAAGCATTAGGTATGAGTAAAATAAGTGCTGTCATCAACATAATACTGCCCCAGGCTTTACGAAGGGCTATTCCCGGATGTTCAAATGAGGTTATATATTTAATAAAATATTCATCTTTGGCTTTTATGGTTACCTGCATTGAATTAACAGGCGCCGGTAAAATTGTTGCTTCAAGGTATTTTACATATACTGAAGTCTTTTTGGTAATTGGTGCAATTTATTTGATAATTGTCTCCATAGCTACCAGGATACTTAATATTCTAGAAGAAAAATTAGCATATCCTGGTTGGGAAAAAGGAGGAAAAGACAGATAACATGATCAAACCTCTCTGTTTAGATCATTCCAGCTTGAAACATCCTCTACCTCCAAAATTAATAGAGGAACTCCAGCCGGAATTACAAAAGATAAATGAATATCCAAGCGGAGGATCATATGATGATCTTTGTAAAAAAACAGCAGAATATTTTGCTGTATCAACAGAAAATATACTGCCTACAAATGGGTCAGATGAAGCTATTGAGGCTACTACCAGAGCATTTGGAAATAAGCTGATATTAATACCTGCACCAACTTTTTCGCAATATGAAGTAAGTGCTTCTAGAAACAATATGCACTTTAAATTAAGTCCTTGTTTATCAGATGATAACTATCAGTTAAAATTTATTAATGACAATCTGGAGGATGCAAGTCTGGTCTGGATTTGCAATCCCAATAATCCTACAGGAAATTCTATCCCAAGGGAAAAAATAATTGAAACAATTGAAAAGACTAGTGGAATAGTCACTGTTGATGAATGTAATTATGAATACTTGAAAGAAACTGTAATAGATTTGGTAAAAAAATACCCTAATCTGGTAGTAATTCGCAGTTTTTCAAAAAACTTTGGTCTTGCTGGCTTGAGAATAGGTTTTGTCATTTCATCCAGTAAAAACATTAAGAATATCAAGAGATATTGCCAATACTTTCGAGTGAATAAAATTGCTGAAAAGGCAGCCATTAAGGTTTTGCATTATTTGGATGAATATCAGGAGATATGGAATGATATTGCTGTTACACGGGATACATTTGTAGATAATTTGCAACATCTTAAGATAAAAGCTTTTCCATCTAAAACCAATTTTGTACTGATAGATTTGCATACCAAAAAGGAAACCAGACGAATATGGGAATATCTAAGAAGCAAAAAAGTGTATGTTTTAGCATCCTGGGAAGATGAGTTTTCTGGATTAGGGGATCATTATATTCGTTTTGCAATTGGTAGCTCACAAGAAATGAATTATGTTTTTACATTATTAAAAAATTTTAAAAAATAAATATCAATTCTGCATTTTATTCCAGATATTATTCATATTATTTTATTATATCAAAATATAGTGCTGAATCATGTATTACAATAGGTAAATGGATTCAAAATACTAAGCATGATTCATTTATAGAAAACATTCTACGTTAAGAAACTGTTGAACACATAAAAAAGATTCTACGGGAATATGAAATCTGTCAAATAATTTACGAAAGTCAGTGATAAAGATATATCAGATAAATATCCTAATACAACTAAACCAAATCTATAGACATATCGATAGATTGACAATATCATAAAAAGACAATAAAATATGTTTAGGTATCATTATATATGTACCAAGGAGGCAGAATATGGAAGAGTATCTTACAGCAAAACAGGTGGCTGACTATTTACAGGTGAAACCACTAACAATTTATCAATGGGCAAGAGAAGAAAAAATCCCTGCCATTAAAATTGGAAGGATCTGGCGTTTTAAAAAAGATGTTATAGATAATTTTCTAGAAGAACAATTACGTAATAAGGATTTCAAAAAATAATTGAATATTTATAAAAATAGCTAGATTAAATATAGATATTTTTAAAAGAATGTTTTTTTATTTTTAGAAATGTGCTATTATTGTTTGAAATAATATATAAACTAGAAACTAGACAAAACTAGCTATCCTCACATTAATCTTGCCTGGAATCTCTCCAGGAACCCGGGCAAGATAATAATAAAATATTTTATAAAATAAATAAAGGTGTATGCAAGAATGAATTATGTCAAAAACAATAAATTTAATCACACCCACACTAAAAGCATCAACATAAAAAAAATATTTTTAATTATTCCCATGCTTTTTTTAATAATTTCTATAAACATTTCAGCACAGCAATATATTGATTACCAGATAAGAGAAGGCGATTGTCTCTGGACTATTGCACGCGAATATCAGCTTTCTATTCAGGAAGTAGCAAAAGTGAATGATATCAAAGAAGAAGAAATATTATCTCCTGGCCAACTTATAAAAATACCATTAACTCAAACTAGTCAGCAGGATCAAAATTCTAAAATAATTATACATACTGTAAAAAAAGGAGAAAGCCTTTGGGATATTGCACAACAATATCGGTTATCACTGGATTGTATTTCTTCGGTGAATGATTTAAAACAGCCTGATTCACTTTATATTGGACAGGAAATAAATATTCCCATGGAAGATGACAATATTGAAATAGTTAAAGAACTATCTTTTGTAAAAGCAGATTCTGAGGAAAATAATTCAAAATACCAGGGAATGAGCTCAAGCCTAAATCAAGAGTTTCAGGAATCGTTAAAAGAAGCAAATTATACAGTAAAAGCTGGAGAAAGCCTATGGACCATCGCACAGGATTATAAAGTTTCAATAAATGAAATATCCAGAGTAAATGGTATTGAAAACGAAGATAAATTGTCAATTGGTCAAATAATAAAAATACCACTTTCCGGGAAAGGGAAGGATGAAGATAATTCTTTTGCCTCTGAACAAACTGAGATAAATACAGATGAATTCCAGTATGAATGGGTTGAACATATCGTTGAAACAGGCGAAAGTATATCCCTTATCGCACAAAAATACCATGTATCAATAGCAACAATATGTCAATTGAATGACATAACTGAAAAAGATTATGTTTATCCAGGACAAAGAATAAAAATTAAGGCCACTCCTTCAGGTGACAACAAAAATAAGATCATTGATGATTACCAGCCAATTTATTATACAGTAAAAGCTGGAGATACATTATGGACTATTGCCCAGGAGTATAGTGTGACATTAGAGGGAATACTTGCAGTTAATTATTTAAATGATAAAGATGTTTTATCTGTCGGTCAAAAATTAGAAATCCCTGCAATAGGAGGGGTTAATAGTAAAAAAATGATTCAGACTGTAGAATATTCTGTTGTAAAGGGGGATTCCCTTTGGAATATAGCAGAAAAATTTAATGTAAAAATGACCGATATTATTAATGCTAACCAGTTACAGAATGTAACTCAGTTATCAGTGGGACAAAAGTTAAATATCCCTTCTACTCCATCTGCTATAGCAGCTGTACAGGCAAGAACCACAACTACTACTTCAGCTTCAGAAGTTACAGAGAAAACTGGGGAAAAACCGCAAGACCTAACACACTATGTTCAAAAAGGAGAAACCCTCTGGGGTATTTCCAGAAAATACCAGGTCAATATTCAGAATATTACCAGTGCTAACAATATTACTGAAACCAGCAGATTAACTGTTGGTCAAAAACTTATTATTCCCAATGTAAGGTATTCTTCAATATCCCCAAGATCATTTGTCTGGCCAGTGAACGGATTAATTACTTCTCAGTTTGGTATGAGGACGCTTGGAGGAAGAAGAGACTATCATACTGGTATTGATATAGATGGGAATACTAGTACTTCAATTAGAGCTGCTGAGAGCGGTAAAGTGAGTTTCAGCGGATATATAAATGGATATGGTAATATAATAATCATAGATCATGCTGGTGGTTATTCAACTGTTTACGCTCACAATTCTAGCAATCTAGTAAAAGAAGGACAGAACATCAATAAAGGAGACCTGATTGGGAAGGTTGGAGCCACAGGCAATGCCACAGGATCTCATTTACATTTTGAGATCAGGGAAAACGGGAAGCCAATAAATCCTTTAAGTTATCTACCTTGATTTTTGCTTAAAATCACCCTATTAATAATTTTGTTCTCTAAATCCCTATTTTATTATTTTTATAAATCATCAATGTTTGACTATACAATTTGAATGGTGTATTATTAATTAGGAATTTATTAAAATTAGGCTAATTTATTATGATTAAAACTGGAGGTGAAAACGGATTATTACCCGCTATCAATGTTTAAAAAAGGAGATAAAGTTTCTCATCCTATTTTTGGGGTTGGAAACATCTTAAAAATAGAAGAGAAAAATGTTTTAGAAAAAAGCGAGAAATATTATATTCTTGATCTGTCAATTAATCATATGACTTTGATGATTCCTGTCAGAAAAGCAAAAGAAATTGGCTTACGGAAAATAATAAGCAAAGAGAAAATTCCTGAAGTGTTGGAAGTGTTGTCTTCTGATATGGATGAAATGGATCAGGATTACAAAACCAGGATAAAATCGCAAATGGAAATGGTTGATAGTGGTAATTTAAAAAAAGTGGCTCAAGTAGTCAAAAACTACAATAGAAGAAAAAAAACAGATGTTTTATCTGCAACTGAAAAAAGTTTACTGGAAAGAGCAAAGAAAATACTTATTAGTGAAATTAAAGCATCTTATGATATAGACGAAAATTCCACTAAAATAATAATTAAGGATTATTTGAAAAAATAGAAAAAACAAAACAATTTATACGATTAACTTTGAAATATTATTTTTATAAATCTGCAAGAAAAAGAATTGCAGATTTTTTATTTAAAAAAGAATGGTTTCCATTATTTTAAATAAATGATATATTTGTAAATAAAACTCTATGGGAAGGTAGTTAACAAATGAACAGTAAAAATAACAATATAATTGACGGGAGGGCTATCGCTAACGATATTGCAGGAGAACTTAAAATAGAGGCAGAAAAATTTTACCAGCTTAAAAGAATAAAACCAAAACTTTCTGTAATTATATTGGGAGAAGATCCAGCATCTGTTTTTTACGTTAAAATGATAGAAAAAAGTTGTCAAAAAGTTGGCTTTCAATTTGAGAAAAACAATTTAAAAGAAAATACCGCACAGGAAGATCTTTTAAAATTAATAAACCTTTTGAATGATAATAAAGATATTCATGGTGTTATTGTTCAGACACCCCTTCCAAAAAATATCAACCAAAAGGTTATCCAGGAGTCATTGAATCCTGATAAGGATGTAGACTGTTTTAATCCTATCAATATGGGTAAGCTGGCTTTAGGAAATCCCGATTTCCTGCCATGTACTCCCTATGCTGTTTTTGAAATATTAAAAAGAGAGAAAATAGACTTGGAAGGGAAACATGTGGTGATCATAGGAAGAAGCAGTATCGTAGGAAAACCATTAGCACTGATATTATTATTAAAAGACCCAAATGCTAATGCTACTGTTACTGTGTGTCACTCTAAAACACCTGATATTTCATTTTTCACTAAAAAAGCAGATATTGTGATAGCCGCTGCAGGTAAAGCAGGCTTGATCAGGGCGGGAATGCTAAATAACGGTACAATTATTATTGATGTTGGGACAAATGAAGTTAACGGGAAACTGGTTGGTGATGTCGAATTTGAAGAAGTAGCACATATTTCTAAAAAGATAACACCAGTACCAGGTGGAGTAGGACCAGTTACAAACATGATGCTTATGGGGAATCTTTTAAAAGCAGCCAAGATTCAGCAAAAAATATTGTATTAATACTTATTAAATGCAAATATAAAATGTTTGTGACTGAAAATATAGTATTATTTTTATTAAATGCTAAGATGATTTTTTGCGTTTCATTTTTTCCATATTAATCATTAAAGCAGTTATATCCGAAGGGGTGATTCCAGGAATCCTTTTAGCCTGTCCTAATGACACGGGCTTAATTTCGCTTAATCTCTGAATCCCCTCATGAGAGATTCCATAAAGTTCTGCGTAGTTTATATCAGTAGGTATTCTATAATTCTCCATTTTTTTAAACCTTTTTACTTCATCTTCCTGGCGTTGCAAATAACCAGAATATTTTATTTGGATTTCAACCTGTTCAATGACTTCCTGATTTAACAATGGTCTTTCCGAATCAAGAATTTTAGAAGAATGATAAGATAACTCTGGTCTTGTCAATAATTCCGACAAGGAAACTGGTTTTTGAAGAGGAGAGGTATTTAGCTTTGCAAGTTGATTATTGGTTTCAGCAGTTGGGAATATTTTTAATTGTTGCAATCGTGTTATTTCATTTTCAATTGCCTCTTTCTTTTTAAGAAATTTTTGATACCTTTCTTTGGAAATTAGTCCGTATTTATAACCAAAAGGAGTTAATCTTAAATCAGCATTATCCTGACGAAGTAATAGGCGGTATTCTGCCAGCCCTGTTCTTAATCTGTATGGTTCAGTAATGCTTTTTGTGACCAAGTCATCTATTTCAACTGCTATGTAAGCCTGCGATCTGTCCAGAATAAGCGGGTCCTGGTTATTTAGCAATTGAACTGCATTTATTCCAGCCAGGAGACCTTGCTCGGCAGCTTCTTCATAACCCGATGTTCCATTTATCTGTCCTGCTAGAAAGAGTCCGGTTATCATTTTTGTTTCCAGAGAATATTTTAATTGATGAGGAAATATTACATCATATTCAATGGCGTAACCATATCTAACAATGTGACAATTTTCTAATCCTCTGACAGTTTGTAATGCTTGCTGCTGAATCAGAGGGGGTAGACTTGTAAAAAATCCTTGCAAATAGATTTCTTCAGATGCCTCACTTTCTGGTTCTAAAAACAATTGGTGAGACTCGTGTTGAGGAAATCTCACAATTTTATCTTCAATTGAAGGACAGTATCTGGTTGCGGTGCTTTCAACTGTTCCATTAACTAATGGTATTTGATGCAGGTTGTCCATTATTATTTGCTGAGTTGTTTTATTGGTACGTGTTATGAAGACTGTATGTTTACTGTAAACTCTTTTTTCAGATTCAAAAGAAAAAGCAAGAGGTTCCATGGCACTTTTTTGTTCAGTTAATTCTGAAAAGTTTATACTTCTCCGGTCTATTCTTGGAGGTGTGCAGGTATTAAGTCTGGTTGATTTAAAACCTAATGCTTTTAGCTGGTTTGCAAGATCGACAGAGGCAATTTCTCCAGCCCTACCGGCATTATATCGTGTTTTTCCAATATAAATTATACCATTCAGGAAAGTCCCTGCAGCGATAATGGCTGTTGGGGAATAGTACTCTTTCCCTCCTTGTACAGATACTCCTTTTACCTGATTGTCTTTTATTATAATACTGGTAACCATTTCTTGTAACAAAAAAAGATTGGCTTGATTTTGAATTGTTTTTATCATTTCTTCTTTATATTTATTTTTATCTACTTGAGCTCTCAATGCCCACATTGCCGGACCCTTGCTGGTGTTAAGCAGTCTTATATGTAAAGTAGATTTGTCAGTTATTTTTGCTAGTTCTCCGCCTAAGGCATCAATTTCTTTAGCTACATGCCCTTTGCCAGGCCCCCCAATGGAAGGATTGCATGGTAACAGGGCAGTGTTGTCCAAATTTGAGGTAATCAAAAGTGTTTTAGCACCCCGTCTAGCAGCAGCCAATGCAGCTTCACAACCAGCATGTCCTGCTCCGATTACTATAACATCATACTGAAAACGATTCATGTTTATTCCTTTTCTCCTACTAATTAAATTATCAATATAAAAAGATAGCATATTATTTGATATTTTGCATCTTTTTGGAAAATAATTGCATTATAATAGCTGTATTTAATGTTGCCTGTAAAAAAGTATTATGTTATACTTGAAACGGAGAGATGACCGAGAGGCCGAAGGTGGTTGCCTGCTAAGCAATTGAGTGGATTTTAAGTCCGCTCCGCGGGTTCGAATCCCGCTCTCTCCGCCATTTTTTAATTCATCCTCATCCATATCACCCGGGGAGGTTATGTGGCTTCCATTTTGAATCAAAAGCTTTTAAGACAAATAAACATTAACAGTAATTTCCAATATGGTGATTTGGGAAAAGTTTTGCTTTTGCATGGACAGGTTTACCATCAAATATACGGATTTAATCATAAATTTGAGGCATATGTCGCAGAAGGTCTAGCAGAGTTTGCAAGAAAATACCAAAAGAAGAAAAGCAAATTATGGATTGTTGAAAAATCTGGAACTGCTATTGGCTCAATAGCTATTTTAGAAAAGAGCAGCAAGATAGGACAATTAAGATGGTTTTTGGTACACCCGGATTATCAAGGTTTAAAAATTGGGAAGAGTTTATTAGAAGAAGCTATTATTTTTAGCAAAAAAGTCGGATATAAAGAAATATTTCTCTGGACTTTAAGCAACCTGGAAACAGCCAAAATAATCTATGAAAAAGCCGGATTTAAACTGAAAGAACAAAAAGAAAGCTTTATTTGGGACAGAAAACTGGTTGAGGAATTTTATATATTAGAATTAGATAATTAAATCAAAAATAAACTAATCCTAATTATTATATTATTTCAGTAAGAAGGAGAAAAGGAGATAGTGAAAAAAATATACAGATCTAGAAAAGATTACATTATTGGTGGTGTATGTGGGGGAATTGCTGACTATTTTGATATTGATCCAACATTAGTGAGAATTTTGGCTATTCTTATTATATTTCTGGGCGGAGTTGGTCTGGTTGCTTATGTATTAGCATGGATAATTATTCCACCAAATCCAGATCAATTAAAAGAAGAGAAAAATGATTCTAGTAATATCAAGAATGATAATTATGAGGAAATAATAAAAAAAGACAATAACCAGAAAAATATCTGGGGGGGTTTGTTATTAATTTTTTTAGGATTATATTTTTTACTTAGAAATTTTTTCCCTCGTATAATTTTACTGAAATTTTGGCCGGTTATATTTATAATTATTGGTGTTATTTTGATTTTTCAATCTTTTATCAAAAAAAGTAATAATTAAGACTTAAAATATAAGGGACATTTATTCAACTCCACTTTAAAAGATAGAGTAAAAATATTTTAAATATTTACAAAAAATTCATATTTATAAATATAATATTAAATAATAAAATAAATAGTATAACTAAATTATCAGGAGATAAAAATGAAATTACCAGAATTTAAAACAAAAATTATTTGTACTTTAGGACCGGCAACCCATAATAAAGACATAATAAAAAAATTAGTACTGGCCGGCATGAATGTAGGCAGGCTCAATCTGGCTCATGATACCAAAGATTATCATCGGAATACATTAAAGTATGTTCGTGAAGTAGAAAAAGAACTAAATGTATCAATTCCAGTAATGATGGACATTCCTGGTCCAAAAATAAGAATTGGTACAATAGAAAATGGGCCGGTCGTCTTGAAAAAAGGAGAAATGGTTCGATTAACGACAAAAAAAATAATTGGTAATAATGCTATTATACCTGTTGAATATCAGCATTTATTTAAGAGTATAAAAAAAGATAGCCTTGTATATTTATATGATGGCTTTATTCAGCTTAAAGTAAAAGAGATTATTGATGATGAAGCTTTCTGTCAGGTTATAACCGGTGGAAAACTTGATTCGCATAAAGGCCTTAATTTACCCAATAGTAAAATATACCTTGATCCTATCAGCGAAGAAGACCTTGAACTAATATCCTTTGGCTTGGAAGAAGGAGTGTCTATTTTTGGCATATCATTTGTGGAAAAAGCTGAAGATATTGTTAAGGTAAAAGAATTTGCCCAAAAAAAAGGTAAAGAAATATTTACTATTGCCAAAATTGAGCGAGAAGAAGCTGTAAATAATATAGATGAGATATTAAAAGTTACTGATGCCGTTATGATAGCCAGAGGAGATTTAGGAGTACAGGTTGATATTCAAAACATCCCAGTTATTCAAAAAAAATTAATCTCCCAGGCAAATTTAATGAGTAGGCCTGTAATTACTGCAACTCAAATGTTAGTTTCTATGACTGAACATATCCGCCCAACTCGTTCTGAGGTTACTGATGTTGCTAATGCTATTTTAGATGGCACTGATGCTACTATGCTTTCAGAAGAAACCGCTGTTGGTCAATTTCCAGTTGAAGCAACCAGGATGATGGCTAGTATAGCCATATCAACTGAAAGACAATATAGGAATTTAAGTTATACTTCTTCTTTGATGAACAATCTTCATAATTCTTTTCTGCAACAAAAACCATCAGTTGAAGATGTAATATCAATTCATACAATGGAAAGTAGCCAAATATTAAGAGCTAAATATATATTAACTCCAACGGAAAGTGGAAATACTGCACGTAGAATTTCGAGATTTAAGCCTTATTGCTGGATTTTTGCGTTTACTACTAACAAATTCAAGGCTCGTTTTTTAAGTCTTTCGTATGGAGTTATACCTTTTTTGATGCCTGAACAAAAAGGTGACTGGTATAAGAGTATTTTAAATTTATTAAACGAGAAGAAACTAATCAACAAAGGTGAAAATTTAATATTAACAGAAGGCACTATAAGAAGAAAAATAGGTGGTACTGATACAATCAGAATTATTTCAGTAGAATAAAATCAGTGAATAGGATAATGAAAAGGTATATCTATAGTGAAAATGAAAGAAAATCTATATTTACCCAACAATATTAATAATATTAATAAAGGTAAGATAACTGCAGTTCGCGGTAGTGTTATTGATGCCTATTTTCCGGAGAAGATACCGGAGATTCCTAATTTACTTAAAGCTGACAAAGTTTATTTTGAAGTTGTTCTTCATCTGGATGCAAACACAGTTAGAGGCATTGCCCTAACTGCAACACAGGGATTAAAAAGAGGAGATGAAGTGATTGATTTTGGCTATCCTCTGCAAGTTCCTGTTGGAGAACAATTATTAGGAAGGATGTTTAATGTATTTGGTGATGTTATAGATGGGGGAGAAAAAATTGATACAGATAAAAAAAGACCTATCTATAAAAAACCTCTTTCTTTGTCAGAGAGATCTACCGATATTGGTTTATTTGAAACAGGTATTAAGGTGATAGATATTTTATCTCCTTTGGAAAAAGGAGGAAAGGCTGGACTCTTTGGTGGGGCTGGAGTAGGTAAAACTGTTTTGATTATGGAAATGATTCATAATATGGCTGTTGGTTATCAAGGCATAAGCCTTTTTTGTGGTATTGGAGAGCGCTCAAGAGAAGGTGAAGAACTCTATAGAGAAATGAAAGAATCTGGTGTTTTAGAAAAAGCAATAATGATTTTTGCCCAGATGAATGAACAGCCAGGAGCCCGATTCAGAGTTGGTCATGCTGCTCTTACCATGGCAGAATATTTTCGTGATGAGGGAAAACAAAATGTTTTGTTATTGATTGATAATATATTCAGGTTTGTGCAAGCAGGTTCAGAAGTATCGGGTTTATTGGGAGAGCTGCCATCCAGGGTAGGATATCAACCTACATTGGCAAGTGAGATAGCGGATCTGGAGGAAAGGATAAGCAGTTCATTAACAGGTGATATTACTTCTATCCAGGCAGTGTATGTTCCTGCTGATGATTTCACTGACCCGGCTGCTGTGCATACCTTCAGCCATCTTGCTGCTTCTATTGTTCTTTCCCGGCAACGAGCTAGTCAGGGATTATATCCTGCAGTTGACCCATTAAATTCTAACTCCAGTATCCTTACTCCCACAGTTGTTGGACAAAGACATTACGATATTGCTCGCAAAATAAAACAAACTCTTTCTGAATATGAAGAATTGAAAGATATCATTGCGATGCTTGGCTTGGAAGAGCTCTCTAAAGACGATCAGAATACTGTTAATCGGGCAAGAAGGTTGGAAAGATTTTTAACCCAACCATTTTCGGTTACCGAGCAATTCACCGGAAATGAAGGACGTCGCGTTTCTTTGGAAGAAGCACTTGATGGATGTAACAGAATTTTAAAAGATGAATTTTATGAATATTCAGAAAACTCTCTTTATATGATTGGCTCTATTGATGAGGCAAAAAGATGATAGAACTAAGAGTTTTGTTACCAGAAAAAACCTATTGGCATGGTGCGGTTAAAAAAATAATTGGAGAAAGTACTGATGGATTCTTCTGTTTACTGACCCGTCATGTTGATTTTGTTACAATTATGACTCCGGGTATTTTTTTCATCTTAACAGAAAAAGATGAGGAAGTTTATATTGCAATTAATGAAGGAATATTAATTAAAATTAATAAGAAAGTAACCCTTTCTACCCGAGGTGCTATTAAAGGAGACAACCTGGGAAATTTAAAAAAAGAAGTAGAAGAAAACTTTCTTAAAGTTAATGAACAGGAGAAGGGTGCCCGCATTGCCCTACAGAAGCTGGAAGCTGACTTTGTCAGGAGGTTTTTGGATTTAGAGGCACATGGATAAAAATAACAATTCTGAGAAAAAAAGAGAAAAAGAATTTCTACGAGAGATTGAAAAGAAGGAAAAAAGAAGAATAAAGGCTCAAAGCAGAAAAAATCGCACTATCTGGATGGGATTTGGACTTTTTGGCGTTATTGGCTGGTCGGTGATGATTCCAACCATAATTGGGATTAGTATTGGATTGTGGGCTGATAAAAAATGGCCTGGACAGGTATCATGGACTTTGACCTTTCTTGTTCTGGGTATTGCCCTGGGTTGTTGGAATGCTTGGTACTGGGTGCAGAAGGAACGAAAAGTTATTGAAAAAGAAATAGATGAAGAGGAGTAATTAAAATTAAAATACTTAATTTTATTATTTTAGGTATTCTATCTGGAATATTTTACTTTGGCGGATTATGGTTGACTTTGCAATATATGGTGCGCTCACCTTATCCTGCAATAGTTACCATGCTCAGCTATATCTTGCGCGTTGCTGCCTCCTTTTTTATTCTCATTTATATTGCCCGTCTTGGAGAATGGGCTTATATTTTATACTGGTTAGCAGGTTTTATCTTAGCCCGTATTGTATTATCACGCTGGTTAAGTGATAATTATCCAAAGAAAGATAAGAAGGAGCAATAGTTATGGAAATAACTCCTGATACCATTATTTATTTTCAGTGGAATGGCATCCATTTAAATGCAACAATCGTATTTACATGGGTAGTAATGTTTCTATTGGTATTAATTAGCTGGTTGGCTACAAGGGATTTACGGGTCGGACCAGATATCAGTCGCTGGCAAACTTCTCTGGAAGTAATTATAAGCTATATTCGCCAGCAAATTGAGGAAATTACCCAGCAAAACCCGGATCAGTTTATTCCTTTTTTAGGAAGTCTTTTCTTATTTATTTCTATTTCTAATTTGCTAACTATTGTACCAGGGTATCAACCTCCTACAGGTTCGCTTTCAACAACAACAGCCTTGGCGATTTGTGTATTTTTTGCTATTCCCATTTTTGGCATCGACAAAATTGGTGTTAAGAATTATTTAAAGCAATATCTTAAACCATCTGTTCTAATGCTGCCATTTAATATTATTGGAGAATTTTCCCGAACACTAGCCCTGGCAGTAAGACTATTCGGAAATATAATGAGTGGTACTTTAGTAGCCGGAATTTTGCTGATTATTGTTCCATTGTTTGTGCCAATTATTATGCAGATATTAGGACTGTTAATAGGCCAGATACAAGCATATATTTTTACAATTCTAGCTACAGTTTATATTGCTTCTGCCACTCAGGCAGAAAGTGAATTGTACCAAAAAAATAACGATGAAGGAAGTGAGAAAAATGAGTAGTATTGATATTGTAAGTGCAATTTCTATTTTTACAGCTGGCATTACCATGGCTATCGGCTCTATTGGTCCGGCAATCGGACAGGGAATGGCTGTAGCAAGAGCATTAGGAGCAATTGCTCAGCAACCCGATGAGGCAAATACTATTACCAGAACTTTATTTGTTGGTTTAGCTATGGTTGAGTCAACTGCTATCTATTGTCTGGTAATTTCCGTAATTCTTATTTTTGCCAATCCTTTCTGGAATTATATTTTAAGCCAATAAGGGGAATTATATGATAATTGACATGTTTACAGTAATAGCACAGATTATCAATTTTTTAATTCTGGTTATATTACTGAAAAAATTTCTTTTTAATAAAATTGTTGGCATTATAGACGAAAGAGAAGATCAAATTAAAGAGCAAATAATAAATGCTGAACAAAAGCAAAAAGAAGCTGAAAAGGAGATAAAAAAACAAAAGAAAATTAGGGAAGAACTGGAAGGAAAATGGGATGAAAATCTTGCTCAAATGAAAAAAGATCTCCAAAATAAACGTGAGAAATTGATGGAAGAAACCAGGCATTCGATTGATAAAGAAGAGAAAAACTGGAAAAAATCAATAGCCAAACAAAGGGATGCTTTTTTAAACGAATTGAAACAGCTTTCCTGCCAACAGGTGTGCAGAATATCCAGAAAAGTTTTAACAGATCTAGCCAATGAAAGGTTAGAAAACAAGCTGATTGAAAGCTTTTTGCAGCAGTTGAAGGAAGCCAATGGCTATGCTGGAAAAGGATTCCAATTATCTGATCTAAACTCCAGTAAAGAAATTGAAATAAATACAGCTTTTGAATTACATCAAAAAGAAAAAGAAATAATTATTGATAATTTGCAAACCCTCCTGAAAGATGAAATACTCATTAATTTTAAAGAATCTGCAGATCTTATCTGTGGAATTGAATTAAGAACAGAAGGAAAGAAAATCTCCTGGAGCATAGAAAGTTATCTCAATTCTCTGGAAAAAAGCTTACAAGAAATGTTTGATGACGCTACAATCCAGCAGGGGAATAATAGAGAAGAAATTAAAATTGAAGGTTTAACAGAAGAATAAATTCTTTTGGAGAAAGATAAAATGAAGGAATTGACCGAAGAAATGTCACTACAGAGACAGATAAAAGAAACTTTTTCCAGGATGGAGAAGGTTATACAAAAGAAGGAAGTACCTTTTCATTTTCAAGAAATAGGCCTCATTAAATCAGTAGGCAAGAACATTGTAAAAGCAAATGGACTGCCAAATGTGAAATTTGGAGAGATTGTACATTTTAAAAAAGGACAATTGGGGATGGTATTTAATTTAAACCCTGAAAGTGTTGACATTATCCTTTTGGATGATGCAAAATCTATTACATCCTCAAATGAAGTTGTAAGGACTAATCAGGTTATGAGTGTTCCGGTAGGAGATAGACTGCTTGGTAGAGTTATAGATGCAGTTGGCAGACCATTAGATGGTAAAGGTGCTATTGGAAACACAGAAATTGCCCCTATTGAACAGGATGCAACTGCTATTATGGACAGAGATCCTGTAAATATGCCTTTACAAACAGGATTGCTGGTAATTGATTCTTTAATTCCGATTGGGAGAGGGCAGCGAGAATTGATTTTAGGTGATCGGCAGACTGGAAAAACAGCAATAGCTATTGATACTATTTTAAACCAAAAAAATGATGATGTTATTTGTATTTATTGTGCAATTGGACGGCAAATATCTTCTGTTGCCAGAGTAATCTCCAGACTTGAACAATCTAAAGCAATGGATTATAGTATCGTAATGGTAGCCTCCGGTGATGAAGCGCCAGGGATGAATTATATTGCTCCTTATGCTGCAACCAGTATTGGAGAATATTTTATGAAAAAGGGTAAAGATGTTCTTGTTATCTATGATGACCTTACTCAGCATGCACGTGCTTATCGCGAATTATCCCTGTTGATGAGGAGACCTCCTGCAAGGGAAGCGTTTCCTGGAGATATTTTTTATATTCATTCACGTCTTCTTGAAAGGGCTACTCATTTGAAAAAAGAATATGGAGGAGGCTCTTTAACAGCTTTGCCTATAGTTGAAACTGAAGCACAAAACTTATCAGCCTACATACCAACAAATATTATATCAATTACTGATGGGCAGATATATTTATCCCCTCAATTATTTCAAGGAGGTATTTTACCAGCTGTTGATGTAGGGAAATCTGTTTCCCGGGTTGGCGGAAAAACCCAATTAGCAGCATATCGAAAAGTAGTAGGAGACTTACGATTAAGTTACTCCCAGTTTCAAGAGTTAGAAATATTTTCCCGGTTTGGTACTCAATTAGATGAAAATACCAAAAAGGCTTTAACCAGAGGAAGAAGAATAAGAGAAATACTAAAACAAAATCAATATGATCCTTATTCTGTTTTAGAGCAAATTATTTTACTTCTGGCTGTCTCCCGTGGTTTGCTGGATAATATTCCTGTAAACAGGATTAATGAATTCAAAAAAAATATCAAAGATGGGGTAAAGGAAAAATTTTCAGGAATCACCGAAAGAATTAATAATAATAAAATACTATCTTCAGACGATGAAGATAGATTAACTGTTTTCATTCAAGAAAAAACTGACCTGATTGTTGAGGATAATGATTATGCAGATGCTGGAGACGATTCGTAGAAAAATTGAAAGTGCAAAAGATTTACATTCAGTTGTAAAAACAATGAAAGCATTAGCCGCTGTAAATATTCATACCTATGAAAAAGCTGTTCGTGCTATAAATTTTTATTTTCAGAATATTGAAGCAGCTTTCCAGGTTGTTTTAAAAGAAACCCCGGATATTTTTAAGACAGTTTCTGCCGAAGAAGATTATCCTGTTGGAATAATTGTTTTTGGTGCTCAAAGAGGAATGGCTGGTAATTTTAATTTGCCAATTGCAAATAAGCTGGATACCTGGCAAAAAAATATTGGTTTAAAAGATAAAGTTCCTCCGGTTGTCTGTATAGTAGGAGACAGAATCTCAGAACAATTAAAAGATCTTGGAATTGTTGCAGATTACTATTTAGACTTTCCCAGCTTTCGCTATCATTTAGATGGCACTATCCAAGAGATACTTTTGATAATAGAAGAATGGCGTTTTCAGAAAAAAGCATCCAGTATTCATCTTTTTTATAATCGTCCAACAAGCGGCTCTTCTTTTACTCCAAACCATTCTCAACTGTATCCATTGAACCATGAATGGCTACAAGAATTATCAACCAGGAAATGGGATTCTCGTTCAATACCTATGCACACTATTCCAGCGGGAGACTTGTTTAATCAAATTATCCAGCAATACCTCTATATATCTCTATATAAGGCATTTATTGAAACAATGGCCAGTGAAAATGCCAGCAGATTGATTGCTATGCGTAAAGCAGAACAGAATATTGAAGAAAAATTAGAAGATTTAGACTCTCAATTTAATAAACAAAGACAAGATTCTATTACCGAAGAGTTACTTGATATTGTCGCTGGATTTGAAGCTTTGACCAAAGAATAATTTTCATTTTTTAGAAAAAAATGTTATCATTATATGTTGTTAAGACAGATAATATAAATGGTAAAAATTTAATGAATGGTAAAAACACTAAAGATTTTAAAAAAAATATTAAAATAACCGGGATGACTTGTATAAATTGTGCCAAACGGGTAGAAGATAAATTATCTAAAATCAGTGATGTAAAATATGCTTCTGTAAATCTGGCAACAGAATCAGCCTATATAATAAGTCAACGAGTGCTGTCTGATGATGAAATAAAAATGGCAGTTGAAAGTGCTGGTTATGGTATTGTGAAAAACACAGATAAAGATAACAGTCGAAGAAGATACCAAAAATCCAGAAAAAATGTTACAACTGCCTGGATTATTACTATACCTTTATCAGTCATGATGATTTTCCATATGTTCGGCTATCATATTAATTTTTTTAATCTTATGGAAATACTTGGAGGCGCTGTAGTAATATTTTATTGTGGTTTTGCTACCATAAAAAGTGCCTGGATTGCGCTTACTCATTCTCATTCAAATATGGATACTCTTATTTCGATTGGCTCAATAACATCATGGATCACAGCTGTTTTTAATTTTGCTGGTTTGCCAATTATGTCTTTTGGGACTATTGGGGCTATGATTATTTCAATTCACTTAACTGGCAGATTTATTGAATCACATTTAAGAGATAAGGCATCTAAAGAAATAAAATCATTAATTTCTTTGCAGCAAAAAGAAGCTACGGTTGTTTTTGCAAATGAAGAAGTGAAATTGCCTATTGATATGATTAAAAAAGATCAGCTGGTTAAAGTCAAGCCAGGAGATCGTATTCCAGTGGATGGAATTGTGGTCAATGGCCATTCGGTAGTTGACGAATCATTTATTTCCGGAGAGCCGATACCTAAAGAGAAAAAAGAAAATGATCAGGTAGTGGGAGGTTCTGTTAATTTATCAGGATCTCTAATTGTAAAAGCAGTTAGTATTGGGGAAAAATCTTTTTTATCTCAAATGATTCAATTAATAAAAGAAGCTCAAGGTACAAAAGTTCCTATCCAGGCTTTGGCTGATAAGATTACTAATTATTTTGTTCCCGCTATTATTCTCTTGGCAACCATAAGTGCAATTTTTTGGTTTCTTAATTTATCAAAATATGGTGTTTTTTTTCTAAAAGCAAGAGAAATATTTCCCTGGATACTAATAACTGAAAGTAATTTATCTTTTGCCGTCTTTGTTTTTATTTCTACTGTAGTTATTGCCTGTCCCTGTGCTTTAGGGTTGGCTACCCCAATGGCTTTAATAACAGGAAGTGCTCTGGCTGCTAAGAATGGTTTAATAATCAGGAATGCTGAAGCTATTCAAACATCTAAAGATGTAACACATGTTTTACTGGATAAAACTGGAACTATTACTTACGGAAAGCCTTCTGTGATTTATCATAATCTTGATTTTGCTGAAATGAAAATTGTAGCTTCTATCGAAAATAGTTCTCATCATCCGTTAGCGCAGGCTATTGCCGATAAAGTAAAAGAAAAAATAAAAATAGACAATATTAAGGAGATTCCAGGAGAAGGTGTATTAGCTGATTATAATGAAGATCGTTATTTTATTGGCAAACCAAAAATGAACAAAGAATATACCGAGTATTTACAAAAAGGACAAACAGTTGTTGAAATATTGAAAAATAATAATACAATAGGTTTTATTGTTCTGGAAGATCAGATCAGAAAAGAATCAAAAAAGGTAATTAATAGATTGAAAGAATTAAAAATAACTACAGTGATGGTGACAGGTGATGATCAAATTACTGCTGAGAAGGTAGCTTCTGAGATTGGGATTGAAAAAGTGTATGCTGGTATTAAACCAGCAGGTAAATTGAATATTGTCAGGAGATACCAAAGTTCTGAAGGGAAAGTATTAATGATTGGCGATGGGATCAATGACGCTGCCTCCTTGAAGGGTGCAGACATTGGAGTTGCCATGGGGAAAGGATCTGATCTAGCCATAGATAGTGCTGATATAGTTATAATAAAAGAGGGTATTTTAGGATTACTTCACTGTATAACAATATCTTCAAAGATATTCAGAATTATCCAGCAGAATCTTTTTTGGGCTTTTCTCTACAATATCCTGGCTATACCCATGGCCATGTTAGGATTACTTCATCCAGTAATTGCCGAAGGAGCAATGGCTTTTAGTTCAATTACTGTTATCATAAACTCTTTAAGAATTAAGACATAATTTAATAAAAAAACAAAAAATGTTAATCGAAAGGAAAGTATTATGAAACACAAAATGATCACTTTAGACGGTAATACGGCAGCAGCTCATACTGCGTATCACCTTAGCGAAAATGTTACGATTTATCCGATTACCCCCTCTTCTGTTATGGGAGAACTGGCAGATTTATGGGCATTTCAAGGTAAAAAAAATATTTGGGATGCAGTTCCTTTTGTTGCTGAGATGCAAAGTGAAGCTGGTGCAGCTGGAGCAGTGCATGGTTCTTTGCAAAGAGGAGCCCTGACCACTACCTTTACAGCCTCTCAGGGATTGTTGCTAATGCTGCCTAACATGTTTAAAATTGCCGGTGAGCTAACACCTACAGTTTTTAATGTTTCAGCGCGCTCAGTAGCAACTCATGCTTTGTCTATTTTTGGAGACCATTCTGATGTAATGGCAGCAAGGACAACAGGTTTTGCTTTAATAGCAGCTGCTTCTGTCCAGGAAGCTATGGATTTCCCTTTAATCGCAATGGCTGCTTCTCTAAAATCCAGAATTCCTTTTTTACATTTCTTTGATGGGTTCCGCACTTCTCATGAAGTATCAAAAGTAGAGCTTTTGGAAAATGAAGAAATGAAACAGATGATTGACGATGAACTGGTATATGAACACAGGGCACGTGCTCTATCACCAGAAAAACCAGTAATAAGGGGTACTGCTCAAAATCCAGATGTTTTTTTCCAGGCAAGAGAAGGATGTAATCCTTTTTATGAAGCATGTTCAGAAATTACTGAAGAAGCTATGAAAAAATTTAAAGAGATTACCGGTAGAGAATATCATCTTTTCCAATATGAAGGAGCACCTGATGCAGAATACGTAATAGTATTAATGGGATCAGCATGTGAAACAGTGCAGGAGACAGTTGAATACCTGGCCGGAAAAGGTGAAAAGATAGGAGTATTGAAAGTCCGCTTATTCAGACCATTTTCCATTAAACACCTGTATCAAGCAATCCCTGAAACAGTCAAAAAATTATGTGTTTTAGATCGGACAAAAGAACCAGGTAGTTCAGGTGAACCATTATATATGGAAGTTTTATCTGGTATTAATGAATACATGAATGAAAATGGAATTGAAAGAAAAATAAAAGTAGTGGGTGGAAGATATGGATTGTCATCTAAGGAATTTACCCCTGCTATGGTTATGGGAGTATTTGAAGAAATAAAAAAAGAAAACTCCATGAATCATTTTACTGTGGGAATTAATGATGATGTAACTCACAAGAGCGTGAAATATCCAGAACATTTCCATATCGAACCTGCTGATAGAGTAAGAGCTGTTTTTTATGGGCTAGGTTCTGATGGAACCGTAAGCGCAAATAAAAGCTCCATTAAAATTATTGGAGAAGATACTGATAATTTTGCCCAGGGTTATTTTGTATATGATTCTAAAAAAGCAGGCTCGCTGACAATTTCCCATTTACGCTTCGGGAAAGACCCTATTCACTCACCATACCTGATCGAAAAGGCAAACTTTGTTGGGTGTCATCAGTTTAGCTTCCTGGAAAAGTATGATGTATTAAAGCTTGCTGAAGACAATGCTGTATTTTTGTTAAATACTCCATTCCCAACTGAAGAAGTCTGGGATAAAATTCCAAAAGAAGTACAAGAAACTATTATTAAAAAAGGTATAAAATTATATGCGATTAATGCTTATGAAATCGCAAAAGAAACCGGCCTTGGAGTTAGAATAAATACCGTAATGCAGACAGCATTTTTCTTATTAAGCAAGATTTTACCTGAAGATGCAGCTATTGATAGAATTAAGCAATTCATCAAAAAATCTTATGGCACTAAAGGAGAGTCAATCTTAAATAAAAATAATAAGGCAGTTGATTTAGCTAAAGAATCAATACAGGAAATAAAAATTCCTGCTCATGCCAGCAGTGAAATCAACAAAAAAGATGCTGTTTCTTCTGAGGCTCCTAAATTTGTAAGAGAGGTAACTGCCAAAATGATTGCCCAGGAAGGAGACTCCATACCAGTCAGCGCCTTTGATCCAGATGGAACCTTCCCTTCAGGGACCACTAAATGGGAAAAAAGGAATATTGCATTAGAAGTACCTGAATGGGATCCTGATGTCTGTATTCAATGTGGTAATTGTGTTTTTGTTTGCCCGCATGCGGTCATTAGAAGCAAAGTATATTCACCGGAGTTGCTTGAAAATGCCCCAGCAGGATTTAAATCTACTGATAGTAAGATGAAAGAATTTAAAGATCAAAAATTCACTTTACAGATATCTCCAGAAGATTGTACCGGTTGCGGATTATGTGTTGAAGCATGTCCTGCAAAAAATAAGAAAGAACCAGGCAAAAAAGCTATTAATATGGTCTTTATCGAAGATGTTCATGAACAAGAGAATAAAAACTGGAAATTCTTTGAAAGTCTTCCACTTGTCAATAGAGAAAAATTACAGCTTAACAGGGTTAGAGATTTACAGTTAACTCAACCACTATTTGAATTTTCTGGCGCTTGTGCAGGTTGTGGTGAAACTCCTTATGTAAAACTTGTCAGCCAGTTGTTTGGAGATAGAATGGTAGTAGCTAATGCTACTGGATGTTCATCAATTTATGGCGGCAATCTGCCTACGACCCCATGGACTTCTAATCAGGATGGGCATGGTCCTGCCTGGTCTAACTCTCTCTTTGAAGACAATGCCGAATTTGGTTATGGCATGAGATTAGCAATTAATCAGCAAAAGAAAACAGCAATATCTATATTAGAGAAGATGAAAGGGGATATTGGTGAAGAATTGGTTGACAGCCTGATTAATGCTAAACAGACAAATGATGAAGAAATTCAGGCTCAAAGAAGCAGAGTAAAACAATTAATTCAAAAGATCCAAAATATTTCTACAGACGAGGCAAAACAATTGCTCAGTTTAGCTGAGGCCCTTATCCAAAAGAGTGTCTGGATTATTGGAGGAGATGGCTGGGCTTATGACATTGGTTATGGCGGATTGGATCATGTTATTGCTCAACAGCAGAATGTCAACATTCTGGTACTGGATACAGAAGTATATTCAAATACAGGAGGGCAGATGTCCAAAGCTACTCCTTTAGGAGCTGTTGCAAAATTCGCTGCAGGCGGTAAGCCTATGGCTAAAAAAGACCTGGCTTTAATGGCAGTTAATTATGGCAGTGCATATGTAGCCAGGATTGCATTAGGAGCAGATATGAATCAGGCAATAAAGGCATTTAGAGAAGCAGAAGCTTATGATGGACCATCTTTGATTATTGCTTATTCACATTGTGCTGGGCATGGTTTTGATCTTAAAAATGGATTAAAACAGCAAAAAGCAGCAGTAGCCTCTGGATATTGGCCATTAATGAGATACAATCCGGAATTACAGAAAGAAGGAAAGAATCCATTTATTCTTGATAGTAAAGCACCCAGTATCCAACTAGACGAATATATTTATGCTGAAAATAGATATAGAATTTTGACTTATAGCAAACCAGAAATCGCGAAAGAATACTACAAGAAAGCACAAGCAGAAGTTCTGAATCGATGGAAGATTTATGAAAAATGGGCACGAGATGATAATTCTCAGAAGTAAATAAATTAACAAAATTAGGAGGATAAGCAAATGACCGATTTAAGTACCAAATATTTGGGCATTAAATTAAAAAATCCAATAGTTGCCTCTGCATCCCCGTTGTGTGAAGATATTGGAAATATCAAACAGATGGAAAAAAGTGGGATTTCGGCTATAGTTTTACATTCACTTTTTGAGGAACAGATTCTTTTACAAGAAAAAGAGTTGGACTATGCTTTAACTCAAGGCACTGAGGCTTATGCTGAATCATTAAGCTATTTTCCTGATACAGATAATTATCGTTTTGCTCCTGATGAATATATTGAATATATTGCTAAAGTAAAAAAGGCTGTTGATATTCCAATTATCGGCAGCCTGAATGGAATCTCGAATAGTGGATGGATTGATTATGGCAAAAAAATTGAAGATGCAGGAGCAGATGCCCTTGAACTGAATATTTACTATTTACCTACTAAAAAAAATGTCACTGGTGAGTATGTTGAAAATAATTATATAGATTTAATTAAATCTATAAAGAAAAACATAGAAATACCAATTGCTGTTAAATTAAGCCCTTATTTTAGCTCAATTCCTGACATTGCAGACAAGCTTGCCGGTGAAGGAGCTGATGGCCTGGTTTTATTTAATAGATTTTACCAGCCTGATATTGATATAGTAAAAATGAGTATAACTCCTGATCTGGAATTAAGTAGCTCATCTGAGTTGCGATTAAGATTAAGGTGGGTTGGACTGCTTTATCAGAAAATAAAAACTGACCTGGCAATTACAGGTGGAATCCATACTGCTGAAGATATAATCAAAGGCATATTAGCTGGTGCAAATGTGACAATGATTACCTCAGCTTTATTATTAAAAGGGATTTCTTACATCGAAGAGCTTATTACAGACTTGGAAGAATGGATGAGAAAAAGCCAATACGATTCAATTCATGACATTCAAGGGCTTTTAAGTCATAAAAATATTAAAGAAACTGATGCCTTTGAAAGGGCAAATTATCTAAAAGTGTTAAGATCTTATCGCTTTGAATAAAAAGATTTTATCCTATATTGTTTTATATTGAATAGGCAATTTGATTTTATGATTTTAAAAATCAAATTGCCTATTCATAAATAGAAAGGTTTTAAAAAATATGTTAGGAATAGAATGGGCACATATACCAGAAACTATTAATCCTGTACTATTATCCTTAGGCCAATTTAAAATATACTGGTATGGACTTATGTATCCTGTAGCCTTTTTAACCGCTTTTTCTATAGCTATTTATCGTATTCGTTCTGAAAAGTTAATTTTTAAAGAATCTACAGTGTTGGATTTTCTTATCTGGGCTATAATTATGTTAATTCTTGGAGCAAGGATAGGACATGTAATTTCTTCAGATATTGGGTACTATCTGGCTAATCCCTGGAGAATAATTTTACCATTTGAGTTTTCAGGAGGACTAAGCTATACAGGTATATTAGGGATGTCCTATCATGGTGGTATGATTGGCATTGTGTTGGCTTTTATAATATTTTGTTACAAAAGAGGAATTAATCACTGGCAATTTGCCGATATGGGTGTTCCGGGAATCCCCGCTGGTTATACCTTTGGTAGAATAGGGAATTTTATAAATGGAGAATTATACGGAAGGGTCACAGATTTGCCCTGGGGGATGTATTTTCCTAATGATCCCACTAATCAACTAAGACATCCTACTCAGTTATATGAAGCATTTTTTGAAGGAATTGTGCTCTTTATTATTTTATGGTATCTAAGAAAGAAAAAATGGTTTAATGGTTTAACATTGAGTATTTATTTTATTGGCTATGGGATAGTACGTTTTTTGAATGAATTTCTTAGGGAACCTTCACCTGTGACAGAAACAACCTATCTTGGTTTTATGAACTTAGCTCAAATAATGTCTTTACTGATGATTCTGGGTGGGTTCTTATTAATTATGTTCAGGAAAGACAAACCTTATTTCCCTATAGGCAAGGAGGATATTAATGAGTAACCAATTTATAATTTTCTTAGCAATCATTGCTCTTGTTGCGTTTTTGTTCAAAGATGGCTTTCTGAATATATAATTTTTATTTATCAGTCAAATAAACCAATAACGAGAACAACAATGGTATAATGATGTAAATATCAAATGAGAGGATTGTGAATTATGTTAAAAGAATTAATATTGAAAAATAGAAGTTATAGACGCTTTGATGAAAAAAAAGAAATAAAAAAAGAAGATTTACTTGATTTAATAGAACTAGCTAGACTGTCACCATCTGCAGCTAACAGACAACCTCTAAAATACTATATTTCTTGTGATCAGGAAATAAATAAGAAAATATTCAGCACTCTTGCATGGGCGGCATACCTTAAAGATTGGAATGGACCGGCAGAAGGTGAAAGACCAACTGGTTATATTATTATTCTTGGAGATAAAAATATCACTGAAAACTTTGGTGTTGATCCAGGAATTGTAGCACAGAGTATTTTGCTGGGCGCTGCTGAAAAAGGATTAGGCGGATGTATGTTTGGTTCAGTTTCACGTGAAAAATTAAGAAAACTGCTAAATATAACTTCTCAGTATGATATTTTATATGCACTGGCAATTGGTTATCCAACAGAGAAGATCCAAATAGAAAAGGTTACAGATAGTAATGATATTAAATATTGGAGAGATGAAAAACAGGTTCATCATGTACCAAAAAGAAGTCTTTCTGAGATTGTAATTTCTTCATAAAGAAAATATATTTTTGAATAAATAGAAAGGAAAAACTTGAAAATAATACGTACTATTTTGTGGTGGTTTTTTATAATAACAATTCCTATTTTATTGGTAACCACAGTAGTCAGACTGGAAGTACAATTTTTACCATTTTACGAATATGAATATGAAAAAAACAGTATTAGTCAAATCACTGGATTTGATGATCACCAGTTAGGGATAATCACCAGACATTTAATACAATATTTTAACGATAAAATTAAAAATCCTCAATTAATTGTAGAAAAAAATAATAAAGCAATTCAACTATTTAATGCTCATGAAATAATTCATTTAAAAGATGTCAAAGAAATATTTCAAATTGTATTTAGAGTACAATATATAGCTCTGGGATATTTCATCTTATATATGCTTGTTAATATCCTTTTTAAAAAAAAGGAAAAAATGTTTTATTTTTGGAAAGGTTTAAAAAATGGCAGCATTTTAACGGTTATCCTGCTTTCAATTCTGGGGATAGGATTATTTACCGGATTTTATCAGCTATTTATTCAATTTCATTATCTAGTCTTTGGTGATCCTCAAAGTTCTCCCTGGATTCTAGATCCTAGAACAGATCACCTGGTAATGATGTACCCGTTGAATTTTTGGCAGGATGCTGCTCTTTTGGGAGTATTTGTTATTTTAAGCACATCTATTATCCTTATTATGCTTAGTTGTTTAGTTTTGTTAAGCTATCGATCTAAAAGAAAAGAATAAATAATAATTTTTCATTTTTTTAAATTAATTTAAGTAAAAATAATAGTATGTGAATTGATTTAGTCAGATTAATTCTGAATTTTAAAACTTTTGAAAAATTTTTTTGATAACCAGCAATAAAAGGCAAAAATTAAGTTGAAAATACAAAGCATGGTTATTAAGGAATTTTAAGATTAGGAGGGGAAAATGTCGCTAGCTATTAATGCCACTATCCCTGAAGGAATTGTACTGGCAGCAGACAGTCGACAATCTTATCGAAATCAAAAAGGCATGGCCAGAATAGGAAGTGATAATGCTTCAAAGCTTTTCCAATTAAATCAAAAAATTGGCATAGCCGTAACAGGTCTGTCTTTTCTACCAGAAAATGGTGTTTTAAAAAGTATCAGTAGTTATATTAAAGAATTCATCAAAAATAAACAGCTGGAAAGTTATTCTGTTGAAGAAATAGTAGAACACCTAATTCGCCTGTTTAATGAAAAATATGAGTGGGAAAAACAATTGGAACAAACTAAACAGAGGATTGAAAAAGACTTGCTTCTAAAAAAATATGAAATACTGGAGATAATAAAAAGAGAATATCATATTGATTTTCGTTATAAAGATACTCAAGGATTAATAAGGAATGGTCTGGGCAAAATTGATCCTATCAGTTTTATTGTGGCTGGCATTAATAAAGATAGCTCTTACCAGGTATATACCTGCCATATTCCGGGAGAAAAAAAGAAAACAAGGGACAGTGGAGAAAGAGGGCATGAATATGGTGCAAGTTGGATTGGACAGACTGATGTTGTTTCACGGATAGTATTGGGATTTGATGGACGTATTATTAATTTACCTTTCATTAATCAGCATAATAAGCAAATAGATAAGGATATGATGGGAAAACAGCTAAGAAATATGGAGTATGTTATTCAATGGGGAACTATGACCTTACAAGATGCTATTGATTTTTGCACGTTAATGATTGAAACAACTTCTGCAATACAGAAATTTTCTGATGGTATTAAGGCTAATCCTGGAGATTTGCCAGGAGTAGGCGGGCCAGTAGAGGTATTAACGATCACACCAGAAGAAGGTTTCAGGTGGATCCGCAAGAAAAAAATTATAGTTCACGATTATCTTGTTAGTGATTAAAGTTTAATTAAGCTAGAAACTGATTGACGAAAAGAGTTACCTCTGTCAAATTCATTTTGAAACATGCCAAAACTTGTTGCACCAGGTGAAAGTAAAATAATTGTACCTGGTATAGATTCTTCATATGCTGTTTTGGTAGCAGCCTGCATACTTTCTGTAATTTTTATTATAGGTTTTAGCCCAAGCTCGTTTAGCTCTTTGAGTATAATTTCGCTAGCATCATATTCGGGATGTTTCAAAATTACTATTGATAAGATATTATTGCTATTTCTGATTGCTTGGCACAAAGTATCGTATTTTAATTTCTTATTTCTGCCTCCCAGAATTAGAGTAATTGGTTTTTTAGGAAAAGATTTGATGGCTGCAATTGTAGCTTCAGGAGTTGTAGCACAAGTGTCATTATAGAAATAAATATCATTAAAATTAGCAATTCTTTCCAGCCTATTAGGGACGCCTTTAAATGTCTTTATACCCTCTCTGATCTTGTTTATAGGTAAATTCATAAGAAAGGCTGCATTAATAGCTGCCATAGTATTTCCTATATTATGTTCTCCAGGAATAGGTATTTGATCAATGTTACAAATCACTGTTTTTTGATTGTTAAAACAGAAAATAATGCTTCCATCCTCCAGATAACAGCCCTGAGGAACATTATTTTTAGTGCTAAACCAAAATATATTAGTAGCCTTCTCTTGTTCTATTTTTTTAGTAATAGGATTATCGAAACTGGTAATTAAGAAATTGGTTGTATTTAAATATTGACAAATCAACTTTTCAGAATTAGCGTATTCCTCAAAGTCTTTGTAACGATCAAGATGATCTGGTATAATATTTGTTAAAACAGCAATTTTAGGGTTAAATATTGTTTTTTTCATTCCCTCCAATTGCCAGCTGGAAATTTCAAGCAAGACAAATGTTTTTTCTTTAATTTCAGGCAAAACATCAAATACTGAGATTCCAATATTTCCACCATGAACTATATCTTTATTGGCATAGGAAAACAGGTGAAATATAAAATTAGTAACAGTGCTTTTTCCTTTTGTGCCAGCAACTGCAATAAAATTATTGGAAGGGCATATTTTTAAAAATAAAGATAGATCTGTTTCAATAGGAGTCCCTAATTCTCTGGCAATCTGTAAGTATTTAGAGTTATTGGGAACACCGGGATTTTGTATAATCATATCTTTACCAATAAAATTTTCTGTTTTATGGCACCCTAAAACATATTCGATATTATAGTCTTTTAATTCATCCAGGGTTTTTTGCAGTTGATTTTTTCCCTTTAAATCAGTTACCAGAACATTGGCACCACTTTGAGCTAAAAATTTTGTAATTCCTAATCCGCCTCTATTTAATCCCAGTCCCATTACTGTAATATTTTTATTTTTCAGGTCAATAAATTCTTTCATATTAATATCACCTTAAAATGAAGCATACTATACAATATAACAGAATAACCAAAAAAGTGGTAGGCGAACAGGAAATATTTAATAACTAAAAGATCTATTATCTAATGTTATTTGGTGAAAATATTATTGCAAAAATATTAAAAGAAAATGAATGATCAAAAAATGTAAAATGTTTACTTTTTTCATTTGACGAGGATTTTAAATTATAATACAATCATATTTAGCTTTATCATAGATAATGTATTTCCTTCATAAATGCGCCCGTGGCTCAATTGGACAAAGCAACTGACTACGGATCAGTAGATTGGGGGTTCGAGTCCCTCCGGGCGCACCATTTTTTAAGATTTCATACCAAAAAGAATAACTTATGACAAAAAATATAAATCAAACAATGATTAAAACAGCATTGGAACTAGCTCGGGATGCATATAATAGAGAAGAAGTTCCTGTTGGTGCCTTGATAGTTTTTGAAAATAGAATTATAGCTCAAGCTTCTAACAAAAAAGAAGAATTACAGGATCCGACTGCTCATGCTGAGATCCTGGTTTTAAGAGAAGCTTGTAGATCTATGCATAGCTGGAAACTAGATAATACAACTATTTATGTTACTTTAGAGCCGTGTCCTATGTGTGCATATGCAATTATTCAAGCAAGAGTGAAGCGTTTGGTTTTTGGAGCTTTTGATCCAAAGGCAGGAGCAGCTGGAAGTGTTTTAAACTTGTTTAAGAGTAAAATGTTCAACCATGATGTAGAGGTCATTGGCGGGGTGTTGGAAGATGAATGTGGCTTAATTTTAAAGAATTTTTTTCAAGATAGAAGGATCTGACCTAATACTGTATGCTTTAGAATAGATAATAAAAAAACAAGGAGAGGTGGCCGAGTCCGGCCGAAGGCGCTCGACTCGAAATCGAGTAGGCAGCTAATCCCTGTCTCGCGGGTTCGAATCCCGCTCTCTCCGCCAAAAAACAAATTATAATTTAACTTCTGTTTCAGATAAATATGGAATATGATAACTAAAAATAATATTTTCTTTACTAGCAATTCCGAGAAGCAATGTTCTGCGATTTTTTAATTAATTAATTTTTGTTTTTAATAAAATAAATTATTTTTATTTAGTTTTTCGATGCAGTTAAAGCAGGTAAAGGAAGGATAATTCTTATGAAATAACAGGGGAGCAGTATGGACCATGTTGTATATTTAGATGCAAAAGCAGGTGAGTTGGATAATTTATTATCTGGTAAAAAAACTATGATTATAAGAGGAGCCACAGGCAGAAAATTACCATATGGGAAGGTAAATACAGGGGATAAACTGTATTTAATTAATAATAATGCAGAGGGTACGATTAAGGCAATGGCAGTGGTTTCTTCTGTATTTAATTCTGAAAAAATGAACCGAGAGGAATCTGTTGATCTGATCACAAAGAATCAGAACAAATTGTTATTAAATAGTATACAATTCAAACGGTGGGCTGGAAAGAGATATGTTGTGTTAATAGAGGTTGATACAATAGATGAAGTGAAACCCTTCACAATAGATAAAAGCGGTTATGGTAATATGGATGACTGGCTGCCGGTTGGAAATATTGAAAAAGTAAAAAAATAATCATTTAGTTACTTTGTGTAATGTGATAATTGATATAATGCGAGAAAATAATTAAGTCAGAGAACAATAAGGATATTTATAATTTAAAATATTATAAAAAATTAAAAATTTAGATAACATCAAAAGCCCAAAAGTTGTAAATTAAAAAGAAAATGAATTAGAACATGGTTAAATCTTCTTATATGGGATTATATAGTCATATTTAGGTATTACAAGAAAAATAATATAATTAATCAGAGTTTTGGTATCTTAAAGAATAAAAGTATTAAATGTTGCAACTCATACAAATTATTTCATTATTTTAATATTAATTTAAGCAATAGTCTATCTAGATAACTTGACTAATTAAATTTCAGAGAATTTACAGAGGTAATTTATGGGAATAAATTATCCAGAGATTGGTATATGCGGGCTTTCTTGTCGACTTTGCCCGCATTATCACATGAATACCGAAAGCCGCTGCCCGGGATGTAAAAGTGAAGATAGAATGAAAGTGGGATGTCCTTTTATTACCTGTGCCATTAAGAGAAAGAGACTTGAGTTTTGCTGGCAATGTTCTGAAAGCCAAACTTGTGAGAAATGGAAAAATCATAGACAAGCAGGAAGGAAGATTGATTCATTCAAATGTTATCAGAAATTAGAAAATGACATTGCTTTTATTAGCATTAAAGGGGTATCAGAATTTGAAAAAGACCAAAAAATAAGAGAGCAGTTATTGAGAGAAATGTTGGGATATTTTAATGAAGGCCATTCCAAAAGTTATTATTGCATTGCAGCTACTGTTCTGGAGATTGAAGAGCTTGAACTGGCACTAGCAGAGGCAAAGCAAAAATCTGTTGGGTTTGATATAAAACATAAATCCAGAATATTTCACAATATATTAAATAATATCGCAAGAAAGAAAAACTATTATTTGGGGCTGAGAAAGAATTCTAAATAGTTTGAGGATAAAGGTGGATTGCAAAACAGACTCTTGAGCCAGTAAAAAGATAATTGAGAGAAAAGATTAAAAGAATTTCAAAAGCTATTGTTTGAGATTTTACAATGATAATATTTTCAATTACTATCTTAACACTTATAGCATCTGTTATCGGAACCATTACCGGCTTTGGGATTTCTACTTTGATGATTCCAGTTTTACTAATATTTTTTCAACCAATTGAGGCAATATTTTTAGTTTCACTTATTCACTGGTTTGGAAATCTATGGAAAATAATTTTTTTTAGCAAAGGATTTAACCTAAAATTATTTTATCTATTTGGCTTAACAGGATTCTTAACAAGTTATATGGGAGCTGCCATCAGTCTTGGATCAAATGAAGAAATTCTTTTACGTTTTTTAGGTGTTTTCCTATTTTTATATGCACTTTTTCTGATATTTCAAACCGGCTTTCAGGTACCTGCAAGTAATATAACGGCTTTGTTTGGAGGCTCATTATCAGGTTTTTTTGCAGGTATTTTTGGCATGGGAGGGGCTATTCGCAGCATTTTTCTTTCTGCTTTCAACCTGCCAAAAGAGGTTTATATAGCTACGGCAGGCGCTATTGGCTTGCTAATTGATTCAACCAGGGTTGTTACTTATTTTCTTGGTGGTGTTAAATTATCAGAAATGCTCTGGTGGGGGTTACCATTATTTATTATCATATCATTTACAGGTGCCAAAATTGCCAGACGTATTGTTGACCAGATACCACAGGATAAATTTCGAATTGTAATTGCTATTTTTCTTTTGTTAATTGGAATAAAATTGGCAATCTTGCCTTAGCCTTGTTTGCTTTTTATTTAGAACAATATTAAAAACTTATTAAGAGTTGTTTGTATTATGTTTGCATGTTGTCACAAAACCTCTGAGCTATGCCCATTATGTAGCGGAGAAGTATATTTTTTCAAAGAATATCGTGCACGTTTTTATTATAAGTGCAAAGAGTGCAAAAGTGCTTTTTTAGATAAAAGATATTATCTTGATTACGAAGAAGAAAAAAAAGATATTTAGAACATAATAATGATATTGATGATATCAATTATCAAAACTTTGTAAAACCTATTGTGTCTATGATAAAAAATGATTTTCGAAAAAAAGACAAAGGGCTTGATTTTGGTGCAGGTACAGGACCGGTTATCACTAAATTATTAACTGATTATTCTTATGATATAAAACCTTATGATCCTTATTTCCATAATTACCCAGAGTATTTAAAAGAAAAATATGATTATATTGTCTGTTGTGAAGTGATTGAACACTTTCACCAACCTTATCATGAGTTTGATAAATTAAAGAAAATGTTGAATGAAAAAGGAAGGCTGTACTGTAAAACTGAGCTTCTAAGGGGGGATGTTAATTTTGATAAATGGTATTATAAGAATGATTTTACCCATGTCTTTTTTTATACAGAGGAATCATTTTATTGGATCAAAAAAGAATTTAACTTTAGAGATGTGACTATCAAAAATCGATTGATTATTTTTTCAAACTGA
The DNA here is from genome assembly GCA_040767965.1 of Atribacterota bacterium. Lineage (GTDB taxonomy): Bacteria > Atribacterota > Phoenicimicrobiia > Phoenicimicrobiales > Stramentimicrobiaceae > JAXGNR01. The sequence continues at coordinate 181,864 of JAXGNR010000005.1, forward strand.
ATATATCTTTAATTTTATTATACAGACATAAGTTTAAATTAAGATAATGTTTGTTATGGAAAAGTCTGATAAGAAAAAGAATCTAATAAAAATTAACTGCAATTAAAGATATTGTGAAATTCAGACTACTTTATATGCATAAAAGCATGGCCTTAAAAGAATATCCAGAAAATAATCTGGCATATTAATAATATTAAAAATAAATAATATTTATCAGAAAAGAAAAGGTTAGAGAATGAAAATTATAGTTGTCTACAAATCTAAAACTGGCTTTACAGAAAAATACGCACAATGGATTGCAAGCGAAATTTCAGCTGATACCTATAAACTTGATGAGTTTAAAAAAGAGCTATTTAAAGATTACGATATTATTGTTTATGGAGGGAGCTTGCATGCTGTTGGCATAGACGGAATTAACTTGATAAAAAATAATTTAAGTATTTTAAAAGATAAAAATATAATTGTATTTGCAGTAGGAGCAAGTCCTGATCGGAAAGAAACTGTTGAAGAAATTAAAAATAATAATTTTACTATAGAACAATTGGAGAAAATAAAATTATTTTATCTACGCGGTGGTTTTGATTATAATAAATTACCATTAGTCGATAAGTTCTTAATGAAATTATTACAACTAAAATTAAAAAGAAAAAAGAATTTATCTGCAGACGAAAAGGGAATGCTGAATTCCTATAATAAACCGGTGGATTTTTCTGGCAAAGAAAATACTAAAGAAATCATTTCCTATATCAATTCACTCATAAAAATAAATAGTGAGAATGGTAATCTTGAATAATATCATTGACTAGGAGTTATTGATGATTCAACCTTATTCCAGTAGTGTGAATTATAAAATTTTAATGGATAAGTTATCACAGGAATTAAAAATGTACAGGCATCTTCCTTTGATGAACAAAATCAAAAAAGAAGGAGAATATGCCTATCGTATTTTAATTAGCACTGTTCTCTCATCCCGAACAAAAGATGAGGTAACAGCTGAAGCATCAAAAAGATTGTTTTCTCGGGCTTCCAATCCGGAAAAACTTTCTCAAATGCCTGAAGAAGAAATATCCCTATTAATTTACCCGGTAGGTTTTTATCGGATAAAGTCAAAGAATATTAAAAAGATTGCTCAGATAATTTTGGAAAAATATAACGGTAGAGTGCCAAAAACTTTAGATGAACTTGTCCAATTACCAGGAGTAGGCAGAAAAACCGCAAATCTAGTTCTTGGTCTTGCTTTTAATATTGATAGTATTACAGTTGATACTCATGTTCATAGAATTTCAAATCGCATTGGCCTTATTAGAACAAAAACACCAAAAGAGACTGAACAGGATCTGCAAGTAATACTACCTAAAAAATACTGGATTTCTTATAACACTTGTTTTGTAGCACATGGACAGATTATCTGCAAGCCAATTTCACCATTTTGTTCAAAGTGCACAATTTTCAGATATTGCAAGAGAGTTGGGGTGAACAAAAGCCGGTAAGAATAATTTATAAATATTTTTGAATAGATCTAGATTTTTTTTAGAATTTATATTAAAATTAAAAACTGTCTGCTGTTCTTATAAGTGATTATAATAAGTTAAATTTGGTTTTATGGTTGACAGAAAATCAGCTTCTGCCTATCATTGTAGTAAATGAACTTAATATAAAAGCATAAACGGAGAGGTACCGAAGTGGTCATAACGGGATCGCCTGGAGAGCGATTGGGCGGTCAACAACTGCCTCGCGGGTTCGAATCCCGCCCTCTCCGCCATAATTTATAATAATTTATAACAATAAATATTAAAAGATCGTGCTAGACGGGGAGTTAGCGGTGCCCTGAACCTGCAATCCGCTATAGCAGGGTCAATTACCTACCTGAGGTCCTATCTTTTTAAGGCCTGACTGAAATAAGTGGTGTTGAAAACCGGGCCCTATGCAGCAAAGAATTGTAAATCCCGTCAGGTCCGGAAGGAAGCAGCGGTAAGCAAATCTCTTTGGGTGCCGTAGGCAAACCTGGTTGGAGTTAACTGTTTCAATATCGCTTGGGAAGAAGGTTCGAAGGTAGGGGCACGATCTCAAAAATTTAACCAAAAAATAATTAAGGAAAGCAGATGGTTCAATACCAGTCTATCTACAGAAAATGGAGACCACGTTTTTTTGAAGACGTCATTGGACAAGAACATATTGTCAAAATTTTGCAAAATGCTATTAAATTAAATCGCGTATCCCATGCTTATATATTTTCCGGACCAAGAGGAGTTGGTAAAACAACTACTGCTAGAATATTAGCAAAAGCTCTCAATTGCGAAAAAGGACCAACAGAATATCCTTGTAATGAATGCAATCAATGTATTGGAATTAACACTGGTCAATCTATGGATGTGGTAGAAATAGATGGTGCATCAAACCGTGGTATAGATGAAATTAGAGAGTTAAGAAGCAAAATAGGCTTTGCTCCAACTGAAGGTAAATATAAAGTTTACATTATTGATGAAGTACACATGCTTACTAATGAAGCATTTAATGCTCTATTAAAAACCTTAGAAGAACCTCCAAAGCAGGTTTTGTTTATATTCGCAACAACTGCCCCACAGAAAATACCCAACACTATCCTGTCTCGATGTCAGAATTTTCACTTTAAAAGGATTTCAGTAGATGAAATTACTTATAAATTAACTAAAATAGCTGATGAAGAAAATATTAAAATTGAATTACCCTCGCTTAGGTTAATTGCAGAAAAAGCCACCGGTTCTTTGAGAGATGCAGAAAGTCTTTTAGACCAGGTTACTACTTTTAATGAAGAAAAAATAAGCCTTCAGGAAGTACAGGAAATTTTAGGGATTATTCCACATAAGCTATTTTTAGAACTTATGCAGGTTTTGATTTCCAAGGATATTGAAAAAGGTCTTGCAATAATTGGCCGAATGGTCAAAGATGGTATTGATTTTGCCGATTTTGTTCAAAATATGCTAATATATACTCATAAATTATCATTAATGAAAATACTAGATAAAAAAAACTTTTCTGATATATATCTTGAACAAGAAGATCAAAGAAATCTTGAGAAGATACTCAGCACTACAGATGCTGATTATTTTTTAAAGATCATAGATGAACTGGGCATAATATCAGACAAGATAAAACAGCACATTTATCCCTGGATCCTGCTGGAATTATTAATTGTAAAAATGGCTTTTTATGAAAACAAAAAAAATGCAGAGATTGCAGACAAAAGCACAGAAAAAAATGAAAGGACCGTTATTCAGAAAAAAACTAGCTTTCCTCCTCCTGGTCAAGCAAAGACATTAGGTAATAAAGAGTCCGATATTTTAAAGGGTAACAGTTCTAAAAATGAAAAAGAACAAGTTAACAATATAGATATTGAAAAAATTTGGCCCAAAGTGCTTGGCAAAATTAAAAAAGAAAAAATATCACTCTATGCTTTTTTAATGGCAAAAAATAGAGTTTATATTGAGGATAATTGTTTAATGATAGGGTTCCGAAAAGATTGTCTCTTTCACAAAGAGAGCCTGGAAAAAAGAGAAAACAAGGAAAAAGTTGAAACCATTTTAAAAGAAGAGATCAATGCTGAATTAAAAATAACTTGCTTTATTGATGATTATATAAAAAATAACGAAAAAGAATTAGAAACCATTAAACTGAATGAAAAAGCTTTAAATGATCAACATGAAAAAATTAGAACTACCAAAAAAGAAGAAAAATCAAATGATTCTGAGGATCTTGCTATTTTAGAAAAAGCTAGGGATTTATTTGGTGGGAATATTAGCGAAGAATAGAAAAGAGGTTAAACAAATATGGATATGAAGTTTTTAATGAAACAAGCTCAGGAAATGCAAAGGAAAATGGAAAATATGAAAAAGGGGCTTGCAGAGAAAGAAGTTAGAGCTACTTCTGGTGGGGGAATGGTAGAAGTTGTAGTAAACGGACAACAAGAAATTAAAGAAATTAGCATTGATCCTGATATTATTGATCCAAAAGATAAGGAAATGCTAGAAGATTTAGTTTTAGCTGCAGTAAATGAAGGAATAAGACAATCAAAAGAGTTAGTAAATGAAGAAATGAGCAAAATAACCGGTGGAATGAATATACCAGGAGTCTTTTAAGGATTAAATATGAATTATCAATATTCTCGACCTTTAGCCAGACTTATTGATGAATTATCAAAATTACCTGGAATCGGGCCAAAAACAGCACAAAGGCTGGCATTGCATATATTAAATATAAATAAGGAAGATGCAAAAAAACTGGCACAATCTATTATCTCAGCAAAAGAATTAATAAAGAAGTGTCAAATATGTCATAATTTAACTGAGCAAGATATATGTGAAATATGCCAGGATAGAAAAAGAGAGAGAAATACTATTTGTGTGGTTGAAACAGCCAGAGATTTAATGGCCATAGAAAAAACAGGCAGATTCAAAGGACTTTATCATGTATTAGAGGGAGCAATATCTCCTCTGGATGGAATAGATCCTGATAGTCTTACAATTAATCAACTTGTAAATAGAATAAAAAAAGAAAAAATAGAAGAAATAATTTTAGCAACTAATCCAAATATCGAAGGTGAGGTAACCAGTTCATATATAGCAAAATTAATCAAACCACTGGGTATAAAAATAACCAGGATCGCTTATGGTGTCCCTATTGGTGGGGATTTAGAATATGCTGATGAAGTAACATTATCACAAGCTTTAATGGGGAGACAGATATTTAAAAATGACAGATAGCTTAATAATGGAGGTTTTTCATGAGAAAAATAATCGAAGTGCGATGGCATGGCAGAGGAGGCCAGGGTGCGGTAACTGCTTCTAAACTACTTGCAACTTCTGCCATTGCTGAAGGAAAATATATTCAGGCATTTCCTGAATATGGGCCGGAAAGAATGGGTGCTCCAATTCAATCTTTTACCAGAATAAGTGATGAACCTATAAAAATACATTGTCATGTAACCACCCCAGACATGGTTGTTGTGCTTGATCCTACTTTAATTTCTTCAATAGATATCACTGAAGGGTTAAATGATAATGGCGTTATAGTCATTAATGCTGATATAAATCCTGTTGATATCAGAAAGAAGCTTCGTTTAAAAGGAAGAAGAGTTTTTACTGTAGATGCCAGTAGAATAGCACTGGAAGAGCTGGGTAAACCTCTTCCTAATACTCCTATGATAGGAGCTCTAATTAAAGCAACAAATTTACTTCAGTTAGAAAATGTAATCGCAGATATCAAAAAGAATTTTGGTGGTAAATTCAGTCAAAAAGTAGTAGATGGGAATGTTAATGCGATAAAAAGAGCATATCAGGAGGTTAAAAGCGAATGACTACAAAAAAGCAAAAAGGATGGAAAGACCTTATAAAAGGCGGTCTCATAATTGAAGCTGGGAATTCTGTAAAATACAGAACTGGAGCCTGGCGTTCTTTAAGGCCAATCAGAGATAAAAGCAGATGTAACAATTGTTTGTTGTGCTGGGTTTATTGTCCTGACTCTTCAATTATAGTTGAAAATGAAAAAATAAAAGAAATAGATTATCAACATTGCAAAGGTTGTGGCATTTGCGCTTCCGAATGCCCAGTCAATGCTATTATTATGATAGATGAAAGTGATATTAAAGATGAGGCAGAGAAAAAAGGAGGGAAAGATGGATAAAAATAGAGTTGCAGTTACCGGGAATGATGCTGCAGCTTATGCAGTTAAACAAATAAATCCTGACGTTTTAGCAGCATATCCTATTACACCTCAAACAGATTTAGTGCAAAAATTTTCTGAGTATGTTGCTGATGGACTAGTTAATACAGAATTTGTTACTGTAGAAAGTGAGCACAGTGCCATGAGTGCTTGTGTGGGCGCATCTGCTGCTGGTGGGAGAGTCATGACAGCTACTTCTGCCAATGGACTGGCTTTGATGTTTGAGGTTGTTTACATCGCAGCCTCCAACAAGCTTCCAATTGTTATGCCAGTTGCAAATAGAGCACTTTCAGGACCTATTAATATTCATTGTGATCACAGTGATTCAATGGCAACCAGAGATGCAGGCTGGATCCAAATATATTCAGAAAACACTCAAGAAGCTTATGATAATATAATCCAGGCAATAAAAATTGCAGAAAACAAGAAAGTACGGTTACCGGTCATGGTCATGTATGATGGATTTATTATAAGCCATGGAATAGAAATGGTAGAATTTTTAGAAGACAACATAGTTCGTGAATTTGTCGGCAAATATCAATCCAATTATCCACTTTTAGACCTTAATAACCCATTAACTTATGGCCCTCTTGACTTGCATGATTATTATTTTGCGCATAAAAGGCAGCAAATTGAAGACATTGAGAATTCTAAAGAAATAATTTTAGAAGTTGCAGAAGAATACGAAAAAATATCGGGAAGGAAGTATGGTTTATTTGAGGATTATCTTCTTGATGATGCAGAAATAGCTATTGTTGTTTTATCATCAACTGCAGGTACTGCCAAAGCTGTTATTGATAATTTGAGAAGCGAAGGTAAAAAAGTCGGACTATTAAAACCTCGTATCTTCAGACCATTTCCGGCTTACGAAATTGCTAAAGCATTGTCTCATCTAAAAGCAGTGGCAATACTTGATCGCTCTCATTCTTTTGGTGCCTTTGGCGGACCTTTGTTTACAGAAATAAGATCAGCAATGCTGGAAAATGATAAAATTCCTGAAAACATCAATATTATTTACGGCTTAGGCGGTCGAGATATAAATCAGGAAGATATTAGCGTAATATTTGATCAATTAAACAATATAGTGAAAACCGGCAAAATAAAAGAAAAAGTGCAATACTTTGGAGTAAGAGATTAGGGGGGATGAAAAATGGTAAGATTAAAAGAGGTTTCCAAAAAACAAGAAATCTTAAGTCCTGGCCATAGATTGTGTGCCGGTTGCGGGGCATCGATAGCAGTCAGACAAATACTGACAGCTTGTGATGACCCAATTGTGGTTGGATGTGCAACCGGTTGCCTTGAAGTAGCAACCACAATTTTCCCTTATACAAGTTGGCGTTCGTCATTTATTCACAATGCCTTTGAAAATGCTGCAGCAACAATAAGCGGAGTAGAAGCAATGTACCGATCTTTAAAGAAGCAGGGGAAAATCGAGAAAGAAATAAAATTCATTGCTTTCGGTGGTGATGGTGGCACTTATGATATTGGTTTGCAATCATTGTCAGGAGCATTGGAACGTGGGCATGATTTTGTTTATGTTTGCTATAATAATGAAGCTTATATGAATACCGGCATACAGCGTTCTAGTGCCACTCCCAGAGGAGTTTGGACAACAACAACGCCTTATGGTGAAACAACACCAGGTAAAACACAATATCGTAAAGATTTAACTGCCATAGTAGCAGCCCATAAGATACCATATGTTGCCCAAGCATCTATCTGGCGTTGGAGTGATCTTATGGAAAAAGCCCACAAAGCTTTTTACACTAAGGGTCCTGCTTTTATAAATGTTTTAGCGCCTTGTCCAAGAGGTTGGCGTTTTTCATCTGGAGATACCATTAAGATGGCAAAATTATCAGTTCAAACAAATTTTTGGCCTTTGTATGAAGTTGAAAAAGGAGAATGGAGATTAAATTATAAGCCCAAAGAAAGACTCCCTATTACTGAGTGGATGAAATTGCAGGGTAGATATAAAGATGTATTAAAACCAATAAATAAACAATTGGTTGAAGAAATACAAAAAGATATTGATGATAGCTGGATGAAATTACTTAAATTATGTGGAGAAAATAATAAATAGATAGTTAATGGAAAGATAAAAAGCAGGTAGCGGAATAGTTAAGGATTTTTATGATTTACTTTTATCTTGACTGCTAAAGGTAACATTTACCTCTGGCAGTCAAATTTTTTTCTTTCTATTTGCTTTTTTATAGTTATAATTATATTAATAGAAAATATAAATGTTTGCTTATCTGCAAAAAAGGAGGAATTTGAAATGGTTGAAAAATCAACTGAAAAAACTAAAAGAGGATTAGCACAGATGCTAAAAGGCGGAGTTATTATGGATGTAGTGAATTCGGAACAAGCAAAGATTGCAGAAGACTCAGGCGCGGTTGCCGTCATGGCATTAGAAAGAGTTCCAGCGGATATCAGGGCTACC
>JAXGNR010000005.1:195000-282622 GCA_040767965.1 Atribacterota bacterium
TGCTCGTTATGAGCAATGGGGTGACACAGGAGGGTAGGTCAGCACGATAAAAGTTCCGTGTCTAAGCCTTTAGAGGGAAGAGACAGGCAAATCCGTCTTTTCATTCAACCTCAAGAGGTGATGGGGAGCTGCTACGGCGGCGAACTGATTGATCCCACACTGTCGAGAAAAACCTCTAGCCAGATCAGAAGGCATCCGTACTAAAACCGACACAGGTAGGTAGGTAGAGAATACCAAGGCGCTCGAGAGAACCCTCGTTAAGGAACTCGGCAAAATGACTCCGTAACTTCGGGAGAAGGAGTGCCTCATTAGGGTGAGTTGTTTTACATAACAAGCCCGAAGAGGTTGCAATAAAACGGCCCAAGCGACTGTTTACTAAAAACACAGGTCTCTGCTAAATCGTAAGATGACGTATAGGGACTGACGCCTGCCCGGTGCTGGAAGGTTAAGGAAGGGAGTTCGTCTTCGGACAAAGCTTCTGACCAAAGCCCCAGTAAACGGCGGCCGTAACTATAACGGTCCTAAGGTAGCGAAATTCCTTGTCGGGTAAGTTCCGACCCGCACGAATGGCGTAACGATTTGGGCACTGTCTCAACGAGGGACTCGGTGAAATTGTAATGCAAGTGAAGATGCTTGCTACCCGCGACAGGACGGGAAGACCCCGTGAACCTTTACTATAGCCTGATATTGAATTTTAGCATTCCCTGTGTAGGATAGGTGGGAGGCACTGAACAGGAGGCGCCAGCCTTCTGGGAGCCAACCTTGAAATACCACCCTCGGTCTGTTGAGATTCTAACCCCAGGCCGTTAGCCGGCTGGGGGACCGTATTTGGTGGGTAGTTTGACTGGGGCGGTCACCTCCTAAAGAGTAACGGAGGTGTCCAAAGGTCTTCTCAGTGTGTTTGGAAATCACACTAAAGAGTGTAAGGGCATAAGGAGGCTTGACTGTGAGAGAGACATCTCGAGCAGATGCGAAAGCAGGGCCTAGTGATCCGGCGGTAGCTGGTGGATGTGCCGTCGCTCATCGGATAAAAGGTACTCCGGGGATAACAGGCTTATCTCCCCCAAGAGTCCACATCGACGGGGAGGTTTGGCACCTCGATGTCGGCTCGTCGCATCCTGGGGCTGAAGCAGGTCCCAAGGGTTTGGCTGTTCGCCAATTAAAGCGGTACGCGAGCTGGGTTTAGAACGTCGTGAGACAGTTCGGTCCCTATCCGTCGCGGGCGTGGGATACTTGAGAGGGTCTGCCTCTAGTACGAGAGGACCGAGGTGGACGAACCGCTAGTGTACCAGTTGTCCTGCTCAGGGCATTGCTGGGTAGCTATGTTCGGTTGGGATAAACGCTGAAAGCATCTAAGCGTGAAACCCACCTCAAGATTAGGTATCCATCTGGATTCAATCCAGGAGAGATCCCGGGAAGATTACCCGGTTGATAGGTCAGGTGTGTAAGGCCAGTAATGGTTTGAGCTAACTGATCCTAATCGATCGAAGGCTTGACCGTATCACTCTATAAAATAAGTATCGAGTCGTGAGTATCGAGTATCGAGTCTAAGAGAAGAGAATCAAAACCAGATTTAGCTCTTTAACTAAATACTAACTGCTAACGACTAACTACCAAAAAATCTTTCTATTTAGTCGGTTTCCCGGTGGTCATAGCGGAGGGGAACCACCTGTTCCCATCCCGAACACAGTAGTTAAGCCCTCCAGCTCCGATGGTACTGCAGTTTATCTGTGGGAGAGTAGGACACTGCCGGGAATTTTTTTATTTGGAGGGAAAGATGGGGATTGAGGTAATTTCCTTTGATATAGATGGAACATTAGTAGACCCGGAATATAATGACTTGATCTGGCATCAGGTGATCCCACAATTAGTTTCTGACAAAAAAAGAATTAAATTTACAGAAGCTTTAAATATTGTGCAAAAAGAATATGATAGAATAGGTAAAAATAATTTAGATTGGTATAATCTAAATTATTGGATTAAATATTTTTCCCTTGATACGGATGATAAAATATTACTGCAAAAATATGAAAATACAATTAAAATATATCAGGATGCACCCTTAATACTTGAAAAACTATCTAGTGACTATACATTGATATGTATTTCTTCAATGCCTTTTGAATTTATTACTCCCAAGATAAAGAAAATAAAAAAATACTTTTCCTCAATTCACTCCGCATTATCTGAATATAAGTGCTTAAAAAACAGATATACTTATCTAAAGATTTGTCAGAAGATAAATATTGAACCAAAAAAAATATTTCATATTGGTGATAGTGAATACTCTGATTTTTTAGAAGCTAGAGAAGCTGGACTACATAGCATATTAATTGATAGAAAAAAATCAAATAATCTTAAAAAATATGGCAGAGATGTTATAACAAGCTTAATAGATATTCCTTTAAGAATCAAAGAGTATATTTAATGAGGTAAAAAATGCCAGAACTTCCTGAAGTTGAAACTGTAAAAAGAGGGTTAAGAGAAAATATCATTGGAAAAAAAATAATAAAGGTGAATTCAAACACACCTAAAATAATAAAAACTCCATTTAGTAATGAAGAGTTTATCAGCAGACTGCTTGGAGCAATATTTACCAATATAAATAGAAGAGGCAAATATCTATTAATTGATATGAATACAAACGATATATTAATTGTTCATTTAGGTATGAGCGGTAGACTAATTTACCAAACTGAAGAACAAGTGAATAAAAATTATCTGGAAAAGCATAACCATATCGAAATTATTTTTAGTAAATCAGAAAAATTAATTTACAATGACACAAGACGGTTCGGAAAAATATGGATAGTTTCTAACAGTGAAAAATTATCCAGGATTGAATCATTAGGGATAGAACCGCTTGAACCAATATTCACCACAGATAAGTTATATGAATTAGTTCAGAATAATAATCAAAATATAAAGAAATTTTTGATGGATCAAAAGAAAATTGCAGGTATTGGCAATATTTACGCTAACGAGATACTTTTTCTTTCATCAATACATCCTCTCAGAAAAGCCAGCTCTTTAACAGAAGAGGAAATAAAAATATTATATCGAAAAATAAAAAATGTTTTAAATCAAGCTATTGAATTGGGTGGAACAACCATGGCAGATGGCTCATATCAGGATATCAAGGGCAATAGAGGAAAATATGGTGATATTATAAAAATTTACGGCAAAAATAAATCAAATTGTCCAGTTTGCGGTAACCCCATAGAATCAATAAAAGTTGAAAAAAGAAGCACTTTTTTCTGTTCTTTTTGTCAAAAATAAAAGGAATTTTAATAAAATGATGAATAAAGTAGTATTTTTAGGAACTGGTGCCGGTATGCCAACCATCAGCAGAAATGTTTCATCTTTAGCTCTTATCTTAAACAAAAGCGGTGATTTTTTTCTTTTCGATTGTGGAGAAGGCACTCAACAGCAATTACGTAAAACTCAATTAAAAATATCAAAATTAAAGGCTATTTTTATAAGTCATTTGCATGGTGATCATCTGTTTGGATTGCCAGGATTGCTTGCTACCAGAGGACTCGAAGGACATAAAGAACCATTGCAAATATTTGGCCCAGTAGGATTGGAAGAATATCTTGAAAAATGTTTTTACTATTCCAGAACTCATATCCCATATTGTTGTAAAATTAGAAGTATTTCGAAAGAGAATTTTTTGGGAATAAAATTGTTAAACAAAATCCAGGAATATTTTATTTTTTGTGCTTATTTAAACCATCAAATTGATAGCTTTGGATATTCTGTTATTGAACAAAAAATAAAAAAAAATATAATTGTTGAAAGATTAACCGGGCTAGGAATAAAGCCCGGACCTATTTATAAAGAAATAAAAGAACAGAAAGAGATTGTTCTGTCCAATGGGGAAATGCATAAAACAGATAATTTTATGAAAAAGATTATTAAAATAAAAAAATTCTGCTATTGTTGCGATACATCTTTTAGTGAAAATGCTGTAGTTTTAGCTCAAAATGCTGATTTGTTAGTGCATGAAGCGACATTTTTAGAATGTGAAAAGTCTGAAGCTGAAAGAAGTTTTCATTCGACAATTAAAGATGCTGTTAGAATTGCCAAAGAAGCGCGAGTAAAAAATTTAGCATTAACACATATTAGTTCAAGATATTCTAAAACAAAAAAAAATAATAGCAAAAATTACCATGAATGTATTAATGAAGAAAAAAAAGATTTCCCTAGCATTATTTTAGCGGAAGATCTTCTGGAAATAGATATATAGATATTAGATATTTAAATAAAATAAATATTAACAGGGCTTGAATTTTAAAGGATTTTAAGTTATCTTAGAGTAGTTATAGAGTAGTTATAATTTTAACAATTAAAAAAATAATACTAAAGAAATCAAGTTTAACTGATCATTGAAAGCAGTTTAAGATATACCCTGAAGTATAGGAGGTGAAAAATAATGAAAGCAACCGTTGATAGTGATCTTTGTACTGGATGTGGCCTTTGTGAAAGCACATGTCCTGAAGTTTTTGAAATGCAGGATGACCTTGCTGTTGTTAAAGTAGACGTTGTTCCTCAAGATGCAGAAGAATCCTGCAAAGAAGCTGCAGAAGATTGCCCAGTTGGGGCAATAAGCTGTGAGTAAATATATTAAGAAATGCAGGAAGAGGATGCCCCTTTTCCTGCATTGAATTTACATATAGTAACAGATTTAAGATCTCCTCCTGTGAACCTGCCTTCTGTCTTTATTTTTTAATTAAACAATATAACTATATATTTTATATTTATACATTACAAATTGTATATTGAATTAATTCAGTTATTATTTTATATTATGGTGTAAAAGGAAATGAGGAGCAATGTTGAATAAAAATAAAGCAATAGCCTTATATTCAGGTGGACTTGACAGTATACTGGCTATAAAATTAATTTTAGAACAAGGGATAGATGTAATTGGAATTATTTTTGAGACTCCATTTATAGCAGTAAAAAATAATCTATTATCCAACAATCCTCTTGGAATTACTTTTATTAAAGAAGATATCAGCAAAGAATTTCAAAATATTCTTTTGAACCCAAAATACGGCTTTGGAAAAAATATCAATCCCTGTATAGATTGTCGGATTCTAATGTACAAAAAAGCTGGAGAAGTAATGAAAAGAGAGAACGCTTCTTTTATTATTAGTGGAGAAGTTTTAGGACAAAGACCAATGAGCCAAAACAAAAGAAGTTTGCTGCTGATAAGCAAAGAATCTGGATATGGTCAATTTATCACAAGACCCCTTTCCGCTTTATTATTGCCAGAAACTGAGCCGGAAAAACAAAAAATTATTGATCGCAGCAGGCTTTTAGATATACAGGGTCGGTCACGAAAAAGGCAAATATTCTTAGCTGAATATTATAAAATAAATAATTATCCTGCGCCAGCAGGTGGCTGCAAGCTTACCGAACCGGGTTTCTCTGATAGGCTAAGTGATTTATTGGTTATGAACAAAAACTATAGTAATAATGATATTGAATTATTAAAAGTTGGCAGACATTTTCTTTTGGGGGAAAATACAAAATTACTTGTAGGTCGAAATGAAAAAGAAAATGCAAAAATACTTGCCTTATCTGCTGGAGATGACTATTTACTAGATTCACATAATTTTAAAGGTCCTATTTCTTTATTGAGATTTTATGGTAAAGAAAAAGACCCTATAGAAATAGATAAAATAATCAGAATAGCTAGCAGAATAACCGCTAAATATTGTGATAAAGACCAGAAAACAGAATTGCTGGATATAAATATTTCAAATTTAGAAAAAAACTATAATAAAAAAATATTTGTTCAGCCTTTTACTGAAGCGGAAATCAAGAATTATCTTATTTAATAATATAAAAAATTAAGAGCAAAAATAATGAAAGAAAATAAAACGGTTTTAGTTGGCATGAGCGGCGGAATAGATAGCAGTGTTGCCGCTTTTCTATTGCAAAAAGAAGGTTATAAAGTAGAGGGAATTTATTTTCAGCTTCACGAAGATGGTGATGACGGATCTGTTAGTCAAAAAAAGGCTGAAATAGCAGCAAAAAAAATTGATATTCCTTTAAAAAAACTTGATTGTAAAAAAATATTTAAAGATATTATAATCAGTGATTTTATTAAAAAATATGAAAATGGACTAACTCCCAACCCATGTGTCTTATGTAATGAAAAGATTAAGTTCAATTTAATGCTTGATTATGCTGTAAAAAATAATATAACTTTTATTGCAACCGGACATTATGCTCAATTGACGAAGAAAGGGGATAATGTTTATTTTATTAGAAGAGGATTTGATACAAAAAAAGATCAGTCTTATTTTCTTTACCGACTAAACAACGATGTTTTATCCAGGACACTATTTCCATTAGGGGGCTATTTAAAGGAAGATGTTCAGGTTTTAGCACAAAATATAGGGTTTAATGTTTCAACTCTTCAAGAGAGTCAGGAAATCTGTTTTATCAATGATAATAACTATCGAAAATTTATTGGTAATACAGAAAACCGTTTAGAATCCAAGAAAAACAATCCCGGCTATTTTTTTAATATTTCCGTAGATATATTAGGAGAGCACAAGGATTGGCAAATTATACAATTGGCCAGAGGAGAAAAACAGGTCTTTCATTAAACAAACGCATGTATGTTGTTAGAATCAATTATGAAGAAAATACTGTTGTAATCGGAGATGAAAGAGATCTTTATAAAGAAAAGTTTATAATAGCAAATACTCATTTTACCGCTAACTACTTCATATGTAACTCTCTTAGAATGAATGTTCAAATAAGATATAACAGTAAACCAGCCATAGCTACTATTTCTAATATCGGGAAAAACCAGTTTCTTGTTTCTTTTGATCAGCCTCAAAAAGCTATTACCCCAGGTCAATCAGCGGTAATTTATGACAATGATATTGTCCTGGGTGGGGGAATTATCGTTAAAGAATAATACTCTTCTTGCATAAAATACATCTCAAGAATATTTATGTGTTATTGCATTGACAACACATCTGCCAAAGTTTATAATGTGTACAAAAATGTGTACAGGAATACAAAATTATCATGAACTTAATCAGAATTGGTGAAAAAGTAATTGCTATAGATAAAATGCAACGCGAAATAGATAGAATTCTTCAGCTGAGGACAGAAGGATTCACACAAGGGGAAGTTGCTAGAAAATTAGGCATCGAAAGAACATTTGTTTCCAGGCTGGAGAGCTTAGGAGAAATAAGAAAAGGTAAAAAGATAGCATTAGTAGGTTTTCCCATAAAAAACAAAGAAGAAATATACACTTTAGCCAAAACATTTGGTATTGATTTCATTCTATTATTATCACAAAAGGAACGCCTAAGCTTTATTTCTCAAAGGGACAAAAAAACGCTTTTCAATGACATAATTTCTCTTATCACTCATCTAATAGATTTCGATTTGATTGTTTTTATCGGTTCTGATACAAGAGTAGATGTAGTTGAAAAAATATTCAGTATACAGGTTATTGGTATAGAAATTGGTGATTCCCCAATTCTGGAAGATAAATATGTAGATGTAGAAATGATTTCTAATATCCTAAAAGAAATCAAAACCCTTTAAATAATATTTTCAGAGGAAAGAAAAATGAAAAAAGTGCTTGGAGTTAGCCTTGGTTCTTCAACCAGAAATCATAAAGTAAAAATAGAAATACTTGGACAGGAAGTAGAAATAGAAAGAATTGGAACTGATGGTAATACCGAAAAGATGATGGAAATTTACCAGGAATACGATGGCAAAGTAGATGTCTTTACTCTTGGCGGCACAGATTTATATCTCTATTCAGGACCAAAAGGGAAGAGGTATATTATCAAAGAATCTGCCAGGATTGTCAGTGTTATAAAAAATACCCCTATTGTTGATGGAACAGGGATAAAATATGAATTAGAAAAACATGTTATTAATTATATTACCCAAAATACTGATATAGAATTAAATGGGAAAAAAGCATTATTGATGATAACCGTCGACAGATATGGGCTAGCAGAAGGATTGATTGAAGCAGGATGCCAAATGACATTTGGTGATTTGATTTTTTGTTTGCACATTCCAATTGCTTTACATAGTTTGAAGGCAATTGATAAAGCAGCTAGAATTCTAATTCCAATCCTCGCTAATATACCGATTAAGTATTTATACCCAACAGGTGAAAAGCAAGAATCTTCTGATTCCAGATACAGTCATTTTTATAAAGATATGGATATTATTGCTGGAGATTATCTGGCTATTAGTCAGTATATGCCTCATGAAATGAATGAAAAAATAATCATTACAAATACAGTTACTGCTCATAATGTGCAGGAGTTAAAAGATAGAGGAGTGAAATATCTTGTGACTACTACTCCTCAGTACCAGGGAAGATCATTTGGAACTAATGTTTATCAGGGTGTCTTGTTGGCTGTTTCCGGCAAAAATCCCAATGATTTAAGTGGAAATGATTATCTTGATTTAGCAAAAAAAAGCGGGTTTAAGCCCAGAATCGAAAAGCTGAATTAAACTATTTTGACCTATTAAAGGAGAATAATAATGGTAAAGTCTTTAGACCAAAGAATAAAAGAAGCCAATGATAGGGCTGAAAAAATGAAAGAAACCGATACTTTTTTTTATATGAAAAGTATTGACGGAGCTTCTGGAGCAAGAACAACCATAGATGGGCGAGAAATGATAATGTTTGCCTCTTATAACTACCTTGGCCTTATCTCTAACCAGACAGTAAAGGAAAAAGCTAAAAAAGCCATTGATAAATATGGTATTGGGGCTGCAGGAGTTCGCCTATTAGCAGGGACAACAAAAGCTCATGAGGAGCTAGAAGAAAAGATTGCTCAATTTAAAGGGGCAGAAGATGCCATAACTTACAGCAGTGGATATGTTACCAATCTGGCAGCCATAACCACTCTTTGTCAAAGAGGAGATTTGGTTATCATGGACAAATTGGATCATGCTAGCATCATTGATGGATGCTATTTGTCTGGTGCAAGCCACAGAAGTTTTTTACATAACAATATGGCCAGCTTAGAAAAAATATTAAAACAATCGGAACATTATAAAAACAAGCTTATTGTAGTTGACGCAGTATATAGCATGGATGGAGATATAGCTGATTTGCCTGAAATATCCAGATTGGGTAAGAAGTATAATGCCAGGATAATGGTAGATGAGGCTCACTCAATTGGGGTGATTGGAAAAACTGGTCACGGAATTGAAGAGCATTTTGGGCTTAAAAATGCAGTAGATATTCATATGGGTACACTCAGCAAGACAATACCTTCTATTGGCGGGTATTTAGCTGGCAAAAAAGATTTAATAACATTTCTAAAATTATCATCAAGACCTTTTATTTTTTCAGCCAGCTTACCACCAGTGGCAGTGGTAACTGCAAAAGCCTGTTTTGAAGTGATTGAAAGTGAACCCGAATTAATCACAAAATTGCAGAATAATATTGAACATTTTAAGAAAGGTTTATCAAAAATGGGATATAATACCGGAAACAGTGAAACTTCTATTGTTCCTATTCTAATAGGAGATGAAGAAAAAACTTTACAATTATGCAAGAAAGTTAATGAAGAAGGAATATTTATTTGTCCGATATTGTTTCCTGCTGTTCCAAAAGGCACTAACAGATTAAGGGCACATGTATTAGCCAGTCATTCTTATGAAGACATCGAAGAGACCTTAAATGTTTTTGAGAAAGCAGGCAAACAGCTTGGGCTGATCTAGTAAGTTGAGAGATTGATTTTGCTTATGCACTAAAATTATTTCAAATATAAGCAAAATAACATTTATTTGACATTAAATAATAAATATTTTATAATTCTTTTAAAATATTAATGATATAATGTTGATTAAGATTTCTTCTAATATATATTATTTGTAACTAAGATGAGTACAGTAATGTTCTGATTGCAGAGGCTTATCTTAGTTTTAATTTTATCAAGAGGTTAGGGTGAATAAAAATGAATGACAGAAAATTTATGCTAACAGAGGAAGGCTTGGAGAAGCTAAAATCTGAATTGTATGAATTGAAGACAATAAAAAGAAAAGAGATAGCAGAAAAAATTAGTCATGCAGTTGCCTTTGGTGAAATTGCTGAGAATGCTGAATATAGATCTGCAAAAAATGAGCAGGCTTTTATAGAAGGCAGAATTTTGACTCTTGAAAAAATAATTGAAAATTGCGAAATTATTGACAAGACAAAAAATGATAACACTTTTGTATCTCCGGGATCTGAGATAATTGTGGAAGATTTAAAAAAGAAAGAAAAGATTAAATATATATTAGTTGATTATATTGAATCTGATCCTGCCTCTGGTAAAATATCAATTGCCTCACCCATAGGCAAATCAATACTGGGGAAAAAAGTAGGAGACAAAGTAAAAATAAGAGTTCCTGCTGGCAGCATAAACTATAAAATACTAGAAATAAGATAATAATAAAATTCTATTAATTATTTTCTGAAAATTATAAATAATTTATAATATTAAAAATAAAAAATGAACAAGCTTTTATTCTTTAGCTTGTTCATTTTTTATTTACTTTTTTTGCTATTGTATTATAAAATATATTAAAATTATTAATAGTATTAAAAATATTGTGCTGACATTTTGACAAATATTCATTTTTGTCTAGCTATTTTCTGGCAAAATATAGTAATATGTAATTATAGTTTTAAGAGTAAGATTAAGAGTAAGATTTTACAAGGAGTGATATCGTTGATTGAACAAGAAGAAAAGAAAAATGTGACTATATTAAGAGAAGAAAGAATAAAAGAGATTGAACAATTAAAATCCAGCAATATTGATCCTTTTGGCAAAAGGTTTGAGGGGAAAAAAACAATCGAAGAAGTGATTCACGATTTCAGTGATACTGCCACAAGTGACCCTTCTAATGATAATGTTACTGTTGCAGGAAGAATTAAAGGTTTACGAAAGCACGGAAAGGCAATATTTGCTGATCTGGAAGACCAGACAGGCAGATTACAGGTTTATATTAAGTCAAACTACATTGGAGAAGATTCATTTGCTATCTTTAAAAATATTGTTGTAGGGGATATTATTGGAATTACCGGGTCAGTTTTTAAAACAAGAACTGGCGAATTGACAGTTCTTGCTAATAATTTTGTATTATTATGCAAATCAATGCGTGCATTGCCTGAGAAATGGCATGGATTAACCGATATGGAAATCAGATATCGTAAAAGATATTTAGATTTAATAAGTAATCCCGATGTTAAAAATGTTTTTATACAGAGAAGCAAAATAATAAAATATATTAGAAATTATTTAGACGATAAAGGTTATTTAGAAGTAGAAACCCCAGTTTTACAACCTATACCTGGTGGCGCTACCGCAACTCCATTTATTACCCATCACTTAAGTCTTCATAGAGACTTGTATTTAAAAATTGCACCTGAACTATATTTAAAAAGATTGTTGGTGGGAGGAATTGAGAAGGTTTATGAATTGAACCGTAACTTCCGTAATGAAGGTATTTCTACAAAACATAATCCTGAATTTACAATGCTAGAATTATACGAAGCATATGCTGACTATAAAGTGATGATGGACATTGCCGAGGAAATGATCACTTCTATTTTAAAAAAACTAAAAGGGAGCTTGGTTATAGAATATCAGGGAGAAAAAATTGATTTTAATCCTCCCTGGACCAGGCTGACTATGCGGGAAGCGATACTTTCTACTACCGGGATAGATTTTGATAAAATAGATAACAATGAGTTAAAGAAGGTTATTAAAAACTATCAACTTGAAATACCTGAAAACTCTTTAAAGGGTGATGTTATGAATGAAATATTTGAGAAAGAAGTTGAACATACTTTAATTCAGCCAACTTTTATAACTGAATACCCTATCGAGGTTTCTCCTTTATCAAAACAAAAGGAAGGCTCTCCGAATATTGTTGAGAGATTTGAGTTATTCATAAATTCCATGGAGCTCGCAAATGCTTTTACTGAGCTCAACGATCCCATTGAGCAAAAAAATAGATTTATTAAACAAGCTGAAAACAAAAGTAAAGGTGAGCTGAAAGAAGAATTTATTGATTATGACTATATTGAAGCTTTGGAATACGGTATGCCGCCTGCGGGTGGTATGGGTATAGGGATAGATCGTTTAGTCATGATATTAACAAACCAAGACTCTATTAGAGAGGTAATTTTGTTTCCTCAGCTAAAGAAAAAAGAATAAAATTCGTTCAGGTATATTTTGAGAATAGATAAATATTTTAAAATCAGCAGAATCATCAAAAGAAGAGCCGAAGCAAAAAAAGCATGTGATACTCACAGTGTATTAATAAACGGTAGAATTGCTAAGCCTGGAGATAATGTTAAAACGCAAGATATTATCTCCATATATTTTAGAGATAAAATTTTAGAAATAGTAGTGCTAGAAGTGCCGGTTGGAAATGTACCTGTTTCTCGCTCTTCTCAACTTTATAGGATAACTAAAGAAGAAAAAAGATACTTTGATGAAGAATAGATATGTAAATTTGTTAGAATGGACAATTTGAAATGGATGAAAAATTATTAATCGAAAAAATTAAAAGATTGCTGGAAAAAAAGCAATTGGATGAGCTTAAAGAGATAGTGAAAGATTTGCACCCAAATGACTTTAATGTAATTGCAAATGAATTGACCATTGAACAAATAATTGAAATATTTAAACTAATAAAAGAAAAAGAAATTATTGCTGAATATATATCTGAATTAAATTCTGATATCCAGTCTGAATTACTTAATACGATGAGCAAAAAACAAGCCTCAGACATATTAAAAGAAATGGACACTGATGAGGCCGTTGATCTGTTAGGGGAAATTACCCCGGAAGAATCAAGAGAATTGCTTGATCTGATGCCAAAAGAAGAAGCTGAAGAGATTGAAGAATTGATGAAGTATGAAGGAAACACTTCAGGAAGCATCATGAATAATGAATTTGTGGCACTTCCTGAAGACTTAAATGCTAAAATGGCAATAGATTATATTCGGAAAATGAGTCCTGAAGCAGAAATGATATACTATGTATATGTTCTTGACAAAAGAAAAAGATTAATAGGAGTTTTATCATTAAGAGATCTAATTGTGGCCAATGAAAACAAAAAAATCGCAGATATTATGGAAGAGGATGTTATTAGCGTATTAGACACTGAAGATCGAGAAGTTGCGGCACGGGTTATTTCCGATTATGATTTTCTGGCTATTCCAGTAATTAATAAAACTGGTGTAATGGTTGGAATGATTACTGTTGATGATGTGATAGATGTGCTTGAAGAAGAAGTCACAGAAGATATCCATAAAATGGTTGGATCTGCAGAGTTCTATGAAGACAAGCTGATAAAAGCAACCCCATTAAGCAGAGCTAAAGCCCGTTTACCCTGGCTTCTGGTTTGTATGGTAGGAGAAGTAATTTCCGGTTCTGTCATCGAATTTCATTCAGGCATTTTAGAAATAGTTGTAGCTTTAACATTCTTTATCCCGATAATTATGGCAATGGGTGGAAATGTAGGTGCTCAATCATCTACCATTACCGTAAGAGGGCTGGCAACTGGTCAGTTGAGACTTGATGAATTGTGGAAAAATATATGGACTGAAACAAAAGTCGGGTTTTTTATTGGAATAACTATTGGTATTATAATATCAATATTCACTTTTTTTTGGCAAAGAGACTATATTTTAGGCTTAACTATAGGATTGTCTCTTTGTATTACTGTTATAACAGCTGCCACAGTAGGTACTTTGCTGCCGTTGGTTTTTACCAGGCTGAAAATAGATCCGGCTGTTGCTACTGGACCGTTTATAACAACTGCTGTTGATGTGGGAAGTTTGATGATATATTTTAGTTTGGGGACTTATCTTTTTACATATTTTGGGAAATAAGAAATAAAATTAATTAATTGGAAATAAATATTTATAAAAAAATACTAACAAAAAAGGGAGGAAAATAGATGAGCAGTATAATTGATGTTCATGCAAGAGAAATACTTGACTCAAGAGGAAACCCAACTATTGAAGTTGAAGTGCATCTGGAGAGTGGATTGATGAGTATTGCCCAAGTACCATCAGGAGCCAGTACTGGTACTTATGAAGCAGTTGAATTAAGGGATGAGGACAAAAAGAGGTATGATGGAAAAGGAGTCATGAAGGCAGCTGCAAATGTAAATGATATAATTGCTCCTGAGTTAATAGGGCTAGATGCTCTTGATCAGTGCTATATAGATCAACTTATGATTGATTTAGATGGTACTCCTAATAAACAAAAATTGGGGGCTAATGCAATTTTGGGAGTATCTTTGGCAATTGCCAGAGTTTCTGCCGAATACTTAGGTTTACCTCTATATCGTTATATTGGTGGGACAAATGCCAAACAGTTACCAGTGCCATTGATGAATATTTTAAATGGTGGAAAGCATGCTGATAGTGGAGTAGATATTCAGGAATTTATGATTATGCCTGTTGGAGGAAAATTATTCTCAGAAAACTACCGCATTGCTGCTGAAACTTTTCATTCATTAAAGAAAGTTTTGGCTAAAGCCGGATACAGTGTAGCCATTGGCGATGAAGGAGGATTTGCTCCAAAATTAAAATCTAGTGAAGAAGCATTAGAAGTAATTGTTGAAGCTATTGGGAATGCTGGGTATCAGCCTGGGAAAGACATATTTATTGCTCTTGATGTTGCTGCTTCAGAGCTTTACCAGGATGGAAAATATATTTTATCCCGAGAAGGGGTTTCCAGAACAGCTGAAGAAATGATAGCTTATTATGAAAAATTAGTAGAAAAATTCCCTGTTAAATCCATAGAGGATCCTCTGGCTGAAGATGACTGGGATAATTGGGCCAAATTAACTGAAAGATTGGGCAAAAAAATACAGATTGTTGGTGATGATTTGTATGTAACAAATAAAATACGTCTTGAAAAGGGAATACAATTACATGCTTCCAACTCAATTTTAATCAAACTTAATCAGATTGGAACCTTAACAGAAACTCTTGACACAATAGAAATGGCTAAAAACGCTGGATATACAAATATTATCTCTCATCGATCAGGTGAAACTGAAGATACCACTATTGCCGATTTAGCAGTAGCTGTAAATGCTGGACAGATTAAAACTGGCTCTCTCTGCAGAACAGATCGTGTAGCAAAATATAATCAACTGGTAAGAATTGAGGAAGAATTAGGCGAACAGGCTGTTTATAAAGGGAAAGAGGTATTTAGTAGATAATGTCTGTTATAAGATCTCTTTTAGAATCAAAAATAACCTGGGCAATTATTTTATTGATATTATTTTATATTACTTTTATATTTTCTGGTAAATATGCCAGTATTATTGAGTTAAAAATATACATAAGCGAATTAAACAATGAGATTGAAATATTAGAAGAAGAGAATAAAAACCTGATAAAGAAAATAGACCTGTTGAACACAGATTATCATATTGAAAGAATAGCCCGGGAAGAACTTGATTTAATAAAAGATAATGAGATTTTATATAAAACAACAAAAGCAAACAAATAAATATTTTTTTTATGAAGTTTGATCTTTAAAAAGAAACATAATAAAATTAGACAAAGAAAATCAAAGTAAAAGAAACTGGAAAAAATTATTGTAAGTTCTATTGACGACTTATATCATTTGCCTTATAATTAATGAAGTTTGCCGGAGTGGCGGAATAGGTAGACGCACAGGACTTAAAATCCTGCGAGCTGCAAGGCTTGTGCCGGTTCGATTCCGGCCTCCGGCACCACTTCATTTTTGATAAAAATATATAATTGTTTGACTTTCAAAATTATCAATGTTAAAATTGATAGCGGAAATAAAATATAAATTTATAACAAAAAAATATAGCGGGGTGGAGCAGCTAGGTAGCTCGTCAGGCTCATAACCTGAAGGTCGGCGGTTCGAATCCGCCCCCCGCAACCATTATTAAGAAAACTAAACCTCTATTGTTAATTTAGAGGTTTTATTAATTAAAAAAGGCTAAGAAGTCTTATCTTTTCTACTTTTTCCATCCCATATTGGCGGTGTAGCTCAGCTGGCTAGAGCATGCGGTTCATACCCGCAGTGTCCTGAGTTCGAATCTCAGCACCGCCACCAAATATTTGATGCCAGATGCCCATTAAATACGCATAACACTTAATCGTTAATATTATATAGGGCAAATTTGTATAATAAAGAATTAAATCTATAGAAATTTTAAAATATTAAATATTTTGGATAAATTTTTAAAAAAAATTAATGAAACAATTAAAAAATATGGAATGATTGACTGGGGAGACAAAATAATAATTGCTGTATCAGGTGGACCTGATTCTATGTGCTTGCTGGATGTCCTGAATCGGCTAAAACAGCAATATAATTTATTTTTAATTGTTGCTCATGTAAATCATGGCATAAGAGGTAGTCAGTCAGACTTAGAAGCAAGGTATGTGCGCTTAAAATCCTACAAATTAAGAATTCCCTTTGAGCAGATTTCTGTTTCTATTCCTGATATAGCCAAAAAAGAAAATATTTCGATAGAACAAGCCGGCAGAAAAATACGTTACTTTTTTTACAATGAGTTAAAATTAAAATACCAAGCCCAAAAAGTTGCCATTGGCCATCACTCAAATGATCAAATTGAAACTGTGTTAATGAGAATAATTAGAGGTACTGGCCTTGAAGGGTTAACCGGTATTCCTGCAAAGAGAGAACACTATATCAGACCTTTATTGGAATGTAGCAGATCAGAAATAGAGGATTACTGCTATAAAAATAAGATAATTTATTTTTTAGACTCCAGCAATGAAGACCAGAAATACTTCAGAAATAAGATTAGAAATGCACTCTTACCTTTAATTGCTAAGGAATACAACTCTTCTATTTACAGCAATCTTCTTCAATTGCAAGATATAGCCCAGGAAGAATTAATATTGTTGAGAACAATCACAGAAAAATATTATTTAGAAACTTTAATAAAAAAATATAAAAACTGGATAAAATTAGATATTCAAAAACTAAAAAACCATCCAGTCGCTTTACAAAGGCGTATTTTAAGAAAAAGTCTAAAGCAGATAAAATTTAACTTAGACAATATTAATTATCGCCACATTGAAAAAATACGAAGGATCTGCTTAAAAAATGATGGGGAAAAATATTATAATTTACCCGGGAAACTAAGCATCAGGAAAAGTTACTCGGAATTGTTGTTGAAGTATAATGAAGTAATTAAGAAAAAAGATACGGGTTACTCTTTTGATAATTGGAAAGTTGAGTTACCTTTGTATAAAACTAAAAAAATACCTAAAATAAGTGCTATAATATCCAGTAAGATATATGAATATGATAATATTAATATTAAAGATTTGAAAAAACTATTTAACAATATTTCAAAAAACGAAGCATATATTGATTTTGATAAATTGCTGTTTCCTTTGAGTATTAGAGCCAGGAATTTTGGTGATAAATTTAAACCGTTAAACAGTAATTATTATAAAAAAATAAAGTCTTATTTTATAGATGAGAAAATACCTCTTTATAAAAGAGGAAAATGTGGTATTTTGGTAGATGGACAAGATCGTATTGTTTGGATTATCGGTTTGCAGCTGGATGATCGATATAAAATAACTGAAAATACTAAAAAAATACTTTATTTAAAAAAGGAAGATTATCAAACAGAAACAAAATAGTATTTTAGGAACATTTTAAGGAGATTGAATAATGATAAAACAAGAGCAGATTGAAGAAATTTTGATTCCCGAAAACCAAATAAGAAAGAAAATAAAAGAGCTTGGAAACCAAATTTCTTTGGATTATAAGGACAAAGAAATTATCTGTATAGGAGTATTAAGAGGAGCAGTTGTGTTTTTAGCAGACTTAGCAAGACATATTAAAACCCCGATGTTAATTGATTTTATGTCTATTTCTAGCTATGGGGCTTCTACTAAATCTTCAGGCGTGGTAAGAATAATAAAAGATTTAGATGAAAATATTGAAGAAAAAAATGTATTGATAGTTGAAGATATAGTTGATACCGGTTTAACGCTGGATTACTTAATTCGTATGCTAAAATCGAGAAACCCGGCAAGTTTAAGAGTTTGTACATTATTAAATAAGAAAGACAGAAGACAAATAGATGTGCCTATTGATTACTGTGGTTTTGAAATTCCAGATAAATTTGTGGTGGGATACGGCTTAGATTTTAACGGCCACTACAGAAATTTACCATACATACTTGTTTTAAAATCGGTTTATTATCAAGTTGACTGATTAATGGCAATAAATCAAATTAATTAGCATAAGACATAAGAATTATACTATAAAGACATTTATAATAAATATTAATATATTTTTATCTGTTTGTTTTTAAATATAAAATATGCTAAAATTACCTTGCATTTCTTTCTAATTTATATTTATTTTATTTTGAGCAAAGGAGAAAAAGTTGGCCAAGATAGATCCTAATAATTTTAAGAACAAAAATTTTAAAAATGCTGGTTTATACCTTTTAATATTAATAGTCATAATTTCAATTTTAAGTTCATATTTCGAACCAGGTTCAAGCATAAAAGAACTTACCTATTCTCAATTTTTGAATGAAGTTGAGAATAACAATATTTTAAATGTTTCCATATCCGGAAATACAGCCACTGGTGATTTGATTAATAACCAAAAATTTTCTACATATTTACCCGATGATCCAGAGCTTATGAATATATTACGAAATAAAAATATAAATATTGAAGCTAAGCCCCCAGTTGAATTGTCATGGTGGATGAGAATATTGTCTTCTATTTTACCTATGGCCTTAATAATCGGGATCTGGATTTTTATGATGAGACAGATGCAAGGCGGTGGAAATAAGGTAATGTCGTTTGGAAAAAGCCAGGCTAAATTAATGGGCAAAGAAACTCCCAAGGTAACATTTGATGATGTTGCAGGTGTTGATGAGGCCAAGGAGGAATTGCAGGAAGTTATTGAATTCTTAAAAAATCCTGCAAAATTTAACCAGTTGGGTGCCAAAATACCTAAGGGAGTTCTTCTTTATGGACCTCCTGGATCAGGGAAAACCCTACTAGCACGTGCAGTTGCGGGAGAAGCAGGAGTTGCTTTTTTTAGCATTAGCGGTTCTGATTTTGTAGAAATGTTTGTAGGGGTAGGTGCATCAAGAGTAAGAGATCTTTTCAAGCAGGCTAAAACCAATAGCCCCTGCATAATATTTATGGATGAAATAGACGCTGTGGGACGACATAGAGGAGCCGGGCTAGGCGGAGGACATGATGAGAGAGAACAGACTCTGAATCAATTGCTTGTTGAAATGGATGGATTTGATCAAAATATTGGAGTAATTTTAATAGCTGCAACTAATAGACCAGATGTACTGGATCCAGCACTTTTAAGGCCTGGACGTTTTGACCGTAGAATTGTTGTAGATAGACCTGACTTGTTAGGACGTGAACAGATATTGATAGTTCATGCAAAAGGGAAACCCTTGAATGAGGATGTAGATTTGAAAGTTCTGGCAAGAAGAACTCCTGGATTTGTAGGTTCAGATTTAGCAAACTTAGTTAACGAGGCAGCTTTGCTGGCATCCAGAAAAAGTAAAAAAAATATAACTATGGAAGACTTTGAAGCCTCAATCGATAGGGTCATTGCCGGCCCTGAAAGAAAGAGTAGACTTATGAATGAAAAAGAGAAGAAAATAGTTGCCTATCATGAATCAGGGCATGCATTAGTAGCAAAACTTTTACCTAATGGTGACCCAGTCCATAAAGTCTCGATTATCCCAAGAGGCAGTGCGGCTCTTGGCTATACTTTGCAATTACCAACAGAAGATCGATTTTTAATTAGCAAATCAGAATTGATGCAAAGATTAAGTGTTTTGCTGGGTGGCAGGGTTGCAGAAGAAATAATATTTAAAGATATAACTACAGGTGCCCAAAATGATTTAGAAAGAGCTACTAAAATTGCCAGACAAATGGTCACAGAATTTGGAATGAGCGAAACCATAGGCCCGATGACTTTGGGCCGAAAAGAACATCAAGTTTTTCTTGGGAAAGATATTTCTGAAGATCGCAATTATAGTGACGAAATTGCCTTCCAAATTGATAAAGAAGTTGAAAAAATAATTGAAAATGCTTATAACAAAGCAAAAGAAATTTTAACTAAGAATAAGGCAAAACTGAAAAAAATTGCCACCACTTTACTTCAAAAAGAAACTATTGAAGGAGAAGAACTTGATTTATTAATGGAAGGTGCAAAGCTTGCTACAGGCCAAGCAGTTTAGCTATAAATAAACTAATTAGAAATTATCAATAAAAGGCAATATCAAAGAAAATCTAACAGTTAATGCAGACAGATGATTTGAAAAAAGGTTAATTTAAGGAGGTGATTTTAAAAAAGCATTTCGCCAAACTGCAATTAGCTTTTTGCAAAATAATCTTTAAGAATAATCTTTATCAGTTTAGATTCTATTGTTAAGAGGAGGGTATATTATATGAAAAGAAAAATGTTTTTAGTTATGGCTATTATTGTAATAATGGTCAGTTGTGTATTTACCATAAATGCACAGGTAAAAAATCCTGACAGATTAGTCTATGCCAATATTGGTGGTCCAGAGACGATGAATCCACACTGGGCATATGATACTGCCAGCGGAGAGATTATCTTTCAAGTATATGATAATCTTATTGCTTATGATGGAGAAAGTCTCTCTAATTTTGTTCCTATGCTTTCAACAGAGGTTCCTTCAGTAGAAAATGGTCTAATCTCTGAAGATGGTTTAACTTATATCTTTCCCATAAGAAAAGAAGTAAAATTCCACAATGGTGCAATGTTAACTCCTGAAGATATTGAGTACAGTTTTGAAAGAGGAATGATTTTTGATCGTGCCGGTGGCCCTATGTGGATGATTTTAGAACCATTATTAGGAATTATCAGCATCGAAGAACTCGCAGTTGAATTGACGGGGGTAGAAAGCTATGCAGATATGTTTGTGGATGGAGAACTGAAAGAAGAGTATAAAGATGCATTAATTCAAGTTTTTACTGATTATGTGGATAAGGCTGTTGAGGTTGATGGTGACAGGATAATATTTCATCTTTCCCAACCGTATGCCCCATTCTTAAATATTCTGGCCCATGGTGGTGCCTGGTCCGCTGTTATCAACAAAGATTGGTCAATTGAGCAAGGCGCATGGGATGGAAAGCCTGACACCTGGTGGAACTATCATGATCCTAGAAATGAAGAAGATCCCCTTTACAATATAACCAATGGTACAGGCCCATTTAAATTAACAAGATGGGTTCCAGAAGAAACTGTAATGCTGGAGAGATTTGAAGACCATTGGAGAGGTCCCGCCAAGTTAAAAGAAGTAGTCTACCAATATGTTAATGAGTGGACTACCCGTAAATTAATGCTTCAAAATGGTGATGCAGATATGGTATATGTACCGGTGACCAATATTAAAGAAGTTGAAAATATGGATGGTGTTGAATTGATTACTGGTTTAGCTACATTAGCAAATGCTGTTGCTCATATGCCCTGGACATTAAATGCTGAAGGCAATGCCAATCTGGGAAGTGGAAAGCTGGATGGTAATGGAATTCCTCCAGATTTCTTCTCAGACATCCATGTCAGAAAAGGTTTTTCATATTTATTTCCTTACAGTGTAAACATTGAAAAATCTATGCATGGATTAGCAATTCGGAATCCTGGCCCAATCCCTCAGGGTCTACTGGGATATTCAGATGATTCAGAATTATTTTATAACTTTGATTTGCTTGCAGCCAAAGAAGAATTTAAAAAAGCCTGGGATGGAGAATTATGGGAAAAAGGATTTAAGTTCAATATTTTTTACAATGAAGGTAATGATGTGCGTAAAGCAGTTTGTGATATGATTGCTACTTATGCTAGAATAGTAAATCCCAAATTTGAAATTACCCCAGTTGGTGTACAATGGTCTTCTTACTTAAAACAATTCCTGGCAGAACAGCTACCTATTTATGTTATTGGTTGGCTGGCAGATTATCCAGATCCTCATAACTGGGTACCTACTTTCCTGGGTAGCACTGGAACTTATAGCGGATATTACGGTGAAGCATACCGGGAATGGGCAAGAGAATATATTGATCCTTTAATTGATGAAGGACTAAAATCAGTTTTACCTGAAGAGAGAGCATCTATTTATAAAGAAATAACCCGTATTGCTCATGATAATGCAGTAGCTTTATATCTATATCAAACTATTGGAATTCATGTCCAGAGAGATTGGGTAAAAGGCTGGTATTACAATGCTGTGATTTCAGGATTACCAGAAGGTGCTGATTTCTATAGTATATACAAAGAATAAAACAAAAGAAATTTTACTTTCTTTTTGTTGTACTAAAATAACTTAAAAAGAGCAATGGAGTGAAAGTTGTGCTTTCACTCCATTGCATTATGATATTTAAACATAGCTATGAAAAAAACAGGAGAAAAATATTATGCTTTCCTATATTATTAGACGATTGCTTATTCTCCCAATCATCTTGCTAGGAGTTAGCTTTTTAATATTTTGCTTATTTTCATTATTGAGTCCAATGGAAAGACTGGCAACATATGTTAATAATCCCAGTGTTTTAAAAAACCCTCAAGCTGCACAAAGTTTGATTGCGAAATATCATTTAGATGATCCTTTTCCTGCTGGTTATTTTTATTGGTTAAAATCATTGATAAAACTTGATTTTGGTTGGTCTCCTACCGCTAATCAGCCGGTTTGGGATGCAATTATGCAGAGGCTTCCTGCCACAATGGAACTCGTTTTATATTCAATAATTCCGGTAATTATCATAGGAATATGGTTAGGTGTTATTTCTGCTGTGCATCATAATGGAATAATTGATCAAATTATTAGGGTAACAGCAATTATTGGCTGGTCTTTGCCCACATTTATTTTTGGTTTACTGGTATTATTTATATTTTACGGCTTATTGGGCTGGTTGCCCCCTGGTAGACTAAGTACCTGGGCGCAATATATTGTTTATGCTGGTGATAGCTTTAAAACCTATACACATTTCATAACTATTGATGCGCTTCTCAATGGACGATTAGATATTTTTTGGGATGCTTTAAAGCACCTTGTGGGACCAATCATTACTTTATCATATATTTCATGGGCTTATCTATTGCGAATTACCCGCTCAAGCATGCTTGATACTTTACGAAAAGATTATATAAGGACTGCACGAGCTAAAGGAGTTGACGAGAGAAAGGTTATTTACCTTCACGCAAGGAAAAATGCTATGATTCCTGTTATAACTGTTGCTGGAATGATGATTATTGGAATGCTGGGAGGAGTAGTAATTACAGAAACTGTTTTTACTTACCCTGGACTAGGGTTTTGGGCAGCGTCTTCAGCTCAACAGTTAGATTACGGATCTGTAATTGGTTTTGCTTTATTATTTGCATTTATAATGGTTATTGGAAATTTATTGGTTGATGTTTCTTATGCTTTAATTGATCCAAGAGTGAGGCTTGAGTAAGAAGATGAATCGTATAATCAGAAAATTATTTAGTAATACTACCTCATTAATAGGTTTGATACTACTTTTTATTTTCATAACTATAGCAATATTCGCCCCTTTTATTGCTCCTCCTTTATTTATTTCAGACCCTTACCAAATACCAAGAATGTCCTGGGATGTTGAGCCGCAACCTCCGGGATTTCCCATGTCAGAAGATATAAGATTAATCTATGATAGTTTAGAACAACCCGTTGTCAGAGAAACTGCTATCTTTGGTACTGCCCAGGGTGGGTATGATATTTTTTATGGACTTATCTGGGGAACAAGAACAGCTTTTCGTATCGGCATAATTACAGTTACTTTATCAATGCTAATTGGAATAATAAGTGGTTCAATAGCTGCATATTTTGGTGGCTGGATTGATGAATTGCTGATGCGAATTACTGACATTTTTTTATCAATTCCTTTTCTTGTTGCTGCAATGGTATTAACTACTATTCTGGGAAGAGGATTAGATAAAGTTATGGTCGCACTTATAGCGTTTGGCTGGATGGGTTATGCAAGAGTTATCAGGGGCAGTATCTTATGTGTAAAAGAAGAGGTTTATATTAATGCTGCTAAGGCATTAGGGGTAAACGATTTTAATATTATCATAAGACATTTGCTTCCAAATACAATTTTCCCTGTAATGGTACAGGCAAGCATGAACATAGGATCAATGGTAATTACAGCAGCAGCTTTAAGCTTTTTAGGTGTTGGAGCGCCTCTGGGTTATGCAGATTGGGGTCAAATGGTCAGCTTTGCACGTAACTGGATTGTCGGTTCTCCTGGCAATGCCGGAGAATACTGGTATGCAGTTTTTTTCCCATCATTATTTATTGTGCTTTTTGTTCTTGCCTGGAACTTAGTAGGAGATACATTGCGGGATATTTTAGATCCTCGTTTAAGAGGTGAGCTATGATGCAAAAAGATAAGAATAAAATATTACAGATTAAAGGCCTTAAAACATATTTTTTTACTGAGAATGGAGTTGTAAAAGCTGTTGACGGTGTTGATTTTGAAGTTTACCAGGGTGAAACATTGGGTATTGTTGGTGAATCAGGATGTGGAAAAAGCATTACTGCTTTTTCTATTATGAGGCTGCTTGATTACCCTGGGAAAATAGTTGAAGGTCAAATCATATTTAAAGAAGAAAATTTGCTTCAAAAAAGTGAAAAACAGATGAGACAAATAAGAGGAAAAGATATTTCTATGATTTTTCAGGAACCTATGACTTCCTTAAATCCTGTTCTTACAATTGGTTTTCAGATATCTGAATCATTAGAAGTACATTTTAGAATGGATAAAGCTAAAGCAAGAAAAAGAGCGTTAGAATTATTGGAAAAAGTTGGCATTCCTATTCCTGAACAGCGAGTTGATGAATACCCTCATCAGTTAAGCGGAGGTATGAGACAGAGAGCAGTGATCGCTATGGCTTTAGCCTGCGATCCCGCCCTCCTGATAGCCGATGAGCCGACTACTTCTTTAGATGTTACCATACAAGCTCAGATATTAGATTTAATGAAATCACTTTTAGAGCAATTTAACAGCTCTTTAATGATGATAACACATGACCTGGGAGTTATTGCAGAAATTGCTGATAGAATTGCGGTTATGTATGCCGGTAAAATAGTGGAGTACGCTGCTACCCGCTCCATTTTTTACTCACCCGGGCATCCCTATACTTTTGGTTTATTAACATCAATTCCAAGACTAGATATGGATGTTAAAAAATTAGAATCAATTCCTGGAATTGTTCCTGATCCGCTTAATTTTCCAGAAGGGTGCAAATTCCACCCACGATGTGTTTTTGCCACTGAAAAATGTATCAAGGAAGAACCTCCATTAACTAAAATTACACAAGATCATTATGTTCGCTGCTGGAATACTGAGCAGGTTAACCAGGAAGCAAAGAAAATAATATTTTCCGGGAGGTTATCAAAAAATGGCTGAAGCATTAATTGGTATTAAAAAATTAGTAAAATACTTTCCTATTAAAAAAGGTGTTTTTAAAAAGACAGTTGGTTGGGTGAAAGCTATTGACGGTATCAGCTTTGATATTTATGCTGGAGAAACTCTTGGACTTGTTGGGGAATCTGGTTGCGGAAAATCAACTACTGCTATGACAATTCTTCGCCTGGAAGAACCCACCAGTGGAGATATACTGTTCCAGGGTAAAAATCTTACCAAAATAAAGAAAAACCAAATGCGAAAATACCGAAAGGACTTACAGATAATATTTCAAGATCCATATAGCTCTCTTGACCCTAGAATGAAAGTAAAAAATATTATAGCTGAAGGACTGTCTGCTCACAATGTTTATAACACTAAAAAGAGTTTTCAAAAAGTAGGAGAATTACTGGAAAAAGTTGGAATTGTGCCCGAATACATGGATCGTTTTCCGCATGAATTTAGTGGAGGACAAAGACAAAGAATCGGTATTGCCAGAGCGCTAGCCTTAAATCCTAAACTGATTATTTGCGATGAGGCTGTTTCAGCTCTTGATGTATCCATACGATCTCAGATAATTAATTTATTTAAGGATTTGCAAAAAGAATTCAATCTGACATATCTTTTTATTGCACATGATTTAAGCGTAATTAAATATATTAGCGATAGAGTTGCAGTTATGTATTTAGGTAAAATAGTGGAAATCGCACCTAAGGATATTTTTTTCCAAAAAACTCTACATCCTTATGCACAAGCATTAATTTCGGCTGTCCCAGTTCCTAACCCTGATTATAAAAAAGAAAGAATTCTTCTAACCGGAGATGTTCCTAGTCCTGCCAATCCTCCAAAAGGATGCTATTTTCATCCCAGATGTCCAAAAGTTATGCCAATTTGCTCTAAAGAGGAACCTATCTTAAGAGAAATTGAAAAAAACCATTTCACAGCTTGTCATTTGTATTAACACTTCAGTATTTTTACATTTTCTCTGTTAAACAACATTAAATCAAATTGTGTATATTTACATTTTATGTTAAAATTGTTCTCGAATCGGCAAATACGAGCGCCCGTAGCTCAATGGATAGAGCAGGGGCTTCCTAAGCCCCGTGTTGGAAGTTCGACTCTTCTCGGGCGCTCCTTTTTGTATTTATTATATGATCTTATTAACGCTTAAGATCTATTTATACCAGAAACATGATAGGTAAGAGAGGAAGATTAAGTTGAATAAAAAAGTCAATGAAGATCTGAAACAAATAATAAAAGATGCTGTCCAAAATATGCCCAGGAAAAATAAAGTAAATATAGAGAAATTTCCAAATATTATTTTGACTACTCCTAAAAATTCTGAACATGGACATTTATCTACTAACATTGCATTGCAATTGCAAAATATTTTTAAAGAAAAATCAATGATCCTTGCAAATATAATTGTTCAAGAAATACAAAAAAAAGATACAGGAATTTTAGAGAAAGCAGAAATAGCAGAACCAGGTTTTATTAATTTTTACCTAAAAAACAATGTTTTTTTTCAAATATTGAACGAAATAATGAGTAAAAAAGAACAATATGGCAAGTCAAATATAGGTAATAACAAAAAAATACTAATAGAATTTGTTAGCGTGAACCCTACAGGGCCATTACATGTAGGACACGGAAAATGTGCTGCAGTAGGGGATGCCCTTGCTAAAATACTTTCTAAAGCTGGATATCAGGTTTCAACTGAATACTATATAAATGATCACGGTAGGCAAATGGATATTCTGGGAAAATCTGTTTTTGCACGTTATCGGATACTATCTGGGGAAGACGTTTCATTTCCGGAAAATGGATATAAAGGTGATTATATAACAGCATTAGCTAAAGAAATTATAGAAAAACACAATTACAGGTTTATAGGTAAGAATAATACAGAAACAATACAGTTTTTTAAAGAATATGCCCATAAAAAAATAATTACAGATATAAGGAAAGATCTTGTTTCTTTTGGAGTTGAGTTTGATAATTGGTTTAGCGAAGAAACTCTCTATTCTGATGACAAAGTAAGACCAGTTATTAATAGGCTGTTAGAAGAAAAACATATTTATCAGCAGGATGGTGCATTATGGTTTAAATCAACTGCATGTGGTGATGAAAAAGACAGAGTTGTAGTCAGAGAAAGCGGAGAACCAACATATTTTGCTTCTGATATTGCCTACCATGAAGATAAATACAAAAGGGGATTTGAAACACTAATTGACATATGGGGTGCTGACCATCATGGTTATGTGAAAAGAATGAAGGCAGTGATAGATGCTTTAGGATATGATATTGACTCATTTCAAGTATTATTAGTACAGTTTGTTACTTTGATTAAAGAAGGTAAAATAGTTGGAATGAGCACCAGGGGTGGTGAATTTGTAAGATTAAAGGATCTTATTTCAGAAGTAGGTAAAGACGTAGCAAGATATTTCTTTTTAATGCATAGCCATGATAGCCATACAGAATTTGATTTAGATATAGCCAAATCCCAATCCATGGAAAATCCAGTATTTTACATACAATATGCATATGCCAGAATATGCAGTATAATAGAAAAAGGGAAAAATGAAAAAATTGATATTAGTGAAGAATCTGGAATAGATCTTGATTTATCTTTGTTAAAAAGTAAAGAAGAAATTGAATTAATAAAAAAACTGGCTAATTATAGAAAAATTATTGAAAGAAGCGCTATATATTGGAGACCATATCTGGTAGCTAGTTATTTGCACGAATTAGCATCTATATTCCATAAATACTACACAGAGTACAAAGTAATAAATCCAGATATTAATTTAACAAAATCACGTTTATATCTAATCCATGCAACAAAAATTGTACTAAAAGATGCCCTGAAATTATTAGGAGTAGAAGCTCCAGAAAAAATGTAAATAATATGAAAGAAAATGTAGAAAATATTAAAAATTGTCGCTTTGTTATAATAACCGGACTTTCTGGTGCCGGCAAAAGCATTGCTATGAAATCATTGGAAGACTTAGGTTTTTTCTGTGTAGATAATATGCCTCCACAATTAATTCCAAAGTTTTCTGAAATGTTTTTACTTTCTCAGGGGAAATTATCACAAATAGCATTTGTGGTTGACATACGAGGTGAAATATTTTTTAGAGAAATTGATCAATGCTTAAATGAACTTGCTGAAATTGGAATTCAGCCTGAAATCATATTTCTTGAAGCAAAAGATGAAGTTATTGTAAGAAGATTTAGTGAAACCAGAAGAAAACATCCATTACAATTTTCACAGAGTATCCTGGAAAATATCCAGCAGGAAAGAAAAAAAATAAATGAATTAAAATCAAAAGCAACTAAAATAATAGACACATCTAATCTTGAGACTAAAGAGTTAAAGCAGGAAATACAGAGTTTTTTTAAAACAGGTAACACTGTCGGGCTACACATAAGTTTAATGTCTTTTGGCTATAAATATGGAATGCCTATTGATGTTGATCTGATTATCGATGCCCGTTTTTTACCAAATCCATTTTACCAAAATGAGTTAAGTGAATATTCTGGTAAAGATGAGAAAATAAGAAAATATTTATATAATTTCTCAGTCACTAAAGAATTTATCGATAAATTTTATTCTTTAATTGATTTCTTAAGCCCATATTATTTAAAAGAAGGAAAGGATTATCTTTCAATAGCTATTGGTTGTACCGGCGGTAGGCATAGATCTGTTTTTTTGGTGAATGAATTGTATACATTATTAAAAAATAAAGATCATCAAATAATTGTAAAACACAGGGATATCAAGAAAGCAGAAAAAGATAATAAAGAGAAAATTTAAGATGTCTTTAAAAAATTTTCAATTTATTTCTTTATGGAAATGGCTTTATCCGGGAATGAAGGTCAAAAGATTCTTATTTGTTGTTCTTTTTGGGATTTTATTGATGGCTATTGGGTTAATATTTTTAATTGACCTGACCAGATTTTTATGGATTAAAGATACAATTAGGAGATTATTTGAATACTATCAAATAGCACCACATTTCTCTGGATTTTTGTTAATTATTTCCGGATCCTCACTGGTTATATTGGGAATCTCTAATATGAACCGCTCTATTCTAAAAAAAATTATACCAAATCAAATAAACCAAATTTCAGATATAATCTATCTCCAGAACAAATTAGAAAAAGGACCTCGTATAGTTGCTATAGGTGGAGGAACAGGATTAAACACCATCTTAAAAGGTTTAAAAAAATATACAAGTAATATCACAGCAGTTGTAACTGTTTTTGATAGTGGAGGTAATTCAGGCCGATTAAGAGAAGAGATGGGAGTCTTGCCTCCAGGAGATATCAGGAATTGTTTGGTTGCCCTTTCTACCAAGGAGCCATTGATGACAAAATTGTTTCAATATCGATTTAAACTAGGCAGTTTAAGAGATCATAGTTTTGGGAATCTATTTATTACTGCAATGTCAGAAGTGAGTGGAGATTTTACAAAAGCAATTGAAAAATCCAGCGAGATATTGGCAATTAGAGGCAAAGTTTTGCCATCTTCAAAGGATAATATAACATTGTGTGCAAGTTTAAAAAGTAATGAGATAATAGTAGGTGAAGATAATATATCAAAAGGGTATGGGAAAATTGAAAAAGTATTTCTTCAACCTGATAAGGCCTTGCCATTACCAGAAACCATTCAGTCAATAAAAGAGGCTGATATTATAATACTAGGGCCTGGCAGTTTATATACCAGCGTAATATGCAATTTATTGGTAAAGGATATTCCAGAAGCCATCTGTGAATCCAGCGCAAAAAAAATATACATATGCAATGTTATGACTCAGCCAGGCGAAACAGACAATTACACTGTTTCAATGCACTTAGATGAAATAGTAAAATATTTGAAAAAAGATTGCCTGGATTATGTTTTAGTAAATAATAAAAAAATAGCGAAAAACACACTTATTAAATACCAAAATGAAGGTGCCTTTATAGTTAAAGATGATTTATCAAAAAGCAATCGAAAAATAAACATAATAAGAAAGGATTTACTTTCTGAGCACAATTTTGCAAGACATGATTCTGAAAAAATAACTAGTTTAATTATGGAAATTGTTCAAAGGGAGAAAAAATAATTGTATTATTCATCCTTGGCGAAGCAGGAGTTAACAAAAATATTACCTAAAAATATGGCTGAACAAAAAGGAGAACTGCTTGCTTTTATCCTGATGAAAGGATGTTTTAGTGAAAATAATTTTTCAATTATCATAGAGAATCCGGCATTAAATAAAGTTATCTATTATTTATTGAAACAAGTATTCAGTTATAATCCTACGATTAAAAAAATAAGAGGAAAAAAGAAAAAAAATGAATATATAATTAACATTTCAGGTTATAAAGAGATCAGTAAGATCCTTGCTGAATTTAAGCTCAAGATCACTCAAAATGGTAAAATATTAGAAAAGCAAATAAAAAAGAAACAAAATAATAATAACAAAATAAGTCATCATGATTATTTCGCAAAGGCTTTTTTAAGAGGAGCTTTTTTAGCAGGTGGTTTTGTAAATGATCCTGAAAGAATGTATCACCTCCAAATAGCGTGTTCTTTAAAAACTGAAGCTGAGGCTATTCAAAGAATGCTTCAACAGAATTCTTTTTTGGCAAAAACAAGTTTCTGGCAGAAAAAATGGATAGTATATATGAAAAAAAGTGAGCACATTTTTGAATTTTTACGTTTCATTGGCGTTCAGAGAGCTTTGCTAAATTTTCAAGATATTGTTGCAAGGAAAGATATTTTAAATAAAGTTAACCGATTGGTTAATTGCGAAACAGCCAATCTTGATAAAACAATTAATTCAGCCTCAAAGCAATTAATGTATATAGAGATTGTAAAAAAAAATATAAGTTTAAAGAACTTGCCTGTTAGTCTTGTTGAAGTTATCAATGCACGTTCTGCCAACCCTTATTCAAGTATTCAAGAATTGGCAAATATAATAGGGGGCAATATTAGTAAATCCGGAATATATCATCGTTTAAAAAAAATTGAGCAAATCGCTGAAAAATACATATCAGAGGAAATAACAAATTAAAGTTGAGTATTTAATTGTATCAAAACAATATTTCATCTTGATAAGTCTATATTTGTAAAATTCCTGTTTTCTAAGCATAGAAGGAGTTAATTGATGATAAATCAAGGAATTATCCAGGAACAAAAACAATTCTTAAATATAACCCCAAAAATGTACCAGTCTTTTAAAATATTGCAAATGAATTTGACTGATTTATGCGAATGGTTAGAGAAAGAATCTCATGACAATCCCTTTTTAGAAATAGATTCAATTTATCAAAATAAAGTAGCCGATAATAATGAGGATAGAGAAAAAGAACATTCAAAAACCGAAGATTACAAAAAGATATTAGCAAAAATAAGGAATGATGAAGACGGAAAACTAAGTAGTTTGTCAGAGTCTAAAATTAATATTTATTCAAAGAAAAATGCATTTATTGAGAATACAATTAGTATAGATAACATAAAATCAAATGAGGTTACTACTTTAAATGAACATTTGCTAATGTGTGCAAATATAACGATAAAGGATGACATAGATTTCAAAATAGCAGAGTATTTAATAGGAAATATAAACCAAAGTGGTTATCTGGATATAACATGTTTTGAAGCAGCTCATGATTTAAACATCTCTCAAAAAAGAGTAAAGAAAGTTTTGGCTATTATCCAGAATTTATCAATACCTGGATTAGGGGCGAGAGATTTAAGGGAATGCCTACTGATTCAACTGAAGCAGTTAGAGATTGAACAAAAAAATTCTTTAAAAATGATTATTTCTAATTATCTTACAGAATTATCAGAAAAGAAGTACAATGTAATAAGCAAAAAAGTAAAAATGACTTACTATGAAATACAAAAATTACATGAACTATTGATAAGAAACTTTGAACCTAAACCAGGTAGATATTTTTATCAGAATAACTATTTAAACATAACAATTCCTGATTTTATTATTAAAAAATTTGACGAAACGTATGAAATTGTGGAAAATAAAGATTATTTTCCGTCAATCAGATTTAATTCTTTCTATATAAAATTATTAAAAAGAAAAGAAAAATGTGTTGACAGGGATAATCAAACTTATGGTATCAACTATATTGAACAGCAAAAAGTATTTGAATATTTAGAAAAAAAAATAAAATCTGCACAATGGATAGTTAGGTGCATAGAGCAAAGAAGAAAAACGATCTTTGAAATAATTAATTTTATCATTATTTTTCAGAAAGATTTTATAGAAAAAGGAGTATTATATTTAAAACCATTATCTCTTAAGACTGTTGCCGATAATCTTGATTTGCATGAGTCAACAGTTTCTCGTGCTATTAGTGGTAAGAAAATACAATTACCGAGAGGTACTTATGATATCAAATACTTTTTTTCAAAAGGCATTTCCCAAGAAAACGAAAGAATTATCTCTAGTGAGAAAATAAAACATATAATAAAAAATAACTTTGAAACAGAAAATCCTTTTTATCCGTATACTGATCAGGAAATGGCCAATTTATTACAAAAAAAAGAAAAAATAAATATTTCTCGCAGAACAATAGCAAAGTACAGAAACATATTAGGAATTTCTTCGGCTAAATATAGAAGAAGATTTAAGAAGTAAATATCACTATAAAAATTGAGGAGGATTTAAATATGCAAATAAAAGTAGGAATTAATGGATTTGGAAGAATAGGAAGAAATGTTTTTCGGGCTGCTTTACAGGATAAAAGCGTTGATTTTGTTGCAATAAACGATGTTGCCAATGCAAAAACATTAGCACATTTATTAAAATATGATTCAGTTCACGGTATTCTTGATGAAAAAATAGAAGCTACCGAAGATGCTATTATTGTGTCTGGAAAAGAGATAAAAGTATTGAGTGTCAAAGATCCGGCAGAGTTGCCCTGGAAAAAACTGGGAGTTGATATTGTTGTTGAATCAACTGGACTATTTACCAGCAGAGAAAATGCCAGTAAACATTTGTCTGCAGGTGCAAAAAAAAGTAATAATCTCTGCCCCTGCAAAAGGAGAGGATATTACCATAGTTATTGGTGTAAATGAAAACAAATATAATCCCCAAAAGCACCATATTATTTCCAATGCTTCTTGTACTACAAATTGCCTGGCTCCAGTTGTAAAGGTGCTTAATGACAAATTCGGTGTAGAAAAAGGCATAATGTCTACAATTCATTCTTATACTTCTGACCAAATGTTATTAGATGGTCCCCATAGAGGCGATATGAGAAGAGCAAGGGCAGCTGCCTTGTCAATGATTCCTACTACCACCGGTGCTGCAAAAGCGGTAACTTTAGTTATTCCTGAGCTTGAAGGAAAACTAAACGGTATGGCGTTCAGAGTCCCAACTCCAAATGTTTCTGTAGTAGATTTGTCAGTATGGCTAAAGGAAGA
Source organism: Atribacterota bacterium (assembly GCA_040767965.1). Taxonomy (GTDB): domain Bacteria; phylum Atribacterota; class Phoenicimicrobiia; order Phoenicimicrobiales; family Stramentimicrobiaceae; genus JAXGNR01. The sequence continues at coordinate 228,939 of JAXGNR010000005.1, forward strand.
GGTTTCTCCGGAACAGATTAATCAATCTTTAAAAGAAGCAGCCCAAGGTTTTTTAAGCGGAATACTGGATTACAATGAATTACCTCTTGTTTCTTCAGATTATAACGGTAATTCCTGCTCATCTATTGTGGACGGATTGTCAACTCTTGTTGTAGATGGCAATATGGCTAAAATTGTTTCCTGGTATGATAATGAATGGGGATATTCAAACAGGGTTGTAGATTTAGTAAAGTATATTTCTCAATAAAAACCATGCTAGCAGGTTCTGAAAATAGTCAATAATTTTTATATTTGTCATATTTTTTTTAATTTTGTTATGTGCTTAACATAATATGGAGGATGCTTATGGCGCGCAAGCCTTTGATTGTCGGAAATTGGAAAATGAATAAAACTGTTACAGAAAGTATTTCTTTAATTAGAGAAATAGTTGATTTTTTAAAAAGAGAGCAAAATACTGAAATAGCTATATGTCCACCATTTACTTCAATATGGGTAGCAAGAGAATTACTGCAAGATACTAATATTTTATTAGGTGCTCAAAATATGTATTATAAAGATGAAGGGGCATATACTGGAGAAATATCAGCAAAAATGCTACAAAATATTGGTTGTAAATTTGTGATTCTCGGACATTCCGAAAGAAGAATATATTTTAAAGAAAGTTCTCAGGAAATTGCCAGTAAAGCAAAACAAGCTATAAATTATAATTTAATCCCAATAATATGCGTTGGAGAAAATTTAGAAGAAAGGGAATTGAATCAAGCAAATTATATAATTCAGGAACAGATAAAAAGTGTATTTGAAATTTTTAAAATGCATGATATGGAAAAAGTTATTTTTGCTTATGAACCTATTTGGGCAATCGGTACTGGCAAGTCTGCCACTCCTGAAGAGGCAAATAGCATGATTAAATTCATTCGTGCTTTAGTTCGAGAAAAATATACTGAAAAAATAGCTGAACAAATTAAGATACTTTACGGTGGCAGTGTGAATCACAATAATATAAATGAATTGATGTTGAAACCAGATATTGATGGTGCCTTAGTAGGAGGAGCAAGCTTGAATGCTTTAACTTTTTCTCAGCTCTTCAACTATAATAGTAGAAAGTATTAAAAAATAAAGTAATTTTCAAAATAGGCAAAATTTATTTTATATAGTTACTTACTTTTCTAATATATCTTGATTCAGATTCACATTTATGATATCATGCATAAGCATGCAAAATTATTAGACTGAGCTGATAAGTATATTGTAATCCAATTATAAAGGAGAGGGTTTTCATGCCAACATGGCTAATGTTGATACAGATAATAATAAGTATTGCGCTAATAGGTGTTGTATTATTCCAGTCCAGAAAAGCAGGACAGGGTGGTGGAGTATTTGGTGGGAGCACTTTTGCTGATCATAGAGGTAGAAAAGGTTCAGAAGTGCTTTTGATGAAAATAACCACCGCAATAGCAATATTATTCATGGTTTCTTCTATCATGATCAGTATTTATAAATAGTATTATAGGTTTACATATAGAAGAATAGGAGAAGGATATACTTAAACATGGAACATTTTTTAACATCTGCTGAGATAGGACAATATGAAGTTGATCCTAATAGGAAGTTGTTTTCTGCTAATCATGATGAAATAGAAAAAGGGCTTACTACTGATATTTATTTTATAAGAGCATTGGAAATACTTGAATATCTAAAACTGGACAATACATGTGTGACAGCAGAAATATTTGCAAGAAAAGAAGGTATATTTGCTGGAGTTCAAGAAGCATATAATTTACTAAAAAATAAAAAAATTAATCTCTGGTCTTTAAATGAAGGAGACTATTTTTCCTCAAAAGAAACTGTTATGAGAATAGAAGGTCCCTATAACCAGTTTGGGTTTTTAGAAACCGTTATATTAGGAATATTGGCTAGTAGTTCAGCTTGGGCGACAGCAGCCAGGGAATGCAGAGAAGCAGCAAAAGATAAAAAAATAATTTGTTTTGGTTCTAGACATATTCATCCTGCGGTTGCCCCTGTTATGGAAAGAGCCGCTATTATAGGAGGAATGGATGGTGCCAGTTGTATTTTAGGTGCAAAATTAATGAAGCAAGAACCTCAAGGCACTATACCACATACTGTAATCATTATTACTGGGGATACTGTAAAAGCAGCTAAAGCATATAATGAATGTTCCCCAAAGAATGTTTCCAGAGTTATTTTAATTGATACTTTTAAAGATGAAACCGAAGAATCGATTAGAGTAGCAAATGCCCTTGGTAAAGACTTGCTGGGTGTAAGAATTGATACACCAAGTGAAAGGGGAGGAGTGTCTCCTGATTTGGTCAGAGAAGTAAGAGTAAGACTAGATCAGGCAGGTTTTCCTGATGTAAAAATATTTGTTTCTGGTGGTATTACCCCTGAAAGGATTAAATTATTAAACAAAGAAGCAGTAGATGTCTTTGGAGTTGGAAGCTATATTAGTGATGCATCTCCAATTGATATGACTCTTGACATCAAAGAAGTAGAAGGAAAGCCAATGGCAAAAAGGGGTAGAATTCCTGGAAAAATTGAAAACAAGAAATTAGTTAAAATTATTTAACTTTTATTTATAAATTTTAGTTAATATGCTAAATTAAAATAATAAAAACATAAAGCCGGGATGGCGGAATAGGCAGACGCGCCAGCTTGAGGGGCTGGTAGGCATATGCTTGTGGGGGTTCAAATCCCCCTCCCGGCACCATTTTAAAATTTATAATAGAATATTCAAACATTAAGAGGAGGCTTAGCTTCCTCTTAATGTTTGAATATTGGTTTTTATTTAAATATTTTAGTGATTATTAAAAATAAAATAAAAAAAATTAGTAATCACATAGTAATCACATTATTAAAAGTCCGGGTTATTTAAATGCACGAAAGATCAATAGCAAAAAATATGTTAAACCTAATTTTGGAAAAAACAAAATCTTTAAAAAAAGAAAAGACAATAAAGAAAATAAACATTATTGTTGGTGAATTTACTATGATTCAAGAAGAATTACTTGTCCGTGCATTTTATGATTTAGCAAAATCAACAATTGCGGAAAAGGCAGAAATAAAAATTATCAATAATCCTTTAACAGGAAAATGCTTAAGCTGTAAAAAGGAATTTCTTCTTAATAAAAAAGAATTTATTTGCCCTTTCTGTAAGAGCAGCATGATTCAAATAATAAGTGGAGATGAATTACTTATTGAAGATATAGAAATAAGCAAATAATAATTGTTAGGTATAATAAGGCAAACTGTAACTATATATTTATGAAGTCTTCCAATTAAAAAACAATGATATATTTTATGAAAATAAAATATATTTTTTGCCAAATACTCTAAATTATTTTATTTTTAAAAAATTGAAAGTAACTAACTAGATATGGTATACTTTTTAAGAATTTTTAATTTTAGCAAAATATTGTTTTTAATATTTTTAATTTTTTGTAACATCTAAACCGGACATATACAACTAAAGAGGATAAATAAATATTATTGACTTTATAATTAAATAAATAAAAATACTGGAGTTAAAAATATATTTAATTTAAATAAGGACTAATAAATAGAAGTGAGGTGGAATAATGGTCGGGTTTTTTATTACTTTTGTGTTAAGTTTTCTTGCCTATCTTTTTCTGGCGGCAAACCAAGGAGAGATATTAGGCTTGTGGAGTCAAAATGAGATTATATTCGCCACAATTATTTCTTTTATAGTTGCTGCCATTTCTTCTAGGGTGCTGTTTCAGAAAGGACATTATCGCTTGCTAAATCCTCTCAAATGGGGCATATTCTTGATTTACCTGTTTGGTCCATTCTTAGTAGCTTTGATAAAAGCCAATATTGATGTTGCTTATCGCGTTATAACAGGGAAAATTAATCCAGGAATTGTAAAAATATCTCCAAATTTAAAAACTGATGCCGGAATTACCATGTTATCAAATTCAATTACGATAACACCTGGGACTCTTACTGTCGACATTGACGAGAAAAGCAATGATCTTTATATTCACTGGATTAATGTAACTAATTTAAAACCTACAATTGAAGATATTTGTGGAAATTTTCCAACTTGGATTAGGAGGATTGCAGAATGATTCAATTTTCTAATATATTTTTACTTTCTGGCTCGCTTTTAGCTTTCTTTATCTTTATTTCCCTTATAAGGATTGTCTTGGGACCGACTGTACCAGATCGTGCAGTGGCTCTAGACACTATTAATACTCTTGTTATTGCGGCAATGATCTTGTTTGGAGCGGCTTTTGAAGAAATTATTTATATTGATGTTGCAATTGTTTATGCTTTGTTATCTTATATTACTACCCTTTATATTGCAAAATATTTAGAAAGGAGGGCAAAAAAATAAATGGCTATACTTTCTATAGTACTGTATTTATCTTTAGCCATAGGCGTTTTTTTTAATGGACTGGGTTCTTTTGGACTAATAAGATTCCCAGATGTTTATACTCGATTGCATGCTGCAACTAAATGTACTACTTTTGGTTCAATATTTTCCTCTTTGGCAGTCATTATTTTTGGTTTCTATTTTTGGAAAGTCTCAGGTGACTCTAAATATGGTGTATTATCATTACACACAATTGTTGCTTTGGCCTGTCTGGTGATTACTAATCCAACTGGAGCACATGCAATTGCCAGGGCTGCTCATCGTAGTGGAGTATTCCCGAAACAAGCTGTAATGGACGAATTAAAGGAGGCTGATTTGCAATGAGTAATTTAATTGGATTTTCACACATAATTGTAATATCGCTGATACTAATTGCTGCTTTCTTGGCAATTAATTTAAAAGATATTTTATCTGCAGTGATTGCTCTTGCTGCCTCAAGCTTACTAATGTCACTAGAATTTTATTTGTTACAGGCACCTGATGTAGCTATTGCTGAGGCGGCAGTTGGTGCAGCTTTAACAACAGCTATTTATATTTTTGCAATTAAGGCCACTAAGAAATAGAGGAGTGACACAATGAAAAAAACATTATTTGGAATAGCATTATTATTTTTCTTGGCTTTCATGATTTTTACTGCAATAGGAATGAGAGACTTTGGAATTCCAGAATTAACAGAAGTAGATGATTATTATATTAAAAATGCCCAAAGGGAAACAGGAGCCAACAATGTAGTGACTTCTATTGTATTTGATTATCGTGGGTTTGATACTCTGGGGGAAGCAACAGTTTTGTTCACTGCAGTTGTTGGGGTTACTGCATTATTAAGAGAGGTGATCAAATGAAAGAAGAAATGTCACGTATTGTTAGAACAATTACCTCGTTAATTTATGGTTTTGTAATAATTTATGGTTTTTATATTATTGTTCATGGACACTTAACACCAGGCGGGGGATTTCAAGGTGGTGCTATTGTTGCATCTGCATTTGCTTTATTACTTGTGTCTTATGGGGAAAAAGGAATTGACGGTTTTTTAAAAGAGGAATTATTATCCTATATTGAGAGTACTGGATTGGTTCTGTTTATCTCCTTTGCTTTTCTCGGATTAGGGACAACATTTTTTTATAACTTTTTGGCAAATAGTGAAAATATCTTTGGTAATTCGGTTAATACAGGAATCAATCCTGGAGAACTGAATTCCAGTGGCACAATTGCTTTGATGAATATTGCAGTAGGCATAGAAGTTTTAGCAGCTTTGGGGGTTATTATTCTTAACATGTCTGCTGGTGCTGAAAAAATATCAAAACAGAAGGAGAATTGATAATATGCTAGCGAATTTTCCTTATCTAGCTGTCGTTATTTTAATAGGAATGGGTATTTATACTTTAGTTTTTAAAAAAAATCTCATACGTATTGCTATCGGTATAACTATAATTGAAATGGGCGCGAATTTATTTTTGATTACGTTAGGTTATAAGAAAGGATCTATTGCACCAATTTATACTCAGGCACCTGAAGGCATGAGTATGGCTTTACCAACACCTCAGGCATTAACATTGACAAGCATAGTAATAGGTGTAGCTACAACAGCATTGATTCTTTCCATTATTATGATTATATTTAAAAAATATGGTACTTTGAATACTGATGATATAAGGAGGTTAAGAGGATGACTTTTATTGCTTCTCATGCGCCTGCATTGATTATTGCCTTGACTCTTTTAGCTGCTTTTTTAGTACCAATAATAGGTAAAATAAAACAAAAAATCTTAGGGATTTTCGTTACTGCTGTGCTTGGAATTACTTTAATTCTAACTTTGTTCATTGCCATACAGGTTTTCGGAAATGGTCCCATTAAATATGTTTTTGGAGCAACAAATACTGGCTTATCGTTACCATCAGGATATTCAGTTCCGATAAGAATTATTTTTCATATTGACAGTATGGGAATATTTATGGGTTTAATAACTGCTGTTGTAACTTTTTTAGGATCTTTGTATTCTTTGGCATTTATGGCAAAGCATGATGGTATGGAAAAATATTATGCCCTTCTTTTGTTATTAACAACTGCAATGTTTGGGATGGAATTTACTGGAGATATATTTAACTTTTTTGTTTTCCTGGAGATATCGTCAATTGCATCAGTTGCTTTGATTTCTTTCAGGAGCAATCTTTACGGAGAATCAGCTGAAGCAGGATTAAAATATATGATTGTTAGCTCCATAAGTGCTCTCATGGTTTTATTTTCTATCGGGTTGTTTTATGGACAGTACGATGTCTTAAACATGGCTGCTATTGCAAATATTATCCAATTTAATCAAATAGACAAAATTGCTCTTGTACTTCTTATAACTGTATTGTCAATGAAAGCAGGGGCTGTTCCTATGCATATGTGGACTCCGGATGCCTATTCTGAGGCTCCTGGGGCAATAACAATGGTACTTGTCGCTGCTAGCCAGGCGAGTTTATATGCCTTGTTTAGAGTGGTTTTTTCCCTTTATAATATAAAAATGAACACCTATACCGTTGGCTGGATAATTATTATTTTAGGTATTTTATCTATGTTTATTGGGGTTACAATGGCTATTATTCAAAAAGACATCAAAAGATTAATGGCATATCACGCTGTTTCACAGACTGGTTATATGCTTTTAGGCGTTGGAGTCGGATTAGCTGTTTTAGCAAATCCTGTTGCCTTAGAAACATTTGGTATTAAGGCTATGGAGGGTGGCATTTTTCATATTATGAACCATGCAATGTATAAGGGTTTGCTATTTTTAACGGCAGGTGCTTTATTTTATAGAACAGGTACCAGGGATTTGAATAAAATGGGCGGATTAGGCAATAAAATGATTTATACTGCAGTATTTTTTATAATTGGTGCAGCAGCGATTGCAGGTATTCCTCCATTTAATGGATTTGCTTCAAAATTGATTATATATGAATCAGTTTTCCAATTCAACCCATTGTTATCAATAATCGCCATGCTGGTAAGTATTTTAACTCTTGCATCTTTTGTAAAAGTATTTCATAGTGCTTTTCTTGGGCCAAAAATGGAACAATATGAAGATATAAAAGAAGTGCCCAAAAGCATGCTTTTTGCAATGGGAACACTGGCTTGTATTATTGTTTTGTTCGGATTATTTCCTGATTTAGTCGTTAAACATTTAGTACACCCAGCAGTAATGGCTTTGATTAACCAATCCGGCTATACTGAAGTGATTTTGGGAGGAATGTAATATGAATATTGGATTATTAGAAACTGGAAGCGGAAGTTGGAATGCTATAATATGGCTAATAATGTTCATAATTATAGGGATAGCTGCAATCTGGATTAGGAGCCACGGAGAAGATCACTATAAGAAAAATACTGACCAAACTAAACCTTTCCTTTCTGGAAACAGAGAGATAAGCAAAGAAGACTCTCATGTGGGTGCCAGCCATATTTATTGGGGTTTTACAGAGGCACTAAAAAAATACTATAAACCCCTGGTGGCTTTGCATACAGGTGACTTAAATGACTATAGTGGATGGATTGTTCTAATCCTGGCCATTATCTTAATTATCGTAGGAGTAAGTTAACATGAAACTAAATAAAAATTTTGATCGTTCTCTATGGGTATTCCATTTAAATACAGGTTCTTGTAATGGATGTGATATTGAAATTGTTGCCTTATTAACTCCCAGATATGATGTGGAAAGATTCGGAATTAAACTCGTAGGAAGCCCAAAACACGCCGATGTATTACTTGTTACTGGCCCAGTTAACAGAAAAATGTTGCCTAGATTAAAATTGATCTATGATCAAACACCAGACCCTAAGGCGGTAATCGTAGTAGGTACTTGTGGAAGCAGTGGTGGTGTTTTTTATGATTCTTATAATATAGTTGGACCGGTAGATAAGCATATACCAGTTGACGTGTATGTCCCTGGTTGTCCTATTAGGCCGGAAGCTATTATAAATGGAGTGTTGAAAGCTTGGCTCAAGCTGGAAAGAATAAGAAATGAATCAGATAAGGCAAAAATTATTGAAACAGCAAAAGAAGCCAGTTCTTAATATTAAATAAGGTTTAGGTGATAATTATGCAATATATGAAACCAGAAGAGTTAATGGAATTTTTAAAAAAAGAACTAAAAGAATCTTTATTGGATATAAGGCTTGACATCAAAAGAAGGTATAAAACAAAAGAGAATCACAACATCTGGCTTGAAATCAAAAAAGAAATATTTAAAGACACGATTAAACTAATTGCTAGTTTACACTATCCCCATATTTCCATCATAGCAGGAGAAGATACTGGAGAAAATGTTGTTTTGACATATCTGCTTTCTATATATTATGGTGAACAAGCTAAGGAAATTTGTCTTAATATAAAAATAAAACTAGATATTAAAGAACCAACTATTAGTACAATAACCGATATTATACCTGGTGCTCAAACTACTGAAAGGGAAATTAAAGAAATGTTTGGAGTAAATTTTGTTGGACTACCAGATATGCATAATATATTTTTACCGGAAGATTTCCCAAAAATATTTATCCGTTTAGAAAAAACCAAAAGGGATTGGATGATCTCATTCAAAAATGAAAGTTGAGGTGATTTAAATTGGCTATGTCGAGTTATAAAGTACCTATTGGTCCGATTCATCCTTCGCTGGAAGAACCGATGACCTTCAATTTTGAAATTGCAGGAGAAAAATTACATCCGTAGATTTAGCCCTGGTGACAACCATCGTGGCATAGAATTTATGGGAAGAAATAGGAATATAATTCAGATTATTTATTTGGCAGAAAGGATTTGCGGTATTTGTTCTATATCTCATCCTTATGCTTTTTGCAGAGCTGTTGAAAGCGCAGCGAATATCGAAGTTCCCCCCAGAGCGGAATATATCAGAGCAATTATTGCAGAATTAGAAAGAATACATTCTCATATTCTTTGGGCTGGTGTTGCTGCTCACGAATTAGGATTTGATTCGGTTCTGTTCCTATCCTGGAAGGTTCGAGAAAATGTAATGGATCTTCTGGAATTATTGACTGGTAACCGGGTAAATTATGGCATTTATATGGTAGGTGGAGTGAGGAGAGATATTAAGGATGAACACATCCCTAAAATAAAGCAAACTTTGGAGTATTACAAAGAAACTTACCAAAAATTAGAAGATGTATTCTTGCAGGATCCCAGCATAGCTCTGAGGACAAAAGGGGTTGGGCCATTGTCTTACGAAGAAGCACTTAATTTATCTGCTGTAGGGCCAACCACCAGAGCTTCTGGTGTTAAAAAAGATGTCAGGCAAGATCACCCATATTCTGCCTATGCAGATATGAATATAAAAGCCATTACTCCAGATGTATTTTCTGGAGAGGTAAATGGTGATGTTTATGATAGGATTATTGTGAGATTATTAGAAGTAAAGCAATCAGTGGAAATAATTGAATATTGCGTGAATAATTTGCCAGATGGAGATATTTTATCAGAAAAGAAATTAGCCAAATTATTAGCAACACTTAAAAAAGCCACCGGTGAAGGAATTGGAAGACATGAGGCCCCCAGAGGAGAAGTTATACATTATGTAAAATTAGGCGAAGGAGAAGCCCCAGAAGTATGGAAGGCCAGAGCTCCGACTTATAATAACCTTATGCCATGGGTTCCTATGCTGAAAAATCAAGAAGTCGCTGATATTCCAATTGTTATTGCCTCCATAGATCCTTGTATAGGCTGCATGGACAGGGTTACCCTGGTAGATTCCAGTACTTATAAAAAAGAAATATTGACCAGGGATCAATTGAGAAAATTAAGCGTTGAAAAAACCAGGAGGTTATTACAATGATTGAGAGTGGTATTTTAATATTTTTATTAAAAATATTAGGGGCAATAGTAATTGCTTTTTTGGGAATAGCAGTTGGTCTCTTTTACAAAGGTTTAGATAGAAAAATAGCAGCCAGAATGCAATCAAGGATTGGGCCGCCAATACGACAACCATTTTATGATTTTTTTAAACTGATGATGAAAGAAAACGTAGTTCCTGAGAATGCAGTACCATGGGTCTTTAATGGAGCTCCTTTATTGGCTCTTGTTTCAGTAATAACCATTCTGTTTTATATTCCTATTGCATCTTTCCCCGCATTGCTCGGAGGATCCGGAGATTTAATATTAATTGCTTATTTACTAGCAATACCTGCTGTTGCATTAGTTGTAGGCGGATTTAGCTCGGGTTCAACTTATGCCAGTATTGGAGCACAAAGAGAAATGGTTTTAATGATGAGCTATGAGTTGCCGTTAGTTACAATTATTATTGCGCTTGGATGGCGATTAAATCTTGCAAACCCTGGTTTGAATATATTTTCTCTAGATATTCTCACTGCCAACCCAATCTGGGGAGTAGTAGGACCATTAGGATTTCTTGGTGCAATATTGCTCCTTTTTACTCTGGCCATCGTAACACCGGCAGAATTATCCATTGTTCCTTTTGATACTCCAGAAGCTGAAACTGAGTTGGCAGGTGGGGCATTGGTTGAATATTCTGGCAGGAATTTAGCTTTATTTGAACTTGCAAATGCAGTTAAGCTAGTTGTTATGGCAGCCTTAACTGTTGCTCTTTTTTTCCCGTACAATTTAGCCCACTTGTTTTCTTTAAGTGGAATTCTTGCAAGTATTGTAGATATACTATTCTTTTTAGTAAAAATATTTATTGTTGTATTTTTTGAAGCTACCTATATCCGGGTAGCATTAGCCCGTTTTAAGATTAACCAAGCCTCTGTCACTTATTTGATATATCTTTCAATAATCGGATTAATGGGCTTATTATTAATTGTAGTGGATTATTTAATATAATATTGAGGTGAAGATTATGCCTACTCCAATGGTATTTGAGTTAATTAAACAGCTTTTTAGTAAAGCATCAACCAATTGTTTTCCTGTCAAGTATTACCCGGGAGACACTACAGTAACTGAGTTGATTGATAAAGTGCAGAAAGGTGAAGCTAAGATAAATCCGCCAGTGGAAGTACCTGATAAATTCAGGGGGAAAATAACATACGAAAGAGATAAATGTATTGGTTGCAAATTATGTGTAAAAGTATGTCCTTCTGAAGCAATTGAATTTTTGCCGGAAGAAAAAAAGATCAGGATTAGAATAGATAGATGTATTTTCTGTTCACAATGCAATGATATTTGCCCGGTAAATTGCCTGCACATGTCAGAAGATTTTTTACTTGCTAATGAAGACAGGTTAAGTCCAGAGATGATTGTTGATTAAACTTAGTATATTAATACATAATAGATTAACTGACAATTAAAGCAGTTTGAATTAAAAAGAGAATGCTAAAATTCTTCAGCATTCTCTTTTTAATTCAAATCATTTAATACTTTTATTTCTTTTACTTTATCATCTTTTATGTATTTAATTATTTTTTTACAACCAACTAATACGTTCTGGCTTAAATTATCACTTAAATTTGTAGATCCTGGTTGAATTCCAATCATAATTATTTCTTTACAAAAAGATTTTAAATAGTCTAATAAAAAAGATAAAGGAATGGAATGAGTGGAAAATTGTAGTTCTGATATTTTATTGTATGGGATAATCCTGAAGGCGCCGCTAGCTAAATTTAATTCAGCAGCATCGATAATAATAAGCAAATTTGGTTTAACATCTTTTATCTTTGATGTAAAATTTTCAGGAGCTGTTCCACTGTCCAGACTAATCCATAGATGGTGATGAAAATTACGTGCAATAAAGGATCCAGCACCATCATCGCCTCTCAAAGAGTTTCCTATTCCTAATAAGATATTTTTTGATTCTGTTTTCATTTCTATGCTCCTTATTTAAATATTTGCAGTAAATCAAAAAGGATTGTAATATTATTATAAATAAAATAAATATTATTATATTATTTAAAACTAATGATGTAAAATAATAAATAATCAATATTATTAAATAAACTAAAAACTAATGAAGGGGGGTGTTTCCTTGAGGCGATCAAGGCGAATTTATAAAAGAAAAACAAGAACAAACTTAGAAACATTAATAATACTGGTTGGGGCAATTATGATACTTTCTGTTGCTTTTTACATGGCTCGTGAAAAAAGCTTTTTACCACCAGAAGAAATAAAGATATCTACTCAGGACATAATTACCGAGGACACTTTACAAGCAGATGATACTGAACAATATTATTTAGAAGAGCAAGGTATTTCAACTGATATTTTTGAAAGTGATAAAACACAGGTTACAGAACAACCTGCTAATATCAGGCCAAGAGAAATAGAAGAGATTACCACTGAGACATTACCAGAACAAAGTAATGTTGCAGAAAAAAGGGAAGTTGCACTGTCTCCGGTTATTGAGAATACAACCCAGGACCGGCCGAGAATTGAACCATCACAAAATATCCCTACTGGTTCAGCATTCACTGTTCAGGTTGGATTTTTTTCTGTAGAAGGCAATGCTCGTAATCTGGCATCTGAAATAGAAAAAGCGGATTTCAAACGTTTATTGTTCAGCTTAATAATTCGTTCAAAGTACAAGTAGGAGCTTATCCAACTAGAGAACAAGCTGAAAGAGCTGCCAAAGAATTAGAAAATAGCGGATATGAAGTATGGGTTACTCAGAGATAAAAAATATTTAGTGAAAAATACATGAATAAAATATTCTTTAACGCTTAAAAATACTTTTAGAAAATAAAGAACTTGCAAAAAACTATATATAAAATATTTTTTAAATAAAACTGGAGATAAATGGTAATTAAAATAAAGAAAAAGCAAAAAAAAACAAATGTTCCCCAAGCAACGATCAATCGGTTGTCTATTTATCACAGGTCATTAGAATTATTGATTGAAGCCGAAGAAGGGAATATAGCTGAAAATATATCTTCTTCGGAGCTAGCAAAAATAACCGGGATAACCTCAAGCCAAATAAGAAAAGATCTGTCTTATTTTGGAGAATTTGGCAAAAGAGGAATTGGTTACCCTGTACTTAAATTAATTGGTGTTCTTAGGGATATTTTAATTGCAAATAAAAAATGGGATGTAATTATGGTAGGAGCCGGGAATATCGGCAAAGCTTTCTTGCGATATAAGGGGTTTCAAAAGAGAGGATTTACTATAAAAGCTGCCTTTGATATTGATAAAGATAAAATCGGAAAAACTATTGATTCAACAAAAGTTATTCATATTCAGCATATGGAAAACTTTATAAAAGAAAATCGCATTAAAATTGGCATTATTACAGTTCCATCCGAATGCGCACAAGATGTTGCCGAGAAAATGATTGCCGGGGGAATTAAATCAATTTTAAACTTTGCCCCTGTCAGTATCCGTCATCCAAAAAATGTGAGAGTAAACCATATAGACATTGCAATTGAACTTGAGAAATTAGTTTACTACCTAAAAAAATAACTCCCTCTTTTTACTTTCTTCCTCAATTAAAATAATAACAGAAATCTGTAAAGCCATTTGACATTAAGCAAATCTTTGTGATAAAATTCTTTAAGTTAGTATTGTGATTAATTTCACAATGTTTTAAAATTAACTAATGATTTTCTGCCCAATAGGATAATACCTATAATAAAATATAAAAAAAGAGGAAAAATGAAGATAAAAGATATCGCAGCAATATTAGAAGCAGAAATATTAACTGGAGAATCATATTTAGATGTAGAAGTCGAAGAGTTTGCAGTAAGCGACTTGTTAAGTGATGTTTTGACGCTTAATAAGGAAAATTTTTTATTACTAACAGGACTGACTACCCAGCAAGTAGTGAGAACAATAGAGATTGCCGGTGGAATTGGAGTGGTATTTATGAGAGGAAAAACACCAGAACAAGAAGCTATAGGGCTAGCCCGATCTCACCGCATTCCATTGCTTATGACTTCAAAAACGACATTTGAAGCCTGCCAAAAAATAATAGAGGCTATGAATAAAAAATAATAAAATGACAATACTACATTCAAAAGAAAAATTAACCCTTGCAAACGAACTTATTTATGAACTAAAAGTAAAAGATGCTATGACTAAAAATGTAATAAATTTTAGTCCAGACACTACTTTTCGTCTCATTCAAAAAGCTATGAAAAAGAATAAAATATCAGGCGTCCCTATTCTTGATGAAAACAAGGGCATTATAGGTATTGTAAGCATTGATAATGTTATTTCAGCTTTAGATGAAAATTATATAAATGAGCCTGTAGAAAAACACATGACTAAAGAAGTTGTTACTATCCCTCAGAATTATTCCCTAGTTTCTGCCATAAAAAAATTTGATAAATATAAATATGGTAGATTGCCAGTTACAAAAAATGCCAATTCTAACGAAATAGTTGGAATTTTAACGATGGGTGATATTTTAAACTATTTATTATTTACCATACAATCAATTGCAGAAAAAGTTGAAGAAAAAGAAGAAAAAAACAATTTAATTTCAGAAAATATGATCAAGCAGAATCTTAAAAAATTTTTAAGATTTGAAGTAAAAAAAGCTGATTTTGATAATGCAGGACAAGTTGCGAGTATCATCAGAAACTATTTGCAAAAAATAAGTCTTGATAACAAAATATTGCGAAGAGTAGCAATTATTTGCTATGAAGCTGAAATGAATATCAGTATTCATTCTCTGGGTGGATATATCTCCGTTGAAATAAGCGAATCTGAAATTTCTATCACAGCTAAAGATTTTGGTCCAGGAATACCTGATATAGAACAGGCGGTAAAGCCGGGTTTTACTACAGCATCTGAACAAATCAGGGCTTTAGGCTTTGGTGCAGGAATGGGGTTGCCAAACATAAAAAAATGCGCTGATCATTTTTGCCTGGAATCATCAATGGAAACAGGAACTACTTTAAAAGCCATTGTTTATATAGGGAGGTAAAAAGTGAAATTAAGTAATATAATTGATAACCTGTGTTTACAGAAAATCTTATTTGATTCTGACATTGAAATAAAAGCAGGATATTCTGGTGATTTAATGTCTGATGTTATAGCAAATGCTTTCCCTGACAGTATCTGGATCACTATTCAGGCCCACCGAAATAGCATTGCCGTTGCCTTGATTAAAGAAATAAAAGCTATAATTTTTACCAACAACATAGAAATAAACAAGGATTTAATAGAGAAAGCGAAGGAAGAAAATATAAGCCTCTTGAGAACGGAAAAAAATTCATTTCAAATTTCCGGATTATTATACAAGATGCTGGAGGGGAATTCTGAAAAAAATTGATTTGCATATACATTCATCTTTATCAGCTTGCGGTTCTGATGTAATGTCACCAGGACAAATTTTAAATGAAGCATTGGAAAAAGGTCTTGGTTTAATTTCAATTACCGACCATAACGCAACATGTCATTCAAAGATTCTCCATCAGCTAGCAAAAAAAGAAAAAATAAACAGTTTGTTAGGAGTGGAATTGACAACAAAAGAAGAAGTACATTTGCTTGGCTATTTCCCGGATGAAAATAGTTTCGATGAAATAGAAAATAAGATAAATGAATGCTTACCAAAAAAAGATAACATGCCAGGTTTTTTTGGCTATCAATTAATATATGATAGAACTGACCAAATAGTAGGAATAGATTCTAAATTCAGGCAGAATGCTCTGCAAATAGGTATTGATGATCTGGTAGATTTTATTCATAGCATTGGAGGCCTGGCTATCCCAGCACACATTAACAGGAAACATTGTGGTTTAATTAATCAGATTGGATTTTTAGATTCTTTCAGTGAATTTGATGCTGTTGAGTTGTCAAAAGACGAATGGCAGAAAAAACAAAATAAATTTGGGGATACCTTGAATGGGTTCCCAATTATTAGCGGATCAGATAGTCATTTTATAGAGGATATTGGATTATTTTTTCTGGAAATTGCAGACAGCTTTGATATGAATAATTTTTATTCGTTTAAAAAAATATTAGAAGGTATTAAATCTTGAAAAATATTGCTGATCATATGTTTGATATTTTTGAAAATTCTGTTAACGCCAAGGCGACCGAAGTAAAAATAATTATAAGTTATGAAAATAATATTTTTTTCTGTAGTATAAGCGATAATGGTTTTGGGATAAGTGGACCAGAAGTATTGGATCCTTTTTATACAACCAGAAAAACCAGGAAAGTGGGATTGGGTTTGCCTTTATTAAAAAAGACCACAGAGGATACCGGTGGATATTTAAAGGTCAACAGAATTAATGAAAATGGAGGAACTTATTTAGAATTTAAAATAAATATGTCCCATATCGATGCAAAGCCTTTTGGTGATCTAAGCAATGCATTTTTAGACATAATTTTTGCCTGGCCTGATATTAATCTAAAAATATATTTTGAAAAATATCATCAAAAAAAAATAATTTTTAATGCTGAAAAAATTAAAAAACAAATGGAAAAGGATAAAACTGCTTTTTTTGAAATAAGAAATAGAATTTCCTGTATATTAAAAGATGAATTCAACAAAATAGGTATTTTGTAATATCAAATATATTATATTAATTTTTATTTTGAATGGAGGAAGAATGAAAAATTTAGAAGAGTTAAAAATGATGAGAGAAAAGGTTAAAAAAGACCTTGAGCTCAGATCAGGGGAGCACCGTGTGAAAATAGTGGTAGGGATGGGAAGCTGCGGAATAGCAGCAGGTGCCAGAGAAACAATGACTGAATTTTTAGAATTAATTGAAAAAAATAAAAAAACAGATATTATTGTTACTGCCTCTGGATGCTTTGGTTTTTGTGCGCAAGAGCCGATGGTTATTATTTATGTTGAAAAAGAGAAGCCAATTACTTATAAAAATGTTGATAAGGATGCTGCCAAAGAAATATTTTCAGAACATGTGATAAATAATCGAATTACAGAAAAATATCTATTTTCAAAGGGGAAAAACGATGAGTGAAACCATCATAAAAGAAAAAAATAAAATATTAGAAGAAGAAAAGTATAAAAGTTTAAAAAACTATATAAAAGAAAATAAAAACAGAAAAGATTTTTTGATACCGGTTCTATATAAAGCTCAGGATCTTTTTAACTACCTTTCTCCAGAAGTTCAGGAATTTATCTCTCGGGAGATGAATATATCGGAAAGTGAAGTTTTTGGCGTAGCCACTTTTTATTCATATTTTAAAACAAAGCCTGTTGGCAGACATACGATAACTGTTTGTATGGGGACAGCCTGTTATGTTAAAGGTGCTAAAAAAATAATGGAAGAATTACAAAAGATATTAAAAATAAAAGAAGGTGAAACAACAAAAGATTTGAGGTTTACACTTGGTTCTCAGCCGTGTTTTGGTTCATGTGGTATGGCACCGGTAATTATGATTGATAGTAATGTGCATGGCCGATTAACCCCTGACAAATTAAATTCAATTTTAGAGAAATATAAATAATTGGTAAGGAGCATATCAATGATTAAAAAAATAAGAACACAGCTTCTGTTGTGTTATGGTACATCATGTATTTCTAATGGAGCTGCTGAAGTAAAAATAGCCTTGGAAAAATCACTAAAGGAATTTAAGTTAGAAAACGAGGTAGAAATAATCACTACTGGTTGTATGGGTATATGTGAGTTAGGCCCTGTTATGATGGTTTACCCGGATGGGATTTTCTATCAAAAAATCAAACCAGAAGATGCTCCGGAAATAATTCAGGAACATATCTTAAAAGGAAGAGTAGTTCAGAGACTTTTCTATAAAAAACCAAAAACAGAAGAATTGGTTGATATGATTGAAGGAATAGATTTTTTTAAACTTCAAAAGAGAATTGCCCGTAGAAACTGTGGAATTATTGATGTAAACAGTATAGATGAGTATATTGGGGCTGATGGTTTTATGGCGTTAGGGAAAGCATTAACCCAAATGACACCCAGCGAAGTCGTAGATGAAGTTAAAAAATCAGGATTACGAGGAAGAGGAGGAGCAGGATTCCCAACTGGATTAAAATGGGAGTTTGCAGCAAAAGCACCGGGAAAGCAAAAATATATTCTTTGCAACTCTGATGAAGGTGACCCTGGCGCATTTATGGATAGAAGCATGTTAGAGGGGGACTCCTTTAGTGTATTAGAAGCTATGATGATAGGAGGCTATGCTATTGGTGCTAACCAGGGGTATATTTATGTAAGAGCTGAATATCCTCTTGCAATAGAAAGATTAAAAATTGCAGTAAATGAAATGAGAAAACATGAACTTCTAGGGGAAAATATATTAGGAACAGGTTTTGATTTTGATGTAGAGATCAGGATGGGAGCAGGTGCTTTTGTCTGTGGTGAAGAAACTGCTTTAATGCGCTCTATTGAAGGCAAAAGAGGCGAACCAAGACCAAGACCTCCTTTTCCTGCCAACAAAGGGCTATTTGAATGCCCAACTGTTTTGAATAATGTGGAAACATTAGCAAACATTCCTTATATAATTTTAAACGGAGCCGAAGATTTTGCGTCTGTAGGAACAGAAAAAAGTAAAGGGACAAAAATATTTGCTTTAGCAGGAAATATTCATAATACTGGATTAATAGAAGTTCCAATTGGAATTACTTTAAGAGATATAGTATACAAAATAGGAGGAGGAATCCCAGATAATAAAAAATTTAAAGCCGTACAGATTGGAGGGCCTTCAGGAGGGTGTATACCTGAACAACATCTTGATGCAGTTGTAGATTACGAATCACTAAAAGCATTAGGGGCAATTATGGGGTCTGGAGGCTTAATCGTGATGGATGAAGATACATGTATGGTTGATATAGCCCGTTATTTTATGAATTTTATACAGGATGAATCTTGTGGTAAGTGCACTCCTTGCCGTGAAGGTACCAGGGTCATGCTGGATATATTAACAAGGATATGCGAAGGGAAAGGAAAGATGGAAGATTTGGATACTCTGGAATCTCTTTCATATAGCATAAAAGATTCATCATTATGCGGACTGGGACAGACTGCCCCGAACCCGGTCCTGTCAACGCTCCAATATTTTAAAGATGAATATATTGAACATATAAAAGAAAAAAAGTGCAGAGCTGGAGTTTGTCATAATTTAATAAAATATGAAATAGATCCGGAAAAATGTACTGGATGTACTGTTTGTGCTAAAAAATGTCCGGTTGACGCAATTTCGGGAGAAAAAAAACATCCCCATAAGATTGATCAAAATAAATGTATAAAATGCGGTGCCTGTTATGAAGCTTGTAAATTTGGAGCAATATATAAGTTTTAGTATATGTATTTTAAATATTTTACAGAAGGAGAGAAACGATGAAAGAAGTGAAGGTGACCATTGACGGAAAAACAGTGAAAGCTGAAGAAGGGCAAACAATTTTGGAAGTTGCCAAAAACAATGGTATTCGAATACCTACCTTGTGCGCTATGCAGGAGATTAATCACTACCCGGGCTCTTGCCGTATGTGTGTAGTGGAAATAGAAGGAATGGCTTGTCTACCTGCTTCTTGCGTTTACCCTGTACGTGAAGGCATGATAATCTGTACAAATAATGAGAGAGTAAGAAAAGCCCGTAAAACAATACTGGAACTCTTAATAAGCACCCATCCTCTTGATTGTATGACTTGTGAAAAAAATGGTGAATGCGATTTACAGGATTTAGCTTATGAATATGGCATTAAAGAATCTAGTTTTGGCAGAAAAGAGAAAAATTTCCCGATTGATAACAGTAACCCTTTTATATTAAGAGATTTGAATAAGTGTATCCTTTGTCGAAGATGTATAGAAGTTTGCAATGAAGTGCAGCAATCAAAAGCTATAGGAGTTGGATTTCGTGGGAGCAAATCTGAAATAATTGCAGGCCTGGGAAATAAGCTGGGCCATGAAACAAATATAACAATTGGCTCTGTTGAAAACCCTGATTATTCCAGATGTGTTTCCTGCGGGCAATGTGTAGCCGTTTGTCCGGTGGGGGCATTAACAGATAAATCTGCTGTAGGAAAAGGCAGGGTATGGGAATTTGAAAAAGTTTATACAACCTGCAATTATTGCGGGTGTGGTTGTGGGTTTGACCTGAATATAAAAGATGGAAAAGTAATTAAAGTAACTTCTAATCCTGATAGTATAGTAAATGGAATAAATCTTTGTGTTAAAGGACGTTTTGGTAATGATTATATTAATAGGGAAGATCGAATAAAAACACCTTTAGCGAGAAAGAATGGAAAATTAGAACCTGTAACCTGGGAAGAAGCACTGGACCTGATAAGTGATAAATTTGGTAAAATCAAGAAAGAATACGGTAGTGATAGCCTGGCAGTTTTATCTTCAGCAAAATGTACAAATGAAGAAAATTACTTGCTTATGAAATTTGGAAGAGCAGTTCTGGGTACAAATAATGTTGATCATTGTGCAAGGCTCTGCCATTCAGCAACTGTTGCCGGATTAGCGCAATCTTTTGGCAGTGGTGCTATGACTAATTCCATTAAAGAGATTGCCCACGCTTCAGTAATTTACCTGACCGGATCCAACACTACTGAAAATCATCCTATTATTGCATTGGAAATAAAGAAAGCAGTAACTAAAAATGGAGCTAAGCTAATTGTAGCCGATCCTAGAGAAATAGAACTTACCAAGTATGCTACGCTTTGGCTTAGGCAAAAACCAGGCACAGATGTAGCTTTATTCAATGGTTTGATGAATGTAATTATAACTGAAGGACTTGAAGACAAAAAATTTATTGAAGAAAGAACTGAAGACTATGATAGGATGAAGGAAATTGTTCTTAAATACACCCCTGAATTAGTTGAAAAGATTACAGGAATACCAGCTGATGATATAAGAGAGGCTGCCAGAATATATGCTACAGGTCCTGATACTTCCTTAATTTACTCTATGGGAATAACCCAGCACACCAGCGGTACTGATAATGTTCTTTCAACTGCAAATATTGCCATGCTAACCGGGAATGTGGGAAAAGAAAATTCTGGAGTAAACCCGCTGAGAGGACAGAGTAATGTGCAGGGAGCTTGCGATATGGGGGCTTTACCAAATGTTTATTCAGGTTACCAGGCTGTAACAAATCCTGAAGTCCAAGAGAAGTTTTCAAAAGCATGGGGAGCTGATTTATCGGATAAATTAGGATTGACTGTAGTTGAAATCCTTAATGCAGCCTATGAGGGAAAGATAAAAGGAATTTTTATTATGGCAGAAAATCCGGCTATGTCAGATCCTGATTTAAACCATGCCCGTGAAGCCTTAAAAAAGACTGAATTTTTAGTTGTATCAGATATTTTTATGACTGAAACAGCTGAAATGGCTGATGTAGTCTTGCCAGGTGTAAGCTTTGCTGAAAAAGACGGCACTATTACTAATACCGAGAGAAGAGTGCAAAGATTTCATAAGGCAGTTGAACCTATCGGCAACGCAAAACCAGAATGGCAGATAATTTGTGATCTTTCACAAAAAATGGGGTATAAGATGAAATATAACAATCCTGCAGAAATAATGGAAGAAATTGCCAGCTTAACTCCCATTTATGGTGGTATATTTTATCCCAGACTTGAAAAAGAAGGACTGCAATGGCCATGTCCTGATATTAATCATCCGGGAACAAAGTTCCTGCATAAAGATAAATTCAGTAGAGGCAAAGGAAAATTTTTCCCCATTGAATACAGAGATGCTGCAGAACTTCCAGACGATGAGTATCCTTTGATTTTTACTACAGGTAGAGTATTGTATCATTTCCATACTGGCACAATTTCTCGAAAATCAAAAGGTTTAAACGAAGTATACAAAGAAGCCTTAGTTGAAATCAGCCCTAATGATGCTAAAGAACTAAAGATTAAAGACGGTGAGATGGTTGAAGTTACCTCTCGTAGAGGTAAAATTAAAGCAAAGGCAAAAGTAACAGATAAATCAGGCAAGGGTGTAGTATTCATGAATTTTCATTTCCATGAAGCTGCTGCAAATTTATTAACAAATGCAGCTCTTGATCCAGTTTCCAAAATACCAGAATATAAAGTATGTGCAGTAAAAATAAAAAAAGTATCTTAGTATAAAAAATTAAATGAAAATAATATTTTTTAATAAATATTAAAAACCTGGAGATTAATTGGAAGGCTTTAAAAGAAACAGAACCAATGCTATAAATGCTATTATATTGGCTGGAGGAAGAAGTACTAGAATAGGATTAAACAAAGATAAAAGCAAGATGAAGCTGATGGGAATAAGCTTGCTTGATAGGGTTATTGCTAATATATTAGCATCTAAATACTTTAAGGAAGATAGTATTATCATAATTGGACCTAAAGATAAATATCAAGATTATAAAAGAGTATTTGAAGATATTTATCCCCAAAAAGGACCTTTGGGAGGGATTCTTACTGGATTATTGGTTTCAGACGCCTTTTACAATTTAATAGTTGGCTGTGATATGCCTTTTATCAGAAAAGAACTAATCGGACTTCTTTTACAAAATATCTCGATTCACGATATTATTATACCCGGCTACGGCAGAGAATTATTTGAGCCGTTGTGTGCTGTGTATAGTAAAAAATGTATTGACATAATAGAAAAAAATATCAAAGATAACAAGCTGGCTGTCAAAAGTATATTTCCATATTTGAATGTGAAAATAGTAGAAGAGCATGATATTAAGAAAATCGATCCTGAGCTGATATCATTTTTTAATATTAATTTTAAAAATGATTTTTATTTAGCCAAAGATTTAGACCTGAAGAGGGGAAAACGAAAGTGCAACGATTTAAACTAGCCAAAAAAGTGAAAATAACCAGGATTGAAAATGGTAAAAAATATGAAGTTATAGACATAGTTGCCAGGGAAATTGAGCTAAATATATTTGTAAATAAAATAATATTTGCAAAATTATATTGTAGCCCAATTAATTATAAATTTCTTGGTGTAGGTTTTTTGCTTACAAATGGAATTATTAGAGAAAGAGAAAAAATAAAATCATTAGTTGAAGATAAAGAAAATCTGGAAATAGAAATAAAAGAATTTAATAATCCTGGAGTAGGTGTTGATTTTCCATATTTTATTTCTGAAAAAATGAATTCTGATAAACCAGACGATGAAAGAAAAGGAATACAAAGAAAAAAAAACAAAATAGAAATAAAAAATATTTTTCTTTGCTAATTGAAATGCAGAAAAAGGCTTATTTTTTTGATATCACAGGAGGAGTTCATAGTTGCGGACTTGCCAATAAAAAAGGAGACATTTTATTGTTTTGTGAAGATATAAGCCGTTATAATACTGTAGATAGAATTTTTGGAGAAGCCTTCCTAAAAGATATTAATATATCTGATAAAATTATCGTAACATCTTGCAGAATAACATCTGGAATTCTAAAAAAAATAATAAATGGTGGTGCTTCCTTCGTAATTTCACGATCCGCTGTATCTGAAAAAGCGATTGTTTTAGCAAAACAAAAAAATATTACTTTAGTCGGGTTTGCCAGAGGGGAAAGAATGAATATCTATAACAATTGTTCGGACATCTAATAAAACCATTGGATATAATTTTTAGCAATTTAACAAAAATATTAATTTTGATTATTTACCAGTATAAGATAAGTTTATAATAAAATATTTAAAAGAAATGAGGATTTTATGTTTAAAATTATCGGCTTCATTATCCTGCCAATAACCTCTTTATTGGTATTTGGTTATGCTTTTGATGGTAACATCAAGACAAATGGTTATTCCTGGTTATTTTTTTTCCAGCTAATCCTGCTAATTGGTTTGCTGTATGGGATAAACCAAGAAAGAAAAAAAGAAATAGATAAGAAATTATCAATTAATAGTGCTTTAGATTATAACAATTTTTTAGCTGTATTCGCAGGGGCTTTTGTTGCTTTTACTTTTAATAATTACTTGGGAATGGGATCAGTTGTAGCTGCAGGGCTTGTTGGTACTATTGCTGCAATAATGATTCCTAAATTTGGCGTTCCATTGTATTGTGGAGCTTTTGTTGGAATGGCATCATGCGTTCTTTTTACATCTTACCTATATCTGGCAATTGCAAGTATTGTAGCCGGAATAGTATTTGTATTAACAAAAAATGTATTCAATGGTTTTGGTGGGAAATTAGGTACCATTGCTTTGACTGGATGTATTCTGGCTTCTGTTTTTTCAGGAAAAAAATATCTTGCAAGTGGCCCTATTCCGACTTGGGAAACTTCTAAATATATAGTTTTATTTTCAGTTATTGCAGCAGTATTGACTTATCTGATAAGCATTAGATTAAAACATGGTGCTGTTTTTGGTTCTGGTGTTGTAGGTCTTTTGGCAGGATTAATTATGCCTTATTTATTTCCTGAAATTGGAAGTTCCCTTGCAGTTATGATGATCTGTGCTTCCTTCGCAGGCATGTCAACTCCAACCAGGATTCCAAATGAAATATTTGTTGCTATTTCAGGTTTACTAAGTGCATTCTTTTTTATTTATAGCACATCTTGTTTTGGGGGTACTGGTGGTAAATTAGGGACAATAGCCTTTATTTCTGTTATTATTATAAGAGGATTCTTAGATATGATAGATTATTTTAAAAGTAAAAAAGGTTAAAGTAAAAGGAAATTTACAAAAATTATAAAGATATAAAGAACTGATAAGAAAAGTAATTATGGATAAACATATGAATAGTAGAAAGATTGTCGCAATAGATCCAGGTAAAAAAAAATGTGGAATAGTAGTAGTTGATAATGAATTAAAATTATTTGAAGCAGAGGTTATCGACAACTCTAAACTGGTTGAAAAATTACAAGGATATCTGGATAAGTATAAAATTTATAATATCGTTATTGGAAGTGGGACATATTCAAAGGAAATTATTCAGACAATAAAAAATAAGTATTCTCAATTATTGTTAACAGTAATTGCTGAAAAAAATACTACTATATTAGCTAGAAAAAAATATTTTGCAGAAAACCCACCACGAGGTTTATTAAAAATTATACCTACATCTGCAAGAATCCCGCCAAAACCATATGATGATTATTCTGCCCGAATAATAGCCGAAAGATTTTTTCAAAAGGAAAATGAAAAAAAATATAACTAGATATAATTTATTATTAAATATTATTTTGAAACATTAATTGCATCAGGAGGAAATAAAATTGGTTAAAATAAAAATATTCTCAAATATCATGAAAAGCAATGAAGATATGGCTTTAAAAAACCGAAAACTATTTGATGATTATCAGCTACCAGTAATAAATATGATGAGCTCTCCAGGTTCAGGTAAAACCAGCGTGTTGGAAAAGACGATTGATGAGCTGGGAAAAAATATGCAAATTGCAGTGCTTGAAGGTGATCTGCAGACAGATAGGGATGCTCAGCGTATTGGCAAATATGGAGTTCAGGTTGCACAAATTAATACTGATGGCGCATGTCATCTTGATGCAAATATGGTTAATAAAGCATTGTCAGCTTTTAACTTTGACAAAATAGACTTATTTTTTATAGAGAATGTTGGTAATTTAGTTTGCCCAGCGAGTTTTGATTTGGGAGAAAAATATCGGGTAAATCTGGTAAGTATTCCTGAAGGTGATGATAAGGTAATTAAGTACCCGGTTATTTTCAGGAAATGTGACATTCTGTTAGTTAACAAGATGGACTTATTGCCTTATATTCCTTTCAATCTGGACAGGTTAAAAAAGGAAGCTCTCAGTATTAACCCTGATATGAAAATATTTGAAATATCATGCTTAACTGGTGAGGGGATGGATAGCTGGTACAATTGGCTGAAAGAATTAATTAAAAAATAATTGAAAGAAAAATTAAAGTAATAAAAAAATAAACAATAATAACAGACGGATAATATTTGCATTTAAAAAAAAGTATATCACAAAGGAAAAAATGAAAACCAGAAAAATAATTACTATTTATGGAATTGTGCAGGGCGTAGGGTTTCGGCCTTATGTCCATAAAGGAGTCCAAAAATATCAATTGACAGGATGGATTTGTAATTCAGAACAAGGCATAGAGATGGAGGTTGAAGGCGAAAGGTCTAATGTAAATGGGTTTATTAAAAAAATTAAAAAGAATGCACCTATATTATCTATGATTGAAAAAGTCCTTGTGCAAGAAATGCCTGTATTTGGATATACAGATTTTAAGATAAAAAAAAGCAAAACAAGGGAAGAGAACCCTCTTGCTCTTATTCCTCCAGATATTTCCATATGTGATGATTGCTTGAGCGAATTACTGGATCCTGCTGATCGCAGATATCGCTATCCATTCATTAATTGTACAAATTGTGGTCCCCGGTTTACCATAATCAAAGAAATTCCCTATGATAGAGAAAAAACTACTATGAGTAATTTTTCTATGTGCGGTAAATGTAATTCGGAATATATTGATATTAATAATCGTCGTTATCATGCCCAGCCTAATGCCTGCCATGATTGTGGTCCACAAGTTTCCCTTTATCTAAAAGGTAAAAAAATAGAAGTAAAAGAACCAGTTATTGAAGTTCAAAAAAGATTAGCAGAAGGACAGATTGGTATTATTAAAGGATTAGGAGGATTTCATATTACCTGTGATGCTGCCAACCTCACAGCTGTTTCCAGATTAAGAGAAATTAAAAAAAGAGATAAGAAGCCGCTTGCAGTTATGGCTGAAAATATTGACTTAATAAAAAAGATATGCCATCTTTCTGCAAAAGCAAAAAAAATTCTAACCAGCAAAGAAAAACCGATTGTGCTTTTAAAAAAGAAAAAAAAATATTATCTTTCACCGGAAATAGCATCAGATAATTCTTATCTGGGAGTTATGCTTCCTTATACTCCTTTGCATGCTATTTTGTTGAAGGATAGTAATTTGATTATAGTCATGACTAGTGCCAACTTCAGTGATGAACCTATTATTATTAAAAATAATGAAGCACTTGATCAACTATCTGATAAAGTTGATTTTATGCTATTACATAACAGGTCTATCTACAACAGATGTGATGATTCGGTAATAAAAGATTCTTTCTCTAGCCCAATTATGATAAGACGTGCAAGAGGCTATGCTCCTTTTCCTATTATGTTAAATAAAAAAGTATCACAGATTCTTGCAGTCGGACCAGAGGAGAAAAATACGGTATGCTTTACTCGTGATTGCTATGCTTTCCCCACACAACATTTGGGCGATTTAAAAAATCAGGAAAATTTTGTAGCATACCAGGAGGCCATTGATCGTTTCATTCAGGTTTTCAGGTTCAAACCAAAAATAATTGCCTGCGATTTGCATCCGGATTATTTGTCCACCAGCTATGCAGAGATGTTATCAAGAAAAGAAAATTTAATATTATGCAGGGTTCAACACCATCATGCTCACATCGCAAGCTGTATGGCTGAAAACCATTTAACTGAAAAAGTAATCGGTGTCTCTTTTGATGGAACTGGGTTAGGAGATGATGGTAAAATATGGGGAGGGGAATTTTTAATTGCAAATTATTATGATTATAAAAGAGTAGGACATTTGAAATATCAAGCAATGCCTGGTGGAGAACAGGTTATTCATTATCCCTGGAGGATGGCTTTTAGTTATATTTATTCAAATTATGGATCAAAAATATCTAATTTGGATATTGGATTTATAAAACAAAGGAAACGTAAAGAAATAAATTTGCTAGAACAGATGTTAATCAAAAATATCAATTCTCCGTCCACTTCAAGCTGCGGAAGATTGTTTGATGCTGTTTCAGCTTTAATAGGATTAAAAGAAGAGGTAAGCTTTGAAGGGCAGGCAGCTATTCAGTTAGAATCAATATGCCAGTCTGCACTTGATGATAATTATTCTTTTAGGATTGAAAAAGAATTGAATAAATGGATAATAAATACAGAAGAAATGTTTCGCCAAATAGTATTTGATTTGAAGAATAATGTCCCTAAAAGTACAATTGCAACCAAGTTTCATAACACTGTTGCAGAATTTACTACTTCAATGTGCAAAATAATCAGAGAAAAAACACTGATAAATGAAGTTGTATTGTCAGGTGGGGTTTTCCAAAATAGCTATTTGCTGGAACAAACAATAAAAAAATTGAAAAATAATATGTTCAACATATTTATCCATAAGGCAATGCCTCCTAATGATGCCTGTATTTCTTTAGGTCAGGCAATGGTTGCTAATGCTAAAGAAAATAATTTTTAAAAATGTCCAGTGTAAAAAGTTCAAGATCTTCAAACAAGAAAATAAAGTAGAGGTAAGTATAATGTGTTTAGCTATTCCAGGTAAAGTAGTTAGAATTATGAACTCAAAACAAGCTGAGGTAATGATAGGAAATTTAAAAAAAACTGTTAGAATTGATCTTTTACCTGAGGTAAAAGAAGGAGAATATTTACTTATTCATGCCGGTTACGGTATAACTAAAATTAATCAAAAAGAGGCAGATAGTATAAATCGTGCTTGGGAGGAAATTCAATCTTGAGCAAATACAATGAAGATAACAGTAAAACATTATGTAAAAATATTCTAAATAAAATCAAAGAATTAACTGATGAGAAAATAAATATAATGGAAGTATGCGGAACACATACAGTGGCAATTTTCCGATCGGGATTAAGAGAGCTTTTACCCAAAAACATAAACTTGATCTCAGGGCCGGGATGCCCGGTTTGTGTAACCCCAACCTCGGAAATTGACCATATTATAGCATTAGCAAGAATGAAAAATACTATAATTGTAACATTTGGCGATATGATCAATGTTCCTGGGACAAATTCAAGCTTAAAAATAGAAAAGGCTAAAGGTGCAAACATCCAAATAATATATTCTCCTATTCAATGTTTGGAAATTGCTGTAAAAAATCCTAATCAAAATGTAGTCTTGATTGGAATTGGTTTTGAGACCACTACTCCATTATTAGCAAGTGTTGTTTTAGAAGCGGCCAAAGATTCTGTTCCAAACTTTTATTTCTTTAGTTTGGCAAAACTAATGCCTCCAATAATGAGGGAGCTTTTGCAAAAAAAAGACGCAAAATTAGATGGTTTTCTATGTCCCGGCCATGTCAGTGCAATAATAGGGACTGAACCTTATCAATTTATACCATCGGAGTACCATATTCCTTGCGTAATTGCCGGGTTTGAACCTGAAGATATACTTATAGCGATTTATCATATTGTCCTCCAGAAAAGGAATAAAGTTGCCTGTGTAGAAAATGGATATAAACGAGTAGTAAGAAAAGAAGGAAATCCAACGGCTTTAGAAAAAATGTCTGAAGTATTCACTCATACTAACAGCAGCTGGCGTGGGATCGGAATTGTAGCTAAAAGTGGATTGGATTTAAAAGAAAAATACCGTAAAATGAATGCTCGAAATTTTGAAGTAGATATTGAAAAAACACAAGAAAATCACGATTGCCGATGTGGAGATGTGCTGAAAGGTGTTATTACACCGTTGCAATGTCCATTGTTCAGAAAGGTATGCACTCCTGAAAATCCTATAGGAGCATGTATGGTCTCAAGCGAAGGCAGTTGTGCAGCTTTTTATAAATACAGTACTGAGTCGCTGGTAAAAAATATATAACAAAGTGCTGCCCCGGGACTTCATCAACTGTCATCTAGCCATCTAACATTGTATTATAAATTTGACATCATCTAGTATGTTTACACTAAAAATTATAGAAAGGAATAAAATGAATGAAAAAATAATTACCCTAGATCATGGTAGCGGGGGAAAAATATCCAATAATTTAATTAAAACAGTTTTTCTAAAATATTTTAATAATAAATTCCTTAAAGAGCTCCATGATGGTGCTATTTTACCATCATCCAATAAAAAGATTGCTTTTTCCACTGATTCTTACACAGTAACTCCACTTTTTTTTCCGGGAGGAAACATAGGCAATCTGGCAATCCATGGGACTGTTAATGATCTTGCTATGTGTGGTGCAAAACCAAAATATTTAAGTGTTTCTTTTATAATAGAAGAAGGGTTTTCTGTTGAGATGCTGGAAAAAAT
This sequence comes from Atribacterota bacterium, assembly GCA_040767965.1. Taxonomy (GTDB): domain Bacteria; phylum Atribacterota; class Phoenicimicrobiia; order Phoenicimicrobiales; family Stramentimicrobiaceae; genus JAXGNR01. The sequence goes on from JAXGNR010000005.1 coordinate 259,218, forward strand.
TGTTTTCAGCATGGCAGAATCAGCAAGAACGGCAAAGGTGCAAATAGTAACAGGTGATACAAAAGTAGTAGGACATGGTGAGGTTGATGGATTATATATTAACACTGCAGGGATTGGTTTTATAGATAAGAATGTTTTTATCAGTGCCAGACATGCTCAACCTGGTGATGTTGTTATAGTTAACGGTCCTATGGGGAATCATGGAATTAGCATTTTAGCAACCCGAGAAAATTTGCAATTAGAACAAGTAGTGTTCAGTGATACTGCTCCATTGTCCGAAATAGTTATTAAAATATTAAGTATCACTGAGGAAATTCATGTTTTAAGAGATCCTACCAGAGGAGGACTAGCTACAACCTTAAATGAAATTTCTCAAGAATCAAATGTGGAAATAGAAATTAATGAAGAGGCAATTCCTATTGATGAAAATGTAAGAGATGCTTGTGAAATATTGGGATATGATCCATTATATCTGGCAAATGAAGGAAAAATGATTGTATTTGTTCCTGAAAAGTATTCACGAGAAGTATTAGATGAAATGAAGAAGTGCCAGTATGGAGATCATTCAAAAATTATCGGAAAGGTAATTTCAGATTCCAGAAATGGAGTTTATCTGAAAACCAAAATCGGCGGGAAAAGAGTTCTTGGAATGCTTAGCGGGGAGCAGTTACCCAGGATATGTTAGTATTTTCTTCAAAATAGTAAAAATAAATTAAGAAGCAATACAAAAAATAATTTTATTTTAAAGGAGCTAAATATGTAATGAATAAAAAAGAAAGTATCTATGTGCAATTGGCAAAAGATAGTATTACATATTATCTGAAAAATGGCAGGATAATGAAACAGCCAGCAGGATTGCCTGAGGAAATAATTAAAAAAAAAGCAGGAGCCTTTGTTTCATTAAAAAAGAATGGCCAGCTAAGAGGCTGTATTGGCACCTTTGCATCAGTTCAGAAAAATCTGGCTGAAGAGATTATTGAAAATGCCGTTAGTGCTGCTTTTTATGATCCACGTTTTTCTCCGGTTCAATTGGATGAAATAGAGATTTTAAATATTTCTGTAGATGTTTTGTCTCCTGCTGAAGAAATAAATGATATTTCCTTACTGGATCCCAAAAAATATGGAGTTATTGTCACTAATGGATCAAAAAAAGGTCTACTTCTTCCGGACTTAGAAGGAGTAGACTCGGTAGAGCATCAATTAGCGATTGCAAAACAGAAAGCAGGGATCTTGCCAATGGAGAATTTTAAAATATTTAGATTTACGGTAACAAGACATATTTAAAATTGATTATTTTTCTTATGCTATGTTGTCAAAAATTGTCAAAACATTTAAAAATAAAATGAAAGTTCATTAATAATATTTTTTCGTAATTTTCAAGAGCGAAGAACGCAAAATTTTAAATATATTTTATTAATTAGAATCACCTTATTAATTTAATTTAATTCTTTTTTAATATTTTTTAAAAAAAATATGCAAAACTTCTTCTATCCACTACTATGCTATAAGAATAATTAGAAGTTGAAAGATATTTTATAATAATATTTCATATATATTAGTTATCAAATAAATTAATTGCAAAATAACAAATTGCTAATAAGTGACATGTTATTATATAATTATTTGCGTTATAGAAAATATATGGATAGAATTTATATTATGAAATTACAAGTATTATCATAGATTATTTAAAGGAGTTTAGGATGTTTAAACTATCACTACTTCCTACTTTTTCACGAAATATCGGAATAGATTTAGGCACAGCCTCTACTTTGGTTTATGTAAAAGGTAGAGGGATTATTCTTGAAGAACCATCGGTAGTTGCTTATTTTAAAAAAGACAACCGAATTTTAAAAGTAGGCAAGGAAGCCAGGGCAATGATAGGGAGAACACCAAGAGGGGTTTTTACAGTTCGCCCACTTCAATATGGGGTAATAGCTAATTTTGAAGTTACAGCCGAAATGATACGTTATTTTATTAAAAAAATTTTCAGGAACAATCAGTTCATAAAACCTTCTATTACTATTTGTGTTCCCTCAGGAGTCACTGAAGTAGAAAAAAGAGCAGTTTCAGAAGTTGCCTATGAATGCGGTTCACGTAATGTTTTTTTAATAGAAGAACCTATCGCTGCTGCTATAGGAGCAGGGTTGCCTATTTTCGAACCTATGGGAAATTTGGTAATGGATATTGGCGGAGGTACAACTGAAGTTGCGGTTATTTCTCTGGGAGGAATAGTGGTAAATGAGATTTCCAAAGTAGCTGGTGATTATATGAATCAGCAAATTGCGAAATATATTAAAGACAAATATGGCTTGCTGGTTGGTGATTTAACAGCTGAATCGCTAAAAATAGCCTTTTCGAATACAAATAAAGAAAACGAAAGTAATGACTTTGAAGCAAAGGGAAGAGATCGAATTAGCGGATTACCATTTAGAATTGAACTTTCCAAAAATGATCTCAAGGAGGCATTATATGACTCAATCAAAGTTATTTCTAATACTGCAAAAACAGCATTAGAAAAGACTCCACCGGAACTTGCTTCAGATATTATCAACAAAGGCCTTATTATGACTGGTGGTGGAGCTTTGCTGGCCGGATTAGATGAACTTTTAAAGGAACAAATAGAAGTTCCCGTCTTTATTGCAAAAGACCCTCTGTATTGTGTTGTAAAAGGAACTGGTGAAGCACTAGAAAATTATAATAAATATCAGAGAATATTAAATAAAACTATTAAAGGCAGATAAAAAAATAAATGTTAATTTTCTACAATAAGAATGGAGAATTTTTTGTACCGTATTTCTAAAGAAAAAAAAGCTTTTGTATTATTTTTATCGTTATTTTTTCTTTCTATATTAACTATTACAATTGACTATAACGGTAGTGGAGTATTTGGTTTTTTCGAAGATTTAGGAATGTCGGCATATAAGCCTATCAATCAGTCTTTCAATACGGTTGTCAATAAAATAAAAGAATATTCTTTTTTGTTTGCTAAAATAGAAAATCTGCAAAAAGAAAACGAGATATTGAAAAATGAAAAAAAAGTTTTTTTACAAGAAAACTCTATTGCTCGAGAAAAAGCTTTTGCTTATGATAGATTGATAAAAATGTTCCAGTTCAAAGAGTATTATTCTTATGAAATGATGGTAGCAAACATTGTGGGGAGGGAACCTGCTAACTGGTTTCATAGTATTACAATTGACAGAGGAATAAATGATGAAGTAGAAAATGATATGGGAGTAGCAAATTATAAGGGGCTTGTTGGCAAGATTGTAGAAACAAAACAAAATAATTCCCAGGTACTTTTACTGATTGACCAGGGATGTTCTGTAGGAGCTATGGTCCAGCGTACGAGAGAAATTGGAGTAATTAAGGGTGGACCAGATACGTCTTATTGTTATCTTGATTATATTTCTCATGACGCAGATATCAAGATAAATGATATAGTTGTTACCTCTGGCATGGGCAGTACTATACCAAAAGGAATACCTATTGGTCAAGTGGTTGCCATTCAAAAGGAAAAACATGATCTTTTTCAAAGAATTTTAGTTAAACCAGAGGTTGATTTTAATAAATTAGAAGAAGTATTTATAGTTAAAAACATTGATTAGGAGATTATAGAGAATACTATATGCAAGAAATAGAATTGTTAAAAACAAATGACGGAATAAGGATTATAGCTTGCCAAATGCCTCAAATGAGTTCAATATCTACAGTTATAGGGATAAAAGCTGGCTCAATATATGAAAATAGCAAGCAACAAGGAATATCTCACTTCATTGAACATATGCTTTTTAAAGGAACAGAGAAGAACAAGAATACTTTGGAAATCTCTCGTTGCATAGAAGAATTAGGAGGAGAAATAAATGCTTCAACTTCAGAGGAGTGTACATTTCTTTACAGTAAAGTATTAAATAAAAACTTTGAGAATGCACTTGAAGTCATGATGGACATACTAAGCAACTCTCTTTTTAGAGAAGAAGACATAAATCGGGAAAAAGCAATAGTGATAGAGGAGATTAATAAATATCAAGATATTCCAGAAGATTGGATTACATTTTTAATAAATAAGTTGTTATGGAAAAATACTGTTTTAGAGCAAAATGTTCTTGGAAAAAAAGAAACTGTAAAAAGTCTCAATAGGCAATTAATTTTAGATTACTTCAATAAAATGTACAACCCGTATAATATGGTTATCAGCATTGCAGGAAACTTTACAAAAAGCCAATTTTTAGAAGCAGTAGACAATATTTCTTTTTCATTAAAAGAAAAAGAAATAAATAAAAATAGATTTATTGAAATAAAAAATAAAAAACAAACAAAACCGGAATTGTTGATAATGCCAAAAAAAATAAACCAGGCTCATTTATGTTTTGGTTTTCTTGGCATTTCCAGATTTCATCCAGACAAGATTAATATGGACTTATTAAATATTGTATTGGGTGCTGGGTTAAGCTCTCGTCTCTTCCAGAATATAAGAGTTGAAGAAGGACTTGCTTATGATATTCATTCTTACGTACAATATTTTGATACAACTGGATCTTTTAATATATATGCCGGGGTTGATCCAAATAAAATTGAATGTAGCATTAAAAAAGTTCTGGAAGAATTGAAAAAAATAAAAGATTACGAAATAGAAAATGCAGAGCTTAGAAAAGCGAAAGAAATGTATAAAGGAAGCATATTGATGGGAATGGATAGTACATTAAATTATGCTTTTAGACTGGGATCTCATTTGCTGATACATGGAAAAGAATATTGTTATCAAGAAATAATTAATAAAATCGAGGAAGCTAGCCCGAAAGGTATAATGAAATTAGCAGAGAATATTTTTCACTCTGCTAATATAAATTTAGTTATTTTTTATCCTGATAATATTTCTATTGAAAAAAGCAGGATAGAAAATAATCTAATGTTATAAATAATACAAAACTGAGGGAAAAATGCCATTAGATTTAAGAATTGGAGACATTATAAAATTAAAGAAAAAGCATCCTTGTGGAGGTTATCATTGGGAAATAACCAGGACAGGAATTGATATAGGCATAAAATGTCTCTGTTGTGGCAGAAAGGTATTAGTCCCCAGGACAAAAATAGAAAGGAGAATTAAATTAATAATAAAAAAAGACTAATATAAAATATATTTATTAATCTTGCTTGATATATTATTTTTGTAATGGTATAATAGCAACGCATTTTCCTTGCTTCATTAAAATGAGGCCAAAAAGACCAAAAGGAGGTGAAATAATGCGTAATTATGAATTAATGATCTTATTAGATCCCAGTCTTCAAGAAGAAGAAATTTCTGCAATGACCAAGAAAGTTCAGCAAAGTATTACTAATAATCAAGGTAAAATCTTCAGAACAAATCAATGGGGAAAAAGAAAACTGGCTTATGAAATCAAAAAGAAAACAGAAGCTATTTATGTAGTTTTTGATTTTGAATTAGAGCCAGAAAATATTGCCAATATTGAAAAAAATATTAAATATGAAGAAAAGATTATTAGATACTTAATTGTTCTTGGACAAGAAAAAGTCCTTTCTGCAAAAGATCAAAACAAATAATCTGGAAAACATTTTTTATTATTCAGAATTAGAAAGGAAATGATAAATGATAAAAAGAGATACTTCTTATAGAGGATTTAGAAGAAAAAGAAAAGTTTGCTATTTTTGTGCAGAGAAAAAAGTAGCTGATTATAAAAACGTAGAATTGCTTGATAGGTTTATAAGCGATCAAGGGAAAATACTGCCTCGCAGGGTAACTGGAAGTTGCGCTAAGCACCAAAGATCATTGGCCATTGCAATTAAAAGAGCAAGAGAAGTTGCTTTGCTACCTTACGTTAACAGGTAAGATATTTTTATATTTTTACTTAGCTATAATTTTTAAAAAAGAGAAAAATAAAGAAATGTTACATTCTATCGAAAGGGATTATACAATTGAAGGAACGCATCTCGGCTAAATCAATTGTTGAAGGCGCTTTTCTTTCAGCTATTACTACCGTATTATTTTTAGCAAGTTTGTATATTCCTTTATTGGGAACATTGATTAGTTTCCTTTGTCCTTTGCCTATTGTTATAATATGCCTAAGGCATAACTTGAAAATTGCTCTACTATCTTTGACAATCGCTTTTTTTATGATTAGTCTGCTGGCAGGACCTTTTCAAGGATTGGTAGGATTATTAGGTTTTGGTATTTTGGGTATTGCGCTAGGAACTACAATCAAAAAAAAATACTCATTACCGGAAATACTTTTAATCGGTAGCATTAGTTCTTTTGTAGCTAAAGTATTGCTAATATTAATCGGGCTGTGGTTAATTGATGTTAATCCATTATTGCTGAGTTTAGACCAAATTGAGCAAAGTTTACAGCAAAGCTTGAAATTTTATAACGATATTGGCTTGAATCAGGAACAAGCTGAAGTTTTTAGAGATTCCATCTTGCAATCTTTAGAATTGGTAAAAATAGCTTTTCCAGCCATACTTATTACTGCTTCGTTTTTTGATACAATAATAAATTACTGGGTTGCAGGCATAATATTAAAAAGAATTGGCTTGTACATTGAACCAATTGTACCTTTATACAAATGGAAGGCTAGTAAATCATTCTTTTGGAGTTACTTGCTGGGAATGTTGATTTTGCTGATAAATACAAGGCTCAAGGTGCCTTTGTTGGAACGAATAGGTGTAAACATACAGCTAATGTTCTCTATCATTTTTTTATTTGCAGGATTAGCTGTTGTTGTATACGTGCTTAGGTATTATAAAGTTAAAACTATTTTTTGCTGGTTGGTGTATATTCTAGTGTTCATACAGCCTGTTTTGTCATTATTAGTAACATGGATTGGTATGTTTGATGTTTGGTTTGATTTTCGTAAAACCATTTTTAGTGCAAACAAAGAAAACAGATGAAATTTTACTTAAATATGCTTTTGATTATCATCAGACTAAACAGATCAAAAAGCATTTTAATAAAATAATGATTTAATATATTAATATAATTAAAATTATAAGCTTAAAACTCTTTATTATGGAGGTAGAGTCATGAAAGTTATACTGAAAGAAAATGTTAATAATGTAGGTTTTGTTGGAGATGTAGTAGAAGTAAGCAGAGGCTATGGCAGAAATTATCTTCTGGCAAGAGGTTTAGCGGTAGAACACACTGCTGGAAATATGAAGTCTATTGAACATCTGAAACAAAAAGAATGGGAAAAAAGAAATAGAGAAAAGATTGAAGCTAAAAATTTAGCTGAAAAGATAAACCAAATTACTTTACTCTTTGAAATGAAATCTGGGAAAGATGGTAAATTGTTTGGTTCGGTTACCAATAAGGAGATTGCTGAAATGTTGGTTGAACAACATCAAATAGAAATTGACAGAAAAAAAATTGACAACCCGGAACCATTAAAAAAGGTTGGGAATTACCACCTTCCATTAAACTTGCATAAAGAAGTTACAGCAAAAATAAACGTAAAAATCGTTTCAGAAGTAACAGAAAAAGAAACTGATCAAACATAAAAAATAACTTATAATTAATCATAGTAAATAAGAAAAGCCAAAAAGATCGCGCTGGTAATAAATTATGTTACCAGCATTATACTGTTATGAGCGTGGAGAAAATGATGGAAATAACTAGAAATGTACCGCAGAACATTAGTGCTGAACAGGCAACTTTGGGCTCTATTATTTTAGATAAAGATTCAATATTAAACTGTATCGAGATATTAAGCCCTGAAGATTTCTATAAAAATTCTCATCAGCTTATTTATCAATGTGTACTAGATCTTTTTGAAAAAAACCAGGCAGTAGACCTGGTTACTTTAACCGAAGAACTCAATAGGCGAAAACATTTGGAGGAAGTAGGCGGTGCCTCATATCTCACAACTCTGATGAGTAGTGTTCCAACAGCTGCCAATGTTGAATACTATGCAAAAATAGTTGAACAAAAAGCTATTGTCAGAAAATTGATTAACCATGCAACTCAGATAGTATCTATGGGGTATGAAGAACAGGAAGATGCCCGTGTATTACTAGATAAAGCAGAAAATCTAATTTTTGATGTATCACAGCAAAAATTAGAAAAATCTTTTAGCTCTATTAAGGATTTATTAACTGAAAGTTTTGAAAAAATTGAGGATTTATATCATCGAGACAATTTTATTACAGGAGTACCTACGGGTTTTGTTGAACTTGATGAGATAACAACAGGTTTTCAACCTTCTGAATTAATTATAATTGCAGGAAGACCTTCAATGGGGAAAACTGCATTTTGCTTAAATGTTGCCCAACATGCTGCAACTCAGCATAAAATACCTGTAGCGATATTTAGTCTTGAAATGTCGAAATCACAGATTGTGCAAAGAATGTTATGCTCTGAAGCAAGAATCGATACACATGCCCTTAGAAGAGGAAGGATGCCTGAAGAAGATTGGCCGAAATTATCCATGGCAGCAGGCAGACTGTCCGCTGCCCCTATATATATTGATGATTCCGCTGGTATTTCCCCTCTAGAAATTAAAGCAAAGGCAAGAAGGCTAAAAGCCAAGAATAATTTAGGTCTTATTTTAATTGATTATTTGCAATTAATTCAAACCGGGCTAAGAATTGAAAACAGGCAACAAGAAATATCACAGATTTCACGTTCTTTAAAAGGTTTAGCCAGAGAATTAAATGTCCCTGTCATTGCCGCCTCTCAATTGTCAAGGGCAGTAGAACAACGTACAGTTCAAAGACCGCGATTGTCTGATCTAAGAGAGAGCGGAGCAATTGAACAAGATGCAGATGTTGTTGCATTTCTTTATCGTGAAGAGTATTACAAACCAAAAAGTAATAAAAAAGGTATGGCTGAAGTAATTGTAAGCAAACAGAGAAATGGTCCAACGGGAACTATCGAACTGGCATTTTTAAAAGAGTATACCAGATTTGAAAATTTAGCAAAAATACCTGATGAAGGAATTGAATAAAAAATAATATATTTTTTAAAATTGCGTTGACACAGTAATAAAAATATAGTAACATTGTAAGGCAATTAAAAAGAATAAGGAAAAGCCAAAGTTGCGGGCCGTTAGCTCAGTTGGCAGAGCATCTGACTCTTAATCAGAGGGTCGCAGGTTCGAGGCCTGCACGGCCTACCAGTAATTATGCCTCCATCGTCTAGGGGTTCAGGACACCGCCCTTTCACGGCGGCGACAGGGGTTCAAATCCCCTTGGAGGCACCTTTTTTTTAATTATGGTAATGGGCGGATAGCTCAGTTGGCAGAGCACCTGCTTCACATGTAGGGGGTCACAGGTTCAAGTCCTGTTCCGCCTACCAACGTTAAAAAAAAGCCGGTGTAGCTCAATTGGCAGAGCAACGGAATCGTAATCCGTAGGTTGTCTGTTCAACTCAGATCACCGGCTCCATTGCTTTGCAGGAAAGGTTTATGCATTCCTATTACCTTAATAAATTAACTTCCCCTAGTAATATTTTTTCTCTTTTATCTCAATATCATTTATCCCCTAAAAAAAAATTAGGCCAGAATTTTTTGATAGATCAAAACATAGTAAAGATTATCGTTCATGCCCTAAACTTAAATAGTCAAGAATCTGTATTTGAAATAGGAACAGGATTAGGAGCCTTAACAGAGTCCCTATCGAATTCGGCAAAATATGTTTTTACAATTGAAAAAGATCAGCAATTAAAACCGGTTCTAGAAGATTTATTTAGAGATAAGAAAAGGCAGATTTCTATTTTATATAATGATATTTTGAATTTTGATTTAAAAAAATTCTTAACAGAAAAAAAAGAAAAAGGGATTGTTGTCAATAAAATTGCCGGTAATTTACCATACAATATATCATTACCATTATTGAGAAAACTCATGGATCTGCATTATTTATTGGAAATAGCAGTTGTAATGGTCCAAAAAGAGGTAGCAGAACGAATGATGGCTAAACCTGGTAATAAAAATTATGGATTTCTTTCAGTTATTTCACAAAATTAATTTCATATTGATAAAATACATCTGGTAAAAACCAAATGTATTTTATCCAAAACCAGAAGTTGATTCGATGATTGTAAGAATCAACTTTTATGATAAGCCAGTAGTTTTTATTGAAGATAAAAATATTTTTCTGGAATTATTGTCAGCAATTTTCCAAAACAGGAGAAAAAACATAAATAATTCTTTAAAAACATATTTTGGAGAAAGAATTGAGCAGAAAGAATTAGAAAAAATGCTTTATTGTTTAGGAATTGATAAAAACGAGAGGGGAGAGAATTTTGACTTACCGACATATGCCTCCCTTACGAAAGAAATAAAAAACATTATAAAATAATTATTGCATATTATATGTTAAATTGTATAAAGGTTTTTAAATTTTAAATCTCATTTTTATTAAATATGTTGATTTTTTTAGGAAACCTTGCAGTACTTAAAAAAAATTAAAAGAATCAAGGGAAAGGAGCTTTGTGAAAAGATAAAATGGCTTTTATAAATAAACAAAATATAACAAAATATTTGCTGACTTTTATTTTAACAATTCACAGTGTGTTTATCTTTGGTCTAGCTTTATTTTTGTCTTCAGGTAATGTTAAGTGGTTTAAGGGATGGCTTTTTTTAATCTTGTTTGGTATTTCAACATTAATAACTTCTTTTATAAGAATTTATAAAAATCCTGAAATTAATTATAGGAAGAAAGAAGTAGTTTCAGAAAATCAAGAATGGGATACAATTGCAGTCAGTTTATTGGGACTGAATACTTTTATCCTTTTAATAACTGCAGGTTTTGACGAAAAGCTTTCACTATATAATAATGTACCAGATATTGTTTCATATCTTGTATTACCATTTACATCTATTTATTTGTTTGTTCAGCTTTGGGCTAATTCTGTTAATAAATATTTTGAGGGGCAGGCAAGAATACAAGAAGGACAAACAGTTATTGAAGAAGGTCCATATGCCATTGTTAGACACTTGTATTATTCAGCATCAATTCTTTTTTGGATTTCTACCCCTTTAGCATTAGGGTCTTATTTGGCTCTTGTTCCAGGATTAATTGGTGCACTTTTAATGTTTTATCGCACAACAAAAGAAGATAAATTTCTAATGGAAAATCTGGATGGTTACCGAAAATATGCTAACAAAGTCCAGTATAAATTATTTCCTGGTATTTGGTAAAAAAACCGAAATAATAATAAAAAATAAACAGCAAAGAAAATACCAATTATCGAGAAGCATATAAACCTTTTTGAAATTGTAAAATGGCAATTTCAAAATATAATTTTAACATTAATTTTACATACAAAAGTACAAACATCGATTTTAAATTTAGCAAAAAATATTGTAAAATTGAAAAAATACAATTGGAGTTAGAAATATATGTATATGGATGAAATACTAACTAAAGAAAATATTTTTTATGGCTATAGAAGGGCAAATGGATTAGTGGGAATAAGAAATAAAGTTGCCATTTTATCAGCCATGGATAATGTAAACCCTATTGTAAGAACTATATCAAATGAAGTGTCTGGAACTATTGCTATAACGCACAATGCAGGAAGAGGTCAATATGGAGAAGATTACAGGCAAACACAAAGGACTATAATTGGCCTTGGTAATAATCCTAATATTGGTGCTGTCCTCATTGTTAGCCTGGAACCGGTTTCAGCTGAAATTATTAAAAAAGATATTTTGAGATCGGGTAAGAAAGTTGAAACAGTGACAGTCCAGGAAGAAGGTGGTTCTATTAACGTAATTGCCAGTGGAATGAGAAAAGCTGTTTCTTTAGTAGTTGATGCTACTCTCCATCAAAGAGAACCGTTCAAGCTGGATAATTTAGTAATTGGGGTAGAATGTGGTGGTTCAGATACAACTTCTGGAATTTCTTCTAACCCTGTCTTAGGAAAAATTTCCGATATGATTATAGAAAATGGTGGAATAGTAATCTTATCAGAAACTTCTGAATTTTTAGGAGCTGAGCATATACTTGCAAAAAGAGCTGCAAATTCAACTGTCTCAAAAAAAATAATTAATATAGTAGAAAATGTTGAAAATGAAACTATAAGAAGAGGAGTAAATATTAGAGAGGCTAATCCAATGCCGGACAATATAAAGGGAGGATTAACCACAATTGAAGAAAAATCACTTGGATCAATAATAAAAGCTGGAACAAAAACTATTCAAGGCGTTTTAGATTATGGGGAACCTCCCAAAGGGAAAGGCCTTTTCATAATGAATACCCCAGCCCCTGGAACTGATTCTTTAACCGGGCTTGCTGCGGGAGGGGTCGTTTTGGCACTGTTTTCAACCGGTGTTGGTATTCATATTGGACACCCTGTAGCTACAACATTGAAAATTACCGGAAATCCAAAAACAGCCAGCACATTCATTGACAATATTGACTATACTGTTTGTGAAGTTATTCAAGGTTCAAAAACAATAGAGGAAATTTCAGCAGGCTTATTTCAAAAAGTCTTATTTGTTGCCTCTGGCCAAAAAACAAAATCAGAGATATTAAAGCAAGAAGAAAATACTATTTCCCGAATAGAACCAACGGTATAAATTAATGCAAAATTCAAAATAAAATATAAAATTATATTTTGATTAGTATATTTTATATGTTATAATTTCAACAAATAAAGTTAAAAATATTTAATTAATATTAATATAATTTCAGTTAATTGAATAACTATATTATATAAAAAGTACAATAAAAGTTTTAACATGGATATGAACAACAAAATAAAAAAACTTTTTTACGTTACTAGTTTTTTATTGATCTTTCACAATTTTGCTGAACTAAGCATTTTTACTTCTCATATTATGTGTTACTATCTTCCCAAGAATTTTAATATCAATTGATTATTTAAGATTATATAAAATATAAATAATATACAGATATTTGATTTAAAGAAATAATGCTATATTTAGATATATTTAAAAGAACCTTCAATACTTGTACTTGAAACCTTAACTGTCTTTTAAATAGATTACACAAGGAAGAAAGGGGGTATTAAAAAAACAAAGCAAAGTTAGATATGTTAATAAATTTTAAAAAATAATGATATTTCTATTATTAAAAATACTTAAAGTGGATAAAGGTAGTAAAAAAAATAGAATAAACAAAGTCAGTAACTAATAAAATAAAGGAGAACATAAATGAAAAGAAATTTAAAAGGAATAATAATTTTCGGAATAGCACTTGCTATTATGATCCTCAGTGTATTTGGTGCCAGTGCTGAAATCAACTGGCAACCAGCACCTGAATTTATTAAAATCGGCGGATCTATGGAAATGACCGGACCTACTGCTCTCCAGGGAGCAACTGAAATGGCTCAATGGGAAGTAGCTGTAGAAAAAGTAAATAATGAAGGTGGTATTAACGGTATTCCAGTTCAAATAGTCTATGAAGACAACCAGGGAACAAATCCTGGGGCTCTTTCTTCAGTAAACATACTTTTTTATGACCATGAAGTTCCTGCTTGCTTTGTAACAGTGCGTAGTACTATAAATCATGCCCTTAACCCTTTAATTGCTGAAGCAGAAGTCCCATCTCTTTATGGTGGTTCTGCCTGGTCGGTCAGAGAGCTTGGCAATCCTTGGATGTTTGGTGTTAGAACCAATGATAGAAACGTTGCTAAGATTATGGCTCAATTTATAGCTGAAGACCTTGGCCATACAAAAGTTGCTGCCCTTTACAGTGATGAAGCTTTTGGCCAGGGCGGAAATGAAGAAACTACAAAAGCATTAGCAGAATATGGTATTGAACCTCTTACAGTTCAGAGATTCCAAAGAAATACCTTAGATTACACTGCCCAACTACTTGCTATTCAGCAAAGTGGAGCAGAATGTATTTACTCCTGGAGTGCTAACAATAATGACGATGGTATTATTTTAAGACAGGTAAAACAATTAGGCTTAGATGTTGACTTTGTTGGTAGCGCCTCTTATGCCAGTCTTGATGTAACTGTAAGGATAGCAGGAGAAGATGCAGAAGGTATATATTCTGTAGCTGATGTAACACCTGCAGATCCAAGACCTATTATTCAAGAAGTGGATCAAATATTAAATGATAGATATGGTTATAGATTCAGTGCTTCTTGGATGTATGATGGTATGCTGGTACTGGCAGATGCAATGAGAAGAGCTGGGATTATTCAGGAAATCGATGGTAAGAAAATGATGATGCCTTTGGAAGATGCCCGTATTGCCATTCGTGATGCTCTTAAAGAAACCAAAGGTTTTAAAGAAGGTACAAGCAAGACCTATACCTGTGACGAAATAAATGACCTTGCTCACGCAATGATTGTTTTACAAATTGAAAATGGTGGTCATAAGGTTATCAAGATGCTTGACTTGTTGCCTGAATAAACTTATAAAGAAAAATAAATAATAAAAAAGGGCTGTTTAAAAACAGCCCTTTTTTATTATAAACATATGTGAAACTATATACTCACTATTATTTCTTAATAAGCACTTATTTTTATTTATATATTAAAAGAATAACGCAAAACAAGAGCAAAACAAGAAAAGATTAATGCTAAAAATTGAAAGTATTATCATTTAAAAATCTTTCTATCTTAATAATATAGTTAGATGATTAACAAAATAAAAATTAAGGGAAACATATTAGAATGTACATTTTTGACAATAGTTTTAGAGATGAGGAAAATTTACAATAAAATTGAACTAAATATGATACTGTAAAATAAGACTAGTTTACCAAGAAAATAAAAAGATTTGAGCAATAAGCAATAATACGTATTATAAAATATACAAATAGTGAATAAATTGATAATATAGAATAAAATATATTTAACAAAACAAAGATTGATTTAAATTTTTTATTTATTTACAGAAGTGATTTTTATATATGTAAAATATTATTTACAATATGCAAAAAGAATTGAATTTTTTAGCGGTAATATTTATTCAGACTAACATTAAAAATACCAGGAGGATATATTATGAAAGCTATTATTTTATGTGCAGGTAAAGGGACAAGGCTTAGACCTCTTACCTATACCAGTGCCAAGCATCTAATACCACTTGCCAACAAGCCTGCTTTGTATTATGGAATAGAAAAAATAAAAGCATGCGGGATTGATAAAATTGGAATTATTATTGGCAAGGAAACAGGTGAAGATATTAAAAAAGGAATTGGTACTGGCGAAAAATGGGGAGTTGTTATTGATTACATCTTGCAAGAAGAACCCTTAGGACTGGCCCATGCTGTAAAGGTTGCAAGAGAATATTTGCAAGAGGAATCTTTTTTGATGTTTTTAGGAGATAATTTGTTGAAAAATGATATCAAAGAATATAGAAATAAATTTGAAAGAGGAAATTCAAATGCGTTTGTCCTTCTAACACATGTAGAAAATCCACAACAATTTGGGATAGCTGTCTTGAAAAACAATAAAATTGTCAAACTGACTGAAAAACCTAAAGATCCTCCTTCTGATTTAGCCCTTATAGGTGTATATTTTTTTGATAAGAATATCCATAAAGCTATCGAAAATATTCACCCTTCCAACAGAGGAGAACTTGAAATAACTGATGCCGTACAATGGCTCATTGACAATAAATATAATGTAGAAGCAGAAGTAATTGATGGGTGGTGGAAAGATACAGGTAAGCCGGAAGATATTATTGAGGCAAATAGACTTATACTGGAAGATATACACAGGGATATGAATAATGCAGATATTGATGAAAAATCAAAAATATTCGGAAGAGTTAAGTTAGGGGAAAATGTTAAAATTACAAATTCTACTATATTAGGACCTGTAGCAATTGGGAATGATGTAATAATAACCAACTCATATATTGGTCCTTTTACCTCTTTATCAAATTCTGTTATTGTTGAAAATAGCGAAATTGAATACAGTATTGTAATGTATAATACTATAATTAATAATATTGAAAGTCGTATGCAGAATTGTTTAATAGGAAAAGATGTGCATATTTACAGCTCAAACGAGATGCCTAGAGCTTATAAATTCATACTAGCTGATGATAGCAAAGTAAGACTAATCTAATTGAGATAAGCTGTAAAATCAGTAACATTAAGTAAACAATAGCAAATAAATAAATAAATAAAGATAAAATTATTTGCTTCAATATATGTCATTTTGGTATCATTTAAATGTAAATAATATTTACACAATTTTAAAATACTATTTTAGTATAAAAATGTTCAATGAATACTTAAATAGCCTTTAATACAAGTAACAATAAAAAAATGTTACAATTAAAATATTGTTCTAAATCTATAATTTGGAGTAATAATGAAAGCAGCTGTTGGAATTGTAGGATATAAAAAAAGTGGGAAAACTACTCTTACTTTATTGTTGGCCAAAAAACTACAGCAAAAAGGTTACAGTGTATCTATAATTAAACATTCCAGCAAATCAACAAATAATGATAATACCGATACCGGTAAATTTGCTGATATCGTGCCTGAGGTAGTATTGGTTACACCTGAAAACATAAATATAATTATAAAAGAAAAAAGAAAATTAAAAGATATTATTAATAGTATGACTACTGATTATGTCCTAATTGAAGGCTTTAAAAAATTAAAATTTTACCCCAAAATTGCCTGTTTAAGAGAAGAAGACCATATGAACGAATTGGATGATGGTCTTTTATTGTGTTCCGCCAGCATGGACGACTCCCTTGTAAAGAACAAGACAGCTGATTATTCTATCTTAAATGAAGAAGATCTGGAAAAAATAGTTGATGAGGTAGAAAATAAATCATTTATATTGCCTGAGATAAATTGTGGCAAATGTGGTTATAAGAATTGCTATGAATTAGCAAAAGCCATTATAAAAGAAAATGAAACACAAAAAAAATGTGTTTTTTATAACAGCGATATCTCCATTAGCATTAACGGCAAAAATATTCCCTTTAACCCATTTATGTCAGAATTATATAAAAATATGATTTACAGTATGTTTTCTCCTTTAAAAGAAATTGATATTTTGGAAAACGCCCATATTGAAATTAAAATGGGATCTAAAAAGTCTACTTGAAAAAAATTTAAGCAAGACAAACATGAATTTATAAAGGTGGTTCAAATGAATGAAGTCAATTTCAATGAAGACTTAAAAGATAACAAGTACGAATCTATTATTATTGGTGGTGGACCTGCCGGTTTAACTGCAGGAATATATCTTAGCCGTTCTCGCATAAAATCTTTATTATTGGAAAAAGGATTACCGGGAGGGCAGGCAAATCTTACCGAAATGATTGAGAACTATCCAGGATTTCCTGAAGGAATATTAGGTCCTGATTTAATGCAAAATTTTGAAAAGCAAGCACTAAGATTTGGTTTAGAGATTAGAAATGGCAATGTCTTGAGTATTTCCCAGATAAAAGATACAGAAAAAGATTATTTTGAAGTAGAAGTAGATTATGAGAAATATATTTCTAAAACCATAATTATTGCTTCTGGGGCAAAAGCCAGTACATTAGGAATTCCCGGAGAAAAAGAATTTACCGGAAGAGGTGTTTCTTACTGTGGAACTTGTGATGGGGCTTTTTTTAAAGATAAAGAAATTGTCGTTGTGGGTGGAGGTGACACTGCTATTGAAGAGGCATTATTTTTAACAAGATTCGCTAGTAAAGTGTCTGTTATTCACCGAAGAGATCAGCTTCGAGCAACAAAAATATTACAAGAAAGGGCTTTTTCGAATAAAAAGATTGAGTTTATCTGGGATTCAATCGTAGTTGAAATAAAAGGAAATCAAAAAGTTGAAAGTGTAATTTTAAAAAATGTAAAAACAAATTTGAATAAAATATTTCCATGCCAGGGTATTTTTATTTTTACTGGTTATACTCCTGTTTACCCTTCTTTTGATAAATTGCCTGAAAAAATAGTAAATCAATATGGATATATTATTTCAGATGAAAATATGATGACAAAAGTTGAAGGTATTTTTGCTTGTGGGGATGTTCGCTACAAGCTTTTACGTCAGGTAGTAACTGCCTGTGGAGAAGGTGCAATAGCAGCTTTTTCTGTAGAGAAATATTTAAATATTTTATAAAACAAAAATGTAATATTAATAAGCTACAAAAAATATGGTATAAAAATACAGAAAATAGGAATAACTTTAAGCGATGAACATAAATTATGGAATTTCTAGTATGTTTTTATGGCAAAACGATATCAATAAGTTAGTGACATATTTAAACGATAAGAATATTGATTATTTAGAAATTAAACCAAAAAAAAATCACTTTCAGTGTCAAGACTTAAATTCCATAAAAAAAATAAAGAAAATATTAGAAAAAAATCAAATTAACGTAACCGCAATCCATATGCCTGTCAAAGATATAGACATTTCCTCTTATGATGAATACGATAGGGTAAAATCAGTGAGAGAAATTGAAAAGACAATCATGACTGCATTTTGGTTGAACGCTGAAACCGTTATTGTGCATCCCGGAGGAAATTATGAAAATAAAAATGATTTACTCAAAAAAATCGAAACATCAATAAAGAGCTTACAAGAAATAGTTGAATTTAGTAAAAAATGGGAAATAAAAATTGCTTTAGAAAACAGGCTTCCTGGCATTTTAGGAGATAATATAACAGATCTGAAGACAATTCTAGAAAAAATCCCTTCAAATCAATTGGGAATTTGCCTTGATACTGGACATTATCACATCAATAAATGCCTCAATGAACAAAGCGGAGTAGATTTTGGAGAAGAATTTCATGTTTTAGGAAAAGACGTAATACATATTCATATACACGATAATGATGGTGTAAGGGATCAGCATTTGTTACCAGGAGATGGAAAAATAAACTGGAATTCTTTTTTTAAATTTATTAAAAAAATTAATTATAATGGGAAATTAATAATTGAAACAAAGAAACAAAAACTGGATATTTTTTCATCAAGATTAGAAAAAAGTCTGCAGATTTTAGATAATAGTAAATAACATATAGCAAAAGAAATAAACATACATAAATAAAACTTGTCTTAATTTATAAATTATCAATAACTATATTTTGCTATATTTAATATTCTTTGTTAAAATATTCTAGATGATAATATTTATTTTCAAGGAGGAAGTAGGGTGACTAAAAACGATGTTGAAAAGATAAGGACTTTTGCTATTGTTGGTCATGGCGATTCTGGAAAAACGTCACTGAACGAAGCTTTGCTTTATGATTCCGGGATGATAACCAGACTGGGAAAGATTGAACAAGGAAACACTGTTTCTGATTATGATCCAAAGGAATCGAAGCGAGGTATTACAATTAATTCTTCTTTAGCTTACCTTAACTGGAAAGATACCACATTTAATATTATTGATACCCCAGGATATCTTGATTTTATAATTGACACCAAATCAAGCTTGAGGGTCGTTGATGCTGCTCTAATTGTGGTTTGTGGTGTTTCGGGTGTAGAGGTGCAAACTGAAAAAGTCTGGGATTATACCGAAGAATTTAACTTACCCAGAATCTTTTTTATTAATAAAATGGATCGAGAAAGGTCTGATTTTGAAAGAGCTAGTCAAGAAATTAAGGATAATTTTGGACCAAATGCTGTTCCGATCCAACTGCCTATTGGAGCAGAAGAATCATTTGAAGGCATCGTGGATCTTTTAAAGATGAAGGCATATTATTTTAAATCTGATTCTGAAGGTAAAAGCCATTGGGAAGAAAAGGAAATACCTGAAGATTTGTCAGAAAAAGCTAATGAGTATCGACAGAAAATGATTGAAGCGGCGGCAGAATATAATGATGAAATATTAATGAAATACCTTGACGGGGAAGAGCTGAGTCAGCAAGAAATACAATCCTGCTTAAAGGGCGGGATTATAGAAAGAAAAATCTTTCCTGTGCTATGTGGATCTGCAACAAAAAATATAGGCATTGAGCTCTTGCTTGACTTTATCAAAGATTATTTCCCAAATCCGGTAGAATTGCCGGATATAGAAGTAAAAAATATAAATGATCAAAAAGAGACTAGGTTAAAAAGATCTCTTGAAGAATCTCCTTTTTCAGCCTTGGTATTCAAAACTGTTGCTGATCCTTATGTTGGAAATTTAACTTATTTTAGAGTCTTCTCGGGAGAGTTAAATTCAGATTCCTTAATTTATAATTCTACGCATGATATTGAAAATAAAGTTGCAAAAATTTATAGAATGCAGGGTAAAGAGCAAAGCCCGGTAACCAAAGTAATTCCAGGAGGAATCGGAGCTATTGCTAAACTGAAGAAAACAAATACTGGTGATACTTTATGCGATAAAGAAAACCTTATTGAATTTAAAAAAATAGAATACCCCGAACCAATTATGAAGCTGGCAATTTCACCAAAAACAAAAGGAGATGAAGACAAACTAAGTATAGCAATAAATAGAATAGTAGAAGAAGAACCTACTATTCAGGTTTACAGGGATGAAGATACTGGAGAAACAATCATTGCCGGCATGGGAGAATCGCATCTTGATGTTGTTATTGAGACCATGGAAACTAAGTTTGGTGTTGAAATAGAAAAAAATACTCCCAGGGTTGGCTATAAGGAAACTATTCGTAAAAAAGTTCAAGCTGAAGGCAAATATAAAAAACAATCTGGGGGACGTGGTCAATATGGTCATTGTTTTGTGGAGTTTGAGCCGCAAGATAGAGGAAAAGGGTTTGAGTTTATTGACAAGATCGTAGGGGGGGTAATACCTAAGCAGTATCGCCCTGCTGTTGAAAAAGGTATTATTGAGGCCATGCAAAAAGGAGTACTGGCTGGTTATCCAACTGTAGATATCAAGGCAACCTTATATGATGGAAGTTATCATACAGTAGATTCTTCAGAAATGGCTTTTAAGGTAGCAGGCTCAATGGCTTTTAAAAAAGGAGTTACTCAGGCCGATCCTATCCTTTTGGAACCAATATATGAACTTTCAATTACTATTCCTAAGGATTATATGGGAGATATTATTGGTGATATTAACAGTAAAAGAGGCAAAATAATGGGTATGGATGAAACTGAAAAAGGCAAACAAATTATTAAGGCACAAGTAGCACAAGCAGAAATTTTCCGATATTCCATTGATTTGCGCTCTATTACCCAGGGTAGAGGAACATTTACCATGAAATTTTCTCACTTTGAGGAAGTTCCTTCCCAGATAGCTCAAGAAATAATTGAAAAAGTTAAAAAAGAAGAAGAATCAGAAACCTAAATAATAAAAAATAATTAATTTAAAAACTTGTTTTAAAGGTTTCTGTTAACTATAATGAAAACAATAAATAATATAAGAAAAGGGAGGTGGAATTTATATGGGCTTTTTTGAAGATTTAGAATGGTATTGGATCGCGGCTATTATTGCAGCTATTGTAGGAGTTATCTGGTGGCTAGGTGGGGATGATTAGAATATAAGATATTTTTTGCATATACCCCATAAATAAAAGAGTATTATTTTATTAAAGTATTATTGTTTCAAATGAGTGCAGTAAGTTAAAAGACTGCACTCATTTATTTTAAAAACATTTCGGGTATTACAAATAAAGAAATTTTTATTATTTATTATTATTAAGAATTAATCTTTTAGAAGAATTATTGACTTTTAGCACTTCATTAATTATAATAAAACAAGTTTTCAAAAATAAATAAATTTGGCAGAAAACAATTGAGAATCAATAAAAACAGAGAATCAGTGCAGTTGAAAACTGATATTTGCATCTCTAGAAGCTCAACTGCTACATTTTGGGCAAGTTAGTATATTCAATAAGATAAGCTGAATTGCTCAAAACGTTTCAAGCGTTAAATGAAATAAGGGTAGATGGGGCTGTAGCTCAGATGGGAGAGTGCCTCCTTGGCGTGGAGGAAGTCGCGGGTTCGATTCCCGCCAGCTCCACCATAATCTACTAAAAAAGGGTGGTACCACGGGAATCTCGTCCCTTGTAAATTTCTGTTACAAGTGGCGGGTTTTTCTATTTTAAAGGGAGTTTAATCAATATGAAAGAAATGAATGAAACTTATGATTTTAGAGAAATAGAAGAAAAATGGCAAACATATTGGTATAGTAATAATTATTTCGAAAGCAAAACAGATAAAAATAAACCTAAGTATTATGTTTTAGAGATGTTTCCTTACCCATCAGGAGAGCCTCATATGGGTCATGTTAAAAACTATGTTATTGGTGATGTAGTAGCAAGGTACAAACATAGCCGAGGTTATAATGTACTGCACCCCATGGGATGGGATTCATTTGGATTACCTGCAGAAAATGCGGCTATAAAAAATAAGATCCATCCGGCTACCTGGACAAGAAATAATATAGAAAAAATGAAAAATACTCTTCGATCAATAGGTATAACTTATGATTGGAATAGAGAAATATCTACCTGCAGCCCTGAATATTATAAATGGACACAATGGATGTTTTTACAACTATTTAAAAACGATCTTGCATATAAAAAGAAAGCCGTTGTAAATTGGTGTCCTTCCTGTGCAACAGTGCTAGCAAATGAGCAAGTTGTAAATGGCGGTTGTGAGAGGTGTGGTGCAGAAGTGACAAAAAAGGAGTTATCACAATGGTTTTTTAAGATTACTGATTATGCACAACAACTCCTTGATGATATGTCCACTTTAGAAGAATGGCCAGATAGGGTTTTAACAATGCAAAAGAATTGGATTGGTCGCAGTGAAGGCGCTCAGGTTAAATTTAAAATAGAAGGTAGCAATGAAACATTATCCGTATTTACAACTAGACCTGATACTCTTTATGGGGTGACGTTTTTTGTACTTTCTCCGGAACATCCGATAGTTGAAAAGCTTACTAATGGTACAAAGCATGAAAAACAAATAAATTTATTTAAAAAAGAAATAGCCAGAGAAAATATCACTGAAAAAGATTTAGCTACAACTGAAAAAAAAGGTTGCTTTACTGGAAGTTATGCTATTAACCCGCTCAACCATGATAAGATTCCAATATGGATCGCTAACTATGTTTTAATGGAGTATGGGACAGGAATGGTTATGGCAGTTCCTGCACACGATCAAAGAGATTTAGATTTTGCCAGAAAATATAATTTACCGGTGAAGGTAGTTATTCAACCCGAAAATACAACACTTTCCGGCGAGACTTTAAAAGAGGCTTATGATGGTGAAGGCGTAATGGTTAATTCTGATAATTTTAACGGGCTTTCTAATATAAAAGGCAAAGAGCTTATTATAAAACATTTAGAAGAAAATGGTTTAGGGAAAAAAGAGATTAATTTTAGGTTAAGAGATTGGTTAATCTCAAGACAGAGATACTGGGGAGCCCCAATACCGGTTGTCTACTGTAAAGACTGCGGTATTGTACCAGTACCTGAAAAAGAATTACCAGTTTACTTGCCAGATGACGTAGATTTCAAGCCAACTGGTCTTTCTCCATTATTGTCAAGTAAAAAATTTTTTCATACCATTTGCCCGA